>SUVL01000022.1 GCA_015062005.1 Akkermansiaceae bacterium
CGAAAGAACCCGAAAGAACCCGAAAGAACCCGAAAGAACCCGAAAGAACCCGAAAGAACCCGAAAGAACCCGAAAGAACCCGAAAGAACCCGAAAGAACCCGAAAGCAACCCGAAAGCACCCGAAAGAACCCGAAAGAACCCGAAAGAACCCGAAAGCAATCCGAAAGAACCCCGAAAGAACCCCGAAAGAACCCCGAAAGAACCCCGAAAGAACCCCGAAAGAACCCCGAAAGAACCCGAAAGAACCCGAAAGTAACCCGAAAGTAACCCGAAAGTAACCCGAAAGTAACCCGAAAGTAACCCGAAAGTAACCCGAAAGTAACCCGAAAGAACTTCACTACTTCGTAATTCGTAACTCGTAATTCGTACTTCAATCTGTCTTATCATTTCCGCCTGGTCATTTGTAATCTTTACCGGTCTGGAGAGGGAGTGCTTCGTTTTTGGTGCCGAAATTCGAAAAACTGGCAGAATTTGCCCCGAATTTAGTTGAAATTCTTATCTAAAAGCAGAAAATTCAGGCTTTTTTACCAAATTTGTCTGTACATCGCATTCAAAATGCGATATACTTGTCCCGCGTGCTTTTGCCCGCATAGTGCCCGGGAGACATTCCCGACGGCCACCGTATCACCAGAAGAAAGCTTTCGAAAAAAATCACCAGAATCTCACCACTCTCACCGCTCCGAACATGAAACTGCACCTCCCCAAGCAACTGTTCACCGCACTTATAGCCGCTATCACCATGTCCTCTGCGCCCTTCTCCCAGGCTGCGGAGATAAAGTTTGATATTGATCGCGATGGCGACGTTGTTACATATGATTTCGTAGATGCTGAGGGAAATACCATAACTTTCCCCGGGATAACCATGTCGTATGACAGTTACGATTTTGTTTATGGTGGAACTAATGCGACCGGTGGGTGGCAAACACCCACAAACGGCGATTACGCAAATACTTTCTCGCCTAATGTTCAATTGCGCAGTGGTCAAGATGACTCGTGGACAATGAATTTCACTTTGGATTACTCAGGTAGCAATGATAATGATGTCGTTGGTTTTGTTATTACAGGGTTCAGTTTCGATGCTTACGCTATTAATGGAGGTGGCTCCGATAAGAATGTTAGCATTTCTGCAACTGGAGCCATTACGGTAGGTGACTCCCCGGAAGTAAGCGACTCAGTAGCACTTGAGTATGGGGGCAGAACTGCTGGGATTGTGTTGAATCTTGCAGATCCTATCTCTTGTACGGAGAATACTTCTCTGGATTGTCATTTTAAACTTTCTAATGCACAAACCCATAATACCTATGCGGGTCTTACCGGAGGCGCGGTGTTGTATGCCGCCACCATCAACTCCGGAGCCAATGTCACTTGGACAAATGGCACAAATGCCACCTGGAGCGGCGAAAGCTGGAAGACAGCTGCCGGCACCATCGGCACCATGGCGGGTGCTAATGTGGGCAATGCCACCTTTGTAGGTGTTGCGAATGATGACAGCACAATCAACGACTACACCGTGACCGTGGATACAGCAGCCACCGCCAAGAGCATCGCGGTGAGCAGCGGTAATTATACCTTCTCCGGCACGGGTACGCTGAGCATTACTAATGAAGGCGTAGCAAATGATGGATACAGCCTGGAGATTGCTGCTGATGCCAGCGCCACTTTCAATGTCGCCACCACGCTGGCCGGCACGGTGAGCAACGCCGGCACGCTGACGTTCGGCAGCAACCTAACGGTGGAGGCTGACACCAGCCTGAGCCTTTCCGGCAATATTGTGCTTAAGGACACCATATATAACAATGGCACCCTGAACTTGGCAGAAGGCACAGAAATCAGACTGGATACGATCCAGAACTTCGACATCAAGACTGATGGCGGTAGCGTACATATCCTGAACGAAGCGCTCGATGATGCGGGCAATTTGACTACCAACACCTATGGGAATGGGTTTGAATATATACTCAGCACCAAATACTGGTTGGTGAAGGGTGCCGACACCATTGATGACCTGCATATTGGAGCTGAGTACCCTCTTTGCCATGTGAATGGAACGGATACATACCAGCTCGCCCAAGATACCAGTGAGCAAGATGGTGATGGTTTAGGCTTCTACTTCGATTCCGGTGATTATACGCTGTATGATAACTACTACATCAAGAGTGGTGATGTTGAAGTGGGCGCAGCTGTGCAGGAGCTTGTACGGACCAAGGCAAGCACATACGTGCTGAATGGCGGCACGATGAAGATCACCGATGGCACGGTGAACACCAGCGATATTGCCTACGATAGCGGCAATATCAAAGTGGCCAGCGGTGCCAAGCTTAATTATGATGCTGAGGCGGGTGGCCTGAGCATTGTGGAGTTGCTGACAGGCAGTGTGATTACCTACGATGCTGACGCAACACCCGGCACTCTGTTGATTTCCATGGATGGGCTGGATACCGGAAATGTTGCATTGACAACCAGCTTCAAGGGCACCTTGGAGCTGGCCGCTGGCACAACTTTTACGCTGGGTTGTAAAAGCACAGGCAGTGACGCCGATGGGAAAGATGTCAATACTAAAACCATTACCGGTTTTGTTTTGAACAGTGGCTCGAATCTTCAATACCAAGGCACCGGAGCCAATGCCCAGTTTAACAATCTGACGGTTCAGGGCAGCGACGGTGCCGCCACATTCAAGGTGCTCGATACGCATGCTACTGCGGACGACGTGGTTAAATTGACTGGTACGACCACCCTGGATAATGACCTGAATCTGCAGTTTCAGTATGGCGGCAGCATCAGTATTGAAAGCCTGGCGGGAACAGGCAAACTGTCCGCTTCCAGGGTGGGTGATAGTACTGAAGCCTTTTCTACGACCATCAGTTCCCTGAGCAATTTTGAAGGTGAAATAGAGTTTTCCTCCACCGCAAATCACACGGTTGTGATTAACACCGGGAATGTCGGCGAAGGCAAGACCTCCATCAGCTTCTCGAGTCTGACCGCCAGTACCGGAGGCTCTTTCACGTTCAATGTGCAGGACAACACCAGCATCGGAAAGCTGAACGTGGTATCGGGTTTGGTGACTGTATCCGCCGGCAAAACCCTCACTCTGGGTGGCGGCACCTCCTCCGAAGCCCCGGTCACCCACAGTATCGGCCGGCTGAATGCCGCTGGAGCCACGGTGAACCTTGCCGCATATACCACCCTCACCCTAGGTGGCGGCACCTCCGAAGTCCCGGTCACCCACAGTATCGGCACGGTGAATGCAGCGGGAACCACCACCATCCAGCTGAATGACAATGCCAAGCTGAACAAAATTACCAAGACAGGTTCCGGTACCATCGCTCTGAAAGGCAGTGGCGTGTACGACCTGGGGCAGGTTACTAATCTTGGTGATAGCAATAACTCTATTGGCACCGTGGTCGGCGTAACGACTGACAGTCTTAAGAACACAGCTTGGACAGGTACAGTGAGGCTGTATGGCACCACGGAGGGAGCCATGCTGCACAATCTGGGTAACTCAAACTCCTGGGTGGAAGTGGCGGAGGCCGGTCTGACAGGGAAGTTGCACACTACTATCTATGCTGGCGATGTGGCCCCCAACATCCGTCTGACTGGCAATCTGGAGCTGAACAGTACGAATGCGGGTGATCCCGACTACAAATATATCGGCGCTTTTGCTGGTGCAGGTAAGTACATAGTGAGCTATACTAATGAAAAGACCAGGAAGTATGAATTCGCCGGCAATGTTGCCGAGTGGACCGGTGCCTTTGAGCAGACCGAAACTGCCGCAAACGCAATTACCACAGTGAAGTTCTCCGGCGAGGCCAAAGATATCAACACCGAAATCAGCAACGCCGCCGGCACGCTGAATCTGGAAATTGACACGACTGAAGGGGCAGCTCTGAGCAAGAACGTGAATGTGACCAAGCTGCAGGTAAACAACGGCAAGACCGCCACCCTCAGCGGCGAGAGCAACAGCATCACCGCCGGTAACGTGACCATCAGCCAGCAGAACGCCAGCCTGAGCAACGTGACCGTGCAAGGCAGCACCATTTCCGCTACCAACACTACCGATGGCGCCAAGGGCAGCATCTCCAATGCGAACGTGGCTCTGGCCCAGCTGCAGGAGGATGCCTCCTTCACCATCCAGGACATGACGCTGACCAACACTACGGTGACCGCAGCTACGGTGGGTACCAAGGTGAAGCTGCAGAATGTGACGGCCAGCAACGTGGTACTGGACAAAGGCAAGTTCAGCACGGATGCCCCCATGAGCGTGGTGGGCGCAGGTGGCACGGCTTTCAGCGCCAGCACCAGCGCCATCACGGAAGACAGCAGCATCACCATCAACGCCAGCACTGGTGCCAGCCTGGCCGTGGATCTGGGCGACCTTTCCTGCGTGACCGAGACCGCCATGGGCCCTGGCAAGTATGACCTGAGCATCACCCTCAGCGGCGTAGGCTTCGATTCTTATGAGAATCTGACAGCCGGCTCCGGCATCATCTTCACGGCCGATAGCTGGCTGGGCCAGCTGCTGACCGCCCAGGGCGCCACTGCCTATGTGAACGGCGCCGTGGAAACACCCGCCAGCGTGAGCGAAGGCGGCAGCACCGGCGGCGTGAGCGTGAGCTACAGCGCAGCCACCGGCGAGAATGTGGGCACTATCATCACCATCACCGGCCTGAACGTACCCGAGCCGACCACGGCAACGCTGAGCCTGCTGGCTCTGGCTGCTCTCGCCGCCCGCCGCCGCCGGAAGGCATAAGCGGTTCGGTGTGATTTGAATTTCCCTGCCCGTCCCGGCGAAGCCGGGGCGGGCAGCTGGTTTTAACAGGGGCGGGACTGAAGTCCCGCACGCCCGATGGGCGCCCGATGGGCGGATGTAGGGGGGAACGTTGCTTTGTGTCTTGTCATGGGCGGGGCAGTCTGGTATGATGCGGGGTGGATAAAGCATGGGGCTGAGCTTCGCAGGTTATGAAAGAACGGCATTTCCGCAAAGAACTGAGGAACAAAAATATCAATTATGCGCATGGGCGTTTTTTTGTGACGTTTCAAGTGGCGCATAATATGTCCCTGCTGGGGGGGCATTCTGGGTGAGAGATGTGTGTTGAACGAGCTGGGGCAGGAGGTGAGGGCTGTGCTGGAGGAGCTGCCGCGGAGGTATCCGGCGCTGGAGCTGGGGGAGTATGTGATTATGCCGAATCATGTTCACATGATTCTGGGGGTGCGGGGGCAGCCGGGTAATAGGGCGCAGCACCTGGGCTTTTATGTCGGGCGGTTCAAGGGGGCGACTGCCTTTCTCTATGGCAGAATGAAACGCGAGGGGAGGGTGCCGGATATTGGTGAGCATCTCTGGCTGCGCGATTACTGGGAAGATCTGGTTTCCAGCGAGCAGGAGCTGCGGAATTATGAGCGATATATACGCAATAATCCCAGGAACTGGACTCGGGACCGCTGGGGTGCTGTGACGCAGTACGCGCTGGGTGAGGTGGAGCTCCTGAATGCGCCCAAGAGAGCGTTTGTGGCATCGCAGGAATATGATGCGGCCGGTTTGGTGCCGCGTCGCATCGAATTATCGCAGAGCGGAACTCCAGTTCCGCTGCCCCCGGATACGGCCCTGATTTCCACGTTCGCCAGCAGGCAGGAACGGGCGGTTCTGCACCGCGCGCTGGCAAGGAAACAACGCATTATTCACGTCTGCCCCCAGGGGATACCGCGGGTCGAGGAGCTCTCTGCCGGGCAGAGGCTTGCCCTGGAGGAAAAGCGCTTGCTGTTTATCTCTCCGCAGCCGCATGGCAGTGGGTTGAATAAAAAGGTGGCGGCCTGGTGCAATGAGTACGTGCTGCGGCAGGCGGCAGAAATCTGGGTGGGTGGTATTTCTCCCAACGGGATGCTGGCGATGATGCTCCGCGGCTTGAGTGATTCGTGATTTGGATTTCTCCCTGCCCGTCCCGGTGAAGCCGGGACGGGCAGCTGGTTTCAGCAGGGGCGGGACTGAAGTCCCGCACGCCCGATGGGCGGACGGAGGGGGGAGTGGACTTACAAAGGCACCACAAACCTGCTGCCCAGCGCCAGCCAGATGGGCAGCGTAACGAAGGAGCACAGCGTGGTGGCGAGCAGCACCTGGGTACCTACCTCCGGCACACCGCCGAAACGCTTGGCCAGAATCACCGGAATCACCGCGCTGGGAATAGCGCTCTGAATCACCATGATACGCTTCATGAGCGGGTCCACCGGCAGCAGCCAGGCCAGCAGCAGAATGAGCGCGGGTGCCAGCAGGAGACGCGTGAGCACCCCCGCCACGAGCATGCGCGGCTGCCAGGTGAAGTTGCGGGTCAGGTCATACAACGAACAACCGAAAATGATGAGGCAGATGGGGGTGGAGACCGCGCCTATCATCTCCGCGGCCTTCATAAGCGGCGGCAGCGCCACATATGGCCCGAGCCCCACCCAGGCAATAAGCAGCGAGCCAAGAACCGCCAGCAGGGGCCCGCGAAGCAACAGTCCCAGGCGCAGGTTCTTCACCCCGCCGCACATGAGGATGACCCCCAGGCTCCAGATGAAGAGCTCGCAGCCCATGTTGTGAATGAAGAGCACGCCCAGCGTGGGGTCGCCGGGGGCAGAAAAGAGCATCTGGATGATGGGCACCACGAAGAACACATAGTTCTGAACCCCGGCGGTGAGGGTGAAGGTGCGCAGCCCGGTGCCGATGCGCAGCCGCAGCACCCAGGCCACCGCATAGGCCGCCAGCACACCCACCAGCATCTCCAGGAAGCCGCACAGAATCCCCTGCAACGAAAACCCGACGGTAGCCATGGCGGGATTGGCCTCCACCACCATGTATTTCATGATACTGTGGAAAATCAGGCAGGGGTAGCCCACATCCATGGCCAGCTGCAGAATCACGGCATCCTGCTCCGGCGCAATGGCTTTCTTGAATCGCAGCCAGAACCCGATGCCGAAGAAGATGAACACCGGAATAGAGGCCAGGAAAGAATTGAGGACAAGGTCAATCATGGTTTTACTCCGGAGATTCTATCACACTTCAGGAGCATAGTGAACAAGTAATCATGAACCGCCCTCAATTTGTTCATTTGCCTTGGCCAGGGCAGCCCTGAAATCGGGGCGCACAAAATAGATACCGCGGCTGATACGCTCGTGGCGATGGGGCGCATCCTCCCACTCATCAAACAGGTACGTACACAAACCATCATGATAGTCGATACGAGTGGCATTCTGCACCATTTCCAGCGGCCACTGGCGCACCCGGTTGCTCAGCACACGAGCCTTCAACACACGCTGGTTGGTGATGATATAGAAGGTATGCCGCAACATGTAGGCCCTGAAAAACGGTAGCAACACAAACAACAGTCCCAGTACAAACACTATCTCCTTCGGGAAGGAATCTGTCAGGAACATGGCCCAATCTGCAAGCGGTATCCCCGGAGCCCCATAATAAAACCAGACAGCAAGCCCCAGCAGCATGGCCCCGGGAATCACCCGGGTTATGAACAATCCGCGAAAATACACCATGCGCGGGCTCCCTGCCCACACTATCCGCTCATCTGGCAGACTATTCTGCTCCGCCCATCTGCGCAATCCAACCTTATCCATACTCAACAATTTACCACGCAGGAAATGCAAAACAAGTATTTTCTTATACAGGAGGCAGGTTAACATCAAAAAATTGATCCGGCTCACCACGCGGGCGGGCCGGACCAGACTTTTTCTCCATTTTCCGGAGGCTGGAGGCGAGGGAAACCTGCACGCTTAGACGCAATCCGATACGAAATATTGTAACAAAATTGTAATGCTGAACACGCTGCTTTACTGCCCCCCTATGCGGTACGCATTACAGGTAAAGTAGAAATGAGTTCACATATAACTTGTCTCTCTTTGGCTTACCTGTTATCATCACCTCGCCGCCTGCTTCGGCAAAAGCCAGGCGGCTTTTACATCATGAAAAAATAATAACCCGCTTGTCGGCAGCCCTCCTTAACCCGGTGTTGGCTGAGCAACTGATCTGGATTCTGTTCATTGCGTTCCAAAGGTGTTAGAATCCTTGACTTTCTCACCTCTTTATGATTCAATCTCTCGTGGAGAGAAATCTCCGGTTATTATTTTATTCATGAATCAGCCCCCGGGTGTTGCCGCACCGCTAACGGGGGCTTTTTCTTTTATCAATAAGCTGTGTTCAGCCGGATGTCGTTCGACTGTTCAACATTGGCCTGCACTTTCCCGATGGTTGGGGGTAACGAGACCTGGCGCCATCTGGAAACGATATCCGCCCCTGGCGGGGCGGACGATATCACTTCGTGACGATATCTTGCCTGCGGCAAGACGATATCCACGCGTGCCGCGTGGACGTGAAAAGCGGCCGTTTTGCAACGGCCGCTCTTCTTTTGGATGGAGGCGAGGGGAATTGAACCCCTGTCCTGGACACTGTTGACGCAAGCATCTCCATGTTCAGACGCGGATTGCTGCATCTCGCCGGTGATCCGCTCCGCGTCAGCCTTTCACCATAGCCAGGAACCTGTGGATGTCATACCCGGCGCGGTTCCCCCGCCGGGCACCTGCCTACTGAGCTAGGCGCGTCATCCCTAGTAGGCGTCGGGAATCGGCGCAAGGCGCGTTAATTACGCAGCCATGGCGTATTCGTTCTTAGAATAGGCACTTAATCTTTTGAGCGGCTTTTAAGGAGGCCAGCCGATCAACCTCCACATGCAGCCGGCGCCTCGAATGTTCAGTCGAAACCGGGACGCCCCCATGCTTTGTTGCATTCTCTGCAGGGGTTAGAGGACAAAAAAACCGGTTTCGTTGAACCGAACCGGCATTTTTGCTAACTCCTTATGAGAAACACGCCCGTGGGGATTCGAACCTCAAACCTTCTGATCCGTAGTCAGATGCTCTATCCAATTGAGCTACGGGCGCTTTTTCCTTTTCAGGAACCGCACGCAGTGTTGCGGTGAGCGCAGTATACACCTCCGCAACTCCAAAGTCAAGACAAAATTTTATATTTTTTCTTTTTTCGGCGCAATTTTCTGGTCCAAAGTCAACGTATCCCCAAGATTTTGTCGGCAATAGAAATATAAGCAACATTTTGGGAGAAGCCCCCCCCCTGCTCGATAAATTGATGTTTGAAAGTACAATGTACAAAGGACAAGGTACAATTTGAAAGTTCCCTGCGGCTCCGCCGCAGCCGTTTAAAATGGCGAGCCTATGGCGAGCGGAACTCCTAAATTGTCCTTTGTAATTTGTCCTTTGTACATCCTGACAGATTCCCATTTATCGGGCTCTGTACTCAAACTTTGATACACGTGCGTGTGACCCAAAGTTCATTTTTCACAAAAAAAGGCTTGCAATGGCAGGTATGTTTCTGTATAATGCCCCCGTTCCCGCTGCAAAGTGGCGAACTCGGTAAAACCGACGGAGCGGTAGCTCAGTTTGGTTAGAGCGCAGCCCTGTCACGGCTGAGGTCGCGGGTTCGAGCCCCGTCCGCTTCGTTTTACACGAAAAAAGGCAC
This sequence comes from Akkermansiaceae bacterium, assembly GCA_015062005.1. Taxonomy (GTDB): domain Bacteria; phylum Verrucomicrobiota; class Verrucomicrobiia; order Verrucomicrobiales; family Akkermansiaceae; genus Akkermansia. The sequence continues at coordinate 9,507 of SUVL01000022.1, forward strand.
ACCTTCACGGTGTGCCTTTTTTCGTGTAACTACGCGTCGGGCTCACGCACCCGCAACCTCGTCAAGTGACCATGGTTCACCATGCTGCACGGATGAGGCTGAAAGCTCCAGTGGAGCTTTCAGCCCCCGGCCTGCCCGGACACCTCCGGGCAGGTTTACCCCTTGCGACAGCAAGGGGCCGGGGGGGCGGACGCGGGTTCTTTGCACCCCTTCCATGGGGGGCAACCAACGCACCATTTCCCCGCACACCACCACCTCCACCCAGGCACACCTTCACGGTGTGCCTTTTTTCGTGTAACTACGCGTCGGGCTCACGCACCCGCAACCTCGTCAAGTGACCATGGTTCACCATGCTGCACGGATGAGGCTGAAAGCTCCAGTGGAGCTTTCAGCCCCCGGCCTGCCCGGACACCTCCGGGCAGGTTTACCCCTTGCGACAGCAAGGGGCCGGGGGGGCGGACGCGGGTTCTTTGCACCCCTTCCATGGGGTGCAACCAACGCACCGCCTCCCCCGCTTACCACCACCTCCACCCAGGCACACCTTCACGGTGTGCCTTTTTTCGTGTAACTACGCGTCGGGCTCACGCACCCGCAACCTCGTCAAATGACCATGGTTCACCATGCTGCACGGATGAGGCTGAAAAGCCCGGCCTGTCACGGCGTAGACGCTAGTCGAAGACGGATGGAGCTTTCCAGCCCCCGGCCTGCCCGGACACCTCCGGGCAGGTTCACCCCTTGCGCCAGCAAGGGGCCGGGGGGGGGCGGACGCGGGTTCTTTGCACCCCTTCCATGGGGTGCAACCAACGCACCGCCTCCCCCGCTTACCACCACCTCCACCCAGGCACCCCTTCACGGTGTGCCTTTTTTCGTGTAAAGTCGAGGTGCGTCTTGCCTAATGGGTTTCAATCTGCTAGAATGGCGCCGTGCGAGGCATCTACCGACTCATACTCCTGCTCATGGCGGCCGGCATCCTGCTGCCTGGCACGGGCTGTGCCTGGCGCAAGCGAAAAGCTGCGGCGGCAGCGGCAGACACACGGCCCGAGCCCAAACTGAAAAGGAGTCCATACACCGTGAACGGCAAGCGCTACCGCCCCATGGGCATACAGGAAGCCCTGCAATACCGAGAAGTGGGCGAAGCCTCGCTCTACGAAGGCGGCGACAGCATCGGCGCGCTGGGTGAGCGGCTGCGCTACGGTGCCAAATATGCCGCGCACCGCACCCTGCCCCTCCCCTGCACCGTGCGAGTCACCAGCATCTCCACCGGCAAGAGCTGCCTGGTGCGCGTGAACGACCGCGGCCCCTTCCACCACCGCCGCATCATTGATATCAGCCCCGCCGTGGCACGCGCCATCGGTTTCCACCAGTGGGGAGTACACCAGGTGGAGGTAGAAGTCGTCTCCGTGGGCGATGGCCCCAACCAGCGCACGAAAGAGTAAGCCTGATTATCAAAATTGATACGGCTTGCACATTTTTCACGGGAGATTTGTGCTTGTCATGCACATTTTTCACGGGAGATTTGTGCATGCGAAGCACATTTTCCACGGCAAAACGGGCACCCGATCAGGTGCCCGTTTATATAAGAGTCTGTTAATAAGCAACTTCTTATCTAATCGAGAAGAAATCGCGGATGCGGGGATTATCGCTGGCGGCGATGACGGCGGGCGGGGCATCCACCACGAGCTTGCCATCTGCCAGGAACACGATGCGGTCAGCCAGTTCCATGGCGAAATCAGTATCGTGGGAGACCACGAGCATGGTCATACCGTCCCTGGCGAGTTCGCGCATAAGATTTTCCACCTCGCCCACCATTTCAGGGTCCAGAGCGGAGGTGGGCTCATCGAAGAGGAGCACCTCCGGGTTCATAGCCAGGGCGCGCACAATGGCCACGCGCTGCTTCTGGCCGCCGGAAAGCTGGGAGGGATAGGCCTTGGCCTTATCGCGCAGGCCGATGCGGTGCAGCAGGTGCAGCGCCTGGGTCTCAGCCTCCATGCAGCTCATGAGCCCGCATTTCACCGGAGCCAGGGTGATATTGTCCAGGATGGTGAGGTTGGCAAAAAGGTTGAAATGCTGGAACACCATGCCCACTTTGGCGCGGTAGTGGTTCAGGCCGTTTTCCGTGCGGTCCACCGGCTCGCCGTGGAAAAGGACCTCGCCGCCCGTGGGCGTCTCCAGGAAATTCATGCAGCGCATCACCGTGCTCTTGCCGGCGCCGCTGGGGCCCAGCAGGAACACCACCTCGCCCTTCTTCACACCCACGGACACCCCGTCAATCACACGGTGGTCGCCGAATTCCTTCACCAGGTCGCGCACCTCCAATATATTATCAGCGTTCATTCTTCTTCAGGGAGTTTTCAAGTTTCTTCAGCAACTGGCTCAGGCACACCACCACCACCAGGTAGGTGAGTGCCACCGCGATAAGCGGCAGGAAAGCATCGTAGGTCTGACTGCGGATGATATCGCCGCCCTTGGTAAGATCCTGCAAGGCAATGTAACCGCACACGGAAGTCTCCTTGAGCAGCACGATGAACTCATTACCCAGCGCAGGCAGCACATTCTTGAATGCCTGCGGCAGGATGACCGAGCGCATGGTGGTGCCATAGCTCAGGCCCAGGCTGCGGCCGGCCTCCATCTGGCCGGAATCCACCGCCATGATACCGGAGCGGATGATTTCCGCCACGTAGGCGCCGCTGTTCACACCGAACGCCACGATGGCCACCAGCACCTTGCTCACATCCACCGAGCCGAAAATCACGAAGTAGATAATGAGCAGCTGCACCACCACCGGCGTGCCGCGCACCACCGTCAGGTAAATATGGCACAGGAAGTTGAGCACCTTGTAGCGGCCGGTCTGGTCATGTGCGCTGCGCACCACCGCCACCAGAAAACCGATGCACAGGCCCATGAGCACCGCGCAGAAAGAAATCTCAATAGTAATCAGGAAACCATTTACCAGGTAGCGCCAGCGGTTATCCTTCACAAAATTGGTCCGGAAGGAATCCTGCATGCGTTGCCAGAGCCCCTTCTCTTCGGCCAGCACAGCAGGCACCGCCAGCGGCTTGCCGTCCTTATCCAGATAACGGGCCCAGATGGCATCCATGGTGCCGTCTGCCTTCATGCCGGCCATGGTGCGGTTGAACATGGCCAGCAGCTCCGGGCGGGACTTGCTGATAGCCATGGCGTACTCCTCTGAAACCAGGGCCATGGGCAGGATGCGGATACCCTTGTTGCGGGCCACATGCTCCTCTGCCGGGGCGCTGTCCAGCACCACGGCATCAATCTTACCCGTCACCAGCGATGCCACCGCCAGCGCACCATCCTGGAAACGCTCCGGGTCCTGGATATTCTCGGTCACGTACATATCGCCCGTGGTGCCGTGCTGCACACCGATGCGCTTGCCCCGCATCGTCTCCGGGCCGACGATGTCAGAATCCTTGCGCACAATGATGACCTGGTCAGACTTCACGTAGCTCGTGGTGAAATCAATCTGCTTCTTGCGGTCCTCCGTCACCGTGATACCGGAAGCCGCCACATCCGCCTTGCCGGTCTGCACCGCAGCAATCACGGAATCGAAAGCCATATCCTCAATCACCAGCTCCAGGTCATTGCGCTTGGCAATCTCGCGCACCATGTCGGCATCAATGCCCACAATGCGGCTCCCCTGGTAGAATTCATACGGGGGGAACGTGGCGGTTGTCACCATTATCAGCTTGCCGCGCTCCGACTCATTCTCCCCGCAGGAGCTCAGGAAAAGAGCCATGAACGCCAGCATCACTGCCAGCCATTTCTTATATAATATACCGGGCATGCGCGTGGAGCATAGCACAACACCATGCCAATTGCAAAGTTAAAAACAAAAAATGCGAATTTGAAAGGACAATTTACAAGGTACAATGTACAATTTTGGAACTCTAAAAAAATCAATCATGCTCGATAAATTGGAATTTGTCGGGGGAACTCTGTCGGAGCACGGGACTTCAGTCCCGATTGGAAGCACCGTTATTTCGGGACTGAAGTCCCGTGCCCCGAGAACGCCAAATTCCAATTTAGTGAGTTTTTAGATATTCCCGTTTGATACTAATCGAGAGCCCCTCAGCCGCCCATTTTTCGCAGCTCGTTCATTATCAACACAAATTTGCAAATGTGTGACGACTTTTTACCGTTTCGACCACATTTCGCGGACTTACCTGCACTATCAGCACAAAATACCCACCACTCCACTGGCTGACAGCCGGTGAAGCCCCCCGCATTAGTCCTTACTCCCTAATCCTTAATCCTTCTTAATACTGGCGCTCATAAGCTCAGCCACCTTGCGGCCGCTCATGAGCATGCCGCCGAAGATGGGGCCCATGCGGAAACTGCCGCTCACGCCGTTGGCCGCCATGCCGGAAACAAAGAGCCCGGGGTAAATCTCCTTGGTGTTATCGATGGTGGAGCGCTCGCCTTCGGCGGCATCCATGCTCATCTCACCCACCACACCGCCGGTGGGGGTATCAAGCTTCACGCCGTTCTTGCGGGCCACGGTGCGGGCAATCTCGCAATCGTGACCGGTGGCATCGAGCACGGTCTTCGAGAGCAGCGTGAGGGGGTCCACATGCAGTCCCTCGCGCAGCACGGGGGTCCAGTTCACGACCACACCGCCCACGCGGCCCTGCTTGTACACCACATCCTCCACTGAGTAGCAGTTGAAAATGGTGGCACCCGCCCTGGTGGCCTGGTAAAGCAGGCCGGCCGTGGCATGCACGGAGTCCACGATGTAGGTCCCCTCCTGGTACGGACGGTAAGAAAGCTCCAGTTCCTCCACGATGGGCATGGCCTCTTCCTGCACCACGATATCGTTGAACATCATGGCGCCGCCCCACATACCGCCGCCGGGAGAAAGCTTGCGGTCCAGAAGCGCCACCTTGTGCCCGGCCTTCGCCAGATAATAAGCCGCCACGATACCGGAAGGCCCACCGCCCACGATGGCGGCATCCAGCTGCAGGCAGGAAGAAAGTTTACCAAAATAGGACTCAATAATACCACGGGAGATAAGCGTTTCCATGTCAGCAAATGTACACTGGCCGCCCTCATCTGTCAACGCCGTTTTTTGACTTGCAATGAAGCCGCATTTCAGAGAAAATCAAGCGCATGAAAAAGCAGGTTCCGGCAGATGCCCGTTTGTACGGGATTGTTGATATAGGCTACGTGAGCCCGGAGGATGTGGAGCAAGTCACCACCGCCCTGCTGCAAGGCGGCATCCGCATCCTGCAACTGCGTGCCAAAGGCGTGGCGCTCGATGTGGTGGAAGCGCTGGCGCGGCGCATGCAACCGCTCTGCCGCGCGGCGGGTGCCATCTTTGTGCTGAATGATTACCCCGAAATGGCCGTCCGCATCGGGGCCGATGCCGTGCATGTGGGCCAGGATGGCGGCCCGCTGGAGGCCGTCCGCGCCATCGTGGGGCCGGATATGCTCATCGGTCGCTCCACCCACAGCCCGGAGCAGGCGCTGGCCGCCGTGGCCGAAGGGGCAGACTACATCGGCTTCGGCCCGCTCTTCCCCACCGGCACCAAGCCCGGACGCCCCGCCATCGGCCTGCAGGACATCGCCACCGTGCAGGCGCAGCTGGGTGATTTCCCCATGTTCTGCATCGGCGGCATCAACGGCAGCACCCTGCCCGCCGTGCTCGCCGCCGGCGCCCGCCGCGTGGTCATCGTCTCCTGGCTCCTCCGGCAGGCAGACGTGGCCGGAGCGGCTCAAAATGTGATTGCGCAGCTGTAACACTCGGAGCGCGGGACTTCAGTCCCGCGCTACAAAAAAGCCGGAGAGCGAAACTCTCCGGCTTTTTTAGCGTTAAGAGTATTCTTTAGCGGAACCTGAGTTCCTTCACCTTGGCAGCGAGGGCATCGAGCACGGACTTGTGCGCGGCGTCCACCTCGGGGGCGGTGAGGGTCTTCTTCGCGTCGCGATAGAGGAAGGTGTAGGTCATGGCCTTGCGGTCGGCGGCGAGCTTTTCGCCGGTCGGGTCGCAGAACACATCCTTGAGCGCGCAGGAAACCAGCAGCTTCTGCTTAGCGCCTTCCACCACCTTCACGATATCCGCGTGGCGGGTGGCGGCGGGCACATCCAGCGAAGCATCGCGGCTGGAGCCGGGGAACTGGGGCAGGTCTGCCGCCTTGAAGGGGGCGGTGGCCACCTGCTGCAGCTTGCGGAGGTCGAGCTCGGCGTAGTAGCTTTCCATGGGCAGCCCCAGGGCGCGGCACTTGGCCAGGGAAAGGCGGGCCACATAGCCGCAGGCCTGGTTGTTGATAGTGATATCACCACCCACGGCGGCATTCTCGCGCTGCTGCCTGGCGGGCACGATGCTGATGGCAGCCTTGGGCACCAGGATATCCAGCACGGCGCGGAGGTGCTCGAAGTGAGCCTCACCCGGCTTGGTGCAGGCCCAGCTGGCGGGGGCGAGCTTGCCGGCCATGAAGATACCCAGCACCTCGTTCTCGATGTCCTTGCCCTTGCCGCCGCCGGTGTTGCGGAACACGCGGCCGCACTCGAAGAAGCGCAGCACCTCCATGCCCTGGTTGATATTGCGGGCAGCCACGGAGATAAGGCCGGGAGCCAGCGAGGGACGCAGGGTGGAGTGATCCTCGGAAATCGGCAGGGAAACGCGGATGATATCGCCATCCATGAGCGGCTTGATGGGCAGAGCGTTCTCCACGCTGGCGATGGTCGGGTCGATGCTCTCGGCTGCGATGAGTTTGAAGGTCTGGACCTCCCAGAAACCGGCACCGGCCAGCTTGCGGGAAAGAGCCATGCGGTAATCGTGGGCGCGGTCATTGGCGCTCTCGGGCACGTAGATGGATGTGCTGGTAGCGGGGATGTTATCGATACCGTACACACGCACCACCTCCTCCAGCAGGTCGCAGCTGCGCTTCAGGTCCAGACGCCAGGGCGGGCAGTCCCAGGTACCCTTCACGTCCACATCCTTGAGACCCAGGTTGCGCAGGATACGGGCACCCTCCATGTGGGGCAGCGTGCCGTTGGTCATCACATCCAGCTCCTTCCAATCCAGCTTCACCTGGTCGAGGGCGTAGTAAATCTTAGCCTCGGTACCCTGCTCCAGCACCGTGGCGGTGGTGGCAAGCTCTTCGGACACCAGGCAGGGAGCCTGGCCACCCACCAGCACCGGCTCGGCGGTGCCGCCGCAGCACTCCAGAATCAGCTGTGTGGCGCGGGCAGCGGCGCGCAGCACATTCCAGGGGGAGGTGCCGCGCTCGAAGCGGTAGGAAGAATCCGAACCCAGGGCCAGGCGGCGGCTGGTGAAGCGGATGCTGCTGCGCAGGAACCAGGCAGATTCGAGAATGATGTCGGTGGTGGCATCCGTCACGCCGGAATCGAGGCCACCCATCACGCCACCCAGGGCCAGGGCGGCGCCGCTGGCATCGGAGATGACCACGTCATCACTCTTCAGGGTGTACTGCTCATTCATGAGGCTGGTGAACTGCTCGCCCTCCGCAGCGCGGCGGATGTTCAGCCCGCCGGTAATCTTAGCGGCGTCGAAGGCGTGCAGCGGGTGCCCCAGCTCGAAGAGGCAGTAGTTGGTGATATCCACCACGTTGTTGATGGGGCGCAGACCGATAGCCACCAGGCGGTTGGCCAGCCACTCCGGGGAGGGGCCGATCTTCACGCCGGAAATGCGGGTAGCCGTGTAGAGCGGGCAGAGCTCCGGGGCGGAAAGGGTGATGAAATCGCCGGCGGGCTTCGTCTCCGCCGCAGCGGCGGGAGCCTCGGCGGGGTCGGTCTTCAGGCTGCGGCCGGTGATACCGGCGAGCTCGCGGGCCATGCCCCAGTGGCTCAGCAGGTCCGGGCGGTTCGGGGTAATCTCCAGCTCGAAGATGGTATCCGTCTCCACGAAGGTACGCACCGGGGTGCCGATGACGTAGTCCTGCGGCAGAATCCACAGGCCGTGTTCCTTATCCGGCAGCCCCAGCTCAGAGGCGGAGCAGAGCATGCCGCGGCTCTCCACGCCGCGCAGCTTGCCGTCCTTAATCTCCCAGCCGCCGGGCAGCACCGCACCGGGCAGAGCGCAGGGCACCTTATCGCCCACCTTGTAGTTCTGGGCGCCGCACACAATCTGGCGCAGGGAACCCTCGCCGGCGTCCACCATGCACACATTCAGGTGGTCGCTGCCCTCCACGGGCGTCTTTTCCATGACCTGGGCCACCACCACGAGGTCGGTGGTCACGCCGCGCTCCTGGATACCCTCCACCTCAATACCGGCGAAGGTGAGCATATCGGCCATCTCCTGCGTGCCGAGGCCTGCAAGGTCAATGTAGCTGGAAAGCCAATTCAGTGAAACATTCATGATTCTAATTCAGAAAGAGGTTAGTGTTATTTATTGGAACTGGGCCAGGAAGCGGGCATCGTTCTCGATGAGGAGGCGGATATCGCGGATACCCCAGCGAATCATGGCCAGACGCTCCAGGCCGATACCGAAGGCAAAGCCCGTGCAGCCGGCATACAGGTTCTTGCCCGTGGCCTTGTCGATATTCTCGAACACGGCGGGGTTCACCATGCCGCAGCCGGCAATCTCAATCCAGCGCGGAGCCTGCCCCGCCGCCTGCAGCAGCACGTCAATCTCGAAGCTCGGCTCCGTGAACGGGAAGAAGTGCGGACGGAAGCGCACCGCCGTCTCCTCGCCGAAGAGCGCCTTCAGGAAATACTCCAGCGTGCCCTTCAAGTCGCCCACGCTCACTTCCCTGGCCACATACAGCCCCTCAATCTGGTTGAAAGCGGAAAGGTGAGTGGCATCGATAGCATCGCGGCGGAAGGCGGAACCGGGGCAGATGATGCGGACGGGCGGACAATCCTTCTCCATGACGCGGGCCTGCACGGTGCTGGTCTGCGTGCGCAGCAGCTTGCCGCTGTCGAAATAGAAGGTATCCTTCTCATTGCGGGCGGGGTGGTCGTCCGGCGTGTTCAGCGCATCGAAGCAGTGCCACTCGTCCTCAATCTCCGGGCCATCGGCCAGGGTGAAGCCCATGCGGCGCAGCACGCGCACCGCTTCATCGCGCACAATGGAGATGGGATGCAGGCCACCGGCAGGCAGCGTGGCACCAGGCATGGTAAAGTCCACACCGGCCACAGCGGCAGCATCAATCTCCTGCTGCAGGGCAGCCTTGCGGTCCTCCAGCGCGGCGGTGATGGTGGCGCGGGCTTCATTCAGCAGCGCACCCACGGCGGGCTTGTCTTCCTTGGGCACATCGCGCATGCCCTGCTGCACCTGGGTGAGAGTACCCTTCTTGCCCAGAATACCCACGCGGGCATCCTCCAGCGCCTTCATATCGGCAATGCCGGCTATGCGCGCCAGGGCTTCTGCTTGTACGCTTGCAATCTGATTTTTCATAAGTTCGCGGGAAACTATACGCGCGTAGGCGCATTTGTCAAGCTTTATGCACCTTGCAGCGTGTCAACAGCCCGTGGCATAACGCCCAGCACCGGAAAACAAAAAAAGCCCCCGCTTCAAAAAGCGGAAGCATCTGACAAGGAGCCCAAGGATACCATCCCCAGGTACCAGTTCCTCCGGAATCAGGAGGAGCGCATCAACCAGCCCGGATTACATGGCGAACTCCGGAGTAGGCGGCAGCGTATTCTCCGGGGTGGGGGGCAGTGTGTTACCTACAGCGGTCAGAGTAGCGAGGCCGAGTACGATAGCGATAGTCTTCATTTTCTTCTGTTTTCTTTCTGGTTCCCTGCCGGGGGGCAACCCGGCTGCGGCATTCTACTACTTTCACACAGGAAGTCAACACCAAAATCACTTTTTTTATTTTTTTACTTCATGCATGAAAGAAATTTCCCACAGCCTCAGTACATGCTCGCGCGTTGCGCGCCGTGAATTGTTCCGATTTCTCGAACAATAGGCTTGTCAGCGTGCTGTCAACATGCTACTATCAGCCCCGGTATGAATAAACTCTTTCAATATGCCCTGACTGGATTACTGCTCCTCGCCCCGGCAGGCATGGCTGTGCAACTCAGCGACCTCTCCCCTTCCCTCGACCGCCAGGCTGCGGATGACAACCTGACCAAGGACTACGCCTACCGCGTTCTGAGCGACTTGAGCGTGCGCCGCATCTGGAACCTGGACGACAACCGCAAGCTCACTGTTGACTTCGACGGCAAAACCGGCAAGCTTATCTGCATCGTTGTGGATTACCGCAAACCGGTCTCCCTGGATGAGGCAGACAAGGACGCCGCCGACATCGGTAAGTTTGAAGAAGCCGCATGGCGCAAATTCTCAGCAGATAAAGCCGCCAAGTACTACATGGGCCGCGCACGCGCCATGAAATTCGAGGAAGGCTACATGTTCGAAGAACTCAGCGGAGCCAACAAGTGCCTGCGCCTCACCTTCTACCGGAATGTTCCGAAAGAAAATCGCCGCCATCTTTCTGAAGGCAGCACCAGCGGCGCTTCTTCCGCCATGGGCAACACCCTGAGCGGCAGCGCTGTCAAGAAGCTGCTGGAGGACGAGGAAACCCGTCTCTATACAGCCAATAAGACGGACAAGCCCAAGGAAGTGGCAAAGCCTAAGAAAGAGCAGACAGTAGTAGACGAGCCCGAGCCCGAACCCGAGCCCGAAGAACCGGAAGAAGAGACTCCTGAAGTGGTGGAAGAGCCCGAGGAAACCGGCAAGGTGGTCAAAACCCCGATTAAGGTCAAGCCCATCAAGAGCGTCAAGCAGAAGGGTGACCGCAGCAAAGACGTGGATGGCCTGCTGGCCAAGCTGGGGCTGGACAAGCTCACTACCATGCACTGGGTTCTCATCGGCGTAGGTCTCATTGTGCTCATCACCATCATCAGCGTGGTTGGCCGCAACAATGAACGCAGAAAGCTTGAAAAGCGAGCCGAGCGACTGCGCAAATCCCCCGGCACCCTGAAAGCCAGTATCAGCGGCAAGGGCAAGGGCGATAAGTCCAAGTTGAGGCTCTGATAACAACAAGCTGCATTTTTCCTGCATCCCCCGTTTCGCCACCAGAAACGGGGGATTTTTCATGCACAACTCCGTGTACCAGCCCGGAAACACAAATCGGGGACTTCTAAAAACTCGAAACTAATCAACAAATTGGAATTTGGCGTTCTCGGGGCACGGGACTTCAGTCCCGAAATAACGGTGCTTCCAATCGGGACTGAAGTCCCGTGCTCCGACAGAGTTCCCCCCGACAAATTCCAATTTAGTGACTTTTTAGAGTCCCCAATTGTCAATTCTGTTAAATTCCCATTTACCGAGCTGGCGGAGGGGGAGTTTTATACAAAATATTTGGGATACATGAGGAAGAAAATCGTTTTTTTCCTTTTCAGTTTTGAATAAATCTGGTAGAGTAGGCAGCGGAACGCAATGAAAGACCAGGTATCATGAAATACCGATTCATCCTTTTTACAGCAGCGCTCCTGTGTTTCCAGACATGCTACGGAGCCCCGGAGCGAAAGAAAAAATCCAGACCCACCCAGCCGGCAAGGTCTGAGCTGATATACCGCAGCAATGGAGTCTATTCCCTGCTGGAAGCGGCTTCCTGCGGCAATCTGGAGGTAATGCAGGCCCGAATCAGTGAAGGCTGCAATGTGAACCAGCAGGACGAGCTGGGCAACACCGCGCTGCACCTGGCCGCCATGGCCGGGCAGAAGAACGCCGTACAACTACTGTTGAAATCAGGTGCCAGCACCGGCATATCCAACAAATCAGGCAAAACAGCCCGCGACTGCGCCACAAGCGCAGTCCGGAGCATCATCAAATGAGGAAAGGAACACCCACCATGACCCTTACTCGCACCATCGCGCTGCTTCTGCTGCCCTGCTGGGGCATTCAGTCCACAACGGCTGAGCCCATTTACGTTCCAAAGGCGGGATTCATCCTGGCAGATTCACTTTCCCCTAAACCCAAGAAAAAGAAAGCCGGCAGAAAACAGTTCAGAAAACTGCATGAAATAAAACAAGGGGCAGAGGAAGAAGATGCAGACGAACCAGATGAAAAGACGGAGGAAGATATACTCGGCAAACATCCTATACCGGAGTACACAGACTTTTCACGGATAAACGAAAACCCCCGCAAGCTGGAGAAAAACTACCGCCTGCGCGAATTCCGGGCCTACCTGCCCCTGGAGCAGTTCCGCAAAAGATACAAAACCAGTAATTATTCCTCATTCGAAAACCCGACCGGCATCGTATTCCGTCAGGGAGATTCCGTTTCCATCCGCATGAGCGGCAAGCCGCGCACGCAGGTGCATCTCATCATTCGGGACTGGACAGAAGGCGGAAAGGAATCCAGATTCCCTCTCAACCCCGGAGCAAATCAAATCACGCTCAATCATGCAGGGCACGCCTACATCGATTACCGTGACCCTGAGCCTGCCACGGCACCTCCCATCAAGCTGCAAATCTCCGGCGGCGAGCTCAACGGGGTTTTCACCCGGCATGATGATGCGAGGGTATGGAAATACCTGCTGGAACACGCCAAAAGCGACATTCTGGACATCATGGGCCAGCGCACCCAGTGGGTGCTGGATTTGAAGGCACTGCGCGAAAAATGCCCGGACCGGGGGCCTGACCTCGTGGCTCTGTACGATGAGCAGATGAAGGTTGAGCAGCAGCTCCTGGGCTGGGAGTGGGAGGGTATTCACCCCGGCAACCACATCATGGGGCGCGTCATGTGGAAGGGCTACATGCACGCCGACGGACTGGGAGGAGCCTACAATTTCAATACCACCCCCGGCATAGTCAATGTGGACCAGGTGCGGGCCAGCGGCGCCTGGGGCACCGCCCACGAGTTCGGGCACGTCAACCAGACCCGCCCCGGCATGCTCTGGGCAGGAACCACGGAAGTCACCGTCAACCTCTTTGCCCAGGCGGTCAATTACCACTTCAATCCCCGCGAAATGCGCATAGAGCACGAAAATTGCCGGACGCGCGATGGCTGGCACCTGCGCGGCGGGCGCTTTGACAGCTATGTAAACGGAGCCATTGTGGACCGGGAGCTCTGGCAGTTCCAGTGGGGGCAGGACACCGGCAACCAGAAACCGGGCGAACGCACGGGGGACCACTTCGTGAGCCTGGGTCCCATCTGGCAGTTGTATCTGTACAACCACATCGTGCGGGGAGACAAAATCTTCTACCCCCGCATCTTCAAAAATGTGCGGGATACGGATGAAAGCCAGTGGGGAACCGGCCAGTTGCGCATGAAGTTTCTGGACCGCTGCTGCGACTCTGCCCAGCTGGATTTCAGCGACTTCTTCCTGGAGGTGGGGATGCTGGCCGTGATGAACCGCCTGATAGAAGACTACGGCTCACGGTGGTGCACCATCACGGAGGACATGTGCGACCAGGCCGTGGCACACGCCGCCCAATACCCCAGGCCTGAATCTCCGGTTATCTTCTACCTCAACGTGAACAACGTTGAAATCTACCGCGACAAGCTCGATATCAAACCCAGCCCGAATTTCAAGCCAAGCATTCCCGACCAGCCGAAACGCTCCTTTACGGTGCCGGTAGATCAATGGGAAAACGCCGTAGCCTTTGAGGTGTATAACGGTGACAAGCTCATCCGCGTCTGCGTCCGCGGGCTCGGATGCAACGACAACAAATCCACCCAGGTCATCCTGCCCGATGGTGCCACCAGGGTCATGGCAGTGCAGTGGGACGGCAAGCGCTACACCATCTACAACACCAGTGGTGACGGAGTCGACAGCATGCCTGATGCCTGCACCGGCCCCGGGCAGTTCCAGCCAACAGAGAAAAAGGCAAAAAACAAAAAGAAGAGAGGGAAGAAAAAATAAGCCACACAAAGCGCTTCACAGCCATGGCCGTGTGTGTTAGGATACGCGCATGTCACGTTACAATGGAGAACAGGTACTGGTCGTCCCCCGCGAAGCATTTGAGGCCGTAGGCGCCTTCAACGGCGTGCGGCTGAACCCGCAGGACTACCTCAGCGCCTTCCTGCAACCGGGAGTCGCCCGCTACATGGACCGCGAGCTAGCCGAGCAGAGCCCGCAGTTCAAGCAGCTCATCACCTATGCCATCTTCTGCCACCAGGGCCGCATCCTGGCCTACGCCCGCACCTCCAAGGGCGGTGAATCCCGCCTGCACAACAAGATGTCCCTGGGTATCGGCGGCCACATCAACCCCATTGATGGCCTCACCGACTCCATCTCCACCTACCTGGCCGGCATGGAACGCGAAATCCGCGAGGAAATCACCTTCACCGGCTCCGCTACCCAGGAGCTCTTCGCCATCATCAACGATGATACCAATGAGGTGGGCTCCGTACACCTCGGCTTCGTACACCGTTTCGAACTGGATGACGACCAGGTGGCACCCAATGAAAAGGCCCTGGCAGACCTCGCCTTCCGCACGCTGGACGAACTCGCCGGCCCCCTCTATGAGCGCCTCGAAACCTGGTCCGCCATCTGCGTGGATGCCCTCAAGGCCTGACCTGCGCTCCTGCCGTTTTTTCCGCCGCGTTCCACCACTGGAACGCGGTTTTTGCATTTCCCTGCCGCCCGTAGTGTGTTCCAGAGTGTACTGAAACAGGCCCCCTGACACCCCTTTTCCGAAACAGGTACACCCCAGTACACCCCAACTGGGAAATTGAGGCATTTTCAATGCTAAATTAAAAAAAATGGCATTAAATTCTGACACCGGCATAGTTTTGTATTGACTTTCGAAGTGTATTGATGTGTACTGGTGGTGCAGGTAAGTGCACTCAAAAGCATGAATAGTGTCTCCACAGTAATGTTCACGGGCAACGTGACGCACAAGCTCGACCCGAAGAGTCGCGTAGCGATTCCGGCGAACTGGCGTGACGCGCAGGGGGCCATGCTGTGGATTATCGAGACCCGGAACGAGGGGTACCCGATTCTGAAGTGCTACACGAAAGAGAGTTTTGAAGAGATGGTAAATGGGGTGCGGAGCTACGCCGAATCGCGTGGATTCGAACCCATCCAGACGAACCAATACATAGGCACCATCATCGGCATGAGCTTCCAGGCCGAGGTGAGCAGCCAGGGTAAACTTTTGATACCCAAACCCCAACGCGAGCGAATGAGGCTCACGGACACCGCAGCCATCGTAGGTCGCGGAACGTATTTCGAGATATGGGAACCGGCAGACTTCGAGGCCACGAAGACACCGGAAGCCCTGGCGAAACTGGAACTGGACAAGGTATTCGGCATTCTCTCATGAGCAGCGCAGCAACAGAGAGCCACGCCACCAGCGCCACCCCAGCAGGCACCTGCTACAAGGTGCTGATGTGGGAGGAAGGAGCCTTGGACAGCGGCCAGCTGAACACCTGGCAGGAAGCCAGGCGCGAGCTTCTCGCGCGTATGCGCGATGCGGGCATCAAGGGCGCACGCGGCAATCTGGCCCGCCTTGGGGAGGAACTGCGCGAGCTGTCGGAACGAGCCGTGGCGGCCCCCTTGGATACCTGTGCCCAGGCCGGCCTTTCCCTTACGCGCGTAGGCGCGTTGGCAGCGAAGCTGCAGCGCGAGGAAGGTCTGCTGGCCTACCGGCTCACCCCCTGCTCTGCCACCGTGCTGGTGGAACTCACCGGCGAGGAAGGAATTGACTCCATGATTGCCCGCTGGGCTGCCGCCACCCCCGACCTGGAGTGGTGCCGGACCCAGCTGGTGGAGGCGGTGAGCGCCGCCGAAGCCGCCGAGTGGCAGGAAAGCTGCCGCAAGGCCGCAGCAGAAAGCACGGCTGAAACGGAAGCTGACGGAGAAGGCAGCGCAGAGTTCCACCACGTGACCGTGCTGCGCCACGAGGCAGTGGAAGCGCTGCAACCGGCAGAAGGCCGGGTGCTGGTAGATGCCACCCTGGGCGGCGGCGGCCACAGCGAACTCATGCTGCAGGGCGGTGCCACGGTGTGGGGAATCGACCAGGACCCCGCAGCCCGCCGGGCAGCCCGCAAGCGGCTGACCCCGTATGCCGACCGGCTGCACATCATCGCCGGCAACTTCCGCAATGCCGCCGAATTGCTCCGCGCCGAGGGGCTGGAAGCGGTGGATGGTATCCTGGCCGACATCGGCATCTCCTCCCCGCAGGTTGACCAGGCCGAGCGCGGCTTCTCCTTCCTGGCAGAAGGCCCGCTGGACATGCGCATGAACCCTGCCGCTCCCCGCAGTGCTGCCGACCTCGTGAACACCGCCGCAGAGAGCGAACTGGCCGATATCCTGTGGCAATACGGCGAGGAGCGCGCCAGCCGAGCCATTGCCCGCCGCATCGTCCAGGAACGCGCCAAAGCCCCCATCACCACCACCACGCAGCTGGCCGACCTCATCGCCAGCGTACTGCCCCGCAAAGGCAAGCAGCACCCAGCCACCCGCTCCTTCCAGGCACTGCGTATCGCGGTGAACGACGAGCTCGGCGCGCTGGATGCCCTGCTGGAAAGCGGCCTGAGCCTGCTCAAGAGCGGCGGCCGCTTCGCCATCATCACTTTCCACAGCTTGGAGGATCGCGCTGTCAAGCGCTATTTTGACCGCGTGAC
Source organism: Akkermansiaceae bacterium (assembly GCA_015062005.1). Lineage (GTDB taxonomy): Bacteria > Verrucomicrobiota > Verrucomicrobiia > Verrucomicrobiales > Akkermansiaceae > Akkermansia. Next base: position 26,011 of record SUVL01000022.1, read on the forward strand.
CCGCCCGGAAATCGACCGCCCGGAATGGCCAGCCCCGCGCCCCAACCCGGAATACGCCGCCCGCCAGGTAACCCGCAAGCCCATCGTAGCGAGCGAAGCCGAGCTGGCAGCCAATCCACGCGCCCGCAGCGCCAAACTCCGCGTCATCGAAAAGCTATAATCACCTCACCTTCCGCTGTATCAACCTTAGTCCCTCTCACCACCACTAATGCCTCCCACCTCAAACACCTCCCGCTACGCAGACCGGGTAAGCTTCAGCTTCCTGCTCTGGATGGTGGCTTTTGCCATCATGGTATCGGCTGGTGGTATCACCTACGCCCTATTCAAAAATGACCAGGTGGCTGTGCGCACGGAAATCAGCAAGCTGAACCGCGAGATTGCCGTGTGCAACCTGAATACCAACCAGCACCGGGCCAAGACCAACGCCATGACCAACCGTTGGGCCATGCGCGACCGTCTCAGCCAGGACCGTTCCCAGCTGCGCGATATTGACCGCAGCCAGATTGAACTCGCCCGCCGTCTCAAGAACAGCGGCATGGCTCTGATTAACAATTAACGATATTCCCCGATTACCCACATGAAGACCAAGATACCCTTTGCCGGACGCGCCGCCCTGCTGGCAACCCTGATGATGAGCGTTTCCAGCGTGGCAGCCGTGAGACTGGCCGAATTGCAGATTTTTGACTCTGACAACAACCGCCCCGCTGCGGTGGATGACTTGATTGATACCGAAAGCATCCCCGCGCAGCGCGGCATCATCATGGACCGCAACGAGGAGTTGCTCACCAACAATATCCAGAGTGCCGAGCTGGTGGCCGACCGCTACCACCTGCGCGAAATCACGGCGGTGGTTGAAGGGCTTGCATACAACCAGGCACAGTTTGACCCCGAATGGCCCAATCTCACAGATGCCAAGGAGCGCCGCAAGCTGGTATACAAATACCGCGCCAAACTACTCAACAACGCCAAGGCGGAAATGACGGACGAAGAAAAGGCCGCACGCCGCGCCAAAATCAATCCGAAGGACGCCAAGGCCAACCGCATGCTGGAGTATGATCCGGAAGTGGTCAACCAATACTACAAAAAGCATGACGAACTGGTAGCGGAGATACTCTACCCCTTCCTTTCCCACCAGCAGATTGAGGAGACGGTGAATGGGCAGCCCCGGAAGCGATTCATGACCCGCGAAGATATCGTGGAGAAAATTGCCCAGACCGCCACCGAGAAATACAATGAAGAAGCTGCCGCCAAAGGACAGCCGACCCGCAGTATCCGCAACCAGATTGTGCTGGCCAAAGGCATGAGCTTTGATACGGCAGATAAAATCCGCACCGCTATCAAAGGTGCCAGGCTGCGCGGTCTGGTGGTACAATCCGACATGCGGCGCTCCTACGTGATGCCGGAGATGCTCTGCCACGTGCTCGGCTACGTGGACCATGAAAACAAGGGCATGAGCGGCGTGGAGGCCAATTTCCAGAGCTACCTGGCCGGTGTGGACGGATTCCGCGAATACCGCCACAACTCCCGTGGGCAGGTACTGCCGAACGAGGATGACCGCTACCTGGCCCCCAAACACGGGCTGAACCTCAAGCTCACCATCGACATGCGCCTGCAGGCCATCGTGGAGCAGGAGCTGGACAACGGCATGCGCCATTTCCGGGCAAAGCGCGGCTGCATGATTGTGGTGGAGCCCAAGACCGGCGATATTCTGGCCATGGTGAGCCGCCCGGCATTCGACCTCAACACCAAGGAGCTCATCACCCACAAAGGTAAGTTCCCCCGTGGCGAAGTAAAGGACGAAAACGGAAACGTGCTTACCGGTGATTTCAACTTTGCCTGCCAGACCCGCTACGAACCCGGTTCCACCTTCAAGGTGCTGGCGGTCACCAGCGTGGTGGATAAGGGGCTCATGGGCATCAACGGCTGGGTGAACTGCGAACCGTTCTCCGTGGGCTTCGGCAGCCGCCCCATCAGCGACCGCCCGTTCAACTACCACAGCCTGCCGGTGTGGGGTGTGCTCAAGAAATCCAGCAATCCCGGTGCCGCCCGTATCGCCATCGTGGCCAAATGGCAGAACTTCAAGGAATACCTGGAGAAATTCGGGCTGAACAAACCGGTAGGCATCGACCTTCCCAGCGGTGGGGCCTGTCTGCTGGCAGATGGCTCCAACATCGTGAACTACTCCCGCATTGCGTACGGGTACTCCGTGGCCGTCTCCCCGCTGCACATGGCCATGGTCTATGCCACCATCGCCAACGATGGCGTACGCATGAAACCGCGCCTGATTGATAAAATCATTGCGGCAGATGGCTCCATATACGATGAATGCGCCCCGCAGGAAATATGCCGGGTGATGAAGCCCGGCACGGCCAGGGACCTGCGCTTCGCACTGGAATCGGTCACCCAGGCCAAGGGAGAATGCGGCCGCGGCACAGCCACAAAAGCAGCCATCCCCGGTTTCCGCATCGGCGGTAAGACCGGCACGGCCAAGAAGGTCAAAGCCGGTGGCGGCTATACCGATAACCTCTATACCGTATCCTTCGCCGGTGTACTTCCCATTGATGATCCCAAGCTGGTGGTCATGACCGTCATCGATGAACCGCACCCCACCGATTGCAACCCCGGCGGCGGTACGGTGGCGGCCCCCATCTTCCGCGCAGCGGCCGAAAGATTCATCAATGTGCTCAATCTGACCCCCTCAGACCCCGAAGCATACGAAAAATATCTTGATAGTAAGCAAGAATCTGCTAATCTGAAGAAATAAAGAATTTCCCTCGTCATGGACACCAAGAAAATATTCAGCATTCTGGCCGGCGCCAGCATCACCGGCAAACTCAGCAAGCCCCTTACGCTGCTCACCGATGACAGCCGTAAGGTGATTCCCGGATGCTGCTATGTAGCCGTCAAGGGCACCCAGTTCGACGGGCACACCGCCATTGATGGCGCCATTGCCGCCGGAGCCGTTGCCATCGTGGCCGAGACCGCGCCGAGCGCCGCCGCCGCTGCCGCCGGCACATGCTGGGTACAGGTGAAAGACACGCACGAGGCGAATGGCCTGCTCATGAGCGCATGGAATGATTTTCCGAGCGACAAGATGGTGCTGCTGGGCGTGACCGGCACCAATGGCAAGACCACCATCAGCTACCTGGTAAACCACGTTTTCCGCGCCGCCTGGCAACGCGCCGGCCTCATCGGCACCATTATCTACGATAACGGCGAGCGCCGCACCACCTCCAGCAACACCACCCCCGGCTGCGCCCTGCTCCAGAGCATGCTGGCTGAAATGGTGCAGAATGGCTGCCGCGCGGTCGCCATGGAGGTATCCTCCCACGCGCTCATCCAGCAGCGCACCGCCGGCACCAACTTCCGCGTGGGTATCTTCACCAACCTGACCCAGGACCACCTGGACTACCACGGCACCATGGAGGAATACTACCAGGCCAAGAAGCTTCTCTTCACCCGCATGGCCGCTGCTGACCGCAAGAGCGCGGCAGTCATCAATATTGATGATGCCTACGGCCGCCGCCTGGCCGAGGAACTGGCGCCCATCATGAAAGTACGCACCTTCGGTGAGAACGAGAAGGCTGATTTCCGCGCCGTGCCCAGACTGGTCACGCTGAAAGGCAGCCAGTATGAGCTGCTATACCAGGGCCGCAGCTACCTGGTGCGCACCCCGCTCATCGGCGAGTTCAACCTTTCCAACAGCCTGGCTGCCCTGGCAGGTGCCGTGTGCGCCGGCATCAACCTGGGGGATGCCATCAACGCCCTGGCCCAGAGCCCGCAGGTTCCCGGCCGCATGGAGCTCGTCTCCAGCGTGAATAACGTGCAGTGCTTCGTAGACTATGCCCACACCCCGGACGCCGTGGAAAACGTGTGCAAGACCATGAAGGCCCTCTGCCGCAATGGCCGCCTCATCACCATCTTCGGCTGCGGCGGCGACCGCGACCGCACCAAGCGCCCGCTCATGGGCGAAGCCGCCGCCCGCTACAGCGACCTCTGCCTCGTGACCAGCGATAACCCCCGCAGCGAAGACCCCGAACAGATTATCGACGAAATCATGCCCGGTATCCCCACTGCCAAGCAGCACCGCATCACCGACCGCGAGGAGGCCATCCGCGCCGCGCTGGAGCAGGCCCGCCCGGGAGACGCCGTGCTCATCGCCGGCAAGGGACACGAGAATTACCAGATTTTCGCTACTGAAACCATCGATTTCTCCGATTCTGCCGTGGTGCGCAAGTACTACGCCGAGAAGAATCCGGAGGGAATCTCCGTGCCCTCCCGCAAGCCGGAAGGCCGCCGCAACAGCAAGTAAACACTCCCCCGCCATGACCCACCTGAGCACCAGCGACCTCATCACCGCCACCGCCGGCAAGGCAGTGGTTGCGGGGGAGCGCGCCATCACCGCCGGTCTCACCACGGATAGCCGGGCCATCACCCCGGGCTGCGTGTTCCTGGCGCTCTGCGGTGAGCGGTTCGATGGCAACACCTTCGCGGCAGAAGCCTCGCAGAAAGGGGCCGCCGCCGTGGTCGTATCCCGGGTGGAGGGAGAGTTCGCCCCCGGCTGCACCGTGGTGCAGGTGGAGGACACACTGGCGGCGCTGCAGAGCCTGGCCTCCTGGTGGCGCGGGCAGCTGGAGCCCCTGCATGTGGTGGGGCTCACCGGCAGCAGCGGCAAGACCAGCACCAAGGACATGTGCCTTTCCGTTCTCCGCCAGAAATACAACGCCCTGGCCACCAAAGGCAACATGAACAACCACATCGGCGTGCCGCTCAGCATCCTGGGCACCCCGCAGGGCACGCAGGCCGCCATCTGGGAAATGGGCATGAACCACGCCGGCGAAATCGCCCCGCTCTGCGCCATGACCCGCCCGCAGATTGGCATCATCACCACCATCGGCTCCGCCCACCTGGAGTACCTGGGCACCCGCCAGGCCATTGCAGAGGAGAAATGCACCGTGGCCCGCGCCCTGCCGGCAGAGGGGTACATGATATACCCTGCGCTGGATGATTTTGCAGATTTCATTTCCACACAGACCGCCGCCACCCCGGTTCCGGTGGGCGGCTGCAACAGCCCGGTGCGTGCCCTCAACCCGCGCAGCACCGCCACCGGCACCACCTACACCCTGCATATTGATGAGCTGGGTGAGGTGGAGGTCTCCCTGCCCGTGCCGGGAGCCCACATGGTGAGCAACAGCCTGCTCGCCGCCGCTGCCGGCTGGAAACTCGGCTGCTCCCTGCAGCAGATTGCCGCAGGCCTTTCCGCCTCCTCCCTCACGCATGGCCGCCTGGCCTGCAAGGAGATTGACGGCTACACCGTGGTGGACGACACCTACAACGCCAACCCCGAAAGCATGAAGGCCGCCCTGGAAACCGTGGCAGCCCTCCGCGGCCCGAAGCGCCACATTGCCGTGCTCGGCAAAATGGGCGAGCTGGGCGAAGGCGGCATTGCCGCCCATGCGGACATGGGCTGGTGCGCCGCCTCCCTGGGCTATGCTGCCGTGGTGGTGGTGGGTGCCGAATGCGCCGAGACACTCGCGCTCTGCCAGGCTGCGGCGGAGAGCGTGCCGGCGCTGCTGGTGAACACCCCGGCCGAAGCCGCCGCCGCCCTGCGCTCCCTCATGGAACCGGGTGATGCCCTGCTCTTCAAAGGCTCCCGCTCCGCCGGCATGGAGCGCTGCATCTACGAAATCTTCCCCTCTCTCAACCCCAAAGCATAAGTCATGATCAATTTCATCTACCAGCTCCCCGTGGGAGCCCAGCTGCTGCTGGCCCTGCTGGTGCCCTTCGTGGGTTCCATGCTCATCGGCCCGCGTCTCATCGCCATTCTGCGCGCCATGAAGGCAGGCCAGCCCATCCGCGAGGCCAGCAAGGGCGTGCTCGCCCCCGAGCACTCCGCCAAGGTGGGCACCCCCACCATGGGCGGGCTCATGATTATCGGCCTCATCATGCTCACCAGCATCCTCTTCCTGGATATGGGTGACCCCAAGCTCCAGTGCTGCCTGCTGGTCATGGGGGTCACGGCCATCCTCGGCTTCCTGGATGACTGGGCCAAAATCACGAAAAAGAGCACAGATGGCGTGAGCGGCTGGTTCAAGATTGCCCTGCAGGCGGTGGCCTCCCTGGGCTGCGCCGGTTACCTCTGGTATCTGGACCCCACCATTGCCCGCGTGCTCATTCCCTTCTACGGCATGGTGGACCTGGGCATGTTCTTCATTCCCTTTGCCATGCTGGTCATCATCGGCGCTTCCAACGCCGTGAACCTCACCGATGGGCTGGACGGCCTGGCCAGCGGCTGCATGGTCGTTTCCTGCCTGGCCTTCCTCTCGCTCTGCCTCACCTTCGGTGAAGTGGCCCTGGCCAACTACCTGCTCTGCATAGCTGCCGCCTGCCTCGGTTTCCTGTGGTTCAATGCCCACCCGGCCAAGGTCTTCATGGGTGATACCGGTTCCCTCTCCCTGGGTGGTGCGCTGGGCACCGTGGCCGTCTGCACGCACACCGAGCTGCTGCTGGTCATCATCGGCGGTGTGTTTGTGGCCGAGGCCACTTCGGTGATGATTCAGGTGGGCTGGTTCAAGGTGAGCCGCAAGCTCTACGGCGAGGGGCGCCGCTTCTTCCGCATGGCCCCCATCCACCACCATTTTGAGAAATGCGGCTGGAGCGAAACCCAGGTCTGCGTGCGTTTCTGGATCATCGCCTTCTTCCTGGCCGTGTTCGGGCTCATCCTGGGTGCCTGCTGCTTCGTGTAATAACTGATTCTCCCCCACCCGCCACCATGGAACTGAACGGAAAAAAGATAGCGGTGCTCGGCTGCGGCAGCAGCGGAGTGGCAGCCGCCCGCCTGGCCCTGGCCAAGGGCGCGGCAGAGGTCTGCATTTTCGATGCCAACCCCGCTGCCACCTGCAGCGAACCCGGCGTGGGCTTTGTGCCCGGCGCTACCGGGGAACACGCCCGCGCCTACGCGGCGGACCTCGTGGTGCTCTCCCCCGGTATTGAGAGCGATATTCCCTGGACCCTCGCGTTCACCGCCCACGGGGCTCCCCTCATCGGTGAAACCGAGCTGGCCTGGCACTACTACGGCGGCCGCATCATCGCCATCACCGGCACAAACGGCAAGACCACCACCACCGCCCTGCTGGAGCATGTGCTGCTCTCCGCCGGCAGAACCGCCAAGGCCTGCGGCAACTACGGCTACCCCCTCAGCGATGTGGCGCTCATGGAGCCGCAGCCTGAGTTCGCCGTGCTGGAGGTCTCCTCCTTCCAGATGGAAACCATCATTGATTTCCGCCCGGAGGTCGCCATCTGGCTCAACTTTGCCCCGGACCACATGGACCGCTACACGAAGGTGGAGGACTACTTCAACGCCAAGCTCCGCATCTTCGAGAACATGAGTGCCGACCAGCTCGCCATCGTGCGCGAAGGCGAGGAACTCCCCGCCCTTACCCCGAAACGCGTGGGCTTCTCCTCCGTGGTCAGCACCGGGCAGCTCTATTTCGAGGAGGGCGCCATCTGCGAAGCAGGCCGGCCGCTCACCCCGCTGCGCGGAACCCCGCTGGAGCAGGCCCACAATGCAGAAAATGCCATGGCCACCACCCTGGCCTGCCGCGCCGTGGGGCTGGATGATGCCACCATCTCCGCCGCCATCCGCTCCTTCAACCCGCCCGGCCACCGCTGCGAAACCGTAGCCGAAATGGACGGCGTGCTCTGGCTGAATGACTCCAAGAGCACCAACCTGCACTCCACCGAGGCCGCCGTGCGCTCCCAGACCCGCCCCATCATCCTGCTGGCCGGCGGCAAGGACAAAGGGCTGGACTACTCCGCCATCAACCCCATGCTGGAGCAGAAAGCCCGCGTCTGCATCGTGTTCGGGCAGATTGCCGACCAGCTGGAGCAAACCTTCTCTCCCGTCTGCCGCGTGGTGAAAGTGACCACCGTGCAGGAAGCCGTGGCCGCCGCCCACAAGGTGGCACAGCGCGGCGATGTGGTGCTGTTCTCCCCCGGCACCTCCTCCTTCGACCAATTTACAGGCTATGTTCAGCGCGGGCAGTGCTTCCGCGATGCCGTCAAACAAATCCTACACCTCTAAGCCGCACCGAAGAATTTTATGAGAAAGAATACGAAAGCCGATTTTCACACCTCTGACCTGGGCCGGGCCAAGCCCAAACGCCACTTCATCAAAACTTTCGTCAACGGTAACCTCAAACAACCCCGCCGCTTCCACTCTGATACCGGCATGGTCATGGACCGCACCAGCCCCGCCGTGGTGGTGCGCATCATCCTGGGGCTCATCGTCTTGCATTTCATCGTCATCGGCGGTGTGATGATGCGGGGCAACATTGCCAAGAGCGAAAGCGGACTAGCCGTGACGCCTACGATTACTCCGCCGCCCGCAGCCCCCAGCCAGGCGGAACCCGCCCAGCCGGCGGCCACCCCCCAGGCCGCCCCTGCCCAGCCGGCGCCCGCTGACACACAGGTACATATCACCCAGGCACCGGTAAATATGGAGGCAGTGACGCCGGCACCCGCCCAGCCCGCAGCCCCGGCCCAGCCGGTGGTAGTGCAGCCCGCCCCAGCCCCGGCTCCTTCTGCCACCCCCACGGTAGAGCGCAAGCACCTCGTGCAGTCCGGAGATACCTGGAGCAGCATCGCAACCCAGTACAATGTCACAGAAGCTGTTCTCAAAGGAGCCAATGCGCAGCTCGCCTCCATGACCAACCTGCCCGGCGGCACCTATCTGAGCGTGCCGGTGCCCGCAGATTCTGCAGCACCCCAGCCGGTGCAAGCCGAACAGCCCGCAGTGCAGGAGGAAGTCAAGTACCACACTGTGAAACGAGGTGAAAACCTTGGCCGCATTGCCAGAAAGTACAATATCGACCTCAACGACCTCTATAAGGTCAACAACATGACACCCGCGGACGCCAAGCGTCTGAAAATCGGGCAGAAACTCAGGGTCAGCAAGTAAACAAGGCGCCCGCTGCACACACCATGGCTACTCGGATCTGCATCATCAGCATCTGGATTTGCTTTATCCTCCTGCTTGTGCTCGGGGTCATCATGGTGGCGAGCACCGGAACCTGTGTACAAGGGCAGGCAGAGCTGCCCTGGTATGGCACCTTTCTGGGCAAGCAATGCATGTTTGCCATGCTGGGGTTGGTGATAGCCCTGGCGCTGAGCCACGTGAACTACCACGTATGGCGGCGTGTTGTATACTGGATATGGGCTGGCTGCGTCGTGCTGCTCATCTGCTGCTACCTGCCCGGTATCGGCAAGACCATCAACGGCGAATCCCGCTGGATCAACCTGGGGCTCACCTTCCAGCCCAGTGAACTGGCAAAAATCACCCTCATGCTCACGCTGGCTCACTGGTACACCACCCACCGCGAAGTAGCCGGCACATTCTGGAAAGGCTTTTTCTGGCCAGGTGCCATCTTATTCGGATTTCCGCTGATACTTATTCTGTTTGAAAAAGACATGGGCACTGCTGCGGCGCTGGCCATGTCGGGGTTCTGCGTCATGTACGCCTCCGGCACGCGCACCTGGCTGCTGTTGCTTTCCATGCTCATCGGCGCCATCTTTCTGTATCTCATGATGACAGGCAGCGCGAACCGCATGCTGCGCATCGAAGCTTGGTTTGACCCGCAGGCCTACAGCCAGGGAGCAGGGCGCCAGCAGTGGATTGCCATCCTGGCTTTTGCACGAGGCGGGCTTTCCGGGGTAGGCCTGGGTGACGGCATTGAAAAATACGGCAACCTGCCGTATGCGCACACGGACTTCATCTTTGCCGAGATTGGAGAGGAATGGGGTTTCTTCGGGGCTGCGGGAGTGGTGCTGCTCTTCGCCACCATGGCCATTTCCGGCACGGTACTGGCCGTGCAGACTCAGGATACCTTCGGCCGCATCCTGGCGCTGGGATTATCCTGCACTATCTTCTGGCCGGCCATGCTCAACATCCTGGTAGTAACCGCACTGCTGCCCAATACTGGTCTTCCCCTGCCTTTCATCAGCAGCGGCGGCACCAACCTCGTCTTCACCATTGCCTCCATAGGCCTCCTCACCAGCATCCAGAGACACACACCCGTCATACGGCAGAATTACTGGCCCAGACGCAGACTCAAGGAAATCCAGAACCCATGACCATGAAAGCTCTCAACATCGTCATCGCCTGTGGCGGCACAGGCGGCCACCTCTTCCCCGGCATTGCCGTGGCTCAGCAGCTCCGCAAGCAGGGGCACCGCCCCATCCTCCTCATCTCCCGCAAAGAGGTGGATGCCGAGGCCTCCAGCAAATACGGCGAGCTGGAGTTCCGCTCCATCCCCGCCATTGCCAAGCCCCCTACGTTCTCCCTGCGCATGCCGGCTTTCCTCTGGAAGCTTTTTACCACCTATATGAACTGCAAGAAGCTGCTGCGGAGCGAAAAGGTAGACGTAGTGCTGGGCATGGGTGGATTCACCAGCCTGCCCCCCTGCAAAGCGGCACATGCTCTGGGGCTGCGTTCCTATGTGCATGATTCCAATGCCATGCCCGGCAAGTCGAACCGCCTCACCGCCCGCTGGTGCACCAAGGTGCTCGTGGGCATGCAGGAGGCCGTGCAGCACTTCCCCGGCAGCGACTGCGCCGTAGTAGGCACCCCGGTGCGCGATGAAATCCGCCACCTGCCGGCCCCAGCCGAAGCCCGCGCACGACTCGGACTGCCGCAGGATAAACCCGTCATCCTCGTGACCGGTGGCTCCCAGGGTGCGCGCAACCTCAATTCCCTGCTCATCGAAGCCGCCAAGGCCGATGCTGCGGTACACTACCTCGTCATCGCCGGCAGGCTGGACTTTGAGCGTGTCAACAGCCTCGCAGGCGGAGCCCCGAATATCACCGTGATGGGCTTCTGCGCCGACATGCCCGCCGCCTACGCCGCGGCTGATGGTGTCATTGCCCGCAGCGGCGCCTCCACCCTCACAGAGCTTTCCCTCATCGGCAAGGCCTGCCTGCTCGTTCCCTTCCCCTTTGCGGTAGATGACCACCAGACCCACAACGCCCGTGCCTTCTCTGACCACGGAGCCGCTGTCCTCATCCAGCAGGCAGACCTCACCGTGCAGAAGGTTCACGACTTTGTGCACGGCACCGCGCTGAATCCCCCCGCCCGCACAGCCATGGAAACAGCCATGCGCGCGCTCTCCCGCCCCACCGCCGCCGAGGATATCGCCAGAACCATTCTGGGTGAATAAAGAAGCGCTGGCTCGTCAAGGTATACGGGACTGAAGTCCCGTGCTCCGAACATGGCAAATACCATCCATATCTCCGTGCCTGAGCAACGGCTGGAACTGCGCACTGCCGCAGGCGATGTGCTCTTTGCCGCGCCTTGCAGCACCGGAGCCACCGGCACCGGCTGCGAGCCCGGCAGCGGCCGCACCCCGCTGGGGCGCTTTGCCATCCACTCCAAGCACGGCGAAAACGCCCCGCTGCTCACCGTTTTCCGTGCTCGCCTCCCCGTAGGGGCCTACCCTGCTGCCAGCCAGGGGGAAGATGCCATCCTCTCCCGCATCCTCACCCTCCGCGGTCTCGAACCGCACAACGCCAACACCCTCTCCCGCTTCATCTACATCCACGGCACCGCAGATACCGCACGGCTCGGCACCCCCGTCTCCCACGGCTGCATCCGCCTCTCCCCGCAGGACGCCGCCACCCTCTTTGACCTCGTTCCCCTCCACACCCCCGTCATCATCAGCGGCACAGGAGCCCCTTAGTAAATGATTAATTATTAGTGATTAATGATTAATTAAACTCGAAACGGATCAACAAATTGATGTTTGTCGTTGTCGGGGCACGGGACTTCAGTCCCGAAATAACGGTGCTTCCAATCGGGACTGAAGTCCCGTGCTCCGATAGCTGCAAACGCTGAAGCAAACCGGCGCGGTCATCACTGACCGCGCCGGGGAAATATCATGCGTTAATCGTTTATCGCGCCCACCTCAAGCCTTGCGACGACGGCGGGCAGCCAGCATCATGAGAGCTGCCAATCCCAGCGTTGCGGAGGCGGGCTCGGGGATGTAAGCCACCTGGTACTGCCAGGCGCTGCCTACCTGCTCACCGAAGTAGTAGCTCACGCCATCATTGCCCTGGAAGCCAATCTGCTGGTCAGCCGTGGCGGTGAAGGTGGTGCCGTTGGCTCCGGCCAGGGTGATACCCACCATGCCATCTTCCGGCAGGCCGCTCAGCCCCAGAATATCGGCCATGATGCTGCCGCTGATACCGGAGATGAGCACCTGGGTGGCATCCGTGAGGTCGGCGGCCACATTCAGCGTGAGCATGTCACCGGCAATGCCGCCCTGGCCCGTCACCGTGGTGGTGATGTCGCCACCGGGAGCATCCGGAGCAGAGAAACTCAGCGTGATGGCGTTGCCTTTCTGTTCCACATTCGCGGTGTAGTTGCCCACCGTCACATGCTGGAACTGGCTCAGGTCGCCGGTGAAGCTCAGCGTGCCGGTGGTGCTCACCAGAGTGTGGCTTTGCCCGAAGTCCGAGGTGTAGCTCTGCAGATCCAGAATCAGCTCACCGATGGTGAGGTTGCCGGCGCTGGCAATGCTGGCACCTGCACCCAGGGTGAGGGAGCCCAGGTCGCTTGTGCCATTGAAAGTGGCTGTGGTGCCGGCAGCGATGCTGGTGGAGTTCACCGTCACGGCGTTGGTGAAGGTGGCACCCCCGGCGGCATTCACCGAGAGGTTCACCGTGCAGGTGCCGTTGTTGGTGATGGTGGAGTTCACCGTCACGGCAGCGCTGGTGTTTTCGATGCTGAGATTCATCTTGGCGGAGTCACCGTCGCGCGCCTGAATATGGCTGTTGTTAATCGTGGTCGCACCGGTGTACTTCACGTTGTGCTCACCCTTGACCACTTCCATCTTGCCGGTCCATCCGCTGGTATCGCCCTTGAAGTTGAAGGTCATGCTATTCCCGGCACCCAGATCTTTATTGACAATGAAGTTACCATTGCCGCTGATGCTACCGTTGAAGTTGTAGACGCCTCCGGTGTAACCGTTCGTGAATTCGACTGCAGCCAGGTTTGTGTTGGTCAGTACCAGATTGGCATCAATCTCCTTGGTACTGTTACCAGCATTGACGAAATAACCAACGTAGTCCTTAAGGCTGATGGTGGAGCCGCTGTGTCCGTAGCTGGTCAGATCCAGAACGGTCTGACCGAAAAGCTCTACAAGGCCGGTCCAGCCTTCTGCCACGGTTACCTTGGTGGCGTTTCCGCTATTGATGGAATAAGTACCGGAGCCATCCAGTGTCACCGTGTTATCATTGGTGGTGATGGCCGAGGCGGCCAGGGTCACGCCTTCGCTGATATTCATCGTGGCGTTGCCGGTCAGCTCCAGGCCGGTGCTCAGGGTGGTATCCACATTCAGGGTGGTGCCGCCTGCGGCAGAGATGGCAGCGCTGCTGCTCTGGGCGTAAATTTCGCTCAGCGTGGAGTTGCCGGAGTTGAGGTACCAGGTGCCCAGATCAATGTAATCTGCGGGGCCGAAAGTACGGTTTTCATTGTTGATAGTGTACGTCTCGCCATCATGCGTCAACGTAAACTCGCCATCAATGGTGCCGCCGTCAATCACAGTGCGGGCACCAGCAGCAAAGCCATTGGTGGCAGTGTTGCCATCCTTATCCATGATGGTGGCGCCTGCCTGCACGATGAAGGTGGTGATGTCGCTGGCATCCAGTGTGTAGGCCCCGGTGCCCACGGTAAAGGTGGTGCCATCGCCCATGCTCAGCGTGCCGGTGAAATTCACACCAGCAGTGCCGGTGGAAATGCTCACCCCGCTGCTGATAGCCCCAAACTCCAGGGAACCTGCGCCTGTGGCCGTGAGCGTGCCGCCACCGGTCAGGTCGCTGCCGAACACGAGCTTGCCGCCCGTGGTGCCCTGGGTCAGCCCGCTCTCGCCATAGCTGTACTGCGTGGTATTCACGCTGAGGTCGCCGGTGATGTTGAGTGCATCCGCGATGGTGACGCTTTCCGCGGCAATGCCAATCGTGCCGCCGCTGATATTGGCGGTCACTTTGCCATCATAATCCATGCCCATATCGCCCAGCACCAGGGTGCCGCCTTCCTTCAGGTTCACGGTGGAAACGGCGGTCCTGCCCGGGTAGGAACGCCCCAGACCCTTGGTGGCCAGGGTACCGCCATTCTCGATGTTGATGGTCACCCCGCTGTCACCCGTCATGACTGCTGCATTTTCTGCCAGGATGGTGCCCTTCACATTCATGGTGGTGGAGTTGTTCCACTCACTCACCACAAAGCTGTTGGTCTTGTACTGAGCTGTATCATTCTGAATGCTGTTTGCAGAGCCGGTCACCTTCAGCGTGTAGTTGCTTTCTACGGTGAAGGTGCTTGTGCCGCCATCTACATCACCAACCTCAACGCGGTTCACGGTGAGGGTGCCGCTGTTGGTGCCATCACCCAGGGTGATATTGCCGCCGTTTGCATACAGCTTGCCGCTGACGCTGCTGCTGGTTGCAGTCATTGTCAGTGAGCCGGCCGTGGAGACATCGGTCATGGTGCCGGAAATGTCACCGATATTCACCTTGTGATCGGCCTTGGAAATATTCAGAGAAGTGGCGCCGCCGTCGGTTACGCTCACCTTATCAATGGTAAGGGTGTCGAAATAATTATTGACATTATTCTGAGAGTCCCAGGAATTGGTGCCTATAGCCAATGTTGTATCGGCGGCCACTTTCAACTCTCCTATCTGAGCATTGGTTGCGATGGCTCCTTCATCAGCCCAGAGATTAAGGGCACCCGTTTTGGCGGAGGCGTCTACGGTTTCAAAGATGGTTTGACGTTCGTTTACATCTGCGGTGTCTTCATCGTCTGCAATCACCTGATGTCCGGTGTTAATGGTGTTGTCCAGATGCCCGGCCTGAGTTCCACCGATGTAGAATGTATTGCCCTCCCAGCCGGTGCTGGCGTAAGCCGCCGAACCGGCAACAAGAAGCGCTGTGAAAAGCGCTTTCGGTAAGTGTAGTTTCATAGTGTTTTCTTGTGTGTTTTAAATGATTTCAGCAGGCGAAAAGCAGCCCCTTGCGCACTGAAGACACAGTTCGCCCACTGTCCGCAGTCTATCGCATTTCAGATGCGAT
>SUVL01000048.1 GCA_015062005.1 Akkermansiaceae bacterium
CGCTTGTGAATTTTGGTCATGTTGATGAGTGTGTTGTGTTTTTTGAGGTTATTCTACACTCATCCAGACTTTTGCGCAAGCTAAGCTGAATTAGCTCTGTGTCCTAAATTCGGGTGGCAGCATACCCAAAGGGGAGGATATATGGACCACCTTCAAGAATAGTGCGGATACGACGCTGGATTTCGAGGACCGCGGTGGCAGTGCTCACTGTGGTTTCCAATGGTGGCTGACGGGCATTTATGATATTTACTCGACGCACAATGAAGAGACAGGCAGTTATGACTACCAGTATGCCTGTGTGGGAATGTATCCGGGCGAGTCTCTGGCCATCGTGAATGGCACAAAAAACCAGCAGGACGGCTTTACCGGTTTCTACCGGGATCTGGAGGAAACACTCCCGTCCAGTGCTACTCATTATTACCCTTGGAACAATGAATTATACCAGTTCCTCACGAGTGAGGTTGGCTACGCTGTTAAGAGCAGCACGGCTGAGACCCCGACTCTGACCACGCTGGAGCAGGTCAGTTGCACAGTGGTAGATTGCATCAGCCATGGTGCAGGTGTCACCCTGGGGCTGCACTCTGAGAACACCGAGCATGCGGTTACTCTCTGGGGCGTGGATTATGATGCCGAAACCGGTATGCTCCAGGGTGTCTGGCTGACGGATTCTGACGATAACCGCGCAGGTGGCGATCTGGCAGATCAGGGCTTGTTCTATGCTTCCATCGGTTCGGCAACCTATACGTATAACTTATCCGGTGTTGAAGATGGGGTTGAAAAGCAGTGGCAGGAGGAACGCGAATATCTGACCTTGAGTACAGAATGCGGCTGGTTGCAGGATGCCCAGATTCAGGAGTTCCTCTTTTTCAATACGGCCGTGTCGGACCTCTGGGGGATGAAGTCTGTACCGGAGCCGGGCTCCGCCATGCTGAGTCTGCTGGCTCTGGCCGGGCTGGCTGCGCGGCGGCAGCGGCGCTGATTGCTGGCGGGCTTTCACCTTGACAAATCGCCGTGGGAAGCGCATAGTAGCAAGGCCTGCGGGCAGTTAGTCATATGAGTGAAGCAAAAGTAACGCCGGAGCTGATTCGCGCCGCGCTGACCACGGTGAAATACCCCGGGTTCAGCCGCGACATTGTCTCTTTTGGCCTGCTCAAGAATATTGAGGTGAGTGCTGATGGGGCAGTACGGATTGAGCTGCGCATTGAAAGTAAGAATGAGGACGTGCCGCGTTTTGTGTACCAGAGCGTGATGACCGAGGTGAAGGAGATGCCCGGTGTGAAGAGCATTGATGTGGATATTGAGTACCACAACCCGGATGTGGAGAAGAAGGCGGCTATGCAGGATGACCCTGCCAAGTGGAAAACCCCGCTGCCTGACGTGAAGCACATCATCGGCATTTCCTCCGGCAAGGGCGGTGTGGGCAAGAGCACTGTCTCGGCCAATCTGGCTGTGGCGCTCGCTCGCCTGGGCTACCGCACCGGACTCCTGGATCTGGACATCTACGGCCCGTCCATGGCGCTCATGTTCGGAACCAAGGAACTGCCGGATGCCGGCGAGGATGAGCGTTTTATCCCGGTGCAGGCACATGGTGTGAAGCTGCTTTCCATGGGGCTCATGATGGATGAGGCATCGCCCGTGGCGGTGCGCGGTCCTCTGGCGACTCGCTACACCCAGCAGTTCCTGAAGGAGACGGACTGGGGCGGGCTCGATTTCCTGATTCTGGATATGCCCCCGGGGACGGGTGATATTCAGCTCACCATCGTGCAGACGGTGCAGATGGACGGCGTGGTGGTGGTGACCACCCCGCAGGAGATGGCTCTTATTGATGCCCGCAAGGCTGTGGGGCTTTATCAACGCACAGACACGCCCATCCTCGGCATTGTGGAGAACATGAGCTACTTCATCTGCCCCACGGACGAGACCATACACTACATTTTCGGCCAGCACGGCGGCGATAAAGAGGCGGTGCGCCTCGGGGTACCCATGCTGGGCAAGATTCCGCTGGATATCCGCACCCGCGAGGGTGGCGACCAGGGCCAGCCTGTGGCACTGGAGGATACCGGCTCCAACCGCGTGGCGGCTGCTTTCGAAGGTCTGGCCCAGACCCTCGCCTCCACCCTGGGTGAGTAGAACAATATGGGGGTGTATGCGTTGGAATAATTGATAGCCCCCCTGCCATTCAATCTTCCGTTCATAGGAAACGCGCAAGTATCCACCTCAAAACAGGAAGGGAGTGCAGATTCATCTCTGCACTCCCTTGTTCTATAGTTTGTTTAAGTCTGATTAATGACCACTCAGGGTGGTGATATAGTAACCGGCAATCACGGCCGTACCAATCACACCAGCCACATTCGGGCCCATGGCGTGCATGAGCAGGAAGTTTGTGCGGTCAGCCTGCTGGCCCACATTGTGGGACACGCGGGCAGCCATCGGCACGGCGGAAACACCGGCGGAGCCGATAAGCGGGTTGATGGGGTTCTTGCGCCAGCCAGGCACCAGGTTCATGAGCTGGGCGCACAGCAGGCCGCAGATAGTAGCCACGGCGAAGGCCACCACACCCAGCAGGATGATGAGGATGGTTTCCTGCTGCAGGAAGCGGGCACCCTGCATGGTAAGACCCACGGATACACCCAGGAGGATGGTGGTGATGTTCATCAGCTCGTTCTGGGCACAGCTCACCAGGCGCTCGGTCACCTGGCATTCGCGCAGGAAGTTACCCAGCATCAGCATACCCAGCAGCGGGGCTGCATCCGGGCAGAGCAGAATGGTGGTCAGCGTCACCACGAAGCAGAAGAACAGCTTCTCACCCTTGGAAACCTGGCGCAGACTCTTCATCTTGATCTTGCGCTGAGCCTCCGTGGTGAAGAGCTTCATGAAGGGCGGCTGAATCAGCGGCACCAGGGCCATGTAGGTGTACGCAGCCACGGCAATGGCACCCAGCAGCTCCGGAGCCATCTTACTGGCCAGGAAAATGGAGGTGGGGCCGTCAGCACCACCGATGATACCGATGGCTGCAGCCTGTCCCCGGGTAAAGCCAAGCCCCACAGCGCAGAGGAAGGTGAAAGCCACACCACCCTGGGCAGCAGCACCCAGCAGCAGGGCCTTGGGAGATGCCAGCAGCGGGCCGAAGTCCGTGAGAGCGCCCACGCCCATGAAAATCAGAGCGGGGAAAATCTCGCACTTGATGCCCAGCCCCAGCCAGTCGAACAGGCCGCCATGGGGCTTCACCAGCAGGTATTTCTGCGGCGTCTGGCCCGTTACCTCCAGCTTACCCTTCAGCGTCTTGCCGGTTTCCGGGTCCACGGCATCGCGGACTTTCATGGGTTCTGCCATAGCGGAATCATATGCGACAGCCTGAGCCGGGTCAATACCCTCCGTGCTCTGCTTGCTGACGCCGGCATCTTCAAAGGGTGCCAGTTCCAGCTGAATGAAGCCCACGTCCTGCATAGGGGAGCGAACCATCTTGCCATCCTCGATGGCAACCACTTCGCGCTGTGCCTGGGTGATGACCATGCCGTTGTCCGGGATATTGGCGATGAGGGCGCCGAAAGCAATCGGCACCATGAGCAGCGGTTCGAACTGCTTCACCACACCCAGATACAGCATCACGGCCACAATACCCCACATCACGTACATCTGCCAGGTCATCTGATAGATGCCCATGCCGCCGATGAAATCTGCGAAGGAATTGAGAAGTTCTTGCATATCTGTATAATGCGTTGTTTATACTCTACCTCTGCACCGCCGGGGTGCAGAGCCAGCAGATGCAAACTTAACCGATGTAGGCCAGGGTCTGACCCTCCGTCACGGTGTCGCCGGGCTTCACGGCAAAGGAAGTCACGGTGCCGTTGGCGGGGGCGTAAATCACGGTGTTCATCTTCATGGCCTCCACGGTCATCACCTGGTCGCCTTCCTTCACGGCAGCACCGGGCTGCACGTCCAGGGATACCACCTTGGCAGCCAGCGGGCTGGGGATGGGGGTGCCGGCACCGGCAGGAGCAGCAGCGGGAGCAGGAGCAGCAGCGGGAGCAGGAGCAGCAGCCACAGGAGCAGGAGCAGCCACAGGGGCAGCCACCACAGGAGCAGCCACAGGGGCGGGAGCAAGGGCCACGGGGGCGGTGCCACCCACGGTTTCAACGGTTACATCAAAGGTCTGACCGGCAACGGTAATACGGAGTTGTTTCATATTCTTGTTTTCTATTTGTGTTTGATTTTTGAAGTTTGTTTGGAGAGTGTGCCCTGTTTCTATCAGCGCACGGGAGAGTTGTTCATAGCTGCAGCGCGGCCCCCCTGCCCGTAGGCGGTATCGACCGGCTTGATGTCCAGAATGCGAGCCTCATCACCCACCGTCACTTTGACGGCAGCGGCAATGGCGGCAACGACCTGCGGCGTTATGCTGCTCTGCGCAGCGTCATAAATGCCGGCGGCTATGGCAGCCACCTGCGCAGGGGCCAGTTCCGGGGCGGGTGCCACGGGAGCAGCCGCTACCGGGGCCATGGCCGCCTTGGCGGCCTCGGACTGAGCCTTGCGCTTAGCATCCAGACGCTGTGCCACGGCTCCTGATATCGTCAGGATGACGCTCAGGAACACGAGACAGGAAAACACCACACACATGCCGGTGACCTGGTAGACCACGGCATCCATATCGAGTGCAGCGAGTGTCTGTGCGTATATCATTGTTATTGGGGTTTGTGAAATAGAGAATCAGAGGGGCATGTTGCCATGCTTCTTGGCGGGGTGCGTCTCGCGCTTGCTGAGCAGGGTGCGCAGGGTCAGCGCTATGCGGGCGCGGGAGTCCTTCGGGTCGATGATGTCGGTCACCTGGTCAGATGCGGCGGCGGCGTACGGGTTGGAGAAGGCCTTTTCGTACTCGGCCACCAGTTCCTTCTGGCGGGCATCCCGGGCGGCGGCATCCTCGATTCCCTTCAGCTCGCGGCCATACAGAATCTGCACGGCACCGGCGGCTCCCATCACCGCAATTTCAGCGCAGGGCCAGGCAAAAACGGCATCTGCCCCCAGGCCCTTGCAGCACATGGCGATATAGGCACCACCGTAGGCCTTGCGCATGATAAGGGTCACCTTCGGCACAGAGGCGGAGGAGTAGGCGTAAATCATCTTGGCGCCGTGGCGGATGATACCGCCGCGTTCCTGCTGCTTGCCGGGCAGGAAGCCGGGCACGTCCACCAGGTTCACCAGGGGGATGTTGAAGGCATCGCAGCAGCGGATGAAGCGGGCGGCCTTGTCGGAGGCATCGATATCCAGGCAACCGGCCTTCACCGCCGGCTGGTTGGCAATGATACCCACCACCACACCGCAGATGCGGCCGAAGCCCACCACCACGTTGCCGGCAAAGTTGGCATGCACTTCCATGAAGCTGCCTTCATCCACCAGGCGGGCAATCACCTTCTGCACATCCAGCGGGGTGTTGTT
>SUVL01000049.1 GCA_015062005.1 Akkermansiaceae bacterium
ACGATATTTGAGGGGTAAGGTGGAGCAAAATAGCCTTCCAAACATCAATTTTGGTCGCCTTCTCGTTTCGAAAAAGAGTTTCGGGACTTGAATTTGCGAATTGATGGACTTATTAGAAGTTCCCAATCGTAAATCCGCGTGTCCCAAATCTTTGGGACACGCGTGGGCATCTTGGGTGCTGTCCTGCATTTCACTTGCAGGAACAGGGCAGAATATGCTACATTAGGCACCTGATGGCTACACTCTGCATTCTGGATGGCATGGCGCTCATCTACCGCGCCTTCTACGCCTTTATCAACAACCCCATGCGCAATTCCACGGGGCTGAATACCTCGGCCATGTTCGGCTTCATCAACACCGTGGTGCATCTCATTGAAAAAGAAAAACCCACGCACATTGTAGCCTGTCTGGACCCCAGCGGCCCCACCTTCCGGCACGAGCGATTCCCGGAATACAAGGCAAACCGCCAGGCCATGCCGCAGGAGCTGCGCGATTCCATCCCCTGGATTGTGGATATCCTCTCCGCCATGCGCATCAAGACCCTGCGCATGCCCGGCTATGAGGCCGATGACCTCATCGGCACCATCACCCGCATGAGCGATGAGGCCGGCGGCATGCACGCCTACATGGTTTCCAAAGACAAGGACCTGGGGCAGCTGCTCTCGCCCACCTGTTCCTTCTGGCGCCCGGGTAAGAAGGGCAGCGATTTCGAGACCGTGGGCGTAGCGGAGTTCCTGGAGGAATGGGGCATTGCCGACCCGCGCCAGATTATCGATATCCTGGCGCTCATGGGCGATGCATCGGACAACATTCCCGGCGTGCCGGGCGTGGGTGCCGTTTCCGCAAAGAAGCTCATCACCCAGTTCGGCAGCATCGAGGAAATGCTGGCCCGCAGTGCCGAAATCAAAGGCAAGATGCGTGAGAAGATTGAGCAGAACGCCGAGGCCGCCCGTCTTTCCTACGAGCTGGTCACCATCCGCCGGGATGTACCGGTGGAGCTCAAGATAGAGGATTGCAAAATCCGGGATTTTGATACCCAGGCCTTGGGCGATATCCTCAAAAAGCTGGAGTTCAAGGAACTGGCCCGCAAACTCTGCGGCACCCAACCCAGCGATGCCGACCTGGGCGAGCTCTTCGCCGCCACGGCCCCCGCTACAAGCGAAAACAAGGAAGGCGAGATGCAGATGGACCTCTTCGCCCTGCCCCAGCTCACCGATATCAACTCCACCCCGCACCAGTACCACCTGGTCAATACGCCCGAGGCACGCGCCACCCTGGCCGCCCGCATGGAGCAGGCCCCCCGCTGGGCCTTCGATACCGAAACCACCGGGCTCAATCCGCTCCTGGACAAGATGCTGGGCTTCTCCGTGGCCATCGATGCGCACGAGGCCTACTACATCCCCGCTGCGGAAGAAGGCTGGCTGGATTGCTTTGCCCCCGCCTTTGCCGGCGGTGCCGAGAAAATCGGGCTGAATGCCAAATTTGATGTCCAGGTACTGCACCAGGCCGGGCTGGTAGTGAACGGCCCCTTCTTTGACTGCATGCTGGCGCACAGCGCGCTCTACCCCGAGCTGCGCCACGGCATGGATGAAATGGCCGAAGCCCTGCTGCAATACAAGACCATTCATCTGGAAGACATTGCCGGCAAGGGCAAGGACATGGACACCGCCGCCGTGCCGGTGGGAACCATGGCCGAATACGCCGCCGAGGATGCCGACGTGACCCTGCGCCTGTACCAGGTGCTGCAAGCCCAGCTGGTGGAAGCCGGGCAGGATGAACTGATGCGCCGCATCGAGTTCCCCCTGGTGCCGGTGCTTGCCGGTATCGAGGAAGAAGGCATGCGCGTGGAGCCGGAGCTGCTGCAGAAGAGCTCCGATGAACTCGGCGCGCAGATCGAAGCCATCCGCGCCCGCATTGATGCGCAGGTGGGCCGCCCCATCAACCTGAACTCCCCCAGGCAGCTGGGCGAGCTCCTCTTCGATGAAATGAAGCTGCTGGCCAAGCCCAAAAAGACCCGCACCGGCCAGTATGTGACCGATGAAGAGACGCTGCGCAAGCTGGTTCCCCTTTCCCCGCTGGTGGCGGATATCCTGGAATACCGCGAAATGAGCAAGCTGAAAGGCACCTATCTGGATGCCCTGCCCCGCTTCATCTCGCCGCGCGATGGCCGCATTCACTCCACCCTGCTGCAGATGGTCACCGCCACCGGCCGCCTGGCCTCCCAGAACCCGAACCTGCAGAACATCCCCGTGCGCTCCGAGGCCGGCAAGCTCATCCGCAGCGCCTTCGTGGCACGCGATGCGCAGCACAGCATCCTCTCTGCCGACTACTCGCAGGTGGAGCTGCGCCTCATGGCCGCCCTCTCCGGCGACCCCGGCATGATTGCCGCCTTCACCTCCGGCCGCGATATCCACGCCGAAACCGCCGCCCGCATCTACGGCGTGCCGCACGAGGAAGTGACCGCCGATATGCGCCGCAAGGCCAAGACGGTGAACTTCGGCATCATCTACGGCATCTCAGCTTTCGGGCTCTCGCAGCGGCTGGACTGCCCGCGTGGCGAAGCCGCTGGGCTCATCGAAAGCTACTTTGCCCAGTTCCCCGGCGTAAAGGAATGCATGGATAGACTGGTGACCGAGGCCCGCGAGCGAGGCTATGCCGAAACCCTCTGCGGACGCCGCCGCAAGCTGCCCGACCTGAACAGCGCCAACTTCAATCTGCGCGCCGCTGCCGAGCGCACCGCCATCAACACCCCCATCCAGGGCAGCGCGGCCGATATGATTAAAATCGCCATGGTGCGCGTAGCCGGGCTGCTGCAAGGCCGCCGCAGCCGCCTCATCATGCAGATTCACGACGAACTCCTCGTCGACCTGCACCAGGACGAGCACGACCTCATCCCACAGATTACAGAGGCCATGCGCTCCGCCCTGCCCCTCCCCAACGGCGTGCCGCTGGAGGTGGAGGCCAACACCGCCCCCAACTGGCTGGAAGCGCATTAACCCAGAACTCAACGCATGAGCAACATACAACCATACCGCGAAGCGGTCAGCTCTATCAAACAAGCGATTCTGCACAGCCAGTACCGCGCAGCCAAACTGATAACCGGTGAGCTGCTTTCGCTCTACTTCGGGATTGGCGGCTATATTTCGCACCATTCCCGTAAAGACTTCTGGGGAACAGGTGCGCTCGAACGCATCAGCACCCAGCTTAGCAAAGAATTACCAGGGCTGCGTGGCTTCTCTACCACAAGCCTCAAAAACATGCGCACCTTTTTCGAATTCTGGGCCCCCTTCATAAATCGTCAGCCCACGGCTGACGATTTGACCGACCCCGGAACAATCGATATCAACGGGCTGTCACTTCAACGTCTGACTCCGGCATCTGAACTAATACACTTAGACGCGTTTCTCAGTCTCAGTTTCTCGCATCACATCGAAATTCTCCGCAAAACCAGCACACTGCAGGAAGCGCTCTTCTACATCCGGGAGACATTCCGGCACAAATGGGATAAATATGAGCTGAGAGACAGATTAAAAGCCAATCTGTATCAGACCCAGGGAGCCGCAGCCAATAATTTTCTGCAGACACTTTCCACGAACCAGGCGAGAAAGGCTGTGGGCATGTTCAAGGATGAATACCTGCTGGACTTCATCAACGTGGAAGAAATTGAAGTAGACAAGACTGACGATGTGGACGAAAGAGTTGTCGAACAGGCTATTGTCCGCAACATCAAGAAGTTCATCATGACCTTCGGGCGAGATTTCGCCTTCATCGGCAATCAGTATCATCTGGAAGTCTTCGGCGAGGAACTTTTCCCGGATTTGCTTTTCTTCAACCGCGAATTGAACTGCATGGTTGTGGTCGAGCTGAAAAAAGGAGCCTTCAAGCCGGGATACATCAGCCAGCTGCAAACCTATATGCGCGTGCTGGATGATAAGGTGCGCAAACCCCATGAAAACGCCACAGTCGGCATACTGCTCTGCAAGAGCGCCAACAAAGCCTTTGTGGAATATGTGATACGAGACTATAACAACCCCATGGGCGTGGCCACCTACAGAACTGCCGCCGATATGGATGCCAGAATCCGCCAGTCGCTCCCCGACATGGAGGAAATGCGACAGTTGCTCATGGAAACCCCGGACACGGAATAATCCTCATTATTCACTATTCATTATTCACTATTCACTCATGATTACTCTCGTAGGTTTAGGTTACGATATTCACCGTTTTTCCGAGACAGAGCGTCCGCTCTGGCTGGGCGGTGTGCAGGTGCACCCCACCAAGGGACTTGCAGGCCACAGCGATGCCGATGTGCTCTGCCACGCGCTGGCAGATGCGATTCTCGGCGCCATTGGTGAGCCGGACATCGGCTACTGGTTCCCCCCGGGCGATGAGGGTTGCAAGAATATCTGCTCCCTCCGCATCGTGGAGAAGGCAGTCGAACTGCTGCAGGCCCAGGGCGGTCGCGTGGTAAAT
This sequence comes from Akkermansiaceae bacterium, assembly GCA_015062005.1. GTDB lineage: Bacteria > Verrucomicrobiota > Verrucomicrobiia > Verrucomicrobiales > Akkermansiaceae > Akkermansia. The sequence continues at coordinate 4,474 of SUVL01000049.1, forward strand.
GTGGACTGCGCCCTCATTGCCGAAGCGCCGAAAATCATGCCCTTTGTGCAGCAGATGAAGGAAACCCTCGCCCCCATCCTGGGCGTGGCACCCCGCCGCGTGGGCGTGAAAGCCACCACCAACGAGAAGCTGGGCGCCATCGGCCGCCGCGAGGGCATGGCCGCCTTTGCCACCGTAGCCGTACAAGTTCCTGACGAAGCCTGATTTACCGCCATGAATCCTGAAATTGACTTGCTGGCCTTTGCCGCCGTAGAGAACCTGAAAGCCGCCGGTCTTACCGTGACCACGGCAGAAAGCTGCACCGGCGGCATGATTGCCACCGCCCTCACCGAAGTACCGGGTGCCTCCCAGGTATTCCGCTACGGCTGGGTGACCTACTGCAACGAAGCCAAGGAGCGCCTGCTCAACGTGCCCACCGAGCTCATCGAGGAGCACACCGTGGTGAGTGAGCCCGTAGTGGCAGCCATGGCCACCGCCGCCATGCGCCAGAGCGGCGCAGATATCGCCGTAGCCGTCTCAGGCAACGCCGGCCCCTCCGCCGCAGAAGGTGAGCCCCCCGTGGGCACGGTCTGCATTGCCCTGGCCCGCCGCGGTGCCGCCCGCCCGGTGCACACCGAAACCATTTACCTGCCCGGCATGAACCGCCGCCAGCTCCGCCAGCGTGTCACCGCCAAGGTGCTGCAGCTCATTGCCGGTGCCGCCAGCTGAGCGGAGATTGGATTTTTAAATTTTGGATGTGTTGAGTTCGTGTGCGGCATCCGCCACACACGAACTTAACGAGGTCGCCAATCGCGGGAGGCAGATTTCTTGAGTCTACTAAAAAGACCGCTACCTGAAAACCAGGTAGCAGCTTT
>SUVL01000002.1 GCA_015062005.1 Akkermansiaceae bacterium
GCTCCCTTGTTGCTTTTCACTCGCTGACATGCAAGCTCAAGATTGTAGCGGTGTGCTATGTTCTCGAGTATGCGCTCCTCCCAGTTCAGTTCCTCCCTCCACGCCGCGAACGCTTGTTGCTCCCGCGTTGGCGCAGCTGTGGGATTCGCACCCTCACCGCTTCCAAGTGGGCGCACCTCCCCGGATAGAGTATCAAAGTCGAACTCCATCTGGTATAAGGTGTCTTGGTTCTGCCTCTCCACGTTCATGAGTTTCGGGCTGTTCTGTGCTGTGTTGGATTTCGGCCTTCCCCACCAAGGGATGGGTACTATGCCTCTGCTGACTACCTGCTTCCGGGCGTTTCTTCCCCGTCACCCTTTCAGGCCTTAGCAGGTTCTCACCGAATATGATTATGCTACTTTCCTCCCGCGCCGTCTGCATCTACCTTATGGATTCTTGATGATGTATCGGATTTTGGCACTTTGTGCAACCTCGTCCGTCCATCCGGCCTTATATGCAGTTCCTGTTCGTACAGTCGGGATTTCCCCTCGAACTTCCTTTCCCACGGCTCGTTACCTCCCCGCAGTTGTTCTTCAGGTCTGGGATTCCGCATCATCGCGGCTCCGCGCGGACTTTCACCGCAGTGCGCATATCGCGTCGGTCGTACCTAAAATCGACCTGCAAGCAACCTTGCAGCACGATTGCTTTCCACGAGCGAATTAACTAGCGTACACGGTGGCATCGGTCACAGTAGTTCCGAAAGGCTTCCGCTTGGGAGTGGACATTTTGCTTACAACATTCGGCGTTGAGAAAGATGAGGTTGTTAGCGAGGTTGCCACAAAAGGAGTAGCCAAACATCTGATGGGCGCAGCCCTGGGCGATATCCTTGTCAAAGTCGATGCCGTCACAGCGCAACTCGCATTCCCGGTCGATGGGGTCGGCAATGCAGTTGGAGATGGCTTGTTTTGCCATCAGCTTTTCCAAAGGATTCAGCTGATGATTAGCATCGACGAGAGACTTCTGGAACTTGGCCTCATCGGCGATAATACCGGGAGCGTAATTGGGTGTATTATTCATTTTGGTAAAGGGGTTGGGGGTATAATGGATAGATTCAGGTACGGGACGATTGTTCAGATAAAATGACATTAGCGTAAGATTTTGTATTTTTCGGATGGAGCAATAGGTGGACTTCATCCATGCAGAATAGCAGAGCGGAGGATGAAAAGATACATGCATGAGCTGCAAACGGCGCAAAAAATCGCGTTTCAACAGGGACTTCGTGTTTCATGGCCTCATTTTCGCTCAAAAAAGCCGCCAAAGCAAGTTGCACGCGTGCAATTCTTCTACCTCTGCGCACGAGGAGGCTTCGACTTACGCCTTCCGGCTCCGGCAAGCCTGCGCCGAGGCGGGCCGCTCACCCAAGACTTGCGACCGTGACAAGGAGCCGAGGGGGGCTTCGATGAATCTACGCCCACCCAGGGCTCAGCAATGGCTCCCACCTGCGGCGAGGGGGCTTCGGCTTACGCCTACGCCCACCCATGGCGAAGCGACTGCCGCCGCCCGGCCACAAGCGAAGCGACCGTGGCCCACGGCAAGCCCTTCGCCGCCGCCAATATGCTCCGGGGGCGGCTACTCCCGCCCCCACTACTCTCCGACGCTCCCTCCCTTCCATCCCACCACCTCTCTTTTAGCCCATCAAATTCACGATTTTCCTCTCTTTTTGCCCACAATATTTCATTCAACTATTACAAAACGATAAACAGAAAACGTTCAAAGCCCATCATGTTGCCCAGGTGCAGCGAGTCTGCCACCCCGCGGCGAGCCTTGCGACCGCCGCCGCCCGGCCACAAGCGAAGCGACCGTGGCACACGGCAAGCCCTACGCCGCCGATATGCTCCAGGAGCCCGCCCGCCCCACGTTACCCTCCGCCGCCCACGCTTCACTCCGCCGCTCCCGTCCTACCGCTCCGCCTACCCTACAAACCGCTCCCCCATCTATTGCCCATCAAATTTCCCCCAGTCCTCTCTTTTTGCCTACAATTTTTCACTCAACTATTACAATACAATAAATAAAATAACCAAAGCGCACCATCGCGCATGGCGTCAGCAAGTCTGCCACCCCGCCAGCTGGCGGGGTTCCGATGTATTTTTTCTCCTTTCCCAAGGCTTACGCCTTGGGCTACGGAAGGTATCGCCCCTTGCGGGGCTTGGTAAGTTCGCGCCGCCGCGGCCTTTGGACGCTCCGGCGTGGCAAGCCGCCCGCCTTGGGTATGCGACTGCCGTTAACGACCAGGAAGATGGCCAACTCTCCCAACAACAGCTACTAACCTAATCCTGCCCTCCTCCTCTTCTTGCCCATCTAACAAATTCGCCTCCCCTCTTTTTGCTCACTATTTTTCACTCAACTATTACAAAGCGGTAAACTAATATCAAAATTCGGGAGTATGTAATTCCCGAATTTCGGGAATTGGTAGATATTCGTTCCTTAATTGAGGATTTTTGGCAGATGGAGAGTGTGGTTCCCCAAAAAAGCGAAACAGATATCTTACTTCGATATGACAAGCTTAAGTAATGGTGTTTACTTGACTTTCGCCCTCAGTATATTACCATACACGTTGTGTCCGAAAGGGTGTGCTTTGCGGCATACCAACAGGCAATGTTATGCAGCAGGCAGAAAAAATGTGAATTGCACACTGACTGTTGGTGCAACGCCAGCAAGTTTCATCGGAGCACCAAGACGGCTAGAAAGTTTCCTCATATATGAATATTGAAAGTTTAAAAAGCGAGTGCACGGCGTACGATTTCAAATTGAAGCTGGAAGAGAAACGCCCAAAAAGCTGGTTGAAAAGCGTAAGCGCGTTTGCTAACGGATCAGGTGGCTCACTTTTCTTCGGTATTGATGATGATGGAACTTTGCAAGGTCTTGAAAACATTCAACATGTATGTGAGGCTATCAGCAATAAAATCCGGGATTATACAGCATGAAGGGTGATGTTACATTACAGCAACGCATACAGAGCCTGGAGCAAGAGGTTCGGAGGCTGAGGAGCATTCTCAGGCAAGCTGGCATCTCGTATGCGAAGCCGCCGCGAGAGGAACGCATAACCCAGCAGCATGCGTTGTTTTTCTACTCTGTTTTCAAGGGGAGAAAGGATGTGTTCAGCAGGCGTACGCCTCGAAAGGACGGCGGTGCCGCATACTACCCCGTGTGCAGCCATTTCTGGCAAGAGGGAATCTGCCCGCGCCGGATGGGGCAGAAGACAAAATGTATGGATTGCCAGCACCGCGAGTGGAAGCCGCTCAACCAGCGGGTACTCATGAACCACCTGGCCGGTATACGCGATGATGGGGGCGATGTGATTGGCATGTACCCCATGCTTGAGGATGACACCTGCCATTTTCTGGTTTTTGATTTTGATAGTCATGATGCTCCCCTGGCTACCGATTGGAAGGCGGATGTGGATGCGCTGCGCAACATATGCCGGAAGCTGGACGTACCGGTTCTGGTGGAGCGTTCCCGCTCGGGAGCAGGAGCGCATGTGTGGCTCTTTTTCAGCGAAGCAATACCGGCAAAGACAGCCCGTCGTTTTGGCGCAGCACTGCTGACCAAGGGGGCAGAATCAGTCAACCAGAAAGATTTCCGCTCATATGACCGCATGATTCCTGCTCAGGATAAGCTTCCGGAAGGCGGGCTGGGCAATCTGATTGCACTACCGCTGCAGGGTAGTGCCCTGAAGCAGGGGAACAGTGCCTTTATTGATGAGGACTGGGAGGCCTTCCCCGACCAGTGGGAAGTGCTCCGTAACGTGCAGAAACTGGCACCAGCTTTCATCGAGCAGCGGATTCAGGAATGGGGGCAAGGCGGAGTTCTGGGTACGCTGACGAGCCTGGTTCTGGCTGATGACGAGGTTGAAAAGCCCTGGGAGAAGACAAAACCCACGCTCTGCGCCCGTGACATCAGCGGAAGCATTCACCTGGCCTACTCCGATATGATTTATGTGGAGAAAAGCGGGCTCTCGGCACGCGCGCAGAATACCCTGCGACGCCTGGCGGCATTCAGCAACCCACAATTCTACCGCACCCAGGCCATGGGTTTCTCCACAGCGCGAGTTCCACGCATCATCTACTGCGGGCGGGATGAGGGGAATTACATTGCGCTGCCACGCGGCGTGCGGGAGGAACTCCACGCTCTCCTGAACTCTGCTCGAATTCCCTACACGGAGGAGGATATCAGGCAGACGGGCCAGGCCATCAGCGTGAGTTTCACCGGCAGACTCTACCCGGAACAACAGGTAGCGGCAGATGCCATGCTGAAGTACGAAACCGGCATTCTGCATGCCGCAACCGCCTTCGGTAAAACGGCCGTGGGGGCCTATCTGGTGGCTGAACGAAAGGTAAACACCCTGGTTCTGGTTCACAACCGGGAAATCATGAAGAACTGGGTGGAGGATTTTCAGAAATTTCTGGATATTGATGCACCTCTGCCCACTTATAAGACTCGCACGGGCCGCACCAGGAGCCGGAAAAACCACATCGGCTGCCTGTACTCGGGCCACGATTCCACCACCGGGTTCATCGATGTGGCAATGTTCAGCTCGCTGGGGAGCGGAGAGGAAGTTTCAGACATAGTCAAAAGCTACGGAATGGTAATCATGGACGAATGCCACCACGCTGCCGCCCAGACGGCAGAGGGGGTGCTCCGCCGCATCACAGCAAAATATGTGTACGGGCTCACCGCCACCCCGAAGCGAGATGATGGCATGGAGCCCAAAATGCTCATGCAGCTCGGTCCTATCCGCCACCGCTTCACAGCCCGCCAGAAAGCAGCCACACAGAACGTCCGCCACCTCATTTATCCGCGCTTCACTCGCCTGTACAATCCAGGTAAGGAATGGAAAATCAACGAAGCCTACCAGGCCGTCATCTCCGATGCCCCGAGAAACCAGCTCATCATCAATGATACTCTGGCCGCCATAGAGGAAGGCAGGACGCCGCTGCTGCTGACAAAATTCCGTGCACACGCAGCGCAGTTGCAACAAATGCTCGCTCAGCACGTTCCACATGTCATTCTGCTGCAAGGGGGCGGCTCAACTCACGAACGCGAACAGCTGCGGCTGCGACTGAACAGCATTCCGGCAAACGAGAAACTGGCAGTGGTCGCTATCGGCAAGTATATCGGCGAGGGGTTCAATATGCCCCGGCTGGATACCCTGATGCTGACTACCCCGATTGCATGGGAAGGCAATGTCGAGCAATATGCTGGTCGTCTCCATCGCGATTACGAGAGCAAAAAAGAGGTAATCATCTACGATTACGTGGACAGTAACATCCGAGTGCTGGATAACATGTACCATAAGCGGCTCCGAGCATACAGACAAATAGGGTATGAGCTTTACCACCACTGCCCGGATCCACTAAATCATGCCGATTCGATTTTCGATGCAGATTCGTACCTTCCCCTGCTCGAGCGAGATATGGAAAACGCCCGGAAGGAAGTGATAATCTCCTGTCCGGAGCTGAGCTTATCCAAGACCAATTGGCTGCGCTCCATCATCTCCCGCAGGATACACGATGGCATCCGGGCAACGCTCATTTCCAAGCCGCCCGATTCCTACGCTGCGAAGCAGCAAGCTGCAATTGTGCATCAGCATGCAGCATTGGCCGCAGCCGGCATCCACCTCAACACCACCGCTGTACTACACCACCGCTTTGCCATCATTGACCGCACTATCGTATGGTACGGCAATGCCCATATTCTTTCCAAAGACAAAGCAGACACGTGCCTCATCCGCATCTCTGCGCCGGATGTAGCCTCAGACTTACTATCCGCATGTATCGAACATAAGCAGAATGGAGATCAGCTTCTATTGCTATAGCTGAGCAACACCAGACACGCCCCCTCCCTCTTTTACAGTGCAGAGATGGGGTAGCTGAGGGCACCGGCAGTGTTCAGTTTTTCGATGCCGGAGGCGGTGCAGAAAACGATGCCGGGGTGTATACCGCTGAGGGCCGCAGGGATGTGGCGCATACCCTTCAGGTCAGACGCGATGGGGCGGGTGCTCTGCTTGACTTCCATGGGATAGAGGCATTGGTTATACTCCAGCAGGAAATCAACTTCGGCGCCATCGAGGTTGCGGAAGTAATAGAGCTGGGGGTCGATGCCCGCATTGGTGAAGCTGCGGAGCAGCTGCCCATGCACCCAGGTTTCGAGCATAGCGCCGGCCAGAGGGCTGTGAGCCAGGTCGGCAGGGCTCTGGTAGCTGGCGAGCCACGAGCACAGGCCGGTGTCCAGGAAGTAGAGTTTGGGGCTCTTGGCAAGTCGTTTCAGGCTGTTGGTATGGTATGGTTTGATCAGGGAGATGATGCCCGATGTTTCCAGAATCGACACCCAGGAGGCGGCGGTTTTCGGGGAGACTCCGGCATCCCTCGCGAGGTCGCTGTAGACGAGTTGCTGCCCGGTGCGCAATGCGGCAGAGCGCATGAGGGTGACAAAGGCGCTTTTATCGCCCACCTGGGAAAGGCTCTGCACATCGCGTTCCACATAGGTCTGCAGATAGGTGCTGAAGAAATCGCGCACGGGCATCTGGGGGTACTGAATCAGCTGCGGGTATCCGCCGCGCCAGATGCGTTCGTAAAGCGCCGAAATGCCACAGGTTCCCTCAACCGGGGAGGATTGTGAAAGAGCAGACGGCAGGAAGCAGGTGGCGCTCTCCCCCTGCCCGAGCGTTTCGCGCTGGGAGAGGCTCATGAGTTCCAGAACACCGATGCGGCCGGCCAGACTCTCAGTCACGCCTTTCATCATGTGAAAGCGCTGCGAGCCGGTCAGCCAGTACATGCCGGGGCGGCGGTCTGCATCCACACGCACTTTGATGGCACGCAGAAGTTCCGGGGCGTACTGTATTTCATCGATGCAGAGGGGCAGGCCATGCCGGTCCAGAAAGCCATTGGGATCTTCCTTGGCGCGAGCGGCTTCCACATAATCATCCAGGGTCACATAGTTCATTCCCTCGGGAAGCATGCCGCGCAGCAGGGTCGATTTCCCCACCTGGCGTGCTCCGGTAAGCATCACACAGGGGAAATATGTGTTCAGTTCCTCAATCTTCCTGCGCAGGGTGCGCTCGTATATCCGCAAGGGTTCCATGCCCGCATTATGCCGCAAATCGGGAGAACTTGCAAGCAAATTTCCGAAATTCGGGAGTATAAAATTCCCGAATTTCGGGAATTGAGGTCGATTTACTCCCGATTTGTGGCGGGAAAGTTAAAATAAGGGACTGCGTTATTTTAATTTCGGACTGCTGATTAAAACAAGAGCGCTGATTATTTCAGGGTGGGAGAGATTTTTCCCAACGGGTGGTTGATTGCAGGGAAAAATGAGGAACGGAAAGAACGATATCTTGCCTGCGGCAAGACGATATCCACGCTGCGCGTGGACGATATCCTGCCTGCGGCAGGTCGATATCCGTGAGCCGGGGGCTCACGGACGGGAAAAGTAACAGCCTCATTCTGGTGTGTCGCGCATCATTCTTGACAATGGGGAGGGGGATATGAGAAACTGCGTGTGTGCTGGATATTTGTCTTCTGGGAACCGGCGGGACGCTGCCGCTGGTGAATCGATGGCTCACCTCGCTGATGGTGCGCTACCAGGGGCATGGCGTGCTGATTGATTGCGGCGAGGGGACGCAGATTGCGGCGCAGCGCGTGGGGATGAGTCTGAAGCCGGTGGATAAGATTCTGCTGACGCATCTGCACGCAGACCACGTTTCGGGGCTGCCGGGGCTGCTGCTGACGATGGGCAACATGGGCCGCGAGGAGGAGCTTTCCATCATCGGGCCGGTGGGGACGGAGCGTGTGGTGCATGCGCTGCGGACGATTGCGCCGAACCTGCCGTTCGATATCCGGGTGAGCGAGCTGGAGACGCCGGAGGAGACGATGTTTTTCCGGGATTGCGATATTCACGCGTTCCAGGTGCAGCACGGGGTGCCGTGCTATGGCTACAGTTTCACGCTGCCGCGCGCGGGCAAGTTCGATGCGCAGCGCGCCCGCGAACAGGGGATTCCGATGGAGTTCTGGGGCCGCCTGCAGAAGAAGGGCGAGACGATTGAGCACGAGGGGCGCATCTTTACGCCGGATATGGTGCTGGGGCCGCCGCGCAAGGGGCTGAAGCTGACCTATTGCACGGATACGCGCCCGGTGCCGGCGATTGCGGCGGCGGCGGCGGATTCGGATTTGTTTATCTGCGAGGGGATGTATGGCGAGGATGAGATGCTGCCGAAGGCTCGCGAGAATCGTCACATGCTGTTCAGCGAGGCGGCGCGCCTGGCTGCAGAGGCCGGCGGGGTGAAGGAGCTGTGGCTCACGCATTTCAGCCCCAGCTTGCCGAATCCGAAGGCGTACCGCGATGTGGCCCGCGCCATCTTCCCGAACACGCAGGTGCCGCGGGATGGCTGGGTGAAGACGCTTCAATTCGCTGAAAGCGAATGAGAAGTACGAATTACGAGTTACGAATTACGAAGTAATGAGTTCCCGCCGGCAAGCCGGCGTGTGGGTGATTTTCTTTGGGGAATTTTTATGTGGAAAGATGGACAGAATAGGGCGTTATTTCGCGGGATTCCGGGGAGTGGGCAACAAAGTTTAATTTTTTTTCTATTTGTTTGAACGTTTTTCCGGGTGGGTGCATCTATACCTGCATAAGAAGCCCCACCGCGCGATTATATGGGGTTTACTTAAAAGTCTTTTTCATGTAGTTTCAGAGTTGATTAGAGAGAGCGAACGGGCACCGGAAGGTGCCCGTTCTGCTTTTGTGGGGAAACTCTGTCGGGGCACGGGACTTCAGTCCCGATTATGTGCGCCGTGATTTCGGGACTGAAGTCCCGTGCTCCGATGGAATTCACCGCCTGGGTTCCGTTCACAAAAACTGAATAACGCGGCTGGCGGGTATGGCTATGGGATAGCCGGCGGCGGCCCAGGCGCGTTCGGCGGCAAGGCCGCAGGCCCAGGCACCGGCAGCGGCTGCGCGGAAGGGGGGCAGGCCCTGGGCAGCCAGGGCACCGATGGTGCCGGCGAGCACGTCGCCCTGCCCGCCGTTGGCCATGTAGGGGCCGCCGGTGGTGTTGTAGAGGGTATTCTCACCATCGGAAATGATGGTGCGTGCGCCTTTGAGCAGGAGGGTGCAGGGATGCTCCACCAGGTAGCGGGCCACGGTTTCGCGGCGGGTGGTGGCGGGGCGCGGGTCGAGCCGGCGCATTTCGCCGGGGTGCGGGGTGAGCACCCAGTGGGGCTGCGGCTGCCAGCCACAGGCGGCGGCGGTGTTCAGCCCATCGGCATCGAGCACGACGGTGCCGGCAAACTCGCTGGCCAGGCGGCGCAGGGATTCGGCGGCCACGGGCTGCACCTCGCCCAGGCCGGGGCCGATGACGAGGGCCCGGGCATCGGGTTCGTGGATATCGGCGTAGGAGCCGACGGGGCGCACCATGATTTCCGGAGCCACCCGCGCGGCGAGTATGGGGTACACCGGCGGCAGACAGTAGAGCACCACCAGCCCGGCCCCGGCGGCCAGGGCGGCTTCCGCACACATCTGCGCAGCACCGACCATGCCCACGCTGCCGGCCACAATGGCCACACGCCCGGCGCGATTCTTGAAGCAGGAGTAGGCGCGGCGCGGCAGCAGCGGGGTGAGTTCCGCAGCATCGGCCACGCGGGCGGGGTCCGCCGCGGGCAGCTCGCCTACCTCCGGCAGGGGGATGCAGATGAGCCGCCCCACGGCGTCCTCTGCCCCATCGGCCAGGAGCCCGGCTTTCACGCCGCCGATGGTGGCTGTGGCATCCGACAGCACCACATCGGCCCCGTGGGCTCCGGTATCGGAATCTAGCCCGGTGGGGATGTCGATGGCCAGGGTAAGGCTGCGGGGGCTGGCGGCGCGGAGCTCATTCAGCTCGCGCACCAGGGCGGCATAGGCCGGGCGCAGCTCGCCCACGGCACCGCTGCCCAGCAGGCCATCGATGATGAGCAGCCCCTCCTGTGCCGCAGGGGCGGTGGCCGCTTCCTCCTCGCGCCCGCAGAGCTGGGCACGGGCATCGGGCGAAAGGGAACCGGCGCAGCGCAGGGTGACGGGGCAGCCGAAGCGGGCGGCCAGGCCGATGGCATCGCCGGCGTTGTTGCCGCTGCCGGCATAGACCACCACTCGGGTGGGTGCAAATCCGCGCAGCAGCGGCTCGGTGCCGCACGCGCTCCACAGGCGGTCGATGACGGTGTTCATGAGCGCCAGGGATGTCACTTCCCCGCTGGCAAAGAGATTCTGCTCGGCTTCACGCACGCTCCGGCTGCTGCATATCTTCATGCTGCCAGTTTACGCCTTGGTGACAAGATAGTCAAGCCGGCAAACAGAATTAGCACTTGCAGGCAGGCGGTGGATTTGCTAGCATGTGTGGCGATGATTTTCCGCAAGGCAGTGGCGGTGCTTATGCCGCTTTCCCTGCTGGCTGTGGCGCAGGAGCCGCAGCCGGGGGCGGAGCCTGCGCCGGAGGCGCCGGCTGCCGAGGAAATCGACTGGAAGGCCGAGGAGGAGGCCGTGCTGCGGGAGGCGGCGGCGCGCGGTATCACCCCGGACCGCAAGGCGGCGGCAGTGGCCATGGCGAATGCGCAGCACAACGGCTACCTGCCGGATGTGGATGAACACGTGATTTCGCACAGCAAGCTTTTCTCCGTGAGCGGCGGCGATTCGCTGCGCATGGGCGCCATCGCCTCACGGGCGGATGACCTGTACGCCCAGGTCTGCAAGCTGCTGCAGCTGGAAAAGAAGCACAAGCACCTCATTTCCATACGCCTGCTGGGCAAGAGCACGGACCGCCCCTCGCTGAATCCCATCCGCACGCGTATCAACATCATCGATGGGCAGCCGAACTTCCAGGTGCGCATTTACCCGGGCGGCGGCATCGACCTGGACCGCATGGATAAAGCCATCATCACGATGATTCTCTATGAATATGTGCTGCGGGATCTGGACCCGGATGCCTACCCGGACGACATCGGGCTGCCGGGCTGGCTGGTGGCGGGCTTGCAGCAGGCGGTGCTGTGGAAGAATGGCCGGGCAGAGCGCCGGGTGTACCAGCAGCTGTTCCAGCGGGCCGAGATGCTCTCGCCGGAGGAAATGATTTCCGTGGCGGAGCCGGAGAAGCTGGATGCCGCCAGCCGCCAGGTGTATGAAGTTTCGTGCGGCGTGCTGCTCATGAGCCTGATTGACCGCGAGGGCGGGCTGGACCAGCTGAAGAATCTGCTGGATACCGCCGCCACGGCGGATGGCTCCCCGATGGAGACGATAACGGAGCATTTCCACGAGCTGGGGGTGGATAGTTCGCTGCTGAACAAGTGGTGGGCCATCGAGCTGGCCAACCTGGCCCTGCCCCGCGCCACGGAAGCCATGGCCCCTCTGGAATCAGAGCGCATGCTGCAGGAGGCGCTCACCATCATGTATTTCGACCCGGTGACAGAAGTACCTCGCCCGGTCGCGGTGGATGATGTGTACTCTCTGGTGGAGCTGCCGAACTGGCACAAGCTGGTGCAGCCTGCCATCGCGCGCCTGGTCTCGCTGAGCCACACCTGCTTCCCGGGTTACCGCTCCATCGTGACGGAGTATTGCCGGGTCATCGGCCAGCTGGCAGACGGTGCCCACCCGGACGAGGTGCAGAGCAGCCTGGGGCCGCTGCAGGAACTGCGCCGCGCGTATTACTCTGCCGCCATCCGCGGGCGCGATTACCTGGACTGGTTCGAAATCACCTTCACCGGGCAGGAACGCGGGCGCAGTTTCGATTCGTATCTGGAGACGATGCAGCTGCTGCGCCGCGAGCACCCGGGCCCGGATACAGCCATGAGCCGCTATCTGGACGACATCGAGGCCCTGTACGGCCAGAAGGAGGGCGCCCCCCTGCCCGATTCGCTCCGCAAGGCTGCCCGCCAGAACCGCAACGCTAAAAAGAAGAAATGAGCCGCACCCCCACACCCACCACCCCGCCAGATATGGCAGCAGAGCAGGAAGCTCACGCCGAGGGCTTTGCCCGCGTGTGCGGCATCGATGAGGCCGGCCGCGGCCCGCTGGCCGGGCCGGTGGTGGCTGCGGCGGTGATACTGCCGGCGGGCTACGAGCTGCCGGGGCTGAATGATTCCAAGAAGCTCACGGCGAAGAAGCGCGAAGCGCTGTACGAAGCGCTGATGGCGGATGACGCCGTGCAGAAAAGCATTGCCCAGGCCACGGTGGAGGAAATTGACGAGCTGAACATCCTGCGGGCCACGCACCTGGCCATGCGCCGCGCGGCAGAGGGACTGTCCGGCGGGGTGGATTTCTGCCTGATAGACGGGCTGCCGGTGCCGGGCTTCCCGCTGCCGAGCCGCAGCATCGTGAAGGGGGATGCGCGCTGCCTGAGCATCGCCGCCGCCAGCATTCTGGCCAAGGTGTGGCGCGACCACTACATGCAGGAGCTGCACCGCCAGTTCCCGGCGTACGGTTTCGACCGCCACGCCGGCTACGGCACCAGGGCCCACATGCAAGCCATTCGAGAACATGGAGCTACGATACACCATCGCCGCACGTTTGCACCTGTTACACAACTGGAACTGCCCCTGGGCTGAGGGACAGACCCCGCGGAGTGCCTACCTGGGGGAGTATGGTGAACTGGTGGCCGCTTCCTGGCTGCGGGCGCAGGGCTACAAGGTGCTGCGCCGCCGTTTCCGCATGGGTGCCAGCGGCGAGATGGATATCATCTGCCGCAAGGGGGAGCTGCTGGTGTTTGTGGAAGTGAAAAGTGCGCTGCACACCGGCGCAGGGCGCCCCGCCCGCCGCGTGAACGAACACAAGCGCGAGCTGCTGCGCCGCGCCGCCGGGCTCTGGCTGCGCCGCCTGGGAAAGGAAGTGCCCAGCCGCATGGATATCATCGAGGTGCTGCTCCCGCCAGGCGGGAAACCGGAGGTGAACCACATTGCCGGTGCGTTTGCGCTGAAGAAACAAATACCGGACGCTTCCAGATTCCCGTCACGCAAGGCCATTTACGAGCCGATGAGTCACATCATAGGGCACTGGCGCCAACGACAATAGAAGCGACACCTGCAGCGGTGCAAAAGCCGGCTCACTTCTGATGCTCGTCGGAATGCACCGTATCCAACAGGGAGCGGTAGGAAGGCAGCTGCCAGTTCATGTACACCGCCACCATGCGCAACGTGAATACCAGGATGGTACCCAGTATGTAGGAAACCTGGTAGGGGCAGTTAAAATACTGCAACACCACAAAAAGCAAACTGCCGGAGAACGCCGCGGAAGCATACACCTCCTTGGAACGGAACACATAGGGCACATTGCCCGTGAGCACATCACGCAGCGCTCCGCCGGCCACGCCGGTACACACCCCCATGCAGATGCAGACGATGCCGGAGCAGCCCAGATAATATGCCTTGGCCGCCCCCAGCAGGGTGAAAAAAGCCATGGCGAAGGCATCCGCCACGCGGATGGTGCCCACAGGCGGATTCCAGAAGCGGGTCACATAGAACATGACCAGCGAGGTGATAAGCGCCATGTACAGGAACTGCACATCGTGCCCATCCACCCAGTATACGGTGATGGGGGTGCCATCCTGGGTCATCATGCCATTCAGCAGAATATCGCGCACCGTACCTCCACCCAGCGAAGCGATGGTGCCACAGACCAGCACCCCCACAATATCCATGCGCACTCGGCTGGAGGCAGTGGCACCGGCAATGGCACCCACCACTGTGGCGAAAATGCAGCACACGTAGAAGAGTGGGTGTTCACCAAAACTCTGCACCGCCTGCAAACTATCCAGGTTGCAAGTATCGACCATTTTATTTCAACGCTTTGGAAAGCAACCAGAAAATAAAGAGCAGCAGCAGGACCGGCCAGAACACCTTGATGGCCCCGATTGCCACCACGATGAACAACACCAGCCCCAGCAGGATAACGAGCACCGGCCCCAGCAGCCCGCTCCGTTTCAGAATCGTGAAGAGACCTGGGTTGCGCTCCTCCTCTTCCTCCGCGCTCAGGTTGACGGTGTGCAGGGGGCGCCAGGTGTTGTTATCCGCCCGGCGCACCCAGGTTTCATCGGTGATTTCGCCAGTGGCACGCAGCCGCACCAGGTCAGCCCCGGTCACGGGGCCTACCTTCTCGGTGCCGGTGTCGTAGTAAAACTTACGCGCCATCGTCTTTTCTCAGGTGATTAAGCGTGAATAGCGCGGCCATCCGCAGCCAGCACGGCCTCATGAATCGCCTCCGACAGCGTGGGGTGGGCGTAAATCATGGCGTTCAGGTCAGCCTCCGTCAGCTCGCTGTTCAGCGCCAGTTCCGGGGCGGTGAGCAGTTCCGTTGCATTATCGCCCACAATATGGGCACCCAGCAGCTCGCCGTTTTCCTTGCCGAAGAGCAGCTTCACGAAGCCTTCCGTATCGCCGCCGGCCACTGCGCGACCGATGGCCTGGAAGGGGAACTTGCCCACCTTGTACTCCACGCCGGCTTCCTTGAGCTCGCGTTCGCGCTTGCCCACACTGGCCACTTGCGGGTGGCAATAGGTGCAGCCCGGCACGATGACAGCCTGCTTCGGAGTGTGGCCTTCCACATACATACCCTCCACGGCCTGCTCCGCCTCGTAGCTGGCAGTGTGGGCCAGCATGATACCGCCGATGCAGTCGCCCACGGCGTACACGCCCGGTATGCTGGTCTCATAGCGTTCATTCACCTTGATGAAACCACGCTCTGTGAGCTCCAGCCCCGCAGCAACGGGCACCACAGGCACCACGCCGATGGCCACGAGGCACACATCGGCCGTGATTTCCTGCACCTTGCCGTTCTTGGCGGTGATGGTAGCGGTCACGCTGTCGCCGTTGTCCTTGAGGGCGTCCACCTTGGCACCAGCCATGCAGGTGATGCCCTGCTTCTTGAACGAACGCTCCACCGCCTGGCTCACGTCGTCATCCTCATTGGGCAGGATGCGCGGCAGGGCCTCTACCAGGGTCACCTTGGTGCCGAAGCAGTGGTACACGTAAGAGAGCTCGGAACCGATGGCGCCGGAGCCAATCACAATCATGCTCCCGGGGCGAGTCTTCATGACCAGCGCATCCTTGCTGCCAATGATGGTCTTGCCATTGAAGGGGAACACGGGCACCTCGCGAGTACGGGCACCGGTGGCAATGAGAATCTGCGGGGCTTCCAGCGTAGTCACCGTGCCATCGGCAGCAGTCACCTCCACCTTCCCCGGGCCGGGGATGCTGGCCTCGCCGGCCACGCTCTCAATCTTGTTCTTCTTGAACAGGAACGAAATACCGGCAGAAAGGCGGTCGCTGATCTGGCGGGAACGGCCGATGACGGTCTCCCAGTCCACGCTGAGGCCTTCGGTCGCAATGCCGAACTCCGCAGCGCGCTTGTTGATGGTGTTGTACACCTCGCCATTCTTCAGCAGGGCCTTGGTCGGGATGCAGCCCCAGTTCAGGCAGGTGCCGCCCACGCGCTCGCGCTCCACGCACACCACGCGCTTGCCCAGCTGGGCCGCACGGATTGCGCCCACATAACCAGCTGGGCCGCCACCAATCACAATTAAATCGTAACTCATGCCTGCATTGTACCCCCTCCCCGCGCGCGTGGCAATGACGAAAGTAGGGGTATGACTGTGAAATCTCCCCACGCGAGGGGAAATCAGCTTCCGGCGAAGCGGAATTTCTCCCTTTTGCCCGCAGCGCAAAAATGCTATGCGTAATTATCGGAAAGCCCCCGCGCCGTTTGGCGCGGGGGCTTTCCGATTAAAGCAGGGATGCCAGGGCTTCTTCTGCCAGCAACTTGCAGTTGCGCAAGTCGAGTTTGCCGGTGGGAAGAATCGGGATGGCTTCCACGGGTACGATGTACTTGGGCGCCCAGAGTGTGGGCATCTGGCGCTCGGCCAGAGCGGTGCGCACGTTCTGCAGAATCAGCTTTTCCTCGGAACTGCGCTGGTGCTCCTTGAGCGCGGAGAGCAGCACCAGGGCCTCTCCCTTCTGCGGGTCGGTCACACCGGTGATGGCAATCTGCACGCCGCCTTCCGCAGCGGGGTCCACATTGAAGATATCCGTAAGCACCTGCTCCACGCCTTCGTGGGGCACCATTTCACCGCCAATCTTGGAGAAGCGGGAGAGACGCCCACCCAGGGTGATGAAGCCGTTGAGGTCCATCTTGCCGATATCGCCGGTCTTGAACCAGCCATCCTTGAAGATGGAGGGATTCATTTCGGACTTGCCCACGTAACCGGTAAACACGTTGGCGCCCTTGAACCAGATCATGCCCTGCTCAGTGAGGGGCAGCTCGCGGCTATCATCGTCCACATCGGTAATGCGCACAGCGATGCCGGGCAGCGGTACGCCAATCGTGCGGGGAATAAGGCCCGGCACGTAGAAAGCGGAACCGGCTATCATTTCCGCGTTCGGCATATTCACCGCGCAAACCGGAGAAGCCTCGGTGAGGCCGTAACCTTCCAGCAGGGTCACACCGCAGCGTTCCTGGAATTCCTTTTCCAGGTCGGGCTGCAGCTTCTCAGCACCTACGATGAAGTAATTCACCGCCTTGAAGGTTTCGGCATCCGCACGGCGCAGCATGGCTCGGGCGAAAGTGGGGGTTGCGCAGACCACGGTAAGCTCGTAGCGCTTGCAAAGCTCACACAGGCTGCGGGCATCCGTGGGGTTCGGGTAGGCACAATAGCTGTAGCCGGTGAGCAGCGGCAGCAGCATTGTCACGGTAAGGCCGAAGCTGTGGAAAATCGGCAGGCTGGCCAGGAATTTCTCATCGCCCAGCGGGATACGGCTGGCGCACTGTGCCACATTGGCCAGCAGCATGCGGTGGCTGAGCACCACGCCCTTGGGCTCACCGCTGGAACCGGAGGTGAAGAGCATCACGGCTTCATCGTTGTTGCGGCGGGCATCGGTATCAAACATCTTGCAGATGACAGCGGCCGGGGCGGCCTTGGCCATGAGCACGTTGGCAATGAGGGCCTTCTTGTCCAGGTTCTTCAGCAGGTCTTCCACGATGATGAGCTGCTCCGCCGGCGGCCAGGGGAAGGTATCCAGCTTCTGCATGAACTTGCGGGCGGTGATGAAGGTCTTGAGCCCGGCCTGGCGCACCGTGCTTTCAAACGCAGCCTTGGAGGAGGCATAGTTGATAAGCACCGGCGTGGCTCCGGCCAGCAGGCAGCTCAGCGTGGCAATGGTGCCGCCGGCGCCCGGGGGCAGAATCACGCCCACGCGCTTATCGCCGCGTTCCTTGAGCAGCTTGGCCACGGTCATCGAAACACCCAGCACCTTGAAGAACGGCAGTGAGGCGTGCGTCATGCCATCAATAATCTCCTTCTTCGGATTGGCTCGCATGGATTTCACCAGAGCGGTGGTCAGCGAACCTAGCAGAAGGGGACGGGCTGAGAACAATTCGGCACTGCGCTGCAGCCAGGCTGAAAGCAGGCGCTCACCGGTCTGCGGGCCGGGATGCAGCTGCGGCAGAATGCTCAGCTCCTCACTGTAGCCGGCCAGCGGCTCACTGCGGAACAAGTCCTTCACCGTGTCGGTGTAGTACCCCACAAATACCGGCACGGGAGAAATGTGCAGACTGCCCACATGGCGCAGGAAGGGGGACGGCACGTCTGCATGGCAACCGCGGGTCTTGCTCACCAGCCCCGGCAGGAACACCACACTGTTCCCCTGGTTCATCTGATCCAGAATCTGTTCACGAACAGCTCGGGAGGTAGTTTTGCGGAAATCGAAATACTCAATGTGAACCTTCTTCTTTGTGAGATACTCCATTACCTCCGGGTGCGGCGGGAAGGTCGGATCCACCAGGTAGCACACCTTGCCATCCAGCAGCTTGTGCAGGGCCTTGCCCACTGCAACGCTCAGGCGGTTCGGCATGTAGAAGCCGGGACTCACGATATTTTCCTCACCGGTCACATTCACCGGGTTTCCTTTGAGACTAAGCAGACTTACCATAAAATTTTCGTATTAAGGGTTTCTGTGCGTAGAAACGGCTGGACTTGAAAAGCCGCCCGACTGTATTTCGCAGCGGGCGGCTCCTGAGCCCACGGACTCTATGCTAGCATATTATCCGGGTGATTTCCAGCGTAAAACGCTGTGTTTGATTAGAATTTGTAGGTTGCAGTAATATCACCCACCACGGCGAAGTTGCGGAAGGGCACGTACTTATTACCGTAAGCCTTGGCATGGGACTTCTCGTTGGCCTTCATACCGCCCTTACCCAGCCAGTTCCAGCTCACGGAGGGAGTCAGGATGAAGCTCTTCTCCTCGTTCACGAACCAGGGGGTGGAAAGCTTCAGCCAGAAGGCCTGCGTGCCGTTGGAGCATGCGTTGTGAGAAGATTCGTAGAAATTGGCGCACCAGCTCATGCCGTATTCGAAAATACCAGCCACCTTGATATCCTCAGGCGTACCGATGATAGGAGCCTTGAGGCGGGCGTGAGCCTCGAACCACCAGCCCTCAACGGTATCAAAGGTGCGGGCAGCCTGAATATCAGCGGAGAACCATGCGACGGGAGTCACCTCGAAAGTGCCGAACACCTGCTGCATCTTGGAATCCTTCTGATGGTCGAAGTGCTTGGCCACCACACCGGCAATACCACCATGAATGTAGTCGTGCCCCACCGAGGCATTCCAGTACTTGCGGGTGTACTTCACGCTGTTGCGCAGGATGAACTCGTTCTCGATGTTCTTAGCACCCATGGGCGTATTCTTCTTGGCCTGGTATGCGCCTTCATATTCCTGCTCCGCAGTCGCAGTCGCGCCAGGAATAGTCTGGTTCAGATGCTCCCAGCTGTTGTTGACAGGAGGAGGAACAGCACCATTGGAATGCGCAGCAAAACCAGCGCGAGTCAGAGTCTGCGGGTTGCCATACAGCGTGTGGCCGGAGAACGGAGCCTTGTAGGAGATGGCACCGGCATAGCTCCAGAAACCTTCCTTACCAAAGTCGTAGCCAAGCTGAATCGCACCCATGCCTACACCTTCGCCCTGAACAGCGGCCGTGGTCGGAACATAACCGTGCAGCGTGTAGGCTGTGCCTACGCCCACATGCACTGCGCCACTCAGACGCTTGAAGTCCGGCTGCTGAGATACCACGTAGGAGTCTGTGGTGTTGGTGCCAGCGAAAGCGGAGCTCATCAGGGCGGCAACCATCATCGTCGTAAGGCTCTTTTTCATATTTAGTGTGTGTTGTATTGTGTTTGTTTGGAAAGGGAACCAGCCTGTCACCGGGTTTATCTCTTTCTTCCCGCTGGTGCGGCTCCGCACTCATCTTAACTAAAAACTAGAGTATGGTCAAGATTAAAAAGTAGACCATACTCTAGCTTTTGTGCAATTTTATGCGCTTTTTTACAAATTTACACCCTTTCTTTGGATATTTTTGGGATTTTGGCGCTTTTTACGACATAAAAATGACACAAAAAGTCACATTTATGACAAAACGCCATGAAATTTGCCCGACACCATACCGCCCACCCTGTTTTTTTGCGAGAGGCAGGCACGCATGCGGGCGAAAGGAAGGGCTAATCTGCCCGCAGAGGAGGCGGGAGATGGGCCAGCAGAGCCGCAGGAATCCCCGGGAGGGCAGGCTCAGCGGATTTGGCACTCTCAGTCTCAAGCATGGCCAGGCGGGTATCCTCAATCATAGCCTTGAACTTATCAGCCTGGCTGAATTCTCCGCTGGAATCGCGGAAGATTCCAGCCAGCCAGGTGCGTTTTTCCTCAATGCTCAGGAATTTCTTTTTAGCCATGAGAGGCGGGGGTGTGGAAGTTGAACCAGCGGCGGAGGCGTTCCTTGCCAGCGGGAGCCGGCACATAGCGCTCAGCCAGAGAGCTTACGCAGCGCAGCTCGCCCAGCTGCTCCAGGTGGCGCAGCTGGGTGGTACACACGCTGTGGGAGAGTCCGGTTTCGTGTGAGATATCATTCTTATCCTCCAGCCCGGCAGCCACAGCCACCAGCACCAGCCGGGCAGCAGGAGAGAGCTCATCCCGCTGCAGGCGGCTGAGGAAACGGCAGGCAAAATCAATAGCTTTCATAAGAAGCAACAGTGGGGGTGGATTAGTCCTGGCTGCACATACTCTGACGCCACAGGCGGTAGAGGGGGTGTGAATCGTTCGACATGTGCTGCACGGCATTAAAATGAGCCGCCTGGGGGAGAGCGATGCGCTGGTACTCCTCGCCCAGGGCCTGGCGGGCAGTAGTGCTGTTGATGAGGGGGATGCAGAGTTTCCAGGCCAGGCGAAGCGCCAGAGCCTCCACAAAGAGCGGCTCAAAGAGGGAGGTATCCTCCACATCCGCAATGTACAGCAGGCGGATGGTGCGGGCCGGGCAGTAGACCGCTCGGCCGCGCAGGGTCCAGCTGCGGCTGTTCACCCCGAGCACGCGCAGACAATCCACAGGCAGACTATGGCGCAACTGGTGAGTATCATCCCCGGTGCTTTCCTCGGCGCTCTGCAAGGTGGCGCTCACGGTGGCGAAGCTCCATCGGTTGGCGCAGAGCACCTCGCGGCGCACGGGGTGGTAGTGCATGTAGCACATGCGGGAAGGCAGGCTGCCGTTGGAATCCAGCTCCGGGATGGGAGATTCCCCCAGCCGGCTGAGGGCCAGGTTGCAGATATCCAACGGTGTGAGTGTAGTATTTTCGGGTGTGGTAGCAGACATAGTGATGCTCCACAAGGTGCCACAATGGGACGTGGTAATCAAAACGATACACACAGTCGGAACCTGTTTTCGGGTGGAACGCAGTTGCCCCTCTGCAAATAATCTGGCACAGGAGGGCGCTGTGGGCTAGAGTCTGCCGCATGAACGCTGATGCCAGAGACCAGGCATGGGAATACTACAAGGCAGCCGGGCGGGACATGGAAGCCGACCTGGCTGCCCTGGCCGCGCACCCGGAGGGGATTGTGCTGCTCATGCCCCGGCTGGTGGTGCTCATGAAACCGGTATGCAGCCGGCAACCGGAGCAGTGGACAGACCTGCCCCGCATCTTCCCTGCGGCAGATGCCTGGTACGTGCATCTGCTGGTGGGGGATTTGCGGCTCGCCCGCAGACTGGCCACCGCCCTGCCCCGGCGGCGCTGGCTCTGCTTCCAGCGCGGGCTGCGCACCCCGGCTCCTCACCGTCAACCCTGGCAAGCGTTCATGCAGCATTAACCGACACAACAAACAAACGATTATGGGATTCAGCAGCACCACCAACTACCGCGCCGCCACCAATACGATTCCAGTGGTAACGCAGACCACCGCCGAGGAATCGCAACGGGCCGCCGAGCAGGCCAATGCTCAGAAGAAAGGGCTCCTCTCCACTATCCTGAGCTCGCACCGCCGCAAAGAAACCACCGCCAACGCCGATACAGCTAACCCCACCCTGGGCTGATGCACACAATACTTCAGAGTTACCAGAGCCTGAAAGCAGCCCGCGCCCCATGGGAAAGCTGGTGGGAAACCCTGCGGCATTATGTGCTGCCGGACCGCCAGCATACCCAGGAGGGCTACGACACTGCAGAGCCCCCGGCTGCCCACCAGCTGAGCGATACCACCGCAGTGGAAGCCTGCCAGAAACTGGCCAGCGCACACATGAGCTACCTGACCCCCAGCAACGAGCTGTGGTTCAAATGGAGCTGCCCGCTGGCGGATGCCGGGGATGAGGCGGAATCCTGGTACAACCGCTGCTCCGAAATCGCCAACCGGGAATTGGCAAAGAGCAATTTCTACACCGAGCTGCACGAGTGCTTTCTGGACCGGGTAGGACTGGGCACCGGCAGCCTCTACTGCGGCAGCACGCGCAGCGGAGGGTTGCTCTTCCGCCACATCCCCTGCGGGGATTTCGTGTGCGCGGAGAATGATGAAGGTGCGCTGGATACCTTTATGCGCGAGTTTACCTTCACCCCGCACCAGGCCGCAGCCAAATTCGGCGCCAAGGCCCTGGGCCCGCGCGGCCGCGCCATGCTGGAAAACACGCGCAACCCGCACGAAGGTGAGCTGCGCTTCCTGCATGTGGTGAGGCCGCGCGCCCGGCGCAACCGCCAGCGCGACAACGCCCGCAACATGCCCTTCGAGAGCATTTATTACAGCCTGGACGACCAGTGCAATGTGCAGGAAAGCGGCTACCGCGAAATGCCCTACATGGTCACACGATTCCTGCGCTGGGGCGAGGGGGTATACGGGCTTTCCCCTGCCCGCCTGGTTTACCCGGATATCCGCCAGGCTCAATTCCTCAACCGCATCCTGGATATGCTGGGCGAGGTGGCCGCCTTCCCGCGAATTCTGGAACTGGCCAACCAGGCCGGCGAAGTCGATTTGCGAGCCGGCGGGCGAACCCTCATCAACCCGGAAAGCGCCAGCCTGGGCTTCCCGCGCGAGTGGGCCACCCAGGGGCGGTACGACGTGGGGATTGACCGCCTGCGGCAGAAGCAGGAAGCGATACGCCGTGCATTCTTCGTTCCCATGCTGGAGCTCTGGAGCGACCACAAACAGCAGATGACCGCCAGCGAGGTCTACGCCCGCGAAAATGAGCGGGTGATGCTCTTCTCACCGTCCTTCACGCTGTTCGCCAGCGATTTCCGCCCGCTCATGGAGCGTGTATTTGCCCTGCTTTTCCGCCTGGGGAGCTTCCCGCCGCCTCCTGCCACCGTACTGCAGACCGACCGGGACGGCGAGCAGGGAATTGAGCTGCCGCAAGTCATCTACCAGGGGCGCATCGCTATGGTCATGCGCCGGTTGCAGTCGGAAGGCATCACCCGCACGCTCCAACGTCTGCAAACCATGGCCGGGCTGGATAATACCCTGCTGGACCACGTAGATCTGGACCGCACCTTCCGCACCGCCGCCCGCATGGACGGCGTGCCGGAGGGTATTCTGCGCCCGGAGGTAGCGGTGAAACGCATGCGCCGCAAGCGTGAAGCTGCAGCCCAGCAACAACAAACAGCCCCAGCGCCATGATTTACCGCCGAAACCCGCAACTGGAACAAGCCCGAGAGGAACGCCAGCGCCTGCTTGCCCTTTTCTCCACTCCACATGGGATGCAGGTACTGAGCGATCTGGAGCGGCGCTTCGAAACCCACCTGCCCGTTTTCCAAGGCAAGGCCGGGAGCTACGACCCACTGGATGCCATGCGCCGAGATGCACACCGAGAAATCTTCCTGGTAATCCGCCACCAGCTGGAGCTGGCACGGCAGGAAGCAACACAAACACAACAAGAACAAGATGGATAACACCAAAGAAGAAACAGCACCCACCCCACTGCCCGCTGAGGAAGTGCCCGCACCGCTCATGCGCGATGACGGCGCTTTCACCCCGGGCTGGTTCACCCGCTTTGAAGAGCTCAAGCCTTATGCTGCCACGCTCTCCAAATTCCAGCGGCCGGAGGCCCTGGCCAAAAGCTATGCCAATCTGGAGAAGCTCCGCGGTTACCCGGAAGACACGGCCGATGCCGCCCGCATGGCGGCCTTCCGCACCGCCATGGGACTTCCCGCCACGGCTGAGGAATTCACCCTGGAGCGCCCGCAGGACACGCCGGATGAACTCTGGAATGAAGAGCTGGTAAGCCAACTCAGCAGCGTAGCCTATGAATACGGCGTGCCGCCCAGGGCACTGGCCGCACTGGCTGAACGCTATACTGCAGAAGGACGCCGCTTCATGGAACGCTGCCAGCAGGAAAATGCCCAGGCGCTTCTGCGGGCAGATGCAACCCTGCAGCAGGACTGGGGCAGCGCCTATGAGGATAATCTGAAGACGATTGAGTCTTTCTTGCACACCATGGGCGAACGTGCCGGGGTGGATGTGCGAGCCCTCGTGGAGAATCCGGCCCTGCGCGCCAACCCGGATTTTGCCAAACTTCTGCTGGAAGCTGCCGGGCTCATGGATGAAGCACCGCTTCACACCGGCTCGCAACCGGATGGCAGAAAAGAGGCCCACCGCATTGCCCACGACCCTACCCACCCGCTGCACGAGGCCTACATGCGCACCAGCCACCCGCAGCACCGCTACGCCAACGAACAATACGACCGCCTGGCCTTCGGGCGAAGACTCTGACCCAGCCCTCCCCTGAATGGGTGAATCCCCCGGTTCCTCACATCTGGAACCGGGGGATTCTGGTTGTTACTGCATTACTGACGCAAATGAGAACTCAGCGGCGGTGCCCACCGCGGCCACCGTGTCCGCCATGACCGCCACGGCCATGTGAACGCCCCGACACCTGCGGGCGGCTTGACACCTGCGGACGGGAGGGTCGGAACTGAGGCCGGCTGCTGAATTGCGGGCGGCTCGCGTGCATCTGCGGGCGATTACCCGCATGCGGGCGGTGGTTCACCTGCGGACGGTTCGGCTGCGCATGCGGGCGGTTCGGCTGTGCATGCGGACGGTTCGGCTTCACGAGCGGGCGGTTCGGCTGCGCCTGCGGACGGTTCGGCTGCGCCTGCGGGCGGTTCGGCTTCACATGCGGGCGGTTCGGCTGCGCCTGCGGGCGGTTCGGCTGTGCATGCGGGCGGTTCGGCTGTGCATGCGGGCGGTTCGGCTTCACATGCGGGCGTACACCAACATGATGCCCGTGGCTGTGATGCGAAGGCCTCACCCCGGGATGGTGCCCGGCCGGATGCCGAGGCGGAGCACACACCCTATGCACATGCCGCGGGTAGTGCCAGTGGCCGCAATACCACGGAGCGGGGCCCCAATCCGGCACCAGACAAGCCGCGGTAATGGCGGCTATAGAGAAGATTGCCGCACCAGCTGCTGTATAACCATAGACCGGCTGGCCGTAGTAGTACCCATAAATCGGAAAGCCGTTTGCATCATAGCTTGCATTCGTCCACGAAACCGATGAACTCCAACCATGCCCGCCCACACTTACAGAAGCGCCTGTATAGACAGGGTAGTCATAGACCGCACAACTGCTCAACATCAAGGCAGAGCATATAACTAAAGCAATATTTTTGAAATACGTTTTCATATTTACACCAGTGGGTCAGACACCATAAAAGCGCGGCACAACCGCGCTTTTGTTTAATTTTATTCACTTTTTTCAAGTTTTTGCAGATACCGCCTGGTCTCACCTGGCGACATGGAAAACTTACGTCCAAAAAGCGCATCGGAAGCCCACAATTCAGGCCAATGTTCCTCCTGCAAATCAATAGGTGATTGAGCATCCGGGAATGGCCATTTCAGGAACCGTCGGTTACTGCCCGTCACTTTATTGAAATACGGCAGCCGGGAAATGCATGTCTGAAAAAAAAGCTCATCACTGCAGAAAACATGGTGAAAGAAATAACGGAACAGGCCATGCCTGGACGCATATGCCGCAATGTCTGCCACGCACGCCCCAGTGAGAGACCACCATTGAGCGCCTCCGTAAAAGGGGCGATACACGTAATACAACGGCCTGCGAAGCCTCAAACGTATCCATTTGTTTGTGTAAGGCCAGAACCACCGATGCCAGGGGCTGTATTTGCTTACCATCCAACGCGGATACCAGGTACCTACCCGGTGTATCCCACCATCGCGCCCCCAGTTATCTGTCCGGGGCAGCTGTCGGCATTCCATGAATTGAAGCCCCTCCTTGTGAGCAGCATCTAAAATTTCATCAAGCACCCGCCCGGATTTGGCAGGCAGACACTGCCCACTGATAAGATGCACGTACCTGTACGCCAGTCCCTTCTCCTTCAGAGCATTAATGCATTTCAACGTAGCTTTCACAATACTCCAATCAGCCCACACCACCTTCACCGGATCCGCCACCAGGCGTATATGCTCACTAGTCAATATCTGCCCCGCAGCATTCCACGTCTTATCGGCGTGTATATACACGTCGTTCCCAGCAGACGCAAGATACTGAGCTAGTTCGTTTACCTGCCAGGGAGACTGGTGGCATAAAATGATGTAAGCATCCCTCATTTGTGCTATTCTACACTTCTTTTCTGTTCGTGTAAAGCCCTCTCTGAGCCAACAGATTAAACTTTTTCCCCTTTTGGATGTAGTTTTACTTGACGCCGCGCCCAAATTGTGTAAAATAGCGCACCGCTTTATTTTTTTAACGTCACCTAGAACATCTTATGTCCCGTATCTGCAATATCACATTTGCCATGCCGCACAAGGGCCGCCGCATTCATCGTTCCGGTCTTGCCAAGAAGAAGGGCGGTATCGGTCGTCACGTCACCAAGGTGGTGAACCGCACTGTTTATCCGAACCTCCAGGAGAAGCGCATCTGGGTGCCCGAGCTCAACGGTGGCAAGGGTGGCTACCTCCGCATGAAGCTTTCCTGCAAGGCTCTGCGCACAATTTCCAAGAACGGCGCCTACAACACTCTCAAGAAAGCCGGGATTCTTTACTAAATCCTGCTGCTTTTTTTGAACGGAGCGGTTACCTCCAGCGTCTCCAATCCAACGCCAGACCCGGAGGTGCCGCACGGCGGTTCAGAAACGAACGCGGACACCCATTACCTTTCATATCAATTTACCAAAATGACCCCGCAACAGACCAAGATCGCGCTTCGTATCAATGACGATAACCTCAACCACCACCTGTGGAATAACCGCGGTGTGTGGTGGTGCCACGTAACGGTGCACAAGCCGGATGCAACGGCTGAGCGCCTGCGTTTCTCCCTCAAGACCCGCAACATCGAGAGGGCACGTCGTCTCCGCGACCGTATCTTCGAAGATATCCAGCGTCATTTCGGCATCGCTGCCTGAGCTGGAGCTTCTCTCCTGTAGAAATCAGTTTTCCTTAACACCTGGCGGTAATTCCGCCAGGTGTTTTTTTATCAATTTTCTACATAAATTTCATACGCACGCACGCTTGACAACATGTACGGCAACAATAATTGCCCATTGAGAAAAAGAAATCCCAGCATACCACACATATGTGCGCATTTAGCTTAAAAAACATCATTGGCGATACATCTGTCCAAGAACTCCTCAACAATCCGAAAAAAGCACGCGAAGTCGCTTCCAGAGCCATCAATTCCGGGTTTAATGAATTGGAAAGCAAGCGCCCCGATCTGGCAAAAGGCCACGTATGCTGCACGGTACCAATTACCGGGCGCTCACATGTTGTTGCCTGCTCTGAGGATGAAGAAAAGGCTTTAGGCGAGGAGGCGTTTGACGAAGAAAAGGGATGCTACAGGACCATATCTGATACTCACTACAGCAAAGTGCTCGAATCCTGTGCCAACGGCCTCATCGCAGCCGCAACAGAGGTCCAGTATGATTGGGCTTTCGCGCTGTTTGATTCAAGAACGCAGAATGCATTCTGCTGCCCCGGCGGGAAAATCGGTGTCTATCTGGGGTTGATGGAAATCATGCGGAATGAAGCAGAACTGGCGGCTGTTGTAGCGCACGAAATTGCGCATGCCCTGGCTCGCCACTATGCTGAAAAAGCCGCTTTGCGAAAAGCCGTTTCGATTGGGAGCGAGGAACTCCACAACAGAGGAAACGAGGGCAGCGCAAGACTGCTTTCCGGCGCAGGAGGTAAACTGGGTATCATGCTTCCCTTCAGCCGCAGCATGGAGTATGAAGCAGATGAAATCGGTATGATTCTCATGGCTCGCGCCGGCTACAACCCCGCAGCCGCTATCGAGTTCTGGGAGCGATTCGGCTCCAATCGCCATACGAGCACGCTTAATGGGATTCTCAGCACTCATCCGCGAGACGATGATCGACTCAATGCCATGAAGAAAGTTCTTCCCACTGCTATGCAAATATACGAAACTGCTGCTGAGAAGCGCTATTACGGAGCCACACTCTAAGCCTGACGACGATATTAATTCCGCATTTTATTATAATAGTTCATACCCCTCTTCCAGCTGGACGAGGAGTATGAACTTGACATCCAGACGTGGCATGATATGCTCTGACGAGCACCATGAGCCCAAGCCTACTCAATCTGGCCACCTGCACACCGGTTGCCTTTCACGCCAACGGTAATTTCTATTCCCGGGACACAGGTCTGATTTGCCGTGAGCTGCACGCGCTAGGGCATGAATGCAGAGTAATTATGCCGCTGCCTGCACACGACGATGATCTGCCGACTCGGCAACTGCAACGCGAAGCACTCAGCCGACTGAATTCGGTTACCTGGTGGAGCAGGCAGAATCTGGATGCAGTAATTCTCTACTCATGGGGTGATCCCCGCTATACGAAAATAGCCCGGGCAATTCACCAGGCCGGCATCAGGCTCATCATCCACTTTGACTCAAGTGGCGAGCTGCACGAGCACCTGCACCGCCCTGGTAACAGGTTCATCAACCGGGTCAAAGATATACTGGTAAACAAGCTCAGGAAAATCCACCTGGGCTATGCCGATATCATCACAACATCGCGACCCTGCATTGAACAATTCCGGAACGATGCGTACTACGGAGAAACCATAGCCGCTAAATGCAAGGAATTCCCCACGCCTGTGGAAAGCTGTTTCCAGTATGATGGGACGCCAAAACAGCAGCGTATCATCTGCACCGGCAGCTGGCAACTACCCGTCAAGCGCGCTGGTATGTTGATGAATACGCTCACCCTGCTCCTCAAGCAACATGCGGAGGTGCAAGCCGATATCTGCGGCCCGGTCCCCCCCACCCTGCAAGAATGGCAGCAAACACTGCCCGAAAACCAGCGCAACCGGGTGCATCTGCATGGCCTGTGTACCCACGAGCAACTGACCAGCCTCTACAACGCAGCCAGCATTGAGCTCTGCACCTCCGAAAGCGAAGGTTCCCACACGGCCTCGGCAGAAGCCCTGTGCTGCGGCTGCAGCGTGGTCTGCCCGCCGCGTCCGCTGCTCAGCGTAGTAGGCTGGTACACCAGCCGGAACTCCGGCACCGTTGCCACAGAAGACACCCCCGAGCAGCTCTGCGCGGCCCTGCTTGGCGAACTGGTAAAATGGCAGGGTGGCGAACGAGATGCAGCAGAAATAGCCGCAGCATGGCAGACCTGTTTCCAGGTACGCCAGCTGGCCGAATGGCTGCGTTGAAGCAACCTGCCATCAAAAAAAATGCCCGGCACCGCTTGCTGCAATGCCGGGCATGAAGTTTATTACCGAGCTTCCGCTTTAGTCATCGGCCCCCACGGAGAGGGTATCGTCAGGCAGCGGCATCTCCTCCTCGTCGTAGTAGGTGGCGCGGGGGATGGGAGTAGCACCCTCTGCCGGTTCCACCACGATGTTGCGATACTGGGCGAAGCCCGTACCTGCGGGGATGAGGTGACCCAGGATGACGTTCTCCTTGAAGCCTTCCAGCATATCCACCTTGCCCAGAGTGGCAGCCTCGGTCAGCACACGCGTGGTGTCCTGGAAGGAAGCGGCGGAGATGAAGGAATCGGTCTTGAGGGAAGCCTTGGTGATACCCAGGAGGATGGGCTCGCTGTCGGCAGGGCGGCCGTGCTGCTCCACGGTCTCCTTGTTGATGCGGGAGAGCGTGGTGCGGTCCACCTCGTCGCCCCAGAGCAGGCCGGTATCACCCGGGTCCTTCACGCGCACCTTGCGCAGCATCTGGGAGACGATGATTTCCACGTGCTTATCGTTAATTTCCACACCCTGCACACGGTACACCTGCTGCACCTTGTTCACGAGGTGCTCCTGGAGAGCCTCCTTACCGCAGATGCGGAGAATTTCATCCGAAGCCTCGGAACCGTCGGAAAGCGGCTCACCGGCACGCACGAAGTCGCCATCGTGCACGATGATGTGGCGGTCCATGGGCACGAGGTGCTTGATGGAGATGGTGCCCTCGTACTCATCACTGGTCTGCAGCTTGGTGGAGCGCTTGCGGCTCTTGGTGGCGGCTTCCTTGGCAGCGGCATCGCGATAGATGGTCACGACCTTCTTACCGCGAATCATCGCATCGTCGATAGCCACGATACCGTCCATTTCGGCCAGCGTGCAGGTATCCTTCGGGCGGCGGGCTTCGAAGAGCTCGGCCACGCGGGGAAGACCACCGGTAATATCGTTCGTCTTCTGCACCTTGCGGGGAGTCTTGGCGAGCTGGGTACCGGCAGAAATCTTCTGCTTGTTGTTCACCACGAGGTAGGCACCGGTCGGAATGGCGAACACCTTGGGCTTGTCCTTATCAGAACCAGGCTTGGCGGTGTGTACAATCACGCGGGGTGCAAGGTCCTGGCGGTGGTCGATGATGACGGTAGTACCCTTACCGGACTCCGTATGACCGGATTCCGTGCGGCAGGTAATACCCTCAATCATGTCCTGGAACTCCACAGTACCGCCGATATCCGCAATCACCGGGATGGCGAAGGGATCCCATTCGGCAATCACAGCACCGGCTTCCACCTTGGCGCCGTCCTTCACGCGGAGCACGGCACCCATGGTCAGGGAGTAAGATTCCTGCTCCTTGCCTTCCTCGCTGTAGATCTTCACGCTGCCGTTCTTGCAGAGCACGACCATGTTGCCATTTTCGTCCTCTACGCAGCGGTCGCGCAGGTTTTCATCGTAAATGACAGTACCGGAACGCTTGGCGGTGTATTCGGGGCGGGAGGCAGCAGCCGTAGCGGTACCACCCACGTGGAAGGTACGCATGGTCAGCTGAGTACCGGGCTCACCAATGGACTGGGCAGCGATGATACCCACAGCCTCGCCCACCTTCACGCTCTGGCCGGTAGCCAGGTTCAGGCCGTAGCACTTGGCACAGCAGCCCTTGGAAAGGTCGCAGGTCAGCACGGAACGCACCTTCACCTTCTCGATACCCACCTTCTCAATGCGCTTGGCGGCCTCGTCCGTGATGATTTCGTTCCTGGCCACGATGAGCTCGCGAGTGGTCGGGTCGTAGATATCGTCGCAGGTCACGCGGCCGTAGATACGCTGAGCCAGGGAGGCGATTTCGTCCTCACCGTCGTAAATGGCAGTCATGGTGATACCATTATCCGTACCGCAATCCACATCGCGCACAATGACGTCCTGGGCCACGTCCACCAGCTTACGGGTCATGTAACCGGAGTCAGCAGTCTTCAGAGCGGTATCGGCCAGGCCCTTACGGGCACCGTGAGTGGAGATGAAGTACTCCAGCACGGACAGACCTTCGCGGAAGTTGGAGGTAATGGGGCGTTCGATAATCTCACCAGAGGGCTTGGCCATAAGGCCACGCATACCGGAAAGCTGCTTAATCTGAGCCTTGTTACCACGGGCGCCGGAGTCCACCATCATGTAGAGCGGGCTGGCCACGGCAGAGCCCTCATTGTATTCCAGCTTGGTGTAGAGTTCCTTCTGGATGGCATCGGTAGCGCTTGACCAGATGTTAATCACCTTTTCATAGCGCTCGCCGTTGGTGATAAGGCCTTCCTCATACTGCTCAGTCACCTTGGCGACCTCGTCGTATGCGGTGGAAATCACACCGTCCTTGTTCTCAGGCACCACCATGTCCACGATACCGATGGAGCAACCGGAACGCGTAGCTTCCTTATACCCCAGGGACTTGAGGGCGTCCAGCGTCTCCACGGTCTTCTTCTGACCGCAGGTCTGGTAGCAGCGCCAGATGATGTCACCCAGCTGCTTCTTGCCCACGTTGCGGTTGATGTAGCCAATCTCATCCGGCCAGATTTCGTTGAAGCGCACGCGACCGGCAGTGGTCACCAGCGTCTTGCGGTTCACGTTCTCCTGGTTGTAGGCCAGCTTGTCGAACGCGGCACCGGTCTTGCCGTAATCCGGGTTCTTCAGGCGGATCCACTCGTGGTAGCCAATCTTGCGGGCCGCGATGGCAAACTCCACTTCGGAAATAGATTCGAAGAGGGGCAGCAGGTGCTGGTTGTCCTGGTGTTCCTTCACTTCCTTGGCGCGGGTGTGCGTCAGGTAGTAGGAACCCAGAATGATATCCTGGGAAGGCGTGCAGATGGGCTTGCCGGAAGCCGGGGAGAAGATGTTGTTCGGAGCCAGCATGAGGAGGCGGGCCTCCAGCTGGGCTTCCACGCTCAGCGGCACGTGTACTGCCATCTGGTCACCGTCGAAGTCAGCGTTGTAACCGGTACACACGAGCGGGTGCAGACGGATAGCGGAACCTTCGATAAGCACAGGCTCGAAAGCCTGGATGGAAAGGCGGTGCAGCGTAGGAGCACGGTTCAGGAACACGGGGTGGCCCTTGGTCACCTCTTCCAGGATATCCCACACGATGGGCTCCTTGCGGTCAATCATCTTCTTGGCGGAGCGCACGGTGTGTACATAGCCAAGCTCCTTGAGGCGGTGGATGATGAAGGGTTCGAACAGGCTCAGGGCCATCTTCTTGGGAAGACCGCACTGGTTCATCTTCAGATTCGGACCAATCACAATCACGGAACGACCGGAGTAGTCCACACGCTTACCGAGCAGGTTCTGACGGAAGCGGCCGCTCTTGCCCTTCAGCATGTCGGAGAGGGACTTCAGCGGGCGGTTGCCGGCGCCGGTCACGTGGCGGCCATGGCGGCCGTTGTCGAACAGGGCGTCCACAGCCTCCTGCAGCATGCGCATTTCGTTGCGCTTAATCACCTCAGGGGTCTGCAGGGCGGCCAGCTCGCGCAGTCGGTTGTTGCGGTTGATGACGCGGCGGTACAGGTCGTTCAGGTCACTGGTGGCAAAACGGCCGCCGGGCAGCGGAACGAGCGGACGCAGGTCCGGGGGAATCACCGGAAGCGTAGTCAGCACCATCCACTCGGGCTTGCAGCCGCTGGTGCGGAAGCCCTGCACGAGCTGCAGGCGCTTGGCCAGCTTGCGCTTGTTCTGCTTGGAGTTGGTCTTCTCCATCTCCTGACGCAGGAAATCAACCAGGGCGTCCAGGTCGATGGTGGCCAGAAGGCGCTGAATGGCAGCTGCACCCATGCCGGCCTCGGGGGCGTCGTCGCCGTAGTCCTCCACAAGCTCATCGTACTCCTCCTCGGTCAGGATCTGGCCGCGCTCAATGCCGGCCACATCCTTCGGGTCAATTACGATGTAGTCCTCGTAGTAAATCACACGCTCCAGGTCACGGGCGGTGAGGTCGAGCATGAGGCCGATGCGGCTGGGCATGCACTTGTAGAACCAGATGTGGGTCACCGGCACGGCCAGGTTGATGTGGCCCATGCGCTCGCGGCGCACGCGGGCGGTAGTCACCTCCACGCCGCAGCGGTCGCAGATCATGCCCTTATTCTTGGCGCGCTTGTAGCGGCCGCAGGAGCACTCCATGTCACGGGTCGGGCCGAAAATGCGCTCGCAGAACAGGCCGCCCTTCTCGGGCTTGAACGTGCGGTAGTTGATCGTCTCAGGGTTCTTGACCTCGCCGCTGGACCAGCTCAGGATATCATCCGGGCTGGCCACGGTGATGCAAACCTGATCGAAGTTCTTAGGCTTCTCGTTATTGAAGTCGTTGAAAGACATATTGGTATAATTTTGAGAGGTTTGGGAATGCTGCCCGGTTTGGGGGTCCGCGCCGGGCAGCGGTTACAGGTTTACATATCAGAATCGTCGTCGTCCTCGTCAGAATCGGCGTAGTCGTCGTCCATGTCGGAGAAGTCGCCATCGAAGTCGTCGTCATCGTCGGAACCGAAGCCGTCCTCGTCATCCATGCCGTCACCGGCAAGCAGGGCGAAGAGATCGTCCGTGGTCTGCGGGGCGTTCTCGCGGTCACGCTTCTCGGTGGGCTGCACGTTGAGGCAGAGAGCCTGCATTTCCTTGATGAGCACGTTGAAGGATTCGGGGGTGCCGGCTTCCAGCGAGTTATCGCCCTTGACGATGTTCTCGTAGATGCGGGTGCGGCCCTGCACGTCGTCGGACTTGACAGTGAGCAGCTCCTGCAGCGTATAGGCTGCGCCGTATGCCTCCATGGCCCACACTTCCATTTCACCGAAACGCTGGCCACCGTGCTGGGCCTTACCGCCCAGGGGCTGCTGCGTCACGAGGGAGTAGGTACCCACGGCACGTGCGTGTACCTTATCGGCCACGAGGTGGTTCAGCTTGAGCATGTAGGTGTAGCCCACCACCACGGGATAGTGGAAGTACTCGCCGGTGAGACCGTCGATGAGTCGGCTCTTACCAGCCACGGAACCATCCTTGCCGTCGCCCACCCAGGAGAAGCCGGGGACCTGCTTGGCCTGGCTCATGAAGTCCCAGATCTGGGATTCCTGGATACCGTCGAACACGGGGGTAGCCACCTTGAAGCCCAGGGCCTTGGCGGCCACACCGAGGTGAGCCTCCAGCACCTGACCCACGTTCATTCGGGAAGGCACACCCAGCGGGTTCAGGATGATATCCACCGGAGTACCGTCTTCCAGGTAGGGCATATCCTCTACCGGCAGCACGCGGGAGCACACACCCTTGTTACCGTGACGACCGGCCATCTTATCACCCACGCCGAGCTTGCGCTTGGTGGCGATGTAGACCTTCACTTCAGTCACCACGCCCGGGTCCATCTCAGCGCCGGCTTCAATCTGGTCGAGCTTGCGGTCGCGCTCTTCGTCCAGGTCAGCGAAGCGGGGTTCGTAGCTGTTGATGATTTCGAAAATCTGGTTGCGCACCGGGCTTTCGTTCATCTCAATCTGGTCGTGGCACACGGCCAGCTTGCGCAGCAGGGTCTTGGTAATCTTGCGGTTGGCGGGCACCAGCACCTCGTTGGAACCAGCGCGGGTCACCTCCAGCGGAATCTTCTCGCCCAGCAGGCGGTCAGAGAGCTTGCTGGTGAGCTGCTCGATGAGGGCGTCGCGGTCGCGCTCGTACTCGGCATCCACCTTCTTGCGCTGCTTCTGGGCTTCCTTCTCCAGATCCACGGCGGGAGCACCGGGTGCAGAGGAACGCACCACGCGCACGTCCATCACCACGCCGGTGGTGCCCGGCGGCACGCGCAGGGAGGTATCCTTCACGTCGGCAGCCTTCTCGCCGAAAATGGCGCGCAGCAGGCGTTCTTCCGGAGCCAGGTCGGTCTCGCTCTTGGGAGTAATCTTACCCACGAGGATATCGCCGGGCTTCACCTCGGCACCAATGCGGATGACACCGTCGCTGCCCAGGTTCTTGAGGGCGTCGTCGCCCACGTTGGGGATATCGCGGGTGATTTCTTCCGGTCCGAGCTTGGTATCGCGGGCCTTCTCCTCGAATTCCTCGATGTGGATGGAGGTGTAGGCATCTTCCTGCACCAGGCGCTCGGAAATGATGATGGCGTCTTCGAAGTTGTAACCGTACCAGGACATGTAGGCCACCAGCACGTTGCGGCCCAGGGCCAGCTCGCCACCGTCCGTACAGGGACCGTCGGCCAGCACATCGCCAGGCTTCACCACATCACCACGGGAAACAATGGGTTTCTGGTTGATGCAGGTGGAGGCGTTGGAGCGCATGAACTTGCGCAGCTGATACACGTAGATACCCTTGTCGGCATCCGTCTTGATGCTCTCGGGGTCGCTCAGCCAGGTATTCGGAGAAACGGGCAGCTCGCCATCGGGCGTGGTCACCACGTACTCGGCAGTGGCGGATGCCACGATGCCGGGAGCCACGGCACACACCACAGCGCAACTATCGCGTGCGCACTTGGCCTCGATACCCGTACCCACAAGCGGTGCCTGGTTCACCATCAACGGCACACCCTGGCGCTGCATGTTGGCACCCATGAGTGCGCGGTTGGCGTCGTCGTGTTCCAGGAAGGGAATCAGACCGGCGGCGATGGAGATAATCTGCTTGGGAGACACGTCCATGAACTCCACCTTGCTGGGGTCCACTTCGATGAACTCGCCGTGCTCACGGGCCGTCACGCGCTTGCCGGTGAAGTGGCCGCTGCCGTTGTCGTTGTCGATGGGGTTATTGGCCTGGGCGATGAGGTGGTACTCTTCCTTATCGGCGGTGAGGTACACCACTTCGTTGGTCACGATGGTTTCCACGCTCTCCACCTCGCCCTTCTTGTTCTTCTTCTCCACGTGCTTCACGCGGCGGAACGGAGTCTCGATGAAACCGTACTCGTCGATGCGGGCGTAGGTGCAGAGGGAGTTGATAAGACCGATATTCGGACCTTCGGGGGTCTCAATGGGGCAGATTCGGCCGTAGTGGGAGGGATGCACGTCTCGCACCTCGAAACCGGCGCGGTCGCGGTTCAGACCACCCGGACCCAGAGCGGACAGACGGCGCTTGTGGGTCAACTCTGCCAGCGGGTTAATCTGGTCCATGAACTGGGAGAGCTGGCTGCGGCCGAAGAAGTCACGCACCACGGCGCTGAGAGCCTTCGGGTTGATGAGCTTGCTGGGGGTGATATCGCTGCGCGTGGTATCGCACAGTGTCATGCGCTCCTTCACCAGGCGCTCCGTGCGGGCGAGGCCCACGCGGCACTGGTTGGAGATAAGCTCGCCCACGGCACGCACGCGGCGGTTGCCCAGGTGGTCAATATCGTCCACCTGCCCTTCGCCGTGCGTCAGGCGCAGCAGGTACTTGAGGGAGGCCAGGAAATCCACCGGCTGGATAAGTCGGCAGTCTTCCGACACATCCAGACCAAGCTTCTGGTTAATCTTGTAGCGGCCCACACGGGTAAGGTCGTAACGCTTCTCATCCTTGAACAGACGGTCAAGAGCGGTGGCTGCCTGCTGCACGGAGGAAGGATCACCCGGGCGGAACTTGCGGAAAATCTCCTTGAGGGCGGATTCGCGGTCATAGGCCAGGTCCTTCTTCAGGGTCTTCACGAGAGTCTCCTCTTCGCGCTGGTCAATGACCTCGATTTCCTCGATTCCGAGTTCCTGCATCTTGCGGATCGTGGCCAGGCTGAGCGGCTCATACGCCTTGGCAATGATGGTTGCCTTGCGGCCTTCCTGGTCTTCACCGTACTTCACGTCCTCAAACGGCACCAGGTACTCAAGCTCAGGGCCTGCCACGGCGCTCAGGTTCAGTTTCTCAATGGTGTAGAACTGCTCCACAATCTGGCGGTCGGTCTCATAGCCGAGGTAGCGAAGGAACGTAGTGGCCAGGAACTTGCGGCGGCGGCGGCGGCGGTCCAGGAACACGTACATGAGGTCGTTCGTGTCGAACTGAACCTCAAGCCAGGAACCACGGTCGGGGATGATGCGGAAAGAGTAGATGTCCTTGCCGTTGCTGTGCTGGGTCTTCTCAAAGCACAGCCCAGGGGAACGGTGCAGCTGGGCCACAATCACGCGCTCGGCCCCGTTGATGACGAAGGTACCACGGTCGGTTATCATGGGAATCTCACCCATGTACACGTTCTCCTCGCTCGTGTAGTCACCACACTTCAGGCTGAATTTCACATACAGCGCGGCGCTGTATGTCTCACCGCAGCGAATGGCGGCAAAATCAGAGGTCTTCGGCGGCGCAATCTCGTAGGAAACAAAATCGAGACGGATCTGACCATCGTAGCTTTCAATCGGGAAATGCTCGGACAGAACAGCCTGCAGACCCATCTTCGCCCGCTTGTCGGGCTCAGTGAAACGCTGAAGGAATTCTTCGTAGGACTTAGTCTGAATCTCAATCAAGTTGGGCGGGTCAATGACCTCCTTGATCGTACCGAAACTGATTCGCTCTTGTTTGGACATGGAGTTGTCGGAGATGGGGTTGTGCACCTGGCCAGGTGCCGGTCGGTTCCTTAGTAAAACCGACCCGGAGCATGATGGACACGCTCAGGGCCGCTGCCCCGGGTCGACTTTACGTGCGCACGCGCACATAAGGAATACATAAATTTATGACACTAAACGGCTTAGAAAACACTCCGAATTCAGCCAGAAACGGAGGGACGCGAAGGCAGGAGAGGATAGGAATCCCCTCCTGCTTCGCGGAAAAAGAAAGGTTACTTGATGGTGACCTTGGCGCCAGCCTTCTCGAGCTCGGCCTTGGCCTTCTCGGCTTCCTCCTTGGAAACGCCCTCAAGGATGACGGCGGGAGCGCTCTCAACGAGCTTCTTGGCGTCAGCCAGACCCAGACCGGTCTTGACGGTACGCACAGCCTTAATGACGTTGATCTTGCTGGCACCGGCGTCGGTCAGCTCAACGTCGAAGTCGGTCTTCTCCTCAGCAGCCTCAGCGGGAGCAGCGCCGGGAGCGGCGGCAGCAACCGGAGCAGCGGCGGAAACGCCCCACTTCTCTTCCAGCATCTTCACAAGCTCAGCAGCCTCCAGGATGGTAAGCTTGCCAAGTTCCTCAGCGATAGTATTGATATCAGCCATTGTAGTATTTTTTCTAGTTAATTGGTTCTTGTCGCGGATGGGGGCTCCCCATCCATTTCAGTTCTCACCGGCCGGAGAGCCGACAGAGAGCCTAATTTTTTTCAGGCGGCGGGCAGTTGATACCACACCGCCGCCATCTGTTCAAGTCTTTTTTTACTCAGCAGCGGAAGTTTCTTCCGTTGCACCACCATTTTCCTTGTCGACGTAGGCCTTGATGACGCGGGCCAGAGCAGCACCGGCACCATTGATGGTACCAAGCAGGGTGGCCAGCAGAACTTCGCGGCTGGGCAGGTCACCCAGGGCCTTGATCTTCTCGGGGGTCAGTTCAGCACCATCGAGGATGCCGGCCTTCCAGGCAGCCTTCTTGGACTTCTTGGCGAAGTTGTTCACAGCCTTGGCGGCGGCGCACACATCGCTGTTGCCCATGATGTAGGCGGTCTGCCCCTTCAGGGAAGCGGAGATATCCGGCAGCCCGGCAGAGGCGATAGCCTTGGCCATGAAGGTGTTCTTGGCCACCTCGCACTTGGCACCGGCAGCAGCCAGGGCAGCGCGCAGCTCAGTGAACTCGGGCACCGTCACGCCGGTGTAGTCGAACACCAGCACGAAGGGAGAAGCGTTAACCTTGGCCACGAGGCTATCGATGATAACGCCCTTGTGCGGATTGAGTTTCTTTTCGTTGCTCATACTAGTTCTTGTGGTTCAGGTTAGTTCTTGGAGTACTCCACCGGGCTGATGGACAGACCGGGATTCATGGAGCTGGACATGGTCACTGCGGCGATGTAAGCACCCTTTGCACCAGAGGGGCGGGCCTTCACAACGGCGGAGATGAATGCACGAGCGTTCTCAACGAGCTTGTCGCTTTCGAAGGAAAGCTTGCCCACAGCGGCAGAAATGTTGGCGTTCTTGTCAACCTTGAAGTCAACGCGACCAGCCTTCACCTCGCGCACGGCCTTGGCGGTGTCATCCGTCACAGTGCCGGTCTTCGGGTTGGGCATCAGGCCGCGCGGGCCGAGCACACGGGCAATCTTACGCACCTGGGCCATGGCGTCCGGGGTGGCAATTGCGCTGTCGAAATCAAGGTAACCACCCTGGATTTCCTTAATCAGGTCTTCCAGGCCAACCTTCTCGGCACCGGCTTCCAGAGCAGCCTGAGCGGCCTCACCCTGGGCAAACACGATGACGCGAACATTCTTACCAGTACCATTGGGCAGGGCCACGGAGCCACGCACCATCTGGTCGGCTTTGCGGGGATCCACCGTCAGGTGGAAGGAAACGGTGACCGTGGGGTCGAACTTCGGAGCGGGGAAGCTCTTCATCAGTTCCACAGCCTCCTCGACAGCGTAGTTCTTGCTGGCATCAACAAGCTTGGCTGCCTCGTTGTAGCGCTTGGAGCGTTTTGTAGACATATTTATTTAGCAGTACGTTCGGGGTTAATATTGGTTAATTCCCTCCTGCGAAGGGGTTACATGCCTTCCACCTCGATACCCATCTGGCGGGCCTGACCAGCGATGATGCGGGCAGCGGCCTCGGGGTTCGTGGTGTTGAAATCGGGCATCTTGGTGTTGACAATTTCCATCAGCTTCTCCTTGGAAATCTTAGCCACCTTGGTCTTGTTCGGCTCGCCGGAGCCGGACTTGATACCTGCGGCCTTCTTCAGAAGAAGGGCTGCCGGCGGCTGCTTGGTGATGAAGTCGAAGGACTTGTCCTTGTACACGGTGATCACGACGGGGAGAACGTCACCGGCCTGCTTCTGAGTCTTAGCGTTGAACTCTTTGCAGAAGCCCATGATGTTAACACCGGCCTGACCAAGAGCAGGCCCCACAGGCGGCGAGGGGTTCGCAGCGCCGGCAGGAATCTGCAGCTTAATGATTTTAACTACTTCTTTTGCCATGGTTGTGTTAGTTTGGGTTTGCCGCATTCACCGGCAGGTGCCGGCCCCCTGCGGCGGGGAAATCTGACTGCCTGTATCGATATTACAGGTTCTTGCCCTTCTCGTCATCAGGCACCAGCTGCACCTGGGCGTAGGACAAATCAAGCGGGTTGGAACGGCCGAACATGGTCACACCCACGCGCAGACGGCCACGCTCTGTGTCGACCATCTCCACAATGCCGTGCTCACCCTGGAAGGCGCCATCGAGCACCACCACCTCTTCACCCACGTTGAAGGAAACCTTCGGGCGGGCAGCACCACTGCGGCGCTCAATCTCGCTCATAAGGTCCTGCACGTCCTTCCTGGACATGGGCAGCGGTTCCTTGTTGCGGCCGCAGGCAAAGCTGATGACACCGTCTACAGCCTGAATCTTGTACCAGGCTTCATTGTTCAGGGAACCATCCGGGCGGCGCAGTGCAAAATTCAGATACACATAGCCCGGGTAGAGCTTGCGGTTCACGATGTACTTCTTGCCGTTACGCACATCCTCTACTTTTTCCTTGGGTACCAGCGGGGCGCTCTGCAGCAGGGCATTCATTTCCTCGTCCTCCTTGAACAGGCGGTTGAGGTTTTCCACCGCGCGGTCTTCCTTGTTGGAAAGCACGTGCAGCACGTACCACTGATCCTTGGGCTCAGGGGTCACTCGTGCCGTGCCGGACTTACGATCGTAGGGGCGGGACATAGAAAGGTGATAAAATGGGAAATGGGAAATCAGGAAAGCAGCTCAATCGCGCGGGTTACCACCGCCGAGAGCACGTAATCAAAGAATGCGACATAAGCGCCCAGCAGCACCATGGCGATGAGCACTACAACTGTCGAACCGGACAGCTCACGGAACTTCTTGAACCCGGTAATCTTCGGGTCGCTCTCCCAGGGCCAGGAGCACTTCTTCAACTCGCCCTTTACAGCAGAAATATATTGGGAAATCTTGCGGAACATTGTAAGCGTGAGATGATGCGGATATTTTTTGAGAAAAAAAAAGAGGAAGGCTGGCAGGGTAAGAGAGACTCGAACTCCCAACACGCGGTTTTGGAGACCGCTGCTCTACCAATTGAGCTATTACCCTATAACCTTGCTCTGTCGTGTTCCGGCTGAACGGGGGAGATGACCTTCCGGCCACCTCCCCCGGCCGAGGTGCCACCCACCGGCGGGGTGGTCACCCATTTTAAGTTTTCGTTAAGGCAACTTAGGCCTTGATGCTGGCAACCTTACCGGCGCCAACGGTGCGACCACCTTCGCGGATAGCGAAACGCATACCCTCTTCCATGGCCACCGGAGTGATGAGCTGAACAGTGATGGTCACGTTGTCGCCGGGCATCACCATTTCGGTACCCTCGGGCAGAGTCACGCTACCGGTCACGTCCGTCGTACGGAAGTAGAACTGCGGGCGGTAGTTGTTGAAGAACGGGGTGTGACGGCCACCTTCCTCCTTGGTCAGCACGTAAACGGCTGCCTCGAAGTCGGTGTGGGGAGTCACGGAACCCGGCTTGGCGATCACCTGACCACGCACGATGTCTTCCTTCTTGATACCGCGGAGCAGCACGCCCACGTTATCACCAGCTTCACCCTTGTCGAGGAGCTTGCGGAACATTTCGATGTCGGTCACGGAGGTCTTCACGGTCGGGCGGATACCCACGATTTCAACTTCCTCCATCTTGTTGATGATACCACGCTCGATACGACCGGTAGCCACAGTACCACGGCCGGAGATGGAGAACACGTCCTCCACGGGCATCAGGAAGGGCTTCTCAGTCGGACGCTCAGGAGTGGGGATGTAGGCATCCACAGCATCCATGAGGTCGAGAATCTTCTGGGTGTACTCAGGATCACCCTCCAGAGCCTTCACGGCGGAACCCGTCACGATGGGCAGGTCGTCACCCGGGAAGTCATAGGAGGAAAGAAGTTCGCGAATCTCCATCTCCACGAGCTCAGCAAGCTCGGGGTCAGCAAGGTCCATCTTGTTCATGAACACCACGATGTAGGGCACGCCCACCTGACGGGCAAGCAGGATGTGCTCGCGAGTCTGCGGCATGGGACCGTCAGCGGCGGAAACCACAAGGATAGCGCCGTCCATCTGGGCAGCACCAGTGATCATGTTCTTCACATAGTCAGCGTGACCGGGGCAGTCCACGTGTGCATAGTGACGCTGCTCGGTCTCGTACTCAACGTGAGCGGTGGAAATGGTAATACCGCGCTCGCGTTCCTCGGGAGCACCGTCAATCTGGTCGTAAGCACGGGCTTCAGCCATACCCTTATCTGCAAGAACCTTGGTAATTGCAGCGGTGAGGGAAGTCTTGCCATGGTCAACGTGACCGATCGTACCCACGTTCACGTGGGGCTTGGTGCGCTGGAATGATTCTTTGGCCATAATGTTAATTTAAGTTAGAGCTGCTATTC
The DNA here is from genome assembly GCA_015062005.1 of Akkermansiaceae bacterium. Classification (GTDB taxonomy): domain Bacteria; phylum Verrucomicrobiota; class Verrucomicrobiia; order Verrucomicrobiales; family Akkermansiaceae; genus Akkermansia. The sequence continues at coordinate 42,403 of SUVL01000002.1, forward strand.
TTGCAAGAAATCAAAAAGCTTCTGGCGGGATTTGAACCCGCGACCTCATCCTTACCAAGGATGCGCTCTACCACTGAGCTACAGAAGCGACTTGACTCCGGGCGTCCCACTCATGTGAGACGTGAAAGCACGGCGATTATACACACACCGCCCCACCAAGTCAATGATTATTTCTAATTTTTTCAAAAAAAATCGAATTTCGGGGGTAAATTTGCCAATTTTGCCCCCGAAACAGGTGGAAAGTTGGGTTGAAAGGGTGAAAAGTTGGGTTCACAATGGGGGCCTATGAAGAAAATCGCACTCACAACCGCCGCTGTTCTGCTCGGTCTGGTCAATCTGGCCCAGGCAGATGACTCCGCCCCCGCTGCCACAACCCCGGCAAATGCCTGCTGCAGCAAAGATAAATGCTGCGCCAAGACACCTTGCTGCAAGACAGACAAGGGAATAAGCTGTGGCGAACAAGCCTGGCTCGATATTGAGACGGTGACTCTGGAAGCCGCCAATGGCGACCCGATTGCCCAGTATACGGTGGCTTATCTCACCGAAACCGGCGATGATGACACCGCCCCTGATACTGAAAAAGCCCAGGATTGGTACGCCAAAGCCCTGCCTGGCCTTGAAAAAGCAGCCAAGGAAGGTCACCCGACCGCGTGCCGCGCGCTCGCGCACATGTACGCTGAGGGTAAGGGCGTGGAAAAGAATCCGGAAATGGCAGAGAAATACATGAAGATGTATAAAGAGCTCTGCGAGAAGAAGTGGAAGGAATGGAAGGATAAGTGCAAGGACGGCAAGAAGCCCTGCTGCCCTGCTCCCGCCACTCCCGAGCACCCCGCCGAAAGCTGATTAAGCACAAAAGTCCCCGCCTTCCCTGGCGGGGGCTTTTTTTTGCAAAACAACGAGCCTCATGAGCCCCCCTTCCCTCCACACGTGTCCCAAAGATTTGGGACACGAGGATTTACGATTGACAATTTACGATTGACGAATTGAAAGTTAGCGGCTTTCCGTCTTCGTTCCTGCGGAACTACGCCGAGACAGGACGCCGATAGAGACACAAATGAAAGCTTACTGCCGATGGTGAGGCGTCTGATACCCCACTACGAATTTTCACACAGAATACTATGCCTTTATGTTGTTCAGGACTATTTTTCCATAATCTTTGGGACACATGTGCCTTCCCTCACCCTCAACGGATAAAATGCGTCCAGGCGCGCTCTTCACCCAGCTCGGGGTGGGCGGGGCCGGCGGCAATGCACTGCATCATCCAGGCCATATTCTGCCCCAGGTGGCGGAGGGTCTGGGCACCCTCGGCATCAAGCTGCACCTCGCCGGGGCGCATACCGTAAATCATATTCCAATAGAACGAGCTGATAAGCGGCTGCTTATTGTAGGTGATGTACTTATTCAGACGGTCCAGCGTGGTGCTGGCTCCGCCGCGGCGTGCCACGGCCACCGTGGCACCGGGCTTATAGGCCAGCTTGGATCCGGCGGAATAATACAGGCGGTCCAGCAGGGCGCAGAGGGAGCCATTCGGTCCCGCAAAATAGGTGGGGCTGCCAATCACAATGCCATCGATGGAATCCAGTTGGTCGTAGATATAGTTATAAAGCTTATCCTTCATGCCGCAGCGGCCGGTTTTGAGGCACTGGCGGCAACCGATGCAGCCCTGCACCGCTGCCGCGCCAATCTGCACAATCTCCGTTTCCACACCAGCAGCATTCATAGCCTCTGCCACCATACTCAGAGCCTGAAAAGTATTGCCATTTGCATTCGGACTACCATTGATAAGAAGTGCTTTCATATCGGGCATTCTAGCACGCTGCGCGACGCTCCTCAAGTAAATAGTGTGCAGACGAAGCGCAGCATTGACCCCGCAGGCGCGCGTGTGATATGATGCTGCGCAATGGTTATGGATATGGACCTCTTCGAATTCGCCGCCGCCCAGCAGCAGACGCCGCAGGAACGCTATGCCGAGCTCTGCGACATCGTGCGCCACAACAACGAGCTCTACTACGCCCAGGCTCAGCCGGAAATCTCTGATGCGGAGTATGATAAACTCTACCGCGAAATAGAGGAGCTGGAGCGCGAACACCCGGAGTTCATCACCCCGGATTCCCCCACCCAGCGCGTGGGCAATGACCTGAGCGAGGGGTTCCGCAAGGTGACCCACCCTGCCCCCATGCAGAGCATCGATGATATTTTCGAGCACAAGCCCGGCCAGGGGGAGACGGATGCCGAGCTGGTGGAGTTCTACAACCGCCTGGCCGGCAGCGTGGGCGTCGTTTCACCCCGTGTCACCATCGAACCCAAGATTGACGGCTGCGCCGTGACCCTGCTTTACCGCAGCGGCAAGCTGGCTTATGCCGCCACCCGTGGCGATGGCCGCACGGGAGATGACATCACCGCCAATGTGCGCACAATCAAGAGCGTGCCCTTCACCCTGCCTGCCGGGGCGCCGGAGCTGCTGGAGGTGCGCGGCGAAATCTACATGCCTTCCGCCGATTTTGATGCCCTGAATGCCGAGCGCGATGCCGATGGCCTGTCTGCCTTTGCCAACCCGCGCAATGCCACCGCCGGCACCATCAAGCTGCTGGATGCCGCCGAGGTGGCCCGCCGCCCGCTGCGCTTCCTGGCGCATGGGCTCGGCGTGTACGAAGGCCCCGCCCTGCGCTGCACGCAGGATTTCACCGACCTGCTCGACCGCATGGGAATCCCCCGCAACCAGCCGGTCATCTATGCCGACACGATGGAGGCCACCCGCGCCGCTGTGCAGCAGGTGAACGAGCTGCGCCGCGACCTGGGCTACGGCACGGATGGCGCCGTCATCAAGCTGGATGATTTCGGGCTGCGCGGCTCCCTGGGCAGCACCGCCCGCGCCCCCCGCTGGGCTGCCGCTTTCAAATACCTGCCCGAGCAGAAGGAAACCGTGCTTCGCGGCATCAGCATCCAGGTGGGGCGCACCGGCGTGCTCACCCCCGTGGCCGAGCTGGAGCCCGTGCAGCTCTCCGGCACCACCGTCTCCCGCGCCACCCTGCACAACCAGGACGAAATCGCCCGCAAGGACATCCGCATCGGCGATACGGTGCTCATGGAAAAGAGCGGCGAAATCATCCCCGCCGTGGTGCATGTCATCACCGCCAGACGCCCGGCCGATGCCGTGCCCTACAGCCTGTACGATGCCGTGGGCGGCGTGTGCCCCAGCTGCGGCGCCCCCATTGCGCAGGAGGAAGGCCAGGTTGCCTGGCGATGCACCAACTTCACCTGCCCCGCACAGGCCGCCATGCGCACCACCTACTTCTGCCGCCGCGAAGCGCTCGATATCGAAAACCTCGGCGGCACCGTGGCCGAGGCCCTCGTGAACCGCGGCATGATTTCCACCCCGCTCGACCTCTTCACCCTCACCGTGGAGCAGCTCGGCGCCCTCAACCTCGGCACCGATGATGAGCCCCGCCGCTTCGGCGAGAAAAACGCCGCCAAAGCCCTGGCCGCCCTGCAGAACGCCCGCACCCTCCCCCTCGAACGCTGGCTCACCGCCTTCGGCATCTCCACCATCGGCACCGTGACCGCCCGCACCACCGCCAGATACCACCGCGACCTCGCAGAGCTGGCCGGGGGCGACTTCCTGCGCCTGCTGGTGCAGCTGGAGGAAGGAGTGGAGCAGCACAACGCCCTCAACCCCAAAGCCCGCGCCAACAAAGGGGCGGATAAGGATGAGCTGCTGGCCCGGCAGGCTGCCCTGAAAGCCGGGCTGGAAGCCCACGCCGCCCCCTACACCGCCCGCGGATATGTGGCCCTGGAGGCAGATGGTGCCAACAAGCTCAAATTCACCAACCCGCTCGGCTCAGTCTCCACCCGCAAGCTGCTGGCCTACTTCCAATCCGCCGCCGGAAAGGCCGTACTTTCCACACTCACCGACCTCGGCATCAACCCCGTCTCAGCCGGATTCGTGGAAAACATGAACAACCAGACCGAAGGCCCGCTGAGCGGCAAAACCTTTGTGCTCACCGGCGCCCTGAGCCGCCCCCGCCCGGAATTCGAGAAAATGATTACCGCGGCTGGAGGTAAGGCCACCGGCTCTGTGACCAAAAACACCACCTATCTGGTGGCTGGCGAAGGCGGCGGCTCCAAACGCGATAAAGCCGCCAAACTCGGCATTCCCATCATCGGCGAGGAAGAACTGCTTGCGCTGCTGACCACCTCCCCGCTTGCAGAGGCGTAAGGGATACTCTGGCATTGCGCCAGAGCGGGCGGCCAGGCATGGAATGGCGCTGGCTTACCGGATCTCATACCGCCTGTGGCAGCAGAAGCGGCACTCCGTTTCCGGAGTGCCGCTTTATCTTTCTGTTTCTCTAACCTAATTGATCAGAAAGAAACTTTCACGCCAATCTGGCCGTCCACGCTGTTGGAATCACCGCGCAGAACTGCCTCAGCCGTGCCGTAGACGGACACATTGCTGCGCACCGGCACATCTACACCGGCGCCCAGGTTCCAGCCCCAGCGGTTGCGCGTAGCGCTCTCCTGGCGGTAGCCGTAGCCACCCAGATTCATATCCACGCCGCTCTTGATATCGCCAATGCTGGCGGTCACACCGGTCTGGGCGGTGAACACACCGCCAGGAGCATTACCGAAGGCACGCAGGGCGCGGTTATAACGCACACCAGCGGTCACATCCGTGGCCCAGGCATCCTGGCTGCCAGCGGAAACCACGCCGTCGGAGCAGCCGTCGATATCGTTCCTGGAGGACTCCACGGTTCCGAACACCTGCACATTGCTCTTCTCATTGCTCAGTACGGTATATGCGGCATCCTGCAGGAAGTTGATGGAGTAGCCGTCCACATCGCCACCCAGCAGTTCGTGCTCGTGCATACCCAGGCCCAGCGAGGTAGCGAAGCTCCAGCGCTTCTGGCCATACAGGGCGTAGACGTCGAAGCGGGTGTTGTCCTCGTGGCGGCGGGCGGCGCCGTCCGTGCGCAGGTTGGTGCGGCCATAGGAAATGGCGCCACCCAGGGTCACGTCCTTCCTGGTCAGGTACTCCACATTCAGCATAGCGCCGGTCTCGGAGCGGTCGTAACCGTCGCCGCGGGCATCGCTGTCAATCTCAGTCTCCTCGTGGAACACGGATACACCGGCGCGCCAGGGGCTCACCGTGGTGGTGCCCATCTTGGCATCCGTCACCTTGCCCAGCATCTCGCCCTTGCCCATGGCGCCGTGCAGACGCCGCAGGTGACCCAGGTTACCTTCAATCTGGCTGCTCATGGCCGTAGCGTATTCGTGGCCGCTCATGGCATCGATTACGGCCTTCACGGCGGCCTCGTCTCGAGCCGTAGTCAGCTCTATCAGTGCAAGATTGTCAGGATCGGCTGCTGCTGCGGCTCTCGCGGCATTGTAGAAACGGCTCTGGTTGCGGCTCAGGTTCAGCGTGGTGGTCGAAGCCTCCTGAATCACCAGATTGCCACCAGTGAAATCCCACAGAGCGGCATCCACCAACTTGCCATTCAACGTGATGATAAGGTCATCGGCATCATCCTGGATGTCATCAAAGCCGAACAGCGCAATGGAATTGGCAGCTTCGGCCCCGTCGAGCATCACGTTGATGACAGCATTGTCCCCCATCGTCAGGACCTTACCGCTCACAGCGTCCTTTGTGGCGTCTGCCCCATTCATGTCAATGTTCAGCGTGCCATCCACATTCAGCTCGTTCAGGTTCGTAAGCACTCCGGCTTTCGTCTCGATGGAACCTTCCTTCTGCACGTTCACGCTCGTGCCGTCGGTATCAGTTGCAACGCTGAGTGATTCCAGGGCCAGGTCACCTGCTACCTCAATGTTCTTGAAATCAGCAAGCTTGTAATTCTGCGTGCCCTTGTGGTTGCTGGCAACCGTAAGCAGACGGTCTCCACTCACTGTGGAATTGTTACCGCCGCCGTTAATTGTTCCACCCACGGCTGTGCCGGTACCCTCGATGGTAATTTTCGTACCGCCGTCTACATTGTCACGGTCACCAGCGCCATACACATTGCCTGTTACAGTACCGCCGGAAAGCTTGATGGCTGTGCCTTCTTTTACTAACGATTGCGTGGAACTATCTTCGTTGTACAAACCGCCGCCATACACATTACCGTCAATCGTACCACCGGATAGATTAATTTCCGATGAATTGATATGCGACTGTGTTCCTATTTTTTTCGATACTCCACCGACAGTGAGTTCAAATTCACGGTTTTGGGCACCGGCGTAAACATCGCCGTATATGTCAGCATCCCCTGAGATGTTAATTGACACCGTATTGTTCACAGAGAAGCCTTTACCACCAGCTCCCGCGATGGCTGCAGTATCTCCTTCTAATCCTGCTGTGCCATCGCTTGCATAACCAACCTTGCCTCCGGATACGTTAATCACAACCTTTTCCTGAGTACTCCAGGCGGGATTACCTGCAAGATACTCCGTCAATTCGCTCTCGGTCATTCCTTCTCCCAGCAAACTATTCATTGCGGCACTAATAACGGTGCTGCCATTGTTGTTACCAGCGATAATCTGACCAACAGTACCACCCGTGACATTAATCTCTATCTTTTTATCATTCGTGGATTGAAGCGTAACCCAAGTACTACCAGCTACGTGCTGCCCTCGATTAGTGAAATTGGCAGTTAGCGTGCCTTTCATGTTGTAGTAGACTCCACCAACTACATACTTGATATACACGTGATCTGCCTCTCCGCCTATATTGATTGTTTTATCACCGATTGCAGAATAGCCATCGGGGCCGATACCGACCAAATACGTGATAGTTGTCGGGTCAGCTTCCGTACCAGTAACATTGATGGTAACGTTATTTTTATTAAACTCCTCATTGATAGGATCAGTCATGCTTCCGGCATTCGTATTACTTGACGCAATATACCCACCTACATAGCCTGGCTTATAGCCGCTGCCTGTCTGAGTTATTGTCGGGTAATTGCCCTGAAGCGTCGTGGTGACATCCTCCCATGCGTACACCTGTGCAGCAGCTGCAAGAACAGCTACAAACAGTTGTTTAGGTAAATGAAGTTTCATAATTTTATCAAGTTAGAGTATAATGAGTTGAGTTTTTTAGTTTAGATAGCGCAACAGCCGCTGAAATACAGCGCCTGACGCCGTTCTATAGACTACCGTATTCAGAATCCGTAGAATGTTAATTTAAATCTACTTTCTTTAATAGATTATACTTCGGGGTCCATAAGGTTCCATTACATCATGGAAAGCAGCACCCCCCTTCAATTTATTCTGTCTGAATGACTAATTTTATGCTTGACTTACGGATTCTGAAAGCGACAGACAATGAAAGTAGAACTAACAGAAGCAGAAATAGCAGCGCTGGCTGTATTGAAAGGAGCCGGAGAGGATTTGATGGCAGCAGCCATGATTGCAAAGGAGGCAATGGAAGCGGGACGGGGTAGATTCAAACGCGCAAGGCGATGTATTGCGGCGGGAATCGCGGAACTGCAGCGACAGGAACGCACGGTCTCCTTCGAAAAAGCGGTGGATGCGGCGCTGGAGGCTCGGCGGGAGAGACGGGTGCGGACGGTTTACGATTTCCGGTATTTCACCCGGCGGTTCATGAAGCGGTGTCCGGGGCTGGCACGGCGGAAGGTGCGGGCGATTTCGGTGCAGGAGTGTGCGCAGTATATTGAAATGGCGTTTGATACACCCCGGCAGCGGCAAAAGGCGCGCTTAATCCTCAGCGGGGTGTTCGGCACGGCGGTGAAGCGGGGCTGGTGCAGCGAGAATCCGGTGGCACGGGTGGAAGCCCCGCGAGTGGTGGAGAAGCAGGTGCCGATTCTCTCGCCGCAGGAGATTAAGGACTTGCGGCAGTCGGCGGAGCGTTATCAGGGTGGCAGCTGCGCGGCGGCGGTGGGGATGATGCTGTATGCCGGCATCCGCCCGCATGAGGTGGCGCGGCTGAGCTGGGCGCAGGTGGATTTGCGGGAACGGGCGATTTACATTCTGCCGCAGCACAGCAAGACGGGCGGCGCGCGGCGGGTGACGATTCACAAACCTCTGCTGCGGATTCTGCGCACTCACCGTCGGGCTAATGGTGAGAAAATATGCCCGCCGGGCTGGTTGCGGCACTGGCGGGAGTTGCGCCGCGCAGCTGGCTGGGGCTCCCCTGCCCACCCCTGGCCACAGGATGCGCTGCGGCATACCTTTGCGAGTTATCATCTGAGCCACTTCCGCAGCTATGCAGAGCTGCAGGTGGAGATAGGGCACCGGGATGCTACGCTGCTGCGAACACGCTATGTGGACCAAAGACCCGTGGTAAATGCAGAGGCGTTCTGGAATTGAAGTACAAAGTATATCAAGCCCACGAAGAGGGCGACCTGTAAGGGCGTAGCAAGCGAACGAATGCTAGACGCGAAGCCCCACCCCCTGTTTCATGCGAAAAAAGCTGGAATTCGGAGGTGTGTAGCACCCACAAACATTGATTTATCACAATGATGAGGCTTTTTCAACAATGATGCTGATAGTTCTACTGCTTACAAAATCTTTAGAACGCGTGTGGATTTTCTCTGTTGTTTTCTCTGTTGACCAGAACTTGACAGAGAGACCCTCATGTGGTATAAAATGCGCGTCATGGCACGCTGACGCCTCTGCTCTTTCTTTCGAGGAAGATTCAAGCGCAACAAAGCGTGCCTTATTTTTTATGGTCAAGCAAACGTATAGCCTCCTCCTTTGGAAATAACTCAGAAGACGTAATTTTATGAACGGACGCGCACTCATCTACGGCACCATTGCCATTGATACCCTTATCACCCCCGGGGGACAGGTCAACTCGGTCATGGGTGGTTCCGGCCCGTATGCAGCGCTGGCGGCGCGGCTGGTCACGGATAAGGTGGATATGGTCGGCGTGGTGGGCGATGATTTTCCGGCGGCCTGGGAAAGGGCGCTGGAGCTGCGCGGGGTGAGCATGCAGCACGTGGCGCACGAACCCGGCCAGACCTTTGCCTGGACCGGTCAGTACGAGGCGGACATGAACAAGCGCACCACCGTGAGCCGCACCGAGGGGGTGCAGGAACACTGGGTGATGCAGCTGCCGCAGGAGCTGCAGGAATGCAGCATCGCCGTGGCCACGAATGTGACCCCGCGCCTGCAGAACCGCATGCTGCAGCAATGCCCGCATGCCCTCTTCCGCATGGCCGATTCCATGAAAAGCTGGCTGGAGCGCGAGCCGGAATACGCCACCCGGCTGCTCAAAAATGTGGACCTGATGCTCATGAACGATGAGGAGGCGCAGTTCTGGGCGCAGACGGATGATTCCCTGGAAGCCGGCGAAAAACTGCTGGCTGCCGGCCCGCGCTACGCCATCGTGAAGCATGGCAGCGCTGGCTCCACCCTCTTCCACCGCACCCCGGAGGGCGAAATCCGCCTCTTCCGCTGCCCAGCCTGGCCGCTCAAGCACGCGCAGGATCCCACCGGCGCCGGCGATGCCTACATGGGAGCCCTGGCCGGCTACCTCACCAAATGCCTGAACGGTGGCAACCCCGCCTGGGAAGACATGAAGCGCGGCGTGGCCATCGCCACCGTTGTGGCCGCCGCCGTGTGCGAAAAATTCGGCACCATCTCCCTCTTCTCCCTGGGCATCCACGAGCTCGCCCGCCGCATCTCCCGCTTCCAGGAGATGACGAACTGGGATTAGCTTGCAAATTACCTGCTGGGGACTCTAAAAACTCGAAACGAATCAACAAATTGGAATCTTTGGCGAGCCGCAGGCGAGCGGAACTTCAAGCCCGTTTTACGGGCGCAAGATGGTAGGCAGGGGTAAGCCCGCGAAGCGGGCGCAGCCCCTGTATCATGCCAAAAACAAACTGGAGCCCGCGAAGCGGGTGAAAGATCAGAGGCAATGAGTTACAGCAACCGCTCTTTCACCCACTTCGTGGGCTCTGAATGTATTTTTATATTCTGCCAGGGGCTGCGCCCGCTTTGCGGGCTTACCCCTGGCTAAGGTCTTTCACCCGCTCCGCGGGCTCAAAATTCCTCGGGCTTTCAGCCCGACAAACATCAATTTAGTGACTTTTTAGAAGTCCCTGCTGACGATTGTAACGGAAAACCGCCGCAGCTGCACTTGGCAACTGCGGCGGTTTTCATAAGCTTAATCGCTCAGGCTGCGGATCAGGCCTCCTCGGAGGTGGAACCGGTAGCGGTGGTGGTGGCGGGAGCCACCGGAGCGGTGAGCTGGGGCAGGTCGATGATTTCGATCAGAGCCATGGGGGCGCTGTCGGTCATGCGCTGGCCGAGCTTCACGATGCGGGTGTAACCACCCTGACGGTCCTTGGTAGCCTCGGCCACCACGCTGAAGAGCTTGGCCACAACCTTGGGCTGGGGCAGCGTAGCGAGGGCCTGACGGCGGGCGTGCAGGGAACCGTTCTTACCGAGGGTGATGAGCTTCTCCACGTAGGGGCGCAGGGCCTTGGCCTTGGCCAGAGTGGTGGTGATGCGGCCGTGGCTGATAAGGCTGCATGCCTGGTTGGCAAGCAGGGCCTTGCGGTGGGAAGCGGTACGCTGAAGCTTGGCTTTCTTGACGCCGTGTCTCATAGTCTTTTAATGTATGTTTAGTGGGTTAATATTGTGTTTTTTGGAATCTTTACTCGTCGTCGTCGTCACCGAAGGCGTCGATGTTGTGGGAGATAAGGGCCTGCAGGTCCGTAGCGCGGGTCTCATCGCCATTGTCGCGGAGGCGGGAAGCCGGGGCGGGGGAAGCGAGGAGCTTGGCATCGAACTGCATGCCGAGGGACAGACCGTGCTGCACGAGCTTGTCCTTAATCTCGTTGAGGGATTTCTTACCAAAGTTGCGGTACTTGAGCATTTCGCTCTCGGTCTTCATGGCCAGCTGACCAACGGTGGTGATGTTGGCGTTGTTCAGGCAGTTGGCGGCGCGGACAGAGAGTTCGATTTCGTTCACGCTCATGTTGAGCAGCTTGCGGAGCTGGGCGGTGTTGGCGTCCTGCTCGCCACCGTTGGCCTTATCGAACTCAACGCGGCGGCTGTCAGCGTCCACGAACACGTCCAGGTGGTGACGCATGATGCTGGCGGCCTGCAGCATGGCATCGCCGGGGCTCACGCGGCCGTCCGTCCAGATATCGAGCACGAGCTTGTCGAACTCAGTCATCTGGCCCACGCGGGCGTTGTCCACAGCGTACTTCACGCGGGTCACCGGGGAGAAGATGGAGTCAATCGGAATCACGCCGATGGGGCGGTCCTTGTCGTTGTTATCGTCGGCGGTGTGGAAACCACGGCCCACGTTCACTTCGAAGTCGCAGTCGAAGATGGTGCTCTGGTCAAGGTGGCAGATAACCTGGTCCTTGTTCACCACGGAGTAGATGTGGTCGTCCTGGATATCGCCGGCGGTCACCACGCCCTGCTTCGTGACGCGAAGGGAAAGGGTGCGGGGTTCCTTGCCGTAGTGCTTGAACTTGACCTTCTTGAGGTTGAGGATGATTTCCGTCACGTCCTCCACCACGCCGGGCAGAGAGGTGAACTCATGCTGGGCACCGGCGATGCGCACGCTGGTAATGGCAGCACCCTCCAGGGAGCTGAGCAGCACGCGGCGCAGGGAGTTGCCGAGGGTGTGACCGAAGCCGGTCTCGATAGGCTCGGCGATGAAGGTCACGTGATTGGGATCCTCCGGGTCAGCGATGCGCTTCAGCGTGTTCGGAATCTCGAAATGGGCCAGCTTGATGGGCCCCTGCTCCTGAATGATTTCGTCAGACATATTAGTGTATGTTTGTGGCCGGGTTCCCCTCCTTGCGGGCTCTGCTTCCTTACGGAAAGGGAGGACCAACGACCGGATTTTTAATAAACCCGCGCGGCGCAAAGAATACAGCTAATTGACTCACTTAGCAAGTCTTTTCTGCCAAAATGGCAACTTTTGTTCCATATTGCCCTGATATCGGAGCTTTTTACAGCAAAAAAGGAAACAGAGCACCTCAATAAATCACGCAAACCCGGCCATAAATACCCGATAATCATTCGTGGGGCGGCCTTTCACAAGCCCGCCGGGGCATCAGTCATAAAACACAGTCCAGAGGTAGAGGCCATCGGCAGGGGCGCAATAGCGGGTCTTCTGCCCCAGGGGATTTTCCAGCATGGCGGCCAGGGTTGGGCAGCTCATGCGGCCGCGGGCTACCTGGTGGGCGGTTCCGACCAGCAGACGCACCATGCGATACATGAATCCATTGCCATGTACACGGATGCGGAGCAGCTCGCCTTCCTCCTGCACAGAGGCGCTGTAAATAGTGCGCAGATAAAAATCCGCAGGCGGACACTCGGGTTCGTTCCCGCGATTAGCGGCAAAACGGCGGAAATCATGTGTACCTTCGTACACCTTCATGGCCGCTGCCAGGACAGCGGTATCAAACTCATGCGGAATATGCCAGGCACGCCCGTGCAGAAAGGGAGAAAGGACGCCGCCGCGGCAGATGAGGTATTCATACTCCTTCCCCACTGCATCAAAGCGGGCGTGAAAATCATCTGCCACAGGCTGCACCGCCACGATGCGGATACTGGCGGGCAAATGCGCATTCAAGGCCGCCTGCCAGTTCTGCGGGCTCATGCGGCACCCCGCTGGCACATCTGCGTGGAAGCGCTGCGCGTGGGCATGCACACCGGCATCCGTGCGGCCGCTGGCAGCGATGCGCAGCGGTGCCTTCAGGATGCGAGCCAGGGCAGCCTCGATGGTATCCTGAATTGATTCTCCCTCCCGCTGGCTCTGCCAGCCGCAGTAGGGCGCTCCATCATAGGCACATGTAAACAGCAGGCGGGACATGGTCTGTGGTAAAACAAACACCGCAGCTCTCTTTTTCAGAGAACTGCGGCGGGCATCATCAAAACGTGATAATCAAGGTGAAAATGGTTTATCAGAGCTCAATGTCAAGCTCAGCTTCGTCGCCGCCCAGCTCATCATCACCGCCCAGGTCTTCCTCTCCGGCGGCATCATCGGTGACTTCTTCCTCACCGGCAGCGTCGTCCGTGATTTCTGCGTCGTCAGCGGCAGGCTCCTCGGTTGCTTCCTCATCGGCAGCAGGCTCCTCAGCGGGTTCTCCCCCATCAGCAGGTTCCTCCTCGGTTGCCTCTTCAGCAGGCTCCTTATCAGCAGCGGGTTCCTCGGCAGGCTCCTCATCAGCAGCGGGTTCTTCGGCAGGCTCCTCATCAGCAGCGGGTTCCTCGGCGGGTTCCTCATCAGCAGCGGGTTTCTCGGCGGCCGGCATCACGCTGGAAACGCTCATGGTCTCGCGCTCCACCTCCACAGCCTCGGGAATAGCGGGCACGTCTTCATCGCCAGCAAACTTGAATGCACCGTTATCATCGCTGGAGGCCACATAGGAGAGGGCACCGGCAAGCTTCTGGGAGCCGTAGTACTCAGCGAATGCGGGCGGGGTGTTGTTGCTCTCGGAATCGGCGTTGTAGGTATAGAGCTGACCCTTCGTGAACTGATCCTTGGCAGGAGCTTCTGCCGGAGCACCGGCTCCCACCCCCACAGCGCACACCAGGGAAGCATCGTCCACCTCACCATCGGCCTCTGTCACGGGCTTGCCGGCCTGCACGCGGCCCATCTCGCGCACCAGGCGGCACACGGCGTCAGAGTAGGCGTTGGCCTCGCTGGCTGCCAGGGCATTGGCATCAGCGCTGAACACGCGCACACTGGCGTTCTGGAAGCGCTTGTTGAGAGCCTCTACGCGGGGGGCTGCGGCTTCTGCCGTCTTGTAATCGGTCACTTTCTGCAGCTCGGCAGTCAGTTCTTCAGCCAGCTGCTGGGCAGTCTTTTCTTCTTTCTGGCAGGAAGTGAGCATGCCGAAAGCCAGCAGGGCGCAGGAGGGAATGAGGAGAAAACGTTTCATGGAGGGAATAAGATAATCTACGTTTCAAAAGTTAGCAGGATTTCCGTCTCGTGTCAAGGTAAAGAATGATGATTCAGCAAAAAATAGCGGATTTTTCCCATTTTGCAAGCTGAATGAATTGCCGGACCCAGGCAGAGGCGATTATTCATGATGGTTCGGGGAGGATATCCGTGTAGAATCCGGGGTCAGAGCCTTCTATGACAGTGGCGCCTACCGTGCGGGCGTAAAAATCCTGAGGGCCGGTGCCACCGATGACAGCGTAAGCGTAGCCTATGGCCCGCATTTGCTCCAGGGCTGTAACGAGAAGAGCCTTGCCCACCCCACCCTGACGAAGCCCGGGATCCACCCCCATGGGGCCGATAAAGCCGCGTGCTGTAGCATCATAGCACGCAAACCCGACCACCTTGCGGTTCTGAGTGGCCACCACGCACCCACAGGGCTGGTGCGCCATGGCCACCTGAAACTCACTCACCCAGCGAGTACTGAAAGTGCGCGCAATCCATTCCTCTGCGGCATGCATATCAAAAGGACGGCAAAGGCGCACCGTAACCCCCTGCTCTGCCGCGCGTTGGCGCAGTGGCGCACCGTCCGGCAAGGCATACAGACGAACCAGCATATCCACCATATGAGCTCTTTTTCCTGGTTATTGATGAAAAAAAGAACTCCGCAGGCTCAGCGCCTGCGGAGTTCGTGAACTTTTCCTGATTATTTATCCTTCTTGGCACCCTTCTTGGCGTTGAAGTAGTATGCATCAAGCTGGTCAGCCAGGGCATTCGGAGCCTCGCCCACAGCCGGGTACATGATCTTCAGGTAACGAGCCATGGCAACGGCGTCGCGGAAGTCGGCAGGAGCTGCGTTCCAGCCCTGCTTATCCACCGGCTTGGAAACCTTGCCGGCATATTCCTTCACGCCCGGCATAGCCCAGAGCAGCGCCATGGCGCGGTTCAGCGCATCGGCCGGCACGGTCTTCTGCGAACCGTGCATGCTCATCACAGCCTGGCAGTAGAAGTCTACCGCCACGCTGGCGGCCTTCACCTTATCCTCCGCGATGGTACCCTGAAGCTGATCTGCCGGCACCTGGGCAGCAACTGCGCGGGCAAGCGCATAACGCAGCCATCCATTGGCCTCGCTATCCAGGTTGCGGCCATGCGTCTTCAGAGCCTCCTCCACAGCCTCCTTGATGGCCGCGAAGGAATCCGGCTGGTCGTTAATCATGCCGAACACCTTGGCAGCAGCCACCTTGGCGGCATCCGAACCGGTCAGCACAGACTCACCGGGAATAGAGGAAGCCAGCTCCTTGACAGCTGCGACATCGAGCATGCGTGCGGCGCAGATAGTCTCATACAGAGCAGCCAAGGTGCAGGGAGAGCCGGGCAGACCGGCAAAGGCTGCGTACTTCTTCTTAATCTTGGCGAAGTCCTTGCGCGCAGCGGCATAGTCACCACCGTAGTAATCACGGAGAGCATTGGCCATGTCCGCCGGGGTCTGGATGTAGAACATCTTGAGCGTTGAGGCCTTGGCCTGCATCAGCTGGTCCGTACCTTTCTGGAGATAGAAGAAGGAGCCATTACCATCGCCTCGCTCCAGCACCAGCTGGGTTGCACCGGCTCCAGGCAGAGCCGCATAGGCCTGCAGCTTGGCGGCCTCCTGAGCCGTTGCAAGCTGCATACCGGAAAGTGCAGCGAGAGCAAATCCAATATAGTTAAACGATTTCATTATTCTGAACTAAGGGGTTATGGTTACTTCTTCTTGGAGCGGGTCATGAACTTCATGAGAGCAATGAGGCCAGCCAGCAGCAGAACACCCAGTCCCACCAGGTAGGTATTACCATTGTCGGAGGAGGCCTGAGCCGCCGAGCCGTTCTTCTTACCGCTCTGGAGGTTACGCTCGAACTCCTTATTGGCCTTGTCTTCCTTCATCACAGCGGGGTCTGTGCCGTAGTTATGCACTGCCGACAGCACCTTGTTGAACTCGTCGCGCTCCTCGGGGGTAAGCTTGGCTTCCACACCGCTGCGGCGGATAAGGTTCACATAAAGCTGACCCGTATTCCAGGCCGTCCAGCGGTCGGAGTTCTGGAAGCCCTTCTGCAGGCGATCACCCTGGGTCGGGTTGTTACGCTTCCAGAAGATGTCCATGATAGCCAGGCATGCCTTGGCAGAATACTGCACTTTGCCCTTGTACTGGTTGAACAGGTTCATGTAGGCCAGCAGTGCATTCTTCGGGTCGTTGGCCAGCGTATAGGCCTCGCCCTGCATGAGCATCATATCCAGGCGGTCGCGCTGATTCTGGCGGTTGCGCATGTACTTGTTCGTGGTCTCAACCGCAGCGGCGGCATTACCCGTGCGCAAGTGCAGCTTGGTGAGGCCCACGAGAGCCGGGCCACCCACGGCAGGATCCGTATTGGCAGAAACCTTGGTGTAGAGCTCAGCTGCCGCCTTCTGCTTGGAAGCATCCTTGGAGTAGGCCAGCGCATTTGCCTTGCCCAGCTCGGACTCAGCCACCAGGTCCTTCTTGCGGTTGATGACCGCATCATAATAAGCCACAGCCTGGTCCAGCTCCTCCACGCGGGCGGACGGATCCGGGAACTTGCCCACATACTTCACGAGGTAATCACCCACCTGCACGCAGATGTAGTTGGTGAGGTCATCAGGCTTGAAGGTGTTGGTCATATTGCGGAACACCTCCTGAATCTGCTCCTCCATCTTCTCCCTGGCAGCCTTGTCTTCCTTCAGCGCAGCCAGCTCCTGGTTCATGGAGTTGATCTGGGCCATGCGGAAGATAGCGTTGGCATACTTGTCGTTCGGGTCGATGCCGGGGAAGCTCGTGAAATGAGCCGTCTTCTCTTCCAGCGTCAGCTCCTTGCCATGGTATGCCTTCATACCCTTGATGTAGGCCTCCACATAGGAGTTGATGGTCTTTTCCAGCTCGGGGTCGGCCTTCTCATTCTTGAACATGAAGGTAGCCTCGCGGGCGATGGTTGACTGGGCAATCTTCACCGCATTGTCGAAGTCCTCCTTGTTGTTCACCATGGTCAGGTACAGGGAGACCATGGGAAGGCAGAAGGGATCACCCTCGGCATCGCCTTCCTTCCAGAAGCGCTCTGCATAGCCGCGACACTCCGCCTTGGATGCCTCCTCGCTCGTGCCCTCAGGAACATATTCACCAGCGTATGATGCGAGCCAGAACAGAGCATTGGCTGCAGTGGAGCGGCCACTCTTGCTGTTCAGCTTCACGCCGCCATCGGCAGCGCGCTTCAGGCGGGGAATAGCGGTGGCCTTCACGGCATCGTCCGTGTGGTTCAGCAACATGCCGGCAGCAAGCAGCTCTGCTGTGGGGTAGAGGTCGCTCTCCGGCCAGTTCTTGCAGATGTAGTCGCAATGCTTGATGGCGGTCTTCTTGTCCTCCTCTGCGCTCTTATCATCTGCTGCGGTATTGCTGCGCTTCATCAACTGATCGATGGCACTATAGTACATCTTGTCAGCCAGCGGATTCATCTTCAGATCCGTCGTGGTAAACTTGGCAGCATACTCATCGAAGATCTTGATAGCCTGATCGCGCCTGGTGGGATCCTGGGCTGCCAGACGAGCACAGGAATCCATCATGAAGTAGTAGACGTAGTTGTTGTAGTTGGCAGCTTCGTTGGGTTTGAGGGTATCCTTGCCCTCACTAGCCACCATCTCACCGCTGTCAATGAGGGCACGTCCAGACTTCAGCACCTCCTCAAAGGCACCAATCTGGTACTGGGAAGCCACCAGCATGTAGCGAGCCGTCAGGTAGAGCTTATTAGTCTTTTCATTCTTGAAGTACTCCATCACTTCCTCGGCGGCAGGGATGACATTCTGCCAGTCCTTGTCGTCCACAGCGCGGGTCATCTTCTGGAACACAAGAACTTTGGTCTGGTCGCCCATATCCTCACCTTCCAGCATCTTCTCATACTTCACCCCGGCTTCATCATCTCCGGTCATGCGGCTGAGGGAACCCAGCTGCATGATGACCGTGTTGCGGAGCGGGCGGGGCTCAGCCTCGGCCCCCTCTGTTCCCTTGCCGGGCAGCGCCAGCTTGGCATAGCGGTCATAAATCACCTGGAAGCCACCCTTGGCCAGGCGGTTAGACCCCATATCCTTGGCAATCGTGGCAGTGGAGAGAATGGAGAAGCCATCGAATTCCGTTCCCTTATCGGCGAAAGCCTTGTAGGTTTCCAGCAATTTCTTGCTGCTGTCACCATTCAGAATCACACCGGTGGCACGGTCCTGCAAGGGCTTCTTGTAGGCCCCATAGGCCTTCACCTGGGCAGCCAGGGCCGTGCGGGCGGCGGGCATATCCGTCACCAGGCCGAACAGGGTGTTGGCCGTGCGCGCAGCCTCTGCGGTCTGTTCATCGTTGCCGGCAACCATGCCATCCTCCATCACCTTGTAAGCACGCTGACCCAGGTTGTAGAATTTGTTGGAGTTGCGGGCGGAGCGGGCGGGGTCCAGGTTGTAACTGGCAGGGCTGGCTTCAATCAGCTTATATACCCAGCCTACGTTTTCCGGATTGGAAATAGCCACGTTCACGATGGTATTGAGGCCTTCCATGGCCATTTCATCCGGCACGCGGCCTTTCACCTTGCGGCTCATCTCAAGATATTCAGCAGCCTTCTTGAAATCCGGGTTTGCCTTCAGTACGTTGGCCTGCACCAGGATGAAGCAGATCTGGCCGTCAATCTTGAGTTTCTTCTCCATGTTGCTCACCTTGCCGCTCTGCACCAGGCCGAGGTACTTCTCAAAGCAGGCAATGGCATCTTCGAGTTTGCTCTTGTCACCATTATCCTTGCCGGGTTCGCCCACGCCCTGCTTGTAGCGGCAGTTGCCCATCTGGAACAAGGCATAGGTAAAGTACGGTTCATAGGCCTCAGGCTGGCCGGGCACCATCTCCTTGGCCTTGGCCAGGGTTGCCGGGTTCTTCCAGCGGGCATCTTCCATGAATGCCTTGAAGGCATCATAGGCTTCATCATACCGGCCACCCTGATAGTAGGCTACGGCCTTCTCCCATGCGTAGAACGGAAGCACGTAGGCAAACTGCTGGGCCGTTGCACCCTTGCCGCTGAATCGCTTGATGACTGCATCGCAGAGCTTCACGGCGTCATCAATCTTCTTCTGCTTCACCAGGGCCTTCACCTTGGTGAGCGAAGACAGCGGGTCCTGGGCCTGGCAGACCATCGGCATAGAGAATGCCAGGGCTGCCATCACGGATACTGCTGTTGTGTATCTATTCATAAATTTTTCTTAGACTGTTAAAATTGTCGGGGGTCAGGGACAAAGAAGGGGAGCACGCGGATTCTGGTTCCGACACGCTCCCCCTTCTGAGCCCGGGTTACGGGATTACTCCGAGGCAGAGGTGTTCAGGCCCACGGTAGTGATGCCAGCCTCAGAGAGGGCGGCCATCACGTCCACAATGCGCTGATGCGGGGTGGCCGGAGCCCCCTCCACCATCACGATGGGGTTGGTATCTGCTGCCTTGGCGGCTTCTGCCAGGTTCTTCAGGGCTTCCACCAACTCACCCAGCTCGCGCTCTTCACGATACTCGGGGCTGCGGGGGTCAAGCCCGGGATTAATGGCACCGCCCATGGGCATATCGCCATTCCAGTAGATTGCACCAGAGGCTTCCACCTTGATGCGGCCAGGCTCCAGGGGAGGCGGCGTACCGCTGCCGGTGGATGAACCGGGGAGGGAAACACTCAGGCGCTTCTCGCTCACCAGGGAGGTTGCCACGATGAAGTAAATCAGCAGCAGGAAGCAGGCGTCCATCATGGAGGACATGTTCATCTGCGGCTCTTCTTCCGGCTCGGCCTCGCGTTGTTTACGTCTTGCCATATCAGATAATCTTTCTACTTGGTTTCTTTACTTGGCAGGCAGTGTGCCGAATACCACATTGCTGAGCCCGGCGGCGGCAGCGCAGCGGATTACCGTGGCAGAGCGCTCCCACGGAGCATTCTGGTCACCGCGCACGTAGAGTCGAATCATGGCAGGATCCAGATTCTTGGACTTCCACATCTCAATCTGCTTGGTGATGAAATCGGTCAGGTCCTGGGTCTGCTGAGCCTGGTAGCCGATAGTCTTGGCACCGTCAGACACGCTCCACACGATGCCGGGAGCATACGTCTCGCCAAACTTCTTGGCGGTGCGCTCGTCCATCTTCTCCACATCGGGGAAAACGTTGACCACCACGCATCCCTTGGCTTCCTTCATTTCAGAGCAGGTCACGGCATTGGGCATCTTGACGCAGGGGTCTTTGGCCACCGTAATCTGAGAGGCATTCACCACGAAGAAGATAATCAGCAGGAAGCACGCATCCATCATGGATGACATGTTAAGCTCTGCCTTCGTATCGTCTTCAGCGCGTGCTTTTTTCTTTGCCATATCACTAAAGGGGGTTCATGAGTTACACCGGCCCCGAGCTTACTCGCGGGCATCAGGGCCGGCCCGAACTTACGGGAGGATTAGGCTTCCTCCTCTTCTTCTTCCTCTTCCTCCTCGTACTCCTCTTCGTCGGCCTCTTCCTCGTCATCACCACCGAAGCCCTCGGGGATGCGGGCAAGCATGGCCTCACCGTTCAGAGTATTGATGGCGGCATTCATCATGTCCTCCACGGCATTGATGCACTCAGCTTCGCGAGCCTTGGCAAGCTTGTTCTGGAAGTAGAACACCGGAAGACCGATAAGGGAAATAATCAGACCCCAGAAAGTGGTAAGAAGTGCCACGGAGATGGAGCCTGCCAGCGTGGTCGGGTCAGCCTGGCCGGTTTCAGCCAGCACGGCGAAGGCTTCCACCATACCCTGAATGGTACCGAACAGACCGATGGTCGGAGCTGTGGAACCGCAGAGAGCTACCAGATCCACAAAGCGCATCAGTGCGGGGCGCTCGTTAGCAGTGAAGTCGGCCACAGCATCGGACACAGCATCCTTGCCCAGGTCTTCGGGGCGGTTGGCATCCACATTCGGCAGGGCATAGGCAACCAGGCGGCCCAGGTAGGTCGGGCTCTCGGTAGCCAGCTTGATGGCGGACTGCACGCGGCACTCACCCATGAGGGCAACGAGCTCATCGCGAAGGGCAGCGGGAGCAAAGTTCTTCTTGTTCAGCTGCATAGCGCAATACACCACAAGCATGATGGTGATGAAGAACAGAATCACAAGCGGAATCATGGTCCAGCCACCGTCAATCACCCACTTCTGGAGCATGTTGGTCTGCTTGGCAGCAGCCTCTGCTTCTTCCTGGGCGAACACCATACCGGGGAGAGTAATCATTGCAGCTGTCAGCAGGGACAGAGCACGAACACTGAAACGAGTAATCATGGATTTCATAAGTTTGGTAATGCAGAATTGACTTCTCTATTTAAGCACATTCTCCCGAGTTGGCAAGAAAGAATTGCAAATTCCCGGATTTTTCCTGCAAAAAACAGATTATTTTTCCGTATGCTTCAGGGTTCCATTCCGGCGGCGGCACGAATTTTCGGTGCAAGGGTGGTATTTTCCTGCACGCCGGTAAAGCGCTCAGCACCTGGCCCGGCGGCATATACCGGCACAGCCACCCCGCTGTGGTCAAACGTGGTGAATTTCCCTTGCACTTCTCCCTTTTCCTTATTACCCCCCGGCAGAGCCAACCCGCCGGTCTGGTGGTCGGCAGTCACCACCAGCAGCGTATCGGGGTGCGCCTTCATCCACTCCAGCACCGCACCTACCGCACGGTCAAAATCCAGCGTCTCGCGCACGGTCTCCGGCAGGTCGTTTACATGGGCAGATGTATCAATGCGGGAACCCTCCACCATCAGGAAAAACCCGTCCGGGTCTTTTTCCAGCGTCTGCAGTGCCATCTTCACCCGCTCCGGCAGCCAGCCTCCGCGTTCGGATGCAGGCGGGCAGTGTTTCTCAGCCGCCAATTCGAAAAGCTGAGTGTTCTTCTTCAATCTCTCTTTCTGCTCTTCGGTAAAATCCCCTGCCCCGCCGCCGATGACTACGTCAAAGCCGGCTTCAACCAGCGACTCCGCAATAACCGCGGTGTTATAACGGCTCTTACAATGAGCATAAAATGCAGCCGGGGTTGCATCTGTAATCGTTTTAGTCACCACCAGACCTGTAGCCTTGCCGGCGCGGCGCATCTGGACCGCCAGGGAATCCTGCGGATTTCCCGCAGCATCCAGCCCCACTTGTTTGTTGATGGCCTTGCACCCGCAGGCAATGGCCGTGCCGCCGGCGGCGGAATCCGTAATGGCATGCGAAGCCGACGTCGTGATAGAGAAGCCGGTCACTGGCAGATTAGTGATGTTCAGCTTGCCCTTATTACTCAGCCAGGCAGCCCACACATGCTCCGCCCCCATACCATCGCCAATCATCAGCACCACGTTTCGCGCCACAGAAGCAGCATTGGACTGAACAAACGCAGGCTCGACCTCATACACGTAGTCCGCGAGCGCGCTCACGCGCACGCACGAAATGAGACACCCACACCAGGCAGCTGCCGCAAGAACAATAAAGCGTTTCATGCCGTTATGCTACCACGCTACCGCTGAAATGGCAAGACAACAATCGTACACACGAAAACCGCCGGGGTCCCCCCCGGCGGTTCTGATAGAAAACTGACGAAACGCAGCAATTACTTACCCTTGGTGCCAAGCACCTTTACGGGGGCAGTGGGCTGCTCAGCGGCGGTGCCGGGCTGCACAGGCTGTTCCTCAGGCACGAGATTCTTGGGCATAGCGCG
The DNA here is from genome assembly GCA_015062005.1 of Akkermansiaceae bacterium. Classification (GTDB taxonomy): domain Bacteria; phylum Verrucomicrobiota; class Verrucomicrobiia; order Verrucomicrobiales; family Akkermansiaceae; genus Akkermansia. The sequence goes on from SUVL01000002.1 coordinate 65,003, forward strand.
AAGCTTGGGAGCGGACTGGGTCTGGCAGCAGCAGGAGCTGAAAGCAACGGCGCAGGCAACGGCAACGATGAGAGTGGTGAATTTCATATGAAAGTATGTGGTTAGCTGATTCCAGTGCGTATTCAATCAAATTCGTTCAGAATAGTCAACACAAATTTTACTCATCCGGCACTTTTTAGACCATTCGGACGCGCTCGCATGATTAAACACTTGAAAAATGGAGGATGGCCTGTTATAAAAAAGTCCGCGTATGGCAAGGCACAGCAAAGGAAGGTTATTCTCGTCACACAGCAGGGGCGCACTCAATGCACGCCTGCGCCGCATCATCATCTTTTCTTCCCTCACCTTTGTTGCCTGCATCATCCTTATCGTTGTGGGGTATTCCCAGCTGATGTCGTACCTGCAAGGAAATGATTTCCGGCAGCTCATGGCCAGCCACATCAAGGCTGCTTCAGGAGCCTCCGAAGTCAACATCGCAAGCAATTTCAACATCAACGGTTCCCGTGTTTCCACCGAAGGTGTCGAGGTCGTAGGGCTCAGAAACATCAGCAATGCCAGCGCGTCCAGAATCAGTCTGGAGCTGAACAGGAACGCACTGCTCAGCCGGAAGCTCCACGTTCGCAAGCTCAGCATGGAAGAAGCGTCGCTCGCCCTCAACTCCGGCGTTGCAGCCAGGAGCGCCACTCCCACCCGCAAGGGAAAAGCGCGCAAAAGCACAAAAAAGAGAAGCGCTCCAGCCGAAGCAAAGAAGGGCAGCCTGTCCACCTTCAAGCTCCAAGGCATAGAACTGGAGCAACTTGAATGCCGGGATGCCGACCTGCATCTGACGCATAATGGAAAAGTTTTCCAGCTGCTCGGAGCTAATATAACAGCCTCCCCAGCCCCGCGAATCGGCTCTGGAGCCTGGCAGATGTCTGCTGAAAACGCCCGCTTTCACACGCCCTTCTCCTTCCTGCGCGACAGCAGCATCAAATCTGCAACGGCTGTATACCAGAACAACAAGGTGGACATGACTGAATGCCGCATCATGCTCACACCGGGCGAAATGCGAGTCAAAGCCCATTACGACGTAAAAGCAGGCAACTGGTCCGCAGATTTGCAGGTGAATAAGGGTGATTTGCACCGCGTCCTGAACGAAGACTGGAAGAAACGCGTCACCGGTGATTTATACGGCCGGTTGCAGATGACTGGGGCCAACGGCGGAGTGAGCACAGCAGCGGGTTCATTCTCGGTGCAGGACGCTATACTGGAAGGTCTTCCCTTCCTTTCACAGATTCCGGTGGGCAACTCTTATCCCTACCGGAGTATCGAGCTGGAAAAGGCAGACTGCCAGGTACTTTTTCCTTACCGCGGAGAAAAGATTCAGCAGGCATGGCTGTTCGACAAAATCAACATCCGCTCCCGAGATGGTTCATTCCTGGTTAAAGGCCACGTCCTTATCGGCACCGACCGCCGTCTCGGCGGCACGCTCCGCATCGGGCTGCCCAAAAGCATAGCAGCGGCCTTCCCGCTCTCTCAGGAGGAACTGGCCGACAAGCTTTTCAGCGCGGTGGGCGATGATGATGCGCTCCTCTGGGTGAACATGAACCTCAGTGGCACTATTGACCATCCCCAGGAGGATTTGAGTATCAGAATCGCCACCCTTGCCGGGCAGGGGCTGAGCAAGTTCCTGAAGGAGATTCCCAAAGGCAAAGCATCCGACCTTCTAAACACCCTGCTGAAACAAAAGCCGGTTGAACCAAAGAAAGACGAAGCTGCCGCCCCTCAGCCGGCCACCGAATCACCCGGCGACCTCATCCAGGATGCGGCCGATGCCGCAGGTTCCCTCATCCAATCCCTTTTCTGACCTATGAGCCAGCAATATCCGTCCCAATATATAGACTGCACCTGCACCATCAAGGAGCGCTTTGCGCCCACGGCATTCCACGCCACCCTGCCCAACGGGAAAGACACCGTTGCCTTTGTGCAGCGCAAGGAAGCCCACTTGCTGGAGGTGATTCAGCCCGGCGACAAGGTGAATGTGACTATCTGCCCGGCCGATTTTGAGCGAGCCCGCATCCGCAGCATGGCCTGATTCCCCAGGTAACAGTACACCTTATGAACAGAAGGCCGGAAGTTCTTGCTCCTGCGGGTAATTGGGATTGCGTCCGCGCAGCCGTGGCCAACGGCGCGGATGCCGTCTACTTCGGCCTGGACCAGTTCAACGCCCGCATGCGGGCGGATAATTTCACCCGGGAGGACCTGGGTGCCCTCATGCCCTTCCTGCACAAGCACGGTGTGCGTGGCTATGTGACCATGAACGTGCTGATTTTCCCGGCGGAATTCCCCCAGGCCTTTGAGTACCTGGCCGCACTGGATGCTGCCGGGGTGGATGGCGTCATCGTGCAGGATATGGGGCTGGCCGACCTCATTTCCCGCCAGCGCAAGGCCGGCAAGTGGAAGATTGAGCTCCACATCTCCACCCAGATGACCGTGAGCAGCCCGGAGGCCGTGCGTCTGGTGGACGAACTCTTCGACCCGCAGCAGATTGTGCTCTCCCGCGAGCTATCTCTCCACGAGATTGAAGCCTGCGCCAAGGCCACCACCAAGCCCATCGAGGTTTTCTGCCACGGCGCTCTCTGCGTGGCCTACTCCGGCCAGTGCCTCACCAGTGAGACACTCGGCCAGCGCAGCGCCAACCGTGGCGAATGCGCCCAAGCCTGCCGCATGCCCTACAAGCTGGAGGTCGATGGCCGCCTGCGCGACCTGGGCGAGCGCCGCTACGTCTTCTCCCCCCAGGATTTATGTGCGCTCGACCGCGTGCCGCAGATGATTGCTGCCGGGGTACACAGTTTCAAGATTGAAGGCCGCCTGAAGAGTCCGGAATACGTAGCCGCCACCACCCGCGCCTACCGCCGCGCGGTGGATGCCGCACTGGCCGGCATTCCTCTCAAAGCTGAACAACGCAGCCGCGATCTCTATGCCATGCAGATGGCATTCTCCCGCGGCTTCTCCACAGGCTGGCTGGATGGCACCGACCACCCCCTGCTCACCCACGGCCGATTCGGCAAGAAGCGCGGCGCCCTGGCCGGCCGCATCGTCCGCTGCGGCGAGGGCTGGGTGGAGCTCGATGCGCTGCCCGCCATGCCCATCTCCCCGGGGGATGGCTTCGTCATCGATGCCGGCCAGGACCGCAACGAGGAACAAGGCGGCCGCATCTGGCGCGTGCAGGGCACCCGCCTTTTATTCCACGGCAAGGGCAGCCGTATCGACTGGCGATTCGTACGCCCCGGCCAGCTCCTCTGGAAAACCGCCGACCCCGCCCTGGATAAATACCTGCACGGCACCTGGTGCAACTTCGAACGCCACGCCACCGCCACCCCGGGCCAGACGCTCAGCGTCCATTTCGAAGGCCGGCTCGGCAGCCAGCTCACCGCCACCTGCCGCGGCATCACCGTGGGCAGCGGCCAGCCCCTGGAGCCCGCCGAGAAACGCCCGCTCACCCCTGAGACCATCGAAGCCCAATTCTCCCGTTTAGGCGGTACCGGATACTCCCTGGGACCATGTACTTACACCTTGGAAGAAGGTCTCATGCTTCCCGTCTCGCTGCTCAACAGAATGCGGCGCGAGCTCATTGAAAAAATTTCACAGAACCCTGATACTCAATCCCCCGAAGAAAAGTGGCCAGGCTGGAACCACCCCTTCCCTGCCCTGGCGCCCGCCAAGCGATACAAGCTTTTCGTGCTCTGCCGCGAGCCAGGGCAGGCCTTTGCGGCCGCAGCCGCCGGCGTACGCCGCGTGTACCTCGATTTCAAGAATATCCGGCAATATGAAGAGGTGACTAAAACACTGCGCGAACAGCACCCGGATACCAAGGTCTGGATTGCTACCATGCGCATCATGAAGCCGCACGAAGCCGGTTACTTTAAATATATTACAGCAGCCCAGCCGGATGGCGTGCTGGTGCGCAACCTGGGCGCCGCCCTCTGGTTCCGCAACAAGGGCATCCCCATGGTGGGCGATTTCTCACTAAACACCGCCAACCCGGAGAGCGTGGGGGTCTGGAAAGAGTTCGGGATGCGCCAGCTCACAGTCTCGTATGATTTGAACGCCGCGCAGCTGGCCGATCTGCTGGCCGGGGGCTGCGGCCCGGAGCTGGAACTGACCCTGCACCAGCACATTCCCATGTTCCACACCGAGCACTGCGTGTTCTGCACCTTCCTGAGCCAGGGGCACAGCTTCAAGGACTGCGGCCAGCCCTGCGACCACCACAAAGTGCGCATCATGGACCGCACGCACGCCATGCACTACCTGCGCAGCGACGAAGGTTGCCGCAACACCATGTTCAACGGCCAGGCACAATCTGCCGCCCGCTATGTGGACGGCATGCGCCGCTGCGGCCTGAACCGTTTCCGCATCGAGCTGCTCGATGAATCCGCCGAAAAGGCCACCGAGCTCATCGAAAGCTACCGTGCCCTCCTCCAGGGCCGCCTCAAGCCTGACTCCCTCATGCAGCAGCTCAACCTCCTCGACCGCATCGGCGTGACCGATATGAAGTAACGGCACATAGTGAAATGAGCTGATTCCTCCACCTGCCGAATTGATTGACAATTCGAGAGGATCGGGGCTTGTTCTGACGTTTTCAGATTGCTCCGGCCAGACGAATGAGGCCGTCATCACCATCCGCACCTCCTACACCTACACGCCCTGCGGAGAAGTGAGCGCCAGCTGAGACATCACCCAGCCCATCCGGTAGAGCAGTGAGTATAATGACACTGGACTCGGTCTCTATATTAGTGAGCAAATTGATTGATAAATCAGAGTTTAGCGAGCAGCCTGCGGACGGAACGTCCGCGGAATTTTGAGCCCCGCCCACCGGCGGGGCGCCACAATAATAGCCCAGGGTGAAGCTGCGTCAGCAGCGGAACCCTGGGTAAAGCGAAAAATTGATCAGAACCCCGGAGCGTAGCGGAGTGGGTGGCAGAAGCTATGGCTTAATATCTTAGCAGCGCTTTCTGCCACCCGCTCACTTCGTTCGGGGTTCTGGTTATTCTTTGTACCACACCCAGGGTTCCGCCGCTAACGCGGCTGCACCCTGGGCTATTGTACTACCGCCCCGCCAGTGGGCGGGGCTCAAAATTCCTCGGGCTTTCAGCCCGATAAACACCAATTTATCCGTCTCCACCAATACGGATAACACATCAATCTTTAATTGCCTCATCAATAATTGCCGGAGCAATAATCATTGCACCAAACTGCTTTATCCCCTGTTCCTCATTTCCTCCGGCAGGGCAGCGATAGCGTACAGGGGGATATCCAGCAGGGTGTATTGGTGGCCCTGCGGGTCTGTTTTGCCGGGGGATATCTGCACGGAGGAAACGGCATGCCTGCTCATGGAGATGCGGGCGGCCTGAGTAAATCGATAACGTTTGCAGAAACTGCGCAGGCTCTTCGCCTGCAGATTCAGCTCCGCTTTCACTTCGATGGGCAGCAGGCGGTAATCCACCTCGACCAGGAAATCAACCTCAGCCTGGGCTCGCTCGGCAGACCAGTAGCAGGGGGCTATGCCACTTTCGGCCCGCAGCTGTTGCTGCACGTATTGCTCCGTAAGGGCACCTTTAAACTGCCCGAAAACGCTATTACCCTCCAGAATGACAGAGGGGGACAGGCGACACTTCGCTGCCAGCAGGCCGACATCCAGAAAAAACAGCTTGAATGCGCCGTCCGTGTATGCCGACAACGGCATTTCCGGCTTCCGCACGCGCGACACCGTCTGCACCAGCGCAGCGTCTTCCAGCCAGCGGATAGGCCCCCGCAGCTGCGGGGCTCGCACGTTGCGGCCGACTTCCGCATGCACAAAACGCTTATCCTCCCGCGAGAGCTGTTCGGGGACGGAATCCCATATCTGAGTGATGTAGTGCGTTTCAGCATCGGTGGCGTGCTTGCTGAAATCATTGCGATAATCCTCCAACAGAGCCGTCTGCACACGGCGCACCGCATGCAGATTGCGGGTTTCCGCATAGGTCTGCACTGCTGCAGGCATTCCGCCTACGAAATAGTACTGGCGCAGCAGCTCCACATACTTCTCGTGGAAGGTATCCAGCGTCTGCCAATCGCGCTTGCGAATAACCTCCACATACGATTCATAGCCCGTGGCATCCAGAAACTCGGTAAAACTCATAGGATACATGTACACCCGGTCTACCTTACCGACCGGGAATCCCGTGCCGGTATGCACGGAAAGTCCCAGCAATGAGCCGGCCGCAATGATATGCAGCTCCGGAGCATCCTCACAGAAATATTTCAAAGAGGTCAAGGCGCTGGGACATTCCTGAATCTCATCCAGGATAATCAGCGTTTTTTCCGGTTCTATCTGGGTTTTGCTCCGCACCTGCAGTGTATCCAGCAGTCGGGGTATGTCGTAATCCTGCTCGAAGGATTGCCGCACTGCAATATCGCGGTCAAAACGGACATACACGACGTTCTTGTAATGCAGACGGCCGAACTCACGGGCCAGCCAGGTCTTGCCCACCTGACGAGCCCCGAGCAGCAGCAAAGGCTTGCGCCGTGGGTTATTTTTCCACGAAATCAGCTCCTGAATACACCAGCGTTTCATCTTTTGCCTCCTTTCCGTTCAGCAATACTGAATATAGCACTACCTTTCCAAAAAGTCAAACCAGAAACGCCTCTTTTTTGAAAAATAGCTTATTTTTACATAAAATGTTCTATTTACGACTTTTATTTTTTTATTTATGCATTTTTACAAAGGACTTTTTTCCTTCTACATGCATTTTTACAAAGGACTTTCACACTTCTGCATGCATTTTTACAAAGGACTTTCACACTTCTGCATGCATTTTTGCAAAGGAGTTTTACAAGAAAAAGGCACGGAAGCGATCTTACAAGAGAGCTTCCGTGCCGGGGAGTTCAAGCTTTACCAATCATTTAGCGCCGGCCGGCTTTTTCTTGAGCGGCACAGCATGGAAAGGCTGGGGCGGGGTGCCGGTAAAGCGGGGGTTCATGGAAGCGATGCTCTCCTTGGAGATTTCGAAGGTGAACTCACCGCCCTTGGCGGTATCGCTGGCATCCAGAATGTGGTCGAACACGCAGACGGGGTGGTTGCCCGGGGTTTCCGGCATCACAAAAAGTCCGATTGCCATGGCGGGATGGGCCAGCTTCTCATGTGTGGTGATGGTGTAGCTGATGGTGTTCTTACCGCGTCGAAGGCCGCCGGAGATGACATCCGCCCGGCGTTCGTCCGAAAACGCATGCACGGAAATACCGTTAATCTTCATCTCAATGCTGCGGCCAGGAGCATCCACAAACACCTTGCCGATAAGCTGGGGACGCCCACAGGCAGCAGGAACAGCAGGAGCCTCCGCATAGGGGTGGAACCCATCCTGCTCCATCAGCACACTGAGGTCGCCCTTGTGCAGGCGCTCCTTCACCTTGGGCAGGCGCGAGAGGTTGAACATGCGGCTCTGGTCAAACTTCCACTTGCCGTCCTCCAGCACAAAGAGAAGCACAAAGGCATTCTCGCTGGCCTTGGCATCCCCCAGCTGCACATTGCCCACATAAGTGGCGGCCAGGCTCTGCTTGTTGCCACTGGCTATAGTGCCGATGTACTGGAACTTCTCCAGGCTGGGCGGCTCCGGCTGGTTGCGGAAGAAATCATGCGGGAATTCGCCCCTCTGGGAGACGATGAGGTTGCGAACCTTCATCTGGCGGGATTTGGAGGTAGCACTGCGCCAGGCATTCTCATTCGCTCGCATCATGCCGATGCGCCAGGTGCTGTACACGGTTTCCACAATATCGCGCGCCACCTTCTGGTCAGGCTTGCTGAAACCGGCCTGAGGAGCTGCGCTCAGGGGCACCAGCGCCGCAAACAGGAGAAAACACATCAGAAAAATCGCTCTCATAACTGATTAAAACCTACAACAGGCTTGCTTTTCTGGCAAGAAAATAGCATACTCAAGGGCGTATTATGACGTCCTTTTCACGCAGCGCCCGCAGCGAAGGAGAAGCCCGGTACCGCCAGATGCTGGACCAGGCGCCCTCTTTCATCTGGAAGCGCTTTGCCGACGGCGTCTCCCTGCGCATGCGCATGTTTGCCCCCAAGGGGCACAAAGCGGAGGCTTTTGCGCCGGCCGTCATGTTCTTCTGCGGCGGCATGTGGGCACTGGAATACAGCACAGAGTTTGTCTCCTGGGCCATGCACCTGGCTCACCGCGGCATCGTGTGTCTGCTGCCGGAGTTCCGCACACACGCCCGGTACGGTGTACGGGCGGACGACATCATCGGCGATGGGCTCGATGCATGGAAATGGCTGCACCACAACGCCGCCAACCTCGGTATCGACGTGGCCCGCATTACTCTGGCCGGGGCAGATGCCGGCGGGCTCATGGCCCTGAACTGCGCCATGCAGCCCATGGTGCATGAGAAGAAGTGGTGGCAGTTCAACAAGGAGGACGTGCTGCCGCTGCAGCCTGCCTGCGTGGCCATCTTCCGCGGAGTGGTGGATACCGATGCACCGGAAGCCCGGCAGCTGAATATCCCCGCCGAGGTGCCAAACCCGGACAGTGTGAACCCCTGCGCCCTGCTCCGCCGCAAATTGCCCCCGCTCTTCTGCGCCCACGGCATGCTGGACCCCCTGCTGGATTTTGAGATGCGGCAGTGGTTCTGCGATGAATGGGAGCGACTGGGCAACACGGTGGAGCTCATCCTCTCCCCCACAGCAGATCACACCATTACTCAATTCGACGTAAGCCCCGCCACCTTTGAGCAGCTGCTGCTCGGGTGGGAGGATTTCATGGTACGCGAAGCAATCTGGCCCGAACCCGAAGTAGAGACCGATGCACTGATGGTCTAGCGCACAATAGTGCCCAGCGTATCCCCCATGCGGGCAAAGGTCTCCACACAGTTGGCCGTGTTGGCAGCAATATCATCCGCCAGCTTCACGCGGCCCGGTTCAAAGAAGGTCATGACCGTGGAGCCACCGAAACCGAAGTAGCCTTGCTCATCACCCCTGGACACCGCCTTGCCAGGCTCATAAGTCTGATAAATGGCACCCACCCCCGTGGCTCCCACAGCCAGGCAGAGCACATCCCCCAGCTCCTCGGTATGCAGCACGGTAAGCTCGCGTTTATTCGTCCACAACCAGGCCAGATTTCGGCGGAGGCAATACGGCGACACACTGGCCAGCGGGCCGGGAATACGCACCGGCGCCTCCGGCACACCGGCTGACGGGAAATGGAAGCGGTGGTAATCCACCGGGCACAGACGAGAGAGCACCACTGTGCCGCGGGCATACTTCTCTGCCAACTCAGCGCTTCCCAGCAGTGCCGGCAAGTCGAAACGCTGGTTTTTCACAAAGGCTCCGGTCATCTGCGAGGCGTCCTGCCAGCCGCTGTGGCGGCCATCTGCCGGGAGGGCCACCTGCCCCTCCGCGCAAAGCGGGCGGACACCGGGAGCTAGTTTACGGTAGAAGAAATCATTGAAACTTGTGTATTGGTCCGCTGGCCGCTCAAAATCGGCCATGTTGATATCATACTCCTCCACAAAAGCGCGGAGTTTCTCCGGGCTGCCGCTGCTGCGGGTATCGCGCAGCCAGCCCATGATGCGGGAGAAGAACGCGCGCTTGATGAGCAGGTGCAGGCTCAGCCGCCCCAGCGGTGTGCCATAAACCCAGCGCAAGGCACCCTCGCCCAGCACTTTTTCCTGCTCCATCTGCCCGGTGTAACGATTGTAGAATGTGATACCCTGTGTCTCCATGTGCCGACCACTATAACAAAAAAAACAAGGCAAGGCAAGAATCTATTATCCTTGCCCTGCCCACTAAATGGTATGGTGCTGGTTTATCAACCGCCGGGGAAGATATCGCGCATATCGTTATACCCCAGTGAAGAATGGCGGGGAATAGAGCGAGGAGGCGGCTGAGGTTTGAAAGAATCCTCCTCGTCCTCATCGTCGAACATGCTCATCACCCGGGCGGAGAGGGCCTCCTCGGCCACCGTCTCGCTGCGTTTCGGGAAAACGTTGATATTGCGCGCCGGGCGGGCATTCGACTGGCTGTGACTAGCCATCATGCGCTCCAGGTCATCATCGTCATCGCCGAAGATATCCTGCACGCGGTCGAGCGAATCCGCCGGACTCACATCCGCGGCGCTGCCGAAACTCATATCCAGGTTGAACTCGCTCTGGCGGGCAGCGCGGGGCTCCGTTGCCGGAACCGCGGGGATTGGAGCAGGAAGCGGCTCCCATGAAGGCAGAGGTTCCGGCTCAGGTGCAGGAGCGGGTGCAGGCTTCGGGGCCGGAGTGGGTGCCGGAATAGGGAAGTCCTCTTCCTCATCATCCTCCAGCAGGGGTTCCCCGCTCCCGTCTTCCGGCTCTTCCTCGTCTTCTCCGGCGTAGATGCCTTCGTCCTCTTCAGAAGCCTCTTCTTCCGCCAACTCTTCCTCCCACTCCTCCTCTGCAGGCTCTGACTCTACTTCGGCAGGAGCCTCCTGCGCAGCGGGCGCCAGCACCGCGGCCTCAGCTGCGGCTCTCTCTGCTTCGGCCTCTGCCTGCACAGCAGCCTGCATTTCCTTATAATCAACCGAGGCAATAAGGCTCACGCGCATCTCTTCGCCCAGGTGAGGCTTGACCGCAGCACCGAAGAAGATGTTCACCTCTTCCCCGGCCAGGCCTTCGCGCACCGTTTCCATGGCCACGCGCAACTCAGCAAGCGACATGTTGCTCCCCCCGGCAAGGTGAACAATGACGGTGCGGGCGTGCCTGAGGGCGCTGTGATAAGCCACCAGAGGAGATTCAAGAGCTGCACGAGCGGCTTCTTCCGCACGATTGGGGCCGTATCCCTTACCGGAGCCGTAGATGCAGCGTGAATCATTGTTATCCAGAGCCGTTACCAGCTCATCAAGCCCAATGTTGATGATTCCAGGAGAATTTGCCAGCAGCGGCACCGAAGCCGTGGCCTGGGAGAGCAGCGCGTTCGCCTCCTCAAATACAGCCTGGGCCCCCGTGCGGCTGCGGAAAAGCTCCTCCATGTAATCATTCTCAAAACAGAAGACAATATCGGAAATGGTCGCAATTTCCTCCAAGGCTGCATCTGCCTGCCTCCGGCGGCGGGCTCCCTCGAAGCTGAAGGGCATCACCACCACGGAAACCAGGAAGATTCCGGCGTCCTTGGCCTTGCGGGCCAGCACCGGCGCCACGCCTGACCCCGTGCCGCCACCAAGCCCTACCACCATAACCAGCAGGCGGGAATCTTTCAGCAGACCATCTACCTGGGTGCCGCTCTCCTCAATGGCCATGCGGGCTACCTCAGGATCGCCGCCGGAACCCAGGCCGTGATTCAGGCCGGCTCCCAGCTGCACAAACTCGACATTACCGCATTCGCGGCCCAGGCGTTCATCCAGCGACATGATGCACAAGCGCACATTCTCTGCGCTGGAGCCGCTGAAACGCTGCAATATACTGGCACCGGCACCGCCGAGACCGACGATGACGATACCATCTTCTTTCCGTGAAGTGGTCTGGTAGGGAAGCATGGTGGCTATTTGCTATGAAAAGTGAAATCAACGCCCGAAGCCCAGCAGGCGCATGAGATAGGGCAGCAGCCCTTTGCGGCGCGGGTTGATGGCATCATCATCATACCGCTGGGCGAAGCGGATGAGGCCGATGGCGGTGCAGTATCGCGGATCCGCCAGGTAGGAATGGTTATGCCCCGGGGGCAGTGGCGCCGGCTGGTGCACCGGCATGCCGCCGAAAATGTACTTGCAGAGGCCATCCAGCCCGCGCATGAAGCTGGTACCGCCACTCAGGTAAATCCCCATACCGGAATTGAGCATCTCCGGGGGAATGCGGTCACGCACCTGCAGCAGCATGGCCGCCAGACTGTTGCGGATAATGCGGTTAAGCTGGCCGCGTTCTATGGTCACATCGTGCATACCCAGCTCACTCTTGTACTGGGCAAGCGAGTGGTCCTTGATATCGCCATAGGCATTGCCCTCCGTGCGCTTAAGCACTTCGGCCGCCGTAAAGCTGACGCGCTGCTCCGTCTGTCGCACAATTTCCTGGTTCACATTGTTACCACCCATGGGAATGCAGCCGGAGGCCACCACATCACCCCCCTTGTAGCAGATGAAGTCCGTGGTACCACCGCCAATATCAATAAGCAGGGCACCGCTGTCCTTCTGCTGGCGGGTCAACACCATCTGCGCTGTGGCCAGCGGGGCAAACACCAGGTCTTCCACCTCCAGCGGCACCTGGCGCACGCAAAGCAGCGAATTCTGCAGGCGGGTGCGGATGCCGTGCATGATATGGCAGTTCACATCCAGGGTTCGGCCAGTAAGCCCGGCGGGATGGCGGGTCGGCTCCCCACCATCGATAGAGAAGCCGCCCAGCTCCCGGTTCACGCAGAAACGGTCGGTAGAGAGTTCCAGCTTCTCAGCCTTTTCCTTTGCCACATCCGCATGCTCGTCCTCAATGATATCCTCGTTGTCCGGCAGGCGGAAAGACCCCACGTTGTTCTGCCCCACGATATGCTCCCCGGTAACGGAAAGGAACACATTGAGAATATCCACATCGGCGTGGTCCTGCGCCAGCTGCCAGGCATCGCACACGCACTGGCGAGCCATGGAAGGTTCCACAATTTCACCTTTGCGCACACCGGCGCTCTTCGCCTCACCAATGCCGATGATGGTAGCGGTGGCATCCGGGCGGATTTCGCCCACCACCATACAGGTCTTCGTGGTGCCGATTTCCAGGCCTACGAGAATTTTGGATTGAGCCATAACAGTTTGGGAAAATTTACAGAATGACGGAAGATGATTCTTCAGCAGGAGTATAGCACAACGCCCCCGCGCTTGCGCGGGAAATACGCGTCATATTCAACGCTGGCGCAAAACCTGCTCACACACCTCCGGTTTAGGCATAATCACCGGACGCAGACTCACATACTGCTCTGAATACTCTTCCGATGGCACAAAGAGGAAACCGGGCTTCCGGTTGCGCACCTCGTACGACGTTGCACGAAAAAGCGGCAACACCTGATCCGTACTCGGGTCATATGCATTCTCCCCGGTGTACTTCCCCTTCACAATGTACTCGATATTCTGGTCTGTGCCGAATGTTGCATTGGGAAGCGGCTCCTCCGGCCCGCGGTCGGGAGTGTGTATGGCAGATTCATCCATCATCACCAGTTTTGCCGTCCGCCAGCTCTGCCCCGGCTCACGCAGATACCCCCAGAACCGGCACAAGGGCACATAATACCGCCGCCCCACAAAATATTCGCCCTTCTCTTCTGTTGCAATTACCGCTTCGCGCTCCTTCAGCGCTTCGCAGTCCGAACGCAGCGAATGACACTGAGTCAACGCCATACAGGCCACCAGGGCTATGATAATCTTCTTGTCCATGAACACTCTTGTTCTACCCCATAGAGCCCACTGGGTCAAGCCTAATCTTCGGCTGCCGAAATCCCCGTCAGTCTGCTATTATTTCCTTGACACCCACCTCATGCGCGCCTATACTCCGCGTGGGTGCGTTGTAGCAACGGCAACCTGCTTGGCCCCATGACTACCCGGAGTGCGAACGGTTCATTCCCCTGAAAAGGAGAACCGGCCGGGTGGAAAGAAAGGCGCGCACCGTATCCCCCCACTTCAATTTTAATTTTTCATGATGCAAATTTTCAAAAAAATCGCCCGGCTCTTCTCGTACGACATCGGGATAGACCTGGGCACAGCCAATACGCTGGTCTACATTAAGGACCAGGGCATTGTGCTGCGCGAGCCTTCCGTTGTCGCCATGAAGGGCGACAAGGTGAAGGCCGTGGGCGAGGAAGCCAAGCGCATGGTGGGCCGCACGCCCGGCAGCGTGGTAGCCATCCGCCCGCTCAAGGAAGGCGTCATTGCCGATTTCGAGGTAGCACACAACATGCTGCGCTACTTTATCAAACGCGCCTGCCAGAGCCGCAGCATCCGCGGGCCGCGTATCCTCATCGCCCACCCCTCCGGTATCACCGAAGTGGAGCGCCACGCCATCGAAGAATCCGCCTATGAAGCGGGTGCCATCAGGGTTCAGCTCATTGAGGAGCCCATGGCGGCCGCCATCGGCGTAGGTCTTCCCGTAACCGAGCCTGTGGGCAGCATGATTGTCGACATCGGCGGCGGCACCACGGAAGTGGCCATTATTTCCCTTTCCGGCATCGTATACAGCCAATCTGAGAAGTGCGGCGGCGATGCCCTGGATGAAACCATCACCCGCCACATGCTGGCCGCCCACAACCTGCTGGTAGGCCCGCGCACGGCGGAGGATATCAAAATCCGAGTCGGCTCCGCTCACCCGCTGCAGCAGGAACTGCAGATGGAGGTAAAGGGCCGCGACCGCGGCACCGGCCTGCCCAAGACCGTTACCGTGCGCTCCGAAGAAATTCGTGAAGCACTACAAGATAAGCTGGATGTCATCGTAAGCGCCATCCGCCAGACCCTGGATCACTGTCCGCCTGAACTGGCCAGTGACTTGTACGACCGCGGCATCACCGTGGCCGGCGGCGGCGCCTTGCTGCGTGGGCTGAGTGACCTGCTGCATGAGCAGACAGGCCTGCCCATCATGATTTCTGAGGACCCGCTGAGTGCTGTGGCAGAAGGCACCGGCAAGTACCTTCAGGAAAACGATGATGTGTTTGATGAGGAGTAAGCAGAACCGCTAGAACCTAACGGCCAAGCTGCTCTACGCCCTTCAGCCCCCCCACCGGCCCGGCACCGCACCACTTGCGGGGCCGCAGCACGGTTTGATGCCGAAGCGCCACCAGCAGTTGCTCTCTCCCCCGTTTCACCAGGTAAAAATAACTCCAACCTCAACCTAAAACTTTGTCTTTTATTTCCAAAATGATTAACACTGTTAAACACTTCCTCGGGTTCGGCCAATGCAACCCGAGGGAGGGCACCACCATCGTCATCAACTCAGAAAAACTGGAACGCCGCGTCGCATTGCTCGAGGACGGCGTGCTGGAGGAATACAGCATTGAGCGTGAGGGCGAAGACAATATCGTAGGCGGCATCTTCAAGGGCCGCGTCAAGAATATCGAGCCAGGACTCAAGGCCATGTTCGTGGACATCGGCTACGAGAAAAATGCCTTCCTGCACTTCTGGGATGCCCTGCCCCTGGCGCTTGATTCCTCACTGGAAGAGATTCAGAAAGAAGGCCGCCCCCGCAAGAAGCAGAAGAAAATTACCAGCAAGGATATTCCGGATATCTACCCCATCGGCTCCGAAATCATGGTGCAGGTGACCAAGGGTCCCATCTCTTCCAAGGGGCCGCGCGTGACCACCAATATCTCCCTGGCCGGGCGCTACATCGTGCTCATGCCCTTCACAGACCAGTTCGGTATCTCCCGCAAGATTGATGACCCCAAGGAACGCCAGCGCCTGCGCCAGATTGTTCAGAAGCTCAACGTGCCGGAGGGTATGGGCATCATCATGCGCACGGTGGCCCAGGGGCAGCGATTCCGCCATTTTGTGCGCGACCTCGCCATGCTGCTGACCCAGTGGCGCGAGGTTGAAGAAAAGTTCGCCACCAACCCGGCGCCCATGTGCGTGTACCGCGAGCCGGATCTCATTGAGCGCACGGCGCGTGACTTCCTCACGGACAATGTGGACAACATCGTGTGCGATAATCTGGAGACCACCCAGCGCATGCAGGAGATTGCCGGCAAGATTTCCCGCCGCTCCAAGCGCCACATCCAATACCACCAGTACCGCCAGCCCATCTTCGAGGAACTGGGAATTGAAAAGCAGATTAATGAGGCCTTCCAGCGCCAGGTGCTGCTGCCCTGCGGCGGCTACCTCGTGATTGATGAGACGGAGGCTCTCATCGCCATCGATATCAACACCGGCCGCAACAAGGGCAACAAGGATCTGGACAAGACTATCCTGGAGACCAACCTGGAATCCGCCCGCGAAATTGCCCGCCAGCTGCGCCTGCGCAACATCGGTGGCCTGGTGGTGGTGGACTTCATCGATATGCGCCACCGCAAGGACCAGATGGCGGTGTACAAGGCCATGAAGGACGCCCTGAAGCGCGACAAGGCCAAGACCCAGGTGATGCAGATTACCCCCATCGGCCTCATGGAGATGACCCGCCAGCGCATCAACGAATCTCTGCTGGACTACGTGAACGACCACTGCCCGTACTGCCACGGCCGAGGCCGCGTGAAGAGCGTGATGACCATGAGCGTGGAGATTCAGCGCCAGCTGAAGGCAACCATCATGCGCTACCGCGACAACGTGGGCGATATGATTGTGGTGGTGAACAGCGATGTGCTCAGCCGCTTCAAGAATGAGGACGCGAAGCTCCTCATGGAGCTGGAGCGCCAGTGCGCCGGCCGCCTCATCTTCCGCAGTGATCCCTCCATCCACCGAGAGGCCTTCGCCATCCTGAACCCGGCGAACAACAACAAGCCGCTGTTCCAGGTGAATATGTAAGCAATTTACTCCACGGCGCGTTTCCACCACGGAAACGCGCCGTTTTTGTCTGCACATTTTCCTTGATTTCACTCTAGCTTTCCGCTAGAATGCAATCACTATGAACAAACTTGCAGGTAGAACAGCAGTTGTAACCGGCGCCGGCCGCGGCATTGGCCAGGCGATTGCCCGCAGCTTTGCGGCTGAAGGGGCCAAGGTCATCCTCATTTCCCGCAACCCCGCCTCCTGCGGCAGCGCAGCAGAGGCCATCAACGCCGAATTCCCTGACAGCTGCAAGGCTTTCCCCTGCGATGTGGCCGATGCCGCCGCCGTAGAGGCCTGCATCAAGGAAATCCAGGCTGAGTACCCCGCCATCGATATTCTGGTGAACAACGCCGGCATCACCAAGGACGGTCTGCTCATGCGCATGAAGGAAAGCGACTGGGACGCCGTGCTCACCACCAATCTCAAGAGCGTGTTCCTTTTTGTAAAGGCCCTGCAGCGCACCCTCATGAAGAGCCCCGCCGGCCGCATCATCAACATCTCCTCCATCGTAGGTATGACCGGCAACGTAGGCCAGAGCAACTACTCCGCCTCCAAGGCCGGCGTCATCGGCTTCACCAAGTCCATGGCCCAGGAAATCGCCAGCCGCAAGGTCACGGTGAATGCCATCGCCCCCGGCTTCATCGCCACGGACATGACCGATGCCATCCCCGAAAAAGCCCGCGAGGCCCTGCTCTCCCGCATCCCCCTGGCCGACCTCGGCAAGCCCGAGGATATCGCCAACGCGGCCCTCTTCCTCGCCTCCGATGACGCCCGCTACATCACCGGCCAGGTCATCGTGGTCGATGGAGGCATGACGATGTAAGCATTTTTACTCCACTCCAAGCCCGGAGACTCATTGTCTCCGGGCTTTTTTATTGACCGCGAAGCTCATGCCTGCTAGACTGTGTGCGTTCCCATGGAAAACAAGCGACTCAAGGTACTGCTTGGCTGCTATGCCTGTGATCCCGGTTATGGTTCAGAACCGGGGATGGGTTGGAATTTCGTGAGCAATATTGCGAAGCATCATGACGTGCACGCAATCGTCGAAGAAGGTGAATTCAAAGAAACTCTCACCCAATTTGCCGCAGAACATCCCGAAGCAGTGAAGAACATCACCTTCCACTTTGTACGCCGAACCCACCATGAAACACTGCGGAAGTTCTGGCCGCCCAGCTACTACTGGTTCTACCGGGTCTGGCACCGCAAAGCATACCAGTATGCAAAATTGCTGGATGCCAAGGAAGATTTCGACATCGTCCACCAAGTGACCATTTCCGGATTCCGCGAACCTGGCTTCCTCTGGAAACTGGGCAAACCCTTCATCTGGGGGCCGTTGGGCGGCTTCACCGATACCCCTTGGTGCCTGCTCAGCAACCTGGGGCCATTGGGCGCCCTGCACTTCGGAATTCGCAACATCATCAACGGCATCCAGAAACGCTGGGGATTCTCAGCCCGCGCCGCAGCCAAACATTCAGCCGCCATTCTGACCAGCACCACCAAGGCAGTAGATGAAATCAAACGCTTCTGGAACCGTGATGCCGTGCTCATGAACGAAGTGGGACTGGAAACCGGTCACGAGCAATTCTACAGCCCGCCACACGAACCGGGAACCCCGCTGCGCATCTGCTGGGCTGGCGAGCACATCCCCCGCAAAGCGCTCGATATCCTTCTGCAAGCCCTGCCCCTGTGCAAGCAAAGAATGGAGCTCCACGTGCTCAGCAAGGGCCCGCGCATGAAGGACTGGAAACGACTGGCTCACCGGCTCGGGCTGGATGACGTGGTAACATTCCACGGTTTTGTGCCGCGGGAAGAGGCATTCCGCATCATGAGCAGCAGCCACGTGTTCTGCATCACCAGCGTGCGCGAGGATACGTCCACCGTGGTCTTTGAAGCCTTCCGCTATGGTCTGCCCATCATTGCTTTGGATCATTGCGGCTTCTCAACCGTGATTGATGAGACCAGCGGCATCAAAATCCCCATCAATTCCCAGAAACAGGTCATTGCAGACTACGCCCGCCACCTGGACGACCTGGCTACCCATGAAGACAAGCGCCAGCGGCTCTCACAAGGAGCACTTGCCCGCTGTCAGAAGTTCACATGGGAGGCTAAAATGAAAGTTATAAATGAGCTTTACGCCAACGTCATCAAACCATAAATGAGTCAATCCGGCAGAGACGCATTCTGGGATAACACCCGGGCCGTGCTCATGTGGTTCGTTGTCCTGGGGCATACCATTCAACATTTCGTCGGGGCTGGCTTTTTCAGCCACCCGCTTTTCAAGGCCATATACCTGTTTCACATTCCGCTTTTCTTTTTCATCAGTGGCTATTTTGCCCTCCCCAGCATCCGGAAACACCGGTTTACCGGACTGAAAAAAATGACATTCCGTCTCCTGTCGCCCATATTTACAATAGGCTCATTGCAACTGATACTCCTGCTCTGCCAGGAAAATACCCTCACCCTGAGCTCTGTATGGAAATGCTATGTCTGCCTTTGGTTTCTCTGGAGCCTTTTTGAATGCCAGTTCTGCGCCTACCTGCTGCTGGCGACCCGGATTCTGATTCTCAGACTCGGGGCGTTGTGTTTGCCCCTGATCCTCTGCCTGATTGCCCCGAAATACATTCCCTATGCCGATTATCTCGGGCTGGCATGGCCCTGCTTCATAGTGGGTATGTTTGCCCGTCACAAAGGCTTCTCCCGTCTCCGCATCACCAGGCACTGGTACTGGGCCACGCCCGCAGCTATATTGTGTTTCCTCCTGTTCCAGAACGACTGGTATGTCTACACTTGCCCGCTCTCCCTTTCTCTCGATTCCATTGGCGTAGCTCTTTTCCGACTCGTTGCAGCATTGACCACTGGCTGCGTCTTTCTGGCCCTGATGAATCAATGCGCCGACAAGTTACACATGGCCACCATCGGCACCGCGACCCTGGGGATATACATCGTTCAGAGCGTGTTATTTAAAATCATTTCTCACCTGCATCTGCCTGCTTATCTTTCTCAAACGTGGGCAATACTAGCAGCGTCACTGGCCATTTTTTACCTTTCGTACCTCACATATGCACTCACAAAGAAAGTGCCGATTGTTGGTACTCTGGCATACGGAACCGCCCCGTCCATCCATACAAAACGAGTTCAATGATAATTTCCGCCCGAGCCCTCAATCAATTTCATTTGATACAGTGCGCATTCCCCACCGAGCTGTCGGCCTTTTAATTATCCGTTCGCTTCGCTCCTCGCCATGTGACATATAGACGGCATACGACCGAGGCTGTTCACACCGGATATCGGTAAACCTCCGCAATATGTTATTGAAACGGTATGCTATACCATGCCGACGCGAAACATACCACGGCAACGCCTTCATCTCAGCATCCCATTCCCTCTGAGAACGCTCTGTCCATGCCAGATTTCCACCCGTTACTGTAAAAATACTCGTCACCAACTCTGGTTGCACGCATATGCAGGGCGCGTTCTCCACTATTGCACGGTAAAACACCAGATCTGCGAGTGCTTTATAGCTTATGTCAAAGCGTATCCCATGCCGAAGAAACGCCTCGGCCTTGTGAAAACAGGAACAGGTAATGATTTCGCAAACCGTCTGGCTGCGCCAGCAGGACGGCATCACCGGACGCCGGTGGCAGATATAACGACTATCTGCATCCACAATTATGTAGGTTCCCAATACGATTTCTGCCTCACAATGCGCCTCAAATGCCTCTGAAACGCCTTTCAAAGCCCCGGGCAGGTATTGTTCATCACTATTGAGATGAGCCGTTACTGCGGCGTCTGGCGGCATTTTTCCCCATGCCTTGTTGATGGCATCATACATGCCGTCATCCCTGGTGCTTTCAAATGTGAATGTATATCCGGAAGTATCGGCGTGAGCCTGCTGCCACTCTGCCAACCACTCAGGAGTACCATCCGTAGAGGCGCCGTCCTGAACATGGTGGTGCACCTCCACTCCCTCCCCGGTCTGATCTGCAACGGAGCGGATGCAACGCTGCAACCAGGAAAGAGAATTGAAGGTAGGTGTGACGATGTAAAACTTCATGTTCAGGTCTATGCTATAACAGTTTAATCAGATGAGCAAGCAATTTACATTGCATCGTGCATGGAAATGTATCTCTGCCGCGGGCTGTTGGGCTTGTCCGGAATCAGGGGACGGAGCTTCCCCGCTTTCACCAAATCTCCGATATATAAGTTTACGGTACGGGTCTGTCTCGTCACTCCTATGTGCTCCATAATCTCCATGCTGCTCCGGGGTTCGGAACAGAACTGCACTACAGCCTTCTGTTTGGCTGCTACATCAGACCTGTTTGTTCGTTTTTCTTTGTTCGCGAACAAAGCCTTATTTCTCTTTGTTTGCTTTTGATGTATTTCCCACGCATATAGCGCAGTCTCTTCATTTTCTTTTACCATGTTCACCCCGAAATCGTCATCCGTACGTTCGCGCCAGATGACCACCCTAAACTCTTCTGCCTGTATGAATTCCGGCGAATCCAAACCATGATTCAGACACTTCTCAAATATGTCTGAGGTTCCAGTTCCCATTTCTTCGATATAACCGGCCAGATAAGCAGGATGCGCAAGTATGGGGTTAACGGGTATTGATGAATGCATGCAGCGGAGTTTATCCAGACTGACACCATAGGGGAGTCTTCCAGGATTCCAGACTTCCAGGCGGTCTTTAAACAGTCTGACTTCAACGCTTCCGTTATGGGCATAATCACGGTGTACCACGGCATTCACAATGGCTTCAGTAACCGCTTCGCGGGGAATTTCGCATGTGACATCGGCCGTATTACTGTATGTGCGCGTTCCAACATGCACATTAATGCGGGACATCACAAAGTCTACCGCCTTATCTATCATTTCAAAGATTGTTCCATTAAATTTGTAATGTGAGAGCAAGGGTTTGGTGACAGTTGTGCTGTAGAACTGAGCACACTTGATGCTTGATGTCGGAAAAAATTCCTGTGGTCTTTTGCCGAACAATAGTATAGCTGAGTTTGTAAGCTTTCCTGTATCCGTCATTAAGCGCAAATGCGTCAGGATTGTAGGAATTCCTGCCGTGATTGGGATAGGGAACCCCCGGTGTGCTTTTGCTAACATCACAAATTGAGCTACCTTTTCCGGGTCTATATCATTGAGGGTGGCGCCATGGCAAAAAGATGCGTCGAAGGGCAGTTTCCGAATATAGTCCTGCTCTTCCAGATAGCGCACGAGTGATTCATAAACTGAGGCTCGTAGCTCGTCATAATCAGAAAATGATTTACGAACTACGCTTTGTTCGGCTTTGGCAATAAGTTGTGCCTGCTTGGGATGGCGTTTTTTGCGTCCATGTAATCGCGTGATGAAAACAAGCCTGTGTTTACATTCTGCGGTGGCAAGGTCATATTCGCGTTCGGTGGGGGATATGCCTTCGGCGTCTTCATAGCCGTATCTGCTTCCGAACAAACCAAGGTAGATATCACATTCGGCTACCTGTCTTAAATAAACGGCCTGGGCCGATTTTGCCCCAGCAGGTTCATTTTCAAAGATGAAAGGTATAAAAAAACGCCCCAGCAATGCATCCGACTGAATATAGTCGAACAGTTTCCTGCGTTCTTCGGCAAATTCTGCCTGTACACTGCTGATAAAGATTTTGATGCTCATAGGAACCTTCCTTTGTTCGCATTCACTTTAACACAAACAAAGCTTTTTGTCAACTTTATTTGCGTTTTTTATCGAATAAAGAACCGCCGGGACGTTTTTATCCCGGCGGTCTTGTTTAAGACGCTAACTGCGTAGTTGCTGAGCCTATCAGGCGAACACACCTACGGCCTCAGCGGCGCAGGCAATCATGTAGTCGCGGTTAAGCTTGGCAATGTTATCCACGGAAATACCCTTCGGGCAAGCGGCTTCGCACTCGTACTGGTTGGTGCAGTTACCGAAGCCGAGGGCATCCATCTGGCGCACCATGGCAAGCACACGCTTGTTCTTCTCCGGCTGGCCCTGGGGCAGCAGGTTCAGGTGAGCAGCCTTGGCAGAGGTAAAGAGCATAGCAGAGCTGTTCTTGCAGCTGGCTACGCAGGCACCGCAGCCCACGCATGCAGCGGCATCAAAAGCGGCGTCGGCCGTCTTCTTGCGCACAGGCATGTTGTTGGCGTTCGGGGCAGAACCGGTGCGGATATCCACGAAACCGCCGGCAGCGATAATGTTGTCGAGAGCGGTGCGGTCCACCATGAGGTCGCGCAGCAGCGGGAAAGCCTGGGCGCGGAACGGTTCAATCCAGATGGTGTCGCCATCCTTAAACTGGCGCATATGCAGCTGGCAGGTGGTCACCTTCTTGCCGCCGTGCGGCACGCCGTTGATGGTGAGGGAGCACATACCGCAGATACCTTCGCGGCAGTCGTGGTCGAACACGATGGGTTCCTTGCCTTCGTGCACGAGTTCCTCGTTCACGATGTCGAGCATTTCAAGGAAAGAAGCCTCATCCGGGATGTTCTTAGCCTTGTAGGTTTCAATGCGGCCCTGAGCCTGAGCATTCTCCTGGCGCCAGACCTTGAGCGTAAGATTGAGATTAGCCATAATTATATAATCTATCTTAAAGGGTTGGAATGAGTTTCTTTACTTGTAGGAACGAATGGCCAGATGCACGGTATCGAAGGTAAGCGGCTCCTTGTGCAGCACCGGCAGCTCATCCGTGCCCTTGTATTCCCAGCAGGCCACGTAGGCGAAGTTCTCGTCATCGCGCTTGGCTTCACCATCGGCCAGCTGGTGCTCAAGACGGAAGTGAGCACCGCAGGATTCCTCGCGGTTCAGAGCGTCGTAGCAGAGCACCTCGGCAAAGTCGAGGAATGCAGCCACGCGCCAGGCCTTCTCGAGCTCCTGGTTCACACCTTCGGCGCTGCCCACCACCTTCACGTTGGTCCAGAATTCCTCGCGGATGGCGGGAATCTTCTCGATAGCATCCATGAGGGACTCCTTCGTGCGGCCCATGCCCACGTCTTCCCACACAAGCTTGCCCAGCTCGCGGTGAATTTCGTCGGGGCTCTTGGTGCCCTGCACGTCCATCATCTTCTTGATGCGGGCCTTCACAGCGTCCTCAGCCTCCTTGAACTCGGGGGCGGCGGTGGTCACGCTGCCGGGGGTCTGCGTGGTGAGGTAGGTCGGCAGAGTAGCGGAAATCACGAAGTAGCCGTCGGAAAGGCCCTGCATGAGAGCGGAAGCACCCAGACGGTTGGCGCCGTGGTCAGAGAAGTTGGCTTCGCCGAGCACGTGCAGACCGGGAATGGAGGACATCAGGTTGTAGTCCACCCACAGGCCGCCCATGGTGTAGTGGGAAGCGGGGTAAATCATCATCGGCTGCTCGTGGGGGTCCACGTCGGTAATCTCCTCGTACATCTCGAAGAGGTTGCCGTACTGGCCGTCAATCCACTCCTTGCCCATGCGGTTGATGGCGTCCTTGAAGTCAAGGAACACGCCACGGCCGGTGTTGGCCACACCGCGCTCGTCATCGCAGGCTTCCTTGGCGGCGCGGGAGGAAATATCACGCGGAGCCAGGTTACCGAAGGAGGGATACTTGCGCTCCAGATAGTAGTCGCGGTCGCCCTCAGCCACATCGGAGGGCTTCATCTCGCCGCGGCGGATCTTGGCTGCCACCTCGCGGCTCTTGGGCACCCAGATACGACCATCGTTACGCAGAGACTCGGACATGAGGGTCAGCTTGCTCTGGTAGTCGCCTTTCACCGGGATGCAGGTGGGGTGAATCTGCGTGAAGCAGGGGTTGGCGAAGTAGGCACCCTTCTTCCAGCAGGCGCAGGCAGCGCCCACGTTGCAGCCCATAGCGTTGGTGGAAAGGAAGAACACGCGGCCATAGCCACCGGTGGCAAGCAGCACGGTATCACCGGCATAGCTCTTGATTTCACCGGTCACCATATCACGCACCACGATACCCTTGGCGTGGCCATCAACCACCACCAGGTCCATCATTTCGGTGCGAGGGTGCATCTGGATGTGGCCCTTGCCGATTTCCTTCTCCATGGCCTGGTAGGCACCAAGGAGCAGCTGCTGGCCGGTCTGACCGCGGCTGTAGAAGGTACGCTTCAGCTGGGAACCACCGAAGGAGCGGTTGTCGAGCAGACCACCGTATTCGCGGCCGAAGGGCACGCCCTGGGCCACGCACTGGTTAATGATGTTGCAGGACACCTCAGCAAGGCGGTACACGTTGGCCTCGCGGGCGCGGAAGTCGCCACCCTTCACGGTGTCGTAGAACAGACGGTACACGGAGTCACCGTCGTTCTGGTAGTTGTGAGCAGCGTTGATACCACCCTGTGCAGCGATGGAGTGAGCGCGGCGGGGGCTGTCCTGGTAGCAGAAGCAGTGCACATTGTAGCCCAGCTCAGCCAGCGTGGCAGCAGCAGCACCACCAGCCAGACCGGAACCCACCACGAGCACCGTGTACTTACGGCGGTTGTTGGGGTTGATGAGCTTGGCTTCGCGCTTGTACTTGGTCCACTTCTCAGCAATGGGGCCATCCGGAATGCAGGAATCCGGCATGTAGTCACTTACAGGAAACTTAATGTCTTTCATATGATGCTATGAATGGGAAAGGGTTACTTGAGAATGCCGCAGAGAACGGCCACCGGGATGGAGATGAAAGCGCCGCAGACCACCAGGCCGAAGAGTACGGCAATGATGTTGTAGAGCGGGCGCACCTTGCGGGTGGAAAGGCCCAGCGTCTGGAACACAGACTGCAGGCCATGGCGCACATGCATGAACAGGCAGCAGATAGCCACGATGTAGAACACAGAGCACCACACATTCGAGAAGGCTGCAACGATGTGGCCGTAGCAATCAGAGGGGTCACCGTTCACCGTCAGCTGCCACAGGTGGAAGAGTAGGAAGCAGAAAATCATGATACCGGTGAGCACCATCGTACGGGAGGAAAGCGTAGCTTTGAGCGTACCTTCCTTCTGGTACTGGGTGCGGGCGTTCACATTCTCAATCTTCAGAGCCAGAGTCAACACCACATGGATGAGGAGAATGGCGGCAAGACCGAGACGGATGGCCCAGAGAAGCCAGGCGGGCATGGTGTGCAGGCCTGTGGCGTAGGCATCAATCCAAGAGGGCACACCATTGCCGGGATCACCACCGTAGATGGTCATGTTACCGGCCAGATGCCCCACGAGGAACAGGAGGAGACACGCACCTGTAAGAGCCACAAGAATCTTGCGGCCAATAGAGGACGTGACGAACTTGCATGCTGTCGTGATAATGTCGTTCATAAGCGCAATAACGTCTTTGCGCCATTACTCTACCGCAACCAGCCCCAAAAAGCAAGTCCCAATCGCCCCAGCCGGGCAAATTCTACACCGTCACCGCCAGCCACAAAGCGAAAAACGCCAGCAGCACGGAAAAGGCAGCATCAAACAGCGCTGTATGGCGCAGGTAGAAACTGCGCACAGGCGACCACTGCAGCAGTGCGCTCCAGAGCACCCAGCCGAAGAGCCCGGCACCAGTAAGCACAAGCACCACGGCCGGAGCATACCAGGCAAAACGCCGCCCGAACTGTTCAATCGGGCCGATAGCCAGGCCACAGATGAACAGGGTACACTTAGGGTTCAGGATATTGCACAGGAAGCCCTGCCCAAACAACACCGGGAGAGGCTCCCGCACACTCGTTTCCAGCTTATCCTGCCCCACAGCTGCCCATTTACGGGGAAAAATCTTCCAGGCCAGATACAACAGCCACGCCGCAGCAGCATACAGCACCCACTGGCTCCAGGGCTGGGCCATCAGCCAGCCACCCACCCAGGCTACCAGCGCCGCCTGAATCAGAAACCCCGCTGCAATGCCGGCTCCCACCGCACTCCCGGCTCGGAACCCCTGCGCCAGCGCGGTACGGAACACAAAAAACACATCCGGCCCCGGGCTCAGTTGAGATACCATCAGCAGCGCCCACAGCACCACCAGGCTGCACACAGCCTCCATCATAACTGTACCTCCGGCAGAGGCAGCACCACATTTGACTGCATCGGAGACTTGCGCTGCAGCACCCGCTCCGAAAGCGGGATTGCACTCTCGTATGCCGCGCGGAACATCTCCATCTTGGCATCCACATTATCAGCGTGATGCAGAATCAGCGCCTCCGGCACCTTGGGCAACACCGGAGAACCGTATTCCAGCAAACCATGGTGAGAAGCCACCAGGTGCAGCAGATGCAGCCGCACCTGCTCAGATGCCGGCACAAGTCCCTTCCACTCGCCGCGTCTTTCCGGCGTCATCATATCACGCCAGAGCTTATTGATAATCTCAATTCCCATGGGGATATGGCTCAGCAGCTCACCAGATTCCGTGTAGGGCATCTCCAGGCTGTGCTCCTCATAGTCATTCTCCACAATCTTTCCACAATCGTGCAGCAAGGCGCCGGCCATCACGAGGTCGCGGTTAAGGCGGTCCGGATACACGCTGCACAAGGCGGAAGCCACGCGCATCACACTGGCGATATGCTCCACCAACCCACCGCGGCGTGCATGGTGAAAATTACGGGCTGCGGCCGCGCGGCGGAAACGTTTCTCCTGCTGCTGCAGGAACAGGCTGCACACACCGGCCAGGCGCGGATCCTTCATCTCCGCCACATAGGAACAGATTGTCTCCCAGTCCTTCTGCTGGCGAGCCACCAGCTCCGGGCTGCCGGTAAGCACCTGCTCCTCTTCCTCAGGCGTAAGCGGGCGCAGGCTGGCCTCGCCCAGCTCCATGCCGTACTGGCTGAGCTGCCACTGCCCGGTCACCGCCACAGGGGCGGGTACTTCCAGTAAATCAAAATCGGTGTACCAGGGGGAGGTTTCCCATATTTTAAACGAAATCGTGCCGGCTGCATCTGCCAGCACGATTTCAAGAAATGGTTTGCCCGTCTTGGTGGTGCGGGTTGTCTTCTGGGTAAGCTGAGCCAGCAAAGTACCCTGCACCGCGGCATTTGCAGCCTCGGCATTCAACTCTGTCGTGCTACCGAACTGCATGGCAAGTATCAGGAGTGAGGATTAAGCTGCAGGTTGCTCAGCGGGAGCCGGTGCAGCATCCACCGCCGGAGTAGGCAGACCCTCCGGCCCTTCGCCGGAAGCTGCAGGTGCCGCCTCCGCCGGAGCGGCAGGAGCAGGAGCCAGGTTCTCCAGATTCTCCACCGGAGCAGCAGACTGCTCAGCAGCTGCGGGAGTTTCGGCAGGCGCCGTCACCGGAGCCTCCACCTGCTTCACATTCAGGTCAGACTTGCTGCGCTGGAAGCGGGCATTCATCAGCACCGCCAGCACAAAGCACAAGCCCATGAACAGCGTACCGAAGAGCACCGTGCCTTTCTTGAGCACATCCGTAGTCTGGGCACCAAAGGCCTGGTCAGTCATCTGGGCACCAAAGGCGGCACCAAGGCCTTCCTGCTTCGGACGCTGCATGAGCACCACAAGAAGAAGCAGAGCACAGACAATCAGCAGAATAGCGAAAACAATGTAAATAGCGGCGTTAAGCATGGCGGGAATTATATCTTATTTGAAATGGTTTGTAAAGGAATCAGGCAATAATTTCATTCAATTCATTGCAGATGACACGCTTGGGGGTAATAGGCTTATCATCCCAGGCAAAGCTCATGACAATGATGCGTTCCCCCTTGCCAATGAGATGCGCCGCAGCGCCATTCACAATAATCTGGCCGGTACCGGGAGGGCCGACCAGCACGTAGGTCTCGAATCGGTTACCACTCGTTACTGAGGCAACCAGTACTTTCTCGCCCGGCCAGAGCCCGGCGGCTTCCACCAAATCCTGCGGAATCTCAATGCTGCCCTCGTACTCCACATCGCCACGGGTTACCATGGCTCGGTGAATCTTGGATTTTAACTGACAAACTAGCATGACAGTGAATGCGGATGACCGCCAATCAAACTACTTTTTGCCCAAAAGGTCAAGCACAATCAGGGAAAAGCCGGCATTTTTTATGACAAAAGACGCGCACAAACCGCGCAAACCGGCTTGCAGCCCCGCGCCGGACAGTACTGCCGCCCCCAGAGCACCATCTGCAAGTGCAGCTTTCCCCAGGTCTCGCGGGGGAAGCTCTTCTTCAAATCAGCCTCCACGGCCTCCACCGTCTTGGCACGGGAAAGCCCCCAGCGGCGAGCCAGGCGGAAAATGTGTGTATCCACCGGAAAGGCCGGATACCCGAAAGCCTGGTTCATCACCACACTGGCGGTCTTGTGCCCCACCCCGGGCAGCGCCTCCAGCTCCGCAAAGGATGAAGGCACCTGCCCGTTGTAGCGTTCCACCAGAATGCGAGCCGTCTCTACCAGGCGGCGGGCCTTCATTTCCGTAAGCCCACAAGTAGCAATGAGCGGCTGCACCTGCTGCCACTCCAGCGTAGCCATCGTGGCAGCATCCGGTGCCAGCTTGAACAACGCAGGCGTCACCAGATTCACCCGCGCATCTGTGCAGCGGGCCGAAAGCATGACCGCCACCAGCAAGGTGAACGCATCGCAGTGGTGGAGCGGCACCTCCGGCTCCGGGATACCACGCTCCAGTTCCTCCAGCACAATGCGGGCTCGTTCCGCGCGCCTCACAGCAACAAATCAACGGCGGTTCATATCACCCAGCGGTCCCAGCACAGCCTCACCCTCCTTGCGGGTGGTGTTGTTCCAGGGTTTCACCGCATCCGAGGAGCCGCGCGGGCCCACCACTTCACGGTTACTGGGGGGAACAGCCGGCATAGGCGGCTGGCAGGAGCACATCACCACCGCTGCAAGCGGTGCCAGAAGGAGCATTTTCTTCATCATTTTCTTATCTGCTATCGTGTTATAAAAAGCCGCCTGTCCGGAACCGGGCAGGCGGCGAAAGTCTTGTGTTATACCTGCGCGGCAAGCATCAGTTACCCAGCGGCTTCACGCGGAACACGCGGTCGCCCACCTCAGGACGCACACCGGGCACCAGCTTCTTGGGGTCATACTCCGCAATGACCATACCCTTGGAGATAGTCACAATGCGCAGCGGAGCCACCACCACATCACCACGCTTCAGCAGCAGGGGCGTAGCATCGCCGGCAACCAGGCCGCTGTCCGGCCCCACGTTGAACACCACAAACTTCCAGCGGCTGTCTGCGGCCAGCAGCGGGTATTCGTCGTCATTCTTGGAGTAATCCGTAAAGAACTTGTCATTGATAGCAGTCAGGCGGTTCAGCTCCACCTTCTCCTTGGCCAGTCTCTCCGTAGCGGCCGTGCGGGCAGCCTGCCAGTCATTCAGTCTCTCCGTAATCTCCTCGGTGCGCTTCTGTTCCTTTTCCACAACGGAGCGGATTGCATTGAGCACGGCCTCAGAAGAATCGTCATCGGAGCCAAGGTCCAGTGATGCGGTGGTCTTAATCTCGGCCATGGCAGCCTTCAGAGAAGACTGCAGCTGCTGCACACTCTCGTTCATGGCCTTCACCTTGCGGCGCACACCATCAAGACTAGCCTTGTGGCCGTCCAATTTGGCCTGGGCATCATCGCGCTTCACCTGGCTGTCACGCATTTCCACGCGGGCAGCCTCTGCGCCCTTGACTGCTGCAGCTCGCTCAGAGGAAACAGTGCCACGCTCGGCGTCCAAGTCCTGGTTAAGCTTACGCAAGCCGGTAGCGCTGCTGGCATCCACTTGCTGGCCACCGCCATGCACAGCAATCACCACATCCATGACCTTCTGCTGGTCAGCAGAATACATAATAGCAGCACCGCCCGCCAGGAGCACCAGAATAGAAGCAAGAAGTTGAGAGATTTTCATAACTTGAGGTATAAGTAGATAATTTCTTAGTTGTTACGGACGGAAACCACCGTGTCGCCGGGGCGCACCTTATCACCGGGGCGCATCGTGCTGTACACCACGTCGCAGCTGGATTTGTTGCTCTCCACCAGAGTCACAGAAAGCTCACACACCTTCTGGTTGCCACGCATCACGGCAAGGCGGGAACCAATCACAATCCCCTTGTCAATGCCACCATCAAGAATCACGTAATCCCAGGTGGGGTCAGCCGTCACCACAGAGCACTTCAGATCCACGGGGGAAAGGCGGGCCATGCGGGCTGCATGCAGGTCCTTGGCTTCCTGAATCAGCTTCAGCGTGCGCTCCGTCTCAGCACCCAGGTCGCTGGTCATCTTTTCCTCAGCAGCAGCCTGTGCCTCCAAGGCGTTATTGGATTCCACCAGCTCAGCAATACGTTGGCCAATCACCTTGAAGGCTTCACCATCGCCAGAATCCTCGACGCCAGCAGCCTCTGAAGCGCTCTCCTGGAACACCTTGAAATCATCCTGGTAACGCTTGAACTCAGTCTTGGCCTTCTCCAGGTCAGCGTTTGCCTGTGTAATCTCCTGTTCAAAGGGAGCATCCTCAGCTTCAATGGCAGAGCGTTCCTCGTTGTACTTATCGCTCAGCTGCTTGAAATAAGCAGTACGCAGCTCGGCATAACGCTTGATGGCTTTGTCCTTCTCAATATCGACGGCCTTCTTCTTAGCCATATCGAACTGGGACTGGTACGCAGCTACCTCGCCCTCCGGGCCGGTGAGAGCTTCATTGTTCTTATAAAAAAGGAAACATGCCCCCAGGAAGAGCACGACGGCGGCGATGATGATGTATTTCCACATGGTGTAAGTAAAAAAATTTGCAGCTGTTCGCTAATATATCTATACCAGAACGCCACCAAATGCAATCAAAAAAATCCTGCACCGGCATTTTTTTTACACTTTCTGCACCGTGGCACGAAAAAGCTGCCTTCCACTCACGCAGAAGACAGCTTGAAATCGATTCAGCAATCGGTGGAATTACTCCTTCTCGGCAGCTTCCTTAGCCTTGCGGTCGCGAGCCGCAGCGCGCATGGACATCTTGACGCGGCCCTTGTCATCAATACCGATGCACTTGGCGGTCACGATATCGCCCACCTTCACCACATCCTCAGTCTTCTGGGTGCGGCCTTCGGCCAGCTCAGAGATGTGGATAAGGCCATCCTTGCCGGGCAGCACTTCCATGAAGGCACCGAATTCCTTCGTGGACACAATCTTACCCTCGTAGGTCTCACCCACCTCAATCTCCTTGAACATGCGGTCGATGAGGTACAGGGCGCGTTCCACACCCTCCTGGCGGCTGCCATAAATGCGAACCGTGCCATCCTCCTCGATGTTGATATCCGTACCGGTCTCAGCCTGCAGAGCCTTGATATTCTTGCCGCCGGGGCCGATAAGCTCGCCGATGCGGTCCTGCGGAATGCTGGTGGACTCGATGCGCGGGGCATTCGGGCTCATAGCCTGCGGACCAGGGATGCAGGCATTCATGGTATCGAGCACATCCAGGCGGCCCTTGCGGGCCAGGTGAATGGCGTCCTCCAGGATGTACAGCGGGATACCAGGCAGCTTGAGGTCCAGCTGGTAGCCGGTCACACCCACGGAAGAACCGCAGAGCTTGAAGTCCATATCGCCATAGAAGTCCTCAGAACCGATGATGTCCAGCAGCGTCTTGTAACGCTTCGGCTCGCGGTCGCCCTCGTTCTCAAACTCGGTCACCAGACCGACGGAGATACCGGAAACCGGGCGCTTCAGCGGCACACCGGCAGCCAGCAGGGACATAGTGCCGGCGCACACAGAAGCCATGGAGGTGGAACCGTTGGACTCCATAATCTCGGAAGACACGCGGATGGCGTAGGGGAAGTCGTTCTCATCCGGAATCACCGGGGCAATGGAGCGCTCAGCCAGGGCACCGTGGCCGATTTCGCGGCGGTTCTGACCACCGAAGCGGCCGGTCTCACCCACAGAGAACGGGGGGAAGTTGTAATGCAGGATGAAGCGCTTCTCATCCACCGAACCGGTGTAGTTATCGAGGTACTGCTTCTCTTCCACGGGAGCCAGCGTAGCCAGGCACACAGACTTGGTCTCACCACGGGCAAAGAGAGCAGAACCATGCACCACCGGGGGCAGCACGTTCACCTCAGCCTGCAGCGGGCGCAGCTGCTTGATGGCGCGGCCATCAGCGCGCTTGTCCTGCTCCATGATGGAGATACGGAAAGCCTTCTTCTGAATGTACTCGAACACCTGCTCCACATCGAAATCGGTGGCCTCGGGGTAGGCAGCCTTGATAGCAACCTCCACCTCATCGCGCAGGGCGCCGGTCTGCTTCTGGCGCTGAATCTTGTTCGGAGCATAGATAGCCTCCTCAATGCGGTCGCCAGCCACCTGGTAACCGATTTCCAGCAGCTCAGGCTTGGCCACCGTCAGCTCATACTCGCGCTTGGGCTTGCCGCAGATGCCGCGCAGCTCTTCCTGGGCAGCACAGATCTTGGCCACATTCTTCTGAGCAAAGTGCAGAGCGGCGATAAAGTCTTCCTCCGGCAGCTCCTTGGCGGAACCTTCAATCATGATTACCTGGTCCTTGGAACCGGCATACACCAGGTCAAGGTCAGATTCGGCACGCTGGGAGTTCGTGGGGTTAATCACAAACTCGCCATCAATACGCCCCACGCGCACAGCGCCCACGGGCTCAGCAAAGGGGAGGTCAGAAATCACACAGGCAGCAGAAGCGCCGTTGATGCTCAGGATATCCGGCTCATTCTCGCCGTCAGCAGCCATGAGCAGGGAAATCACCTGCGTATCGTAGAAATAACCCTTCGGGAACATAGGACGCAGCGGGCGGTCCGTCATGCGGCAGGTCAGGATTTCCTTCTCCGTGGGGCGACCTTCGCGCTTGAAGTAACCACCGGGGAACATACCCGCAGCAGCGGCCTTTTCCTTATACTCCACCGAAAGCGGGAAGAAGGTCTGACCTTCCTTAATCTTGGTAGCGCTCACTACGGTGACCAGCACCACGGTATCACCACAACGGACGGTAACGGCACCATCGGCCAGAAGGGCAAGCTTGCCCGTTTCAATGGTGATGGGGTTTGTGCCAACGGCACAAGTAACGGAATGTATACTCATTTTTATTTTCTTTCTCTTCTGAATGCCGGTTCCATCTGCACCGCCGGAGGCCGGTACCGGCCGCTGCCTCCTTTGGTTCCGTGGAGCAGAATCACGTGCTTCCTGCCCCACTCGCCCCGCCACCGCTGATAAACAACGGCAACGAGCCGCGGCCATTTTACACACCCACGCCGCACAGCGCAAGCAAATAATTCAACCCGAAGCGTTTTGGCTTCACAGATGACGGTTTTTCCTGTATAGTGAAGCTGCGTATGGAAAGCGACACCCCGAAACTCCTGGATATGTCCGCAGATGACCGCCCCCGCGAGAAACTGCTGTCGAAAGGCCGCTCCTCCCTGAGCGATGAAGAACTCATCGCCATCTTCCTGCGCACTGGTCTGAAGGGCTGCAATGTACTGGAACTCGCCGCCCGGCTCAAGCGCGCCGCCGGCTCGCTCACCGCCCTGGGGAGCATGGAAGCCCGCGAAATCAGCAAATGCTGCAAGGGTATCGGCTCCGCAAAAGCAGCCACTCTGGCCGCCGTTTTCGAGCTCGGTCACCGGGCCGTCAAAGAACAACTCACGCGCGAGGACCTGAGCAATCCCGAAACGGTCTACCAGTACCTGGCCGGTGATTTACGCTATGAACAGCAGGAAAACTTCGTTGTGCTCCTGCTGGATACGCGCCGCCACCTCATCCGCCGCTGCACCATTTCCAAAGGCACCCTGAACCGCACCATGGTACACCCGCGCGATGTCTTCCGCGAGGCCATCATCTGCAACGCCTGCTCCATCATCATCTCTCACAACCACCCCAGTGGCGATGTCTCCCCCAGCAAACTGGATCGCGAACTGACCCGTGAACTCGTCGATGCCGGGAAAGCCATCCACATCCCCATCCTGGACCACATCATCATCGGCACCGATAACGGCGCCAACATCCTGCCCTATTTCAGCTTCCGCGAACACGGCCTCATCATCTCATGAAGGACTACCACACCCACCACCCCAGCCCCCACGGCGGCTATATCTGCGCAGTCACCCGTGCCGACTGGGAACGCATTTCCTGCGCCGAAGGCATGATTCCCTGCTTCGGCGTACACCCCTGGCACGCCCACGCGGCAGACCCCGCCGAGCTCGCCTTTGAGCTGGATGACTGGCTTACCCGCCAGCCGCAGGCCGGGGTGGGGGAAACCGGGCTCGATGCCTCGCCCAAACACGCAGGCACGCTGGAAGCCCAGCGGCTCCTGCTGCATATCCACCTGGGGGCCGCATTCCGGCATGAGCGTCTCGTGCAGCTGCACGGCGTGCAGGCATGGTCAGAACTTCTCGAAATATTGCGCGAACGCCACCGCTGCGGCACCCTGCCCCGCTTCCTGCTGCACGCCTGGAATGGCCCGCATGAGATGGCCCGCGAGTTCCTGCAGCTGGGCGCCTTCTTCAGCGTGGGGCTGCGCGAGCTCAGCCACTCCAGGGCTGCGGAGCGCTACGCTCGCATCCCCGAGGGCCGCCTCTTCCCGGAAACCGATGACCACCCCGAAAACTGGGCCCGCACAGTGGCCCTCCTCGGCCTCATGCGCGGCGGATTGAAATAAGCCGGGCCCTGAGCAACGGAGGCCGGAAACCCGGATACTTTCCCGGCATCACTCCGATTGCTCTGCAATGATATAATGCGGGCGGCGCTTGATTTCCAGGTACATTTTGGAGATATACTGCCCGATAATTCCCACGCAGAAAAGCTGCACACCACTCAGCAGCACAACAATACAGACCATGGAGGTCCAGCCGTCCACCGAGCTGTGCCACAGAATCTGGCGCACACAGAGGCACACAATAATCACCAGCGCCACCAGCATGCACAGCATCCCCAGCAGCGATGCCAGCGCCAGCGGCACCGTGGTGAAAGCCACGATACCCTCCAGAGAGTATTTGAACAACCTCCAGAACGACCACTTGGTCTCCCCTGCCACACGCTCCACATTTTCAAACTCAATCCACTTGGTGCGGAAACCAATCCATTCATACAAGCCCTTGGAGAAGCGGTTATACTCCGGCATGGAAAGCAAGGCATCCACAGCCTTGCGGGAAAGCAGCTTATAATCGCGAGCCCCATCCACCAGCTGAGTGCGCGAAACCATATTGATGAGCCGGTAGAACATCCGCGCAAAAAAGGAACGGATAGGCGGCTCCCCCTGGCGGGTAGTGCGGCGGGTACCGGCACAGTCAAAACCTTCTTCCCTCACCGCTCGCAGCATCTCCGGCAGGAGTGCGGGCGGATCCTGCAAATCTGCGTCCATCACCGCCACATAATCCCCTCCGGCCGCCTCGAACCCCGCCAGCATGGCACTTTCCTTACCAAAGTTGCGGGAGAAGGAAATATAACGCACGCAATCATACTGGTCAGCCAGCTCCCGGATAACAGGCAGGGTATTATCCGAACTACCATCGTTCACGAATATCACCTCCGCCTGCACATCTCCCAGGGTGGATATCACCCGGGCAAGCTCTGCCATGAACGGATACAGAGCTTCCTGTTCATTATAACATGGCACAACAAGGGAGAGGAGCGGCATGAGCGCATTATATGCTTACCCGCACACGTTGGCAAGAAAAAAGCCTGCCCCCTCAGGGCAGGCTTGAAATTGTCGGGAACACCTTCTTATCAGGGCATATCCACCATATCCTTGACGATGTGGAGCGCCTCTCGGAGAACCGGATCGAGTTTGGACGGATACTCGGGAGTCTCCGTCAACTCATCCTCGGGGTCCTCATTCTCATCCATATACTCATCATCATCATCCTTGGAAGCAATCGGGAGCTGGGGCAACTTCACATCCGCCAGCTTCAAGCGGTAGATAGTGAGGTTCTTCTCATCATCCGCCGCCATTTGCTCATAGCGGGCCTTGCGCTCAGCATCCATCGCCTTCTTGCGTTCCAGAAGCTGGGCGTTTTCTGCCTGGCGCTCAGCCTTGTTGAGAGACACAGCATTCTTCTCCTGGCGTTCGCGGGCACGCTCAA
Source organism: Akkermansiaceae bacterium (assembly GCA_015062005.1). Lineage (GTDB taxonomy): Bacteria > Verrucomicrobiota > Verrucomicrobiia > Verrucomicrobiales > Akkermansiaceae > Akkermansia. The sequence continues at coordinate 101,429 of SUVL01000002.1, forward strand.
TATCCTCCCGGGTATACTGCATGTCCTTATCCTGCGCCATGCGGGCCTGGCTGCGAGCCATCAGCTCCGGCAGGATGCGGGCAATGCGGCTGTTCTTCACATAACCACCGGCACGGGGAATTTCATCGTACGGCATTGCATAGTCCTGCTCCCCTTCACCCAGGCGGAGACCAGCCGTCACCGTAGGCAGCACGATATCACTGGCCACACCCTTAAGCTGGGTGGACGCACCGCCCACGCGGTAGAACTTCTGCGTAGTGACCTTAATCATGCCGCAGCCCTCACGGGAAGTGAAGTAAGGCATGTAATCTGCCAGGCCGCGGGGCACCTGTACCGTCCCCTTACCATAGCTCGCTTCATCGCCCACAATCACCGCGCGGCCGTAGTCTGCCATGGCACCGGCAAAAATTTCGGAGGCTGAAGCACTCAGCTTGTTGATGATGACCACCAGCTGGCCGTTGTACAGCGGGCGGCCGCTCACCGTGAGACGCTCCACATGGGCGCGGGAATCCTTCACCTGCACCACGGGGCCGGCACCGGTAAAGAAGCCCACCATCTTGCGCACCTCATCCAGCGAACCACCGCCATTGAAGCGCAGGTCGAGCACAATCCCTTCCACCTTCTCCTGCATCATACGGCGCAGAATCTTCTTCACGTCCGCCGCGCAGTGTACATCACCATCATCCAGGTCAATATAGAACGAAGGCAGGGTCAACACACCCAGGCGGTAAGTGCGGTCACCCTCCTTCATATCAATGATACGGCCGCTGGCCAGCTCTTCAGACATGGGAATCTCATCGCGCACAATGGACACAACCTTTTCCTCGCCCGTATCTGCACTCTGCACGCGCAGCTTCACCGCCTCGCCCTTCTGGCCGCGAATCAGGTCCACCACCTTGTCAATGCTCAGGAACATCACATCCGTCCAGTTATCGTCGCCATGCTGGGCCACCGCCACAATGCGGTCCCCCAGCTGGAGCTGGCCGGACTTGGCCGCAGGCCCCCCCTTCACAATACCTTCAATAGTCGTAGAGCCATCGTCATCGGACTGCAGCTTGGCGCCGATACCCACGATGGAAGCCTTAATCATATCCTTGAAGCGCTGTTCCTCGCGGGCGCCCATGTAGTCGCTGTGCGGGTCGTACACATGCGCCACAGCATTCAGCAGGTAGGAAACCATGTCTTCTCGGTCAGCCTCCTGAATCTCATTGCGCATGCGCTTGATGCGGGCCAGCATCTTATCCGTGACCGACATTTCCTTGTCCACCGGTGAAGGCTTGCCCTTCTCTGCTGCCAGCGCTGCCAGATTCTCGCGGCGGATTACCTCCGTCAGAATCATATCCTCCACCTGGTCGCGCCAGACCTGGTCCAGCTCAGCCGCATTCTTCGCCCTCGGCAGCTTGCGGCGCGTGCGCGGCACTGTGCGGTCAGAATCAAAGGCGGGCATCTTCTGCGAATACTCCTGGAGCAGTTTTTCAGCCTGGGCAATGCGGGGCAGCGCTCGCTCACTGAAATACGCATACAATTCCTCAGCCAGTCTGGTCGTCTGGTTAGCCAGCAGGTAATCACCAAAGCTGCTGGCGTACCGCTCGCGCAGGTAATCCACATCCTCCTGAGTCAGGAAAAGGTGCTGCATATCCAGAGTCTGCACGTAGCAATCCAGGAACTGCTGGTACAAGTCCTGAGAGAAACGAGCTCGTGAAAAGTGCGCATTCTGCAGCACCAGGGAAAACTGCTTACCTATAATATCATAATCCGGTTCCGCCTGGCTCACCGATGTGCAGGACACCAGGGCGGCCAGCGCCGTCATCCCCAACACTCGCGCACGGGTTCTCCAACTTCCAAAAATCGTTTTCATATCAGATAGTATCATTCCGGCTTCACTTCACACGCGAAGCCATCCTCTTACTTTATTCTATACACGAGCATGCCCCGGGTTCTGTCACGAAACTCAAAGCATGACAGAACACCGAAGCGAGCCTGAATGAACAGGAATCTCTCAATCCTTCTTCCGGCGCGGGCGAACGGCTTTCACCAGTTTGCAACCCATCACCGCTGCAAGATCACGCACGCTCGACTCCAACGCCGCCACACGGGACTTCGCATTCTTCAGTGCGGACTCCAGACGCGTGGCCCGCGTCTTTGCCGTGCGAGCCTCGATGCGGGCCTTGCGGAGCTCATCCTTCACATCATCAGGAGTCACCTCCACCTTGCGGCGCCCGGGACGCGTACTGGCAAATCTCTCCAGGATGGCATCCTCAGCCTGCTTTTTCCACAGTGATACAAGGGTCGGCGCAATGTTCTTTTCCTTGGCAATCTTCTGAATCGTCGTCTTGCGATTCATAACAGCGAGAATGATTTCCGTCTTCTCCTCCGCAGTGTAAGGAGTGCGTGTTCTTGTTTTTTCAGACATGGTAAACTAAGAGAATATGCACTATTTAATACTATGTTTTTTTCACCATATCAAGCATATATTCAGCAATGTCATCAATTACTGACACAACACACTTATTTTTTTTATTCTCCCGCACCCATCCTGCCTTTTTTTTAAGAAACGGTTAATAGAATACCGCTATGCGCCGCGCCCCCCACTCTGCCCGGACCGCTACGCTTACACTACAACATCACGCCAAAAATGGATTGACATCAAGGAACAGCGAATGATATAAGAAAGCAACACGCCTGCCATACACAGAAGAAGAGGCTTAAATTCACCTCCCAAGCGGCGAAAGAAAGGTGCCCGTTTAATAAAGAAAGATGAACAATACGGTGTCGCATGTAACACAGAAAGAAAATCCGGAAACTGCAAAAACTCAGAAAAAGGCAGCAACGGATATTAGCAAGTTGCTCGAGGCTGCTTACAAGGGGCTCACGGAAGTTGCAAAGGCCCTCATTGCGGCTGGCGCTGATGTCAATCAGGCAGACAACGATGGATGGACTCCGTTGCATTGGGCTGCTGGTAAGGGGCACACGGAAGTTACTGAAGCCCTCATTGCGGCTGGTGCTGATGTCAATCAGGCAGACAACGATGGACGGACTCCGTTGCGTTGGGCTGCTGGTGAGGGGCACACGGAAGTTGCAAAGATCCTCATTGCGGCAGGGGCTGATGTCAATATGGCAGGCAACTATGGATGGACTCCGTTGAATCGGGCTGCTTCCGAGGGGCACACGGAAGTTACTGAAGCCCTCATTGCAGCGGGGGCTGATGTCAATATGGCAGAAAACTATGGATGGACTCCGTTGAATCAGGCTGCTTCCGAGGGGCACACGGAAGTTACAGAAGCCCTCATTGCAGCGGGGGCTGATGTCAATATGGCAGACAACGATGGATGGACTCCGTTGAATCGGGCTGCTTCCGAGGGACACACGGAAGTTACTGAAGCCCTCATTGCAGCGGGAGCTGATGTCAATATGGCAGACAACTATGGATGGACTCCGTTGAATCGGGCTGCTTCCGAGGGGCACACGGAAGTTACTGAAGCCCTCATTGCAGCGGGAGCTGATGTCAATAAGGCTGACGACGATGGACAGACTCCGTTGAATCGGGCTGCTTCCGAGGGGCACACGGAAGTTGCAAAGGCCCTCATTGCGGCAGGCGCTGATGTCAATCAGGCCGACAACGATGGACAGACCCCGTTGTATCGGGCTGCTTTCTATGATCACTCGGAAGTTGCAAAAGCACTCATTGCGGCAGGAGCTGATATCAATAAGGCATACAACGGTGGACAGGCTCCGTTTAATCGGGCTACTTCCGAGGGGTACACGGAAGTTACAGAAAACCTCATTGCAGCGGAAGCAGATGTCAATGAGGCAGCAAACATGGCTTGCAAGTTGTATTGGGCCGCTTTCGAGGGGCACACGGAAGTTGTAAAAGCTCTCATTGCAGCAGGAGCTGACGTCAATAAGGCCGACAACGATGGAAAGACTCCGTTGCAGAAAGCCGCTTTCGAGGGGCACACGGAAGTTGTAAAAGCCCTCATTGCGGCAGGAGCTGACGTCAATAAGGCCAACAACGATGGAAAGACTCCGTTGCAGAAAGCCGCTTCCGAGGGGCACACGGAAGTTGTAAAAGCCCTCATTGCGGCAGGAGCTGATGTCAATCAGGCAGACAACGATGGATGGACTCCGTTGAATCGGGCTGCTTCCGAGGGGCACACGGAAGTTACAGAAGCCCTCATTGCGGCAGGAGCTGATATCAATCAGGCAAACAACGATGGATGGACTCCGTTGCAGGAGACTGCTTCCGGGGGCCACACGGAAGTTGCAGAAGCCCTCATTGCAGCAGGAGCTGATGTCAATCAGGCAGACAACTATGGATCGACTCCGTTGCATGGGGCTGTTTTCGATGGTCACACGGAAGTTGCAAAAACCCTCATTGCGGCAGGCGCTGATGTCAATAAGGCAGACAACAATGGATGGGCTCCGTTGAATTGGGCTGCATGGATGGGTCACGCGGAAGTTGCAAAGGCCCTCATTGCGGCAGGCGCTGATGTCAATCAGGCAGACAACGATGGATGGACTCCGTTGCATTGGGCTGCTGGTGAGGGGCACACGGAAGTTGCAGAAGCCCTCATTGCAGCGGGTGCAAAAGAGTAACACGAGCGAATAGCAATCTTCCAATCGCCCATCCTTGGTTTTACACCTTGGGTGGGCGTTTTGCTTTTCAGTTGATAATAAGGCGTATAGCGTCCGAGTAAAATCCGAGTTGCTGGTATGCGTTTTCAGCCGTTTTCAGGGCATTTTTGAGAATACTTCCAAAGAGAAGAGGGAGTTACTTTTTATCGTAACTCCCTCATTTTCAGCTATACGCACGAATGGACTCGAACCATCACGATGTTACTCACTAGAACCTGAAACACCCTTCTGCATTGAATTATCAATGAGTTGCGTGTTTTTCCGAGTTTGGGCCGAGAAATGTCTTTACAAGTCGCTTCTGTTGTGTTATACTATCTTCACGATGTAAGGTCCTCAACAAGAGAAGCCAAAACATTGTTATTATAACAACAAACAATAAAAACAAGCGTGCTGATAATAATGTATGTTTGTTTTCTAATACTGAATAATAAAATGATGGAGTAGAACTGTAAGGAACATAGTAAGAAGGATAAAGAGTTGATTGTGATTACTACCCTAGATAAGAAATCAAAGAGTAAGACCAAATTTTACGAAATTGAGGGTCAGAGGGTGTATCTTCCAAAAGGAATAAGTGCCGAAACTTGGCGAGGGGGTGTTCAGAAGTTGATTGTCACATCTACTGAACATGGCAAGCCAAAAAGGCTATCATTCCCTTGGACGCTTGCAGGACTTGAAGAAGCCAAGGCTCTGAATGACACCTACAAGAAGGAGGTCAGAAAGTATGGTGCAGACTTCGGTAACATTACCGAGGATGAAAAACGAGCACTTGACCTGTGGAGACAATACACAAAGGAAGCAATGGCGAACGGTTTTGCCTACGCCTCCGCTTATGAGATAGTGCAGGCTGGCTTGGAGGGTAGAAAAACCACATCTCCTACCTTTGAGGCCTTGGCTCAATTCTACTTTGATAAGGAACTCATGCGAAAGACCGATGGCGAACTCACCGAGCATGCCGAAACTGTAAAGAGACGATTATTCAATCACATCTGTCCTGTTCTGGGAGGCAGGCCTGCTCACACTATCACCGAGGAAGAGGTTGAGGCCTTTCTGAATTCTCTGAAAGGTATTGATGGAAAGCGTGCGTCTGTCAATACACGAGAGCAATACCTCAACCTGCTCAAAACTGTATTCAAGTTTTGCATAAAGAGAGGTCAAATCCCTGCAACATACAATCCTGTTGCAAATCTCAATCCTCCTAGCAAGAAGAAGATTGAAGAACCTGAAACTTTGAGTGTGGAGGAGGTAAAACGCATCTTTGCCTTTGTAAAGAACACGCCCAGGTATCATAAGTTCATTCCTGTTCTGGCCGTAGGGTTCTTCTGTGGAGCACGAGTTGATGAAAGAGCCAAGATAACATACAGGGACATCTTTGTTGGCGGTCGTAATGAAATCTACATCTCCGCTGCCAACGCCAAGAATGGTGAGGCTCGTTACATCTACCCTTCCGAAAACTTCCGTTCATGGATGGACTTCGCAAAGGCTCACGGCGTAACCATGCATCCAACTGAATACTTGCTCACTGGAAATAGTGTGAAGCAGAGGAGAGATGCTCACAGTTCATTCTTGCGGACGCTTACAAGAGAAACAGGTATCAAACTCCCTAAAAACTGTATTCGTCACACGGCTGCTTCATTCATGGCGGAGCGACACGGCTATACATCCACAGCGAACCAACTCGGCCATGACATCGCCATGCTTCTGAAACATTACCGCCGAGCCATCACCAAAACGGAAGCCGAGGCTTATTACAACATCACCCCTGATGCTGTGTAAAAACTTTCAGAACTCGTGTATAATAGTGGTATGAAGAAATCAGACGAGACTAATCCAGACATCATAATGACTCGCCAAGAGTTAGCCAAGAAGTTGCGTATTGTTCCTGATACCGTCACTCGCTGGACGAAGTAGGGACTGCCTGTCCTCTACATTGGTAAGGTCAAAACGGTAGCCAAGGGGGCAAGACCTCGTTACATCCTGTCACAAGTGATGGCTTGGCTGGAAAATCAGCAGAGTGGTATTGTGTGGTAAGAGGTAGCAACTCACAATGACAAGTCAGGAGGAGAAGATAATCACTTCTCCTCTTTTTTTACCCAAATTTTCACCTTACTAGATAGCAAATCTAGTAAAACTCCTGAAATTCGTAAGGAATTTAGAATAAGTGACTAAAAAGTGACAAAAAGACTTTACAAAATGGGGTCCTTTGGTATCATTTCCGCAGATGAAACGAACCAAGTCCAAAACCAAGTTCCACGACCTCCAAGGCAAGCGAGTCACCTTCCCCAAGGGTATCTCTTTGGAGACCAAGAACGGTGTGAAGAAGATTACCGTGACTTGGACGGAACATGGTCGCATCAGAAAGAAGTTCTTTGATGCCACCTTGGAGGGTTTTGAGGATGCCAAGTCTGTCAATGCCACCAAAAAACAGGAGTTGAAGCGGTTTGGTCAGGAATTTGGAACAATCTCCGATGATGAGAAGCAGGCTTTGGACTTGTGGCGTGCTTATGTCAAGGAAGCAAAGGAAAGTGGATTCCAATTCGTATCTGCCTACGAGGTCATGAAGAGAGGCTTGATTGGCCAGCAGACTACCACTCCTAATTTCTCCGAACTTGCCAATCTCTACTTTGAGAAAGAACTACTCCGTAAGACCGATGGTGAAGTCACGGAGCATGCAGAGACGGTTCGCACTCGCCTATTCAACATCATCAGCCCCTACTTTGGGAATAAACCTATCCATACTATCACCGAGGATGATGTGGTGGCTTTCCTCAACTCTCTCCAAGGATTGCGTGGCAAGGCTTCCCAGAGCACACGAGAACAATACATCAATCTAATGAAGTCCGTATTCAAGTTCGGTGAGGTTCAGGGATACATCGGCAAAGAACACAATCCTGCCAAGTTCATCAAACCTGCCACCAAGAAGAAGGACAAGGAGCCTGAAATGCTGTCGGTGGATGAGGTGAAGCGTATCTTCTCTTTCGTGAAGAACAATCCGAAGTTCCATCAGTTCATCCCTGTATTAGCCATCGGCTTCTTCTGTGGAGCACGAGTTGAAGAGAGAGCGAAACTGACTTATGGTGACATCTTCGTGGGTGGGCGTAATGAAATCTACATCTCCGCTGCTGTTGCTAAGAATGGTATTGCACGCTTCGTCTATCCCACCGAGAATGTGAAGGCTTGGATGGACTTTGCAAAGGCTCATGGTGTGAGCATGGATGCTACTGATACGCTTATCCAAGGTGAGACTATCAAACAGCGTAGAAGTTCTCACAGTTCTTTCCTCAAAGCACTGGCTACCGAGACAGGCATCGTTTTGCCCAAGAACTGCATTCGTCACACTGCTGCTTCATTCATGTCCGAGAGCATCGGTCACACGGCTGCTGCTAACCAGTTGGGGCATGACTTGGCTGTTCTGATGAAACACTATCGCCGTGCTATTACCAAGACAGAGGCAGAGGATTACTACAACATTACCCCTGATGCAGTCTAACTCTCTAAATACTATTGTTATGAGAGAGTAGATTACTTATAAATGGAATTGGAACAACGGCACAGACTTTGCCAACTGGATGACCAAGCAAGTGGCTTACAAGGTCTTATCGGAATTCTGGTGTTGGTATGGCGATGTGGTAAAGACTGTTAGTCGTATTACATCTAACGAACATGAATTGGCTGCATTGGATGAGGTAGGAGAACATTCCTTTGATGGCCTGCCCTTACCCTCTCTTGATACCAAGTTCTACATCTGTGGCAAGGAATTTGAGGTTCGTGATGCTATGTTGCTTGCCACAATGACGGTTGAGCAAGTTGTCAATGAGTTTCCTGATACCCCTGATGGCTGGTCTTCTATTGCAGATGTAAGGGAATTTGCTCTTGGATTCTTCTGTGGAGTGGTCAGAGGGATGTTGGATTGACCTGCCTGCACCGATTCATCTCTGAAAACAGTAATCCCCACCTCTCATACGAAGGGTGGGGTAACTTGTATCGCTTATGCCGATTCCTGTTCTAGTTCTTTCAGGAAGGCCAGCATCTCATCATCATCTATGTAGATGCTTTCTTTGTTCGTGGGTTGGATAGGGATAGGTTTCTCTTCTGCTGGTGTCATCTGCACGAACTCCTGATAATTGCTTCGTGCTTCCTCCTCATTCCAAGAGTGGTCAATGATGGTCTGTGGGTCTATCTCGTCCAATTCATACGCCATCGCAACATCGTTGAAGTCCTTGAATTCGGAGTAGATGTCCCATGAGAATACCTTATCGCCCTTGGAAAGCCACTCTCTCTTCTCGGTAATCCACTCCAAGCCTTTTACTCCACCCTTATCTTTCAATCGGAAGTTGTCTAGGATGTGGATAATCTGAAAGCCTGCCTCTCGGTAGATGTCCAGCACCTTACTCATCTTGTTCGGTAGAATCCAGTTGGAATACGCAAGGCAGTTCTTCAAGAAACAACTATCGTAGATACCCTCCGTTACGAAGATGGTCTTGTAAGAGTAGTCAATCTTCTCTAAACCATAGGGAATGGAGTATTGCTCACCTGCTGTTGCCTCCTCTTTGATTATCTTGCCATCTATCACTCGTGGAATGAGCGGTCTGTGACGAGTATTATACACGGCTGACCGTCTGTTATCTACTCGGAACAACAGTTCTATACTCTTTCTCTGGAAGTCAAATTTCCATCCATCGTGCGGACGATTCGTAGCCGTCAGCAGTCTTCTATCTTTGAGGATGTCGTAAGCCTGTTGGAGCAACTTCTTCCGTTCAGGATTCTTCTCCTTTGTAATCGTCTCAATGCTGATGGTCTTGTATCGCTTGGGATTGGTCAGAGGAGAAGAAAGTTTTTTCACCTTGGCTAGAATACCATCCTTGGTGTTGTCTTCCTCATCATCAGGGCTACACTCCTTATCACTATCCTCACTCATTCCCATTGCCCTCTTCAATGAATTCACCTCTGCTTTTAGAGAGTTCAGTTCTTCAAGAATCTGCTGCAACATGGGAGAATTATCCATCACAGGTTTATTCTCCTGCTTCTGTGACATCTACCCCTCTGGTGCTTTACTATCAGATAAGGCCAGCCCATTACCAAACTTCACATTCCAATGGCCTGCAAAGATTCCAGATGCTGCTATTGCCCTTTCCTGTGCCGATGATAATTCGGTTGTTTCCTGATTCTTGATGAACCAAAACGGATTGGACTTCTTCGCAGGAGCATTCTTACCCTGACTTTCTGACCATACTACCAAATTTTCCTTGTGATAGTAGGTGTGCCTGCGATTGTTCAAGGTAAATACCAATGAATGAGGTTGAGCATCCTTCTTCACCTCCGTTACCTCTACTCCCTTATTCGCAAGCCAAGCCACCAGCAATGAGCCATCTATCATTCCTCTCATCTCTTTGACGAATGGGTCTGCTGATGTGAGTTTGCCCTTGGTGAGATAACGGTCGGTTACATACTTGGTGAGAATTTCATTGACCCTGGCTACACCTTGCTCATTGAGGATGTAGGAATCCACATGAACACGCTTACCATCTCGGTATTCGTAGTTCTTGAATTCTCCCCAAGGACTGTTCTTGAATGGCTTTTTACGGTCTGCCATCAAGGTTTGTGGGTCAATGATACCACCCATTGCCATGAGCCGATGAACCTCACGATAGTAAGACATCTGCTCTTCCTTACATACTCCCAGCCCCATCACATGAGACTGGATTATCTTCTTATACGAATTCGTTTTCATAATTACTTCTTCTATTGTTGAATGAACACACCATGTGTTCGCATTCTATTATACAGGTGTTCTTTTTTCTGACTGAACAATTGGAATGTTCGCAAGAGTGTTCGCATTCAGACCTAGGCATGGTTCATCTTCCATGACCTGTAACCGATGGAACCAAAAACTAGGACTGTGGATTACCCTTCGTGGGTATGGTGATGCCTGATTGCCCTCAAAACGCATTTATCATTGTTGTATGGAGTGGTTTCAGGCCTGTCTGGTATCAACCTACTGGAAGCACCTATACCCTCATACTATACAATAAAGAATGGGCTTCTCACAGGATTGCTCACAGAACTCATCAATGTTCTGGCAATGGTGTGCCAAGGGATGATGAACAGTCAATGATAATGGCTCATGTCTGATGGTCATCCTCATTGATACTGCTCATAGAGATAATACTTCCCAAGATGACTACATGTTCTTCATTCCATGTCGGATGTTCCATCCTCCATTACACTACTACATGTATTATAGAGAAATCTTTCCCAAGATAAATCTTTACTCTGCGAACACCACCATAACAGTGCTGCACCACTAGCATCAATGCTGGCCTATACGCTCATCAGTATTCCAATTAGCAGTGCATTGCACCACTAACCTTTTACTGCACCACTAATTGAGGAGAATCTTTATTCCATAGCAGCACAGTGCATTCTTATCTGCACTGCACCACTATTTCATAAAGGAGTTAGTGGAAAACAGAAAGATTCTCAATCAGGTATTCAACTTCGTTCTCAACGCCACAATCATGGTAGAAGTAACCGTAACGAGTGCAAACATAAGCACCACTAATCTCATCAAAGAAATCAGAACCTTTAGCAACTACACCCTCATACTCCACATCAGTATTATAATACTTGAAGTTCGTAAAGTTCTCAATACCAAGCAGAGAAATGATTTCATTGAAACATTGCCTATCTCCTTCCAATTCCATGTAATTTGCAAAACCATAATCATCACCAGGGGCAAAGCCATCAGCATCCGATAACTTTGTTTCCAATTCCTCAACCTCATTCAGGAATTTCTGGATGATAGCATTGTGTTTTTCATCTGCCTTTGCAAGGTCGTAAATGTAACGCATCAAATCATCAAGATAACTCTCAATGAACTCCTCCAATTCGTATTCCGAACTAATTATTATTTTCTTTTCCATAATTGTATCTCTGTTTGTAGTGTATAGATTAGTTTGTTTAGATAAATGTGTATTGTCCATTGTATTCCAACATAATAGCCTGTTGCTTCATAGTATCCTTGATTTTCTGAGCGTATTCAACGACCTTGGAGAACATCGTTTTAGCCACATCAGAAGAAGTTGCTGCAAACACACGAGTTACTTTCTCCGTGATGACCTGACCGCTTACACGGTCACGCCATCCACCAAAACATTCCATAGCCGTAGCACCGCCAAACCAATCAGACATCTTCCCCAAGGTTGTTTTCACAACCTCTTCATTGTCGCAAGGCTTATCCACATCTACCGTAGAGGGGACATAGATGGAGATAGTCGTATCAAGGGTAAAAAACATTGTCAAATCTTCCATAATTTCATCAAATAAGTTGTTAGTTAGCCTTTTGCAATAATAGGAAGACAGATGCAATAAAGGAAGTTCTTTATAGGTGCATCATTCTCAATTCCCATGAGCATAGCCATGCCATCAATAGCCTTCATGGTCAAACGAACCACATTTGTCATCCCTTTCTCCTTGCCGTAGAAGTATAGGCGATTATCGGCTCGGTATGCCATACCATGCTTGATAAGGAAATTTGTGTGGAACTTTTTCAGACGATAGCAAGCATCATCAAAGCCGTTATCATCTCCCTTACACTTACTTTCCTGACACTCTACAAGGCAAATGTTCATAGCCTGCATGAGCGGACGAAGGTCAATCTGCATCTTCTTCATAATTTCAATTTCTTCTTTTTACAATTTAGCCAATAAGGAAACGAGCATCGCGAGCCACAAAACCACATGCAACCTTTGCAATCTGATTGGTCAGATGATTGCTCAGTTCCTCAATTTCATCCATCCCTACTTGGTCACAGCAAGTGATAACAGCCTTGACGCAGAGGGGAAGGTCACGCTTCAAGATGGCGTTTTGTAGATAGGCAGGGCAAGTGACACCAGTCCATCCATTCTTCTCAACCATCTTGCCGAATCCCAAATTCGCAACATACTTCAACATGCTGTTACGGAGGCTGTGAGATGCCTTAGGGTGCATGTCTGACTCAATCCAACGGATGACCGCCTTGCACAGAGTAACCATAGCAGAGGAGAGGTCTCCATCCTTGTTGAGAAGAGCCTTGTTGATAATGAGGGCTTCATTGCTCTCGCAGAGAGCGTCCATGTTATGAATAGTATTTGTAAGCATAGTTACTAATTGTGTATGATTTGATAGCCATAAACCGTCACACAAACATCAAAACGGAACACGAAAGCGATTATCAGAGGACATCTCCTCAACTCTCCCCAAGATGCTCATGAAACTCACCAGAGCGGTAGAGTTTCCACGATTACCTCTTTTCAGGTGAATCTCCTTATTGTGGCCAACCTACATCCATAAACAACTCTGGGCTTCATGAACAAACTTGGGGGAGTGCCAGAGGATGATGGGATGGGTATTATTACTTTGGGAAGGTGTAGTTGCAAAAGGGCAGGCTTTCAAGCCTAGGGAAGCGTGAATCTTTTAGCAGATTCGGATTCAATCAGAGCACAAAAAAAGCAGCCTTGAACTTACCTCACAAACATTCTACCGAGCCATTATCGGCTCTGGCTAAACATAGAACTTTTTGAGTTCCGCATTGATGTTAGGAGGCGGTTCTAGCCGCTGTTTGCTATCTCCTTTATCGGAGTGCAGGGGCATTATACACAATTTTTCATCTTGTGTCAATACTTTTCTTTATTCTTTTTAACTTTTTTAGTTTTTATCAATTAGAGAAAAGGTAATTATTATGCAAGAGTCAGACACTGATGACATTGCGTGTCTCAGTTCCATTTTCGCGTTGTTGATGCACAATCTATCTGCTGTCATTTTTGTATAAATTTCAAGCAATGTATTCAACTTGTCCAATGCTTCACCAGTGCCGAAGGGGATTGCTTGTGGGTTGAAAGGGAAAGCAGGGTCATTTGTATGCAGTTCTACACTAGTCGCTTTTACTACTACCCTTCCAAGGGGGAAAGCCTTTACAATCTCCCCCATTCTTACTATGAACTTCTGCTGCACGCTGATGGATGTCTGCTCTTTCGCATAAGTCATCAGAGCAGTTCTAATAAAGGCAAGGAGAGCGGTTGCTTTACAAGCCATCAATTCATCATTGCTGCCTTTTGCCTGTTGAATTGCATGCTCTAATAGTTCAGGAACATCGTCCAATGTATCTTCTGAACGACCTCCGATAACCTTAGCAAGAGACGGTGTGATTGGTTTATCTTCCAATTCTTTGGGAAGAGGGATGCGTCTTCCTTGAATAAGGTCACTGTTGTTCAACCAAATCAGAAGAGCCTTTTGATAGGCATGTTTGTATGAGATGGGAGCCAGACAATCGTAAGCAAATGCTGCTGCTTGGGCAAGGAGGAAACAGGGAGACTCTGGGGAGTCGTCCTTCACTTTGTTTCTCAAATACTTATTAGCGAGAAAGTGAAGTGCTCGGCTCAGATACCTACCTGCACAGATAATCTCCTCTTCATTATCTCCACTTCCTCCCTCGTTATAGAAATCTACAAGTCTATTGTAAATCTCATCAGGAGAGAGAGCAAACAGTTCTTCTTTGGTCTTTACGCATTCCATTTCAACAGACTTTCTAGGTTATTACAGTTCGTTGATAAGTAGAAAACGAGAATTGAACTCTCGTGTTGGAGAACGCTCATAACTCCCTAATTATACAAAAAACAAATGGTGGGTCAAGGGGGAATTCTGAACTTGGAAAGTGTATGCGTAATGAGTGAAAAGCATTGAGAAAGTCAAGGATGCACCTCTTATGGCTACTTGACGCGCCATGTCCAATGTGATAGAATAACAGTCAAGAAGAATCACAAATTCAAGACATGGCATCAAGTAGAACACAACATCTTGGAGGCGGTGGCAATACCTCAACAGACCTGACAGCAGCAAAAAATGCCAAAAAGGATGAATTCTACACTCAATTGACTGACATTGAAAAGGAAATGATGTATTACAGAGACCACTTCAGAGGAAAGGTGGTATTCTGCAATTGTGATGACCCTGAAGAGAGCAACTTTTGGATTTACTTTAGAGACAACTTTGAGCATCTTGGATTGAAGAAACTCATCTCCACCCACTATGAAGAGGGCAAGAAAAGTTACAAGATGGAATTGACTGGAGCACGGTATGAGGATGGAGTGCTCAACTTTGACAACTTCATCACTACCCCTCTGGATGGAGATGGTGACTTCAGAAGTGAGGAATGTATTGAGATACTCAAAGAGGCTGACATTGTAGTGACCAATCCACCATTCTCCCTTTTCCGTCCCTATCTGACACAGTTGATGGAGCATGGAAAGAAATTCCTCATCATTGGGAACATCAATGCAGCCACATGCAAAGAAGTCTTCCCATTGCTCATGTATAACAAGATGTGGCTTGGAGCAAGTATTCACAGCGGAGACAGAGAATTCCGTGTCCCTGATGATTATCCATTGAACGCATCTGGATGCAGAGTGGATGAAAATGGGGTGAAATACATCAGAGTGAAAGGAGTCCGATGGTATACCAATCTTGAGTATGAAGAACGCCATGAAGACCTGATTCTGTTCAAGCGATACAATCCAGAGGAATTCCCTCATTATGAGAACTATGATGCCATCAATGTGAATTCCACCAAGGAAATTCCTGTGGATTTTGATGGTGTGATGGGCGTTCCCATCACTTTCCTTGATAAGTATAGCCCTGACCAATTTGAGATTGTAGGGATGACTGAAAACATGGACGCATACGGAATGAAGACAAAGGTCTACACTTCCCAAGAGTGTAAGGATGCCTATTTTGCCAAATTCGGAAAGAAAGGCACCTATGACTTGAATGCTTCAGGGATTCTAATCATCAACGGATTCAGGGAAAAGACCTACAGAAGAATTCTCATCAAGAGCAAACACTAACACCTCCCCCTTTCTATGAGCGAACAAGTGACAACTTCATCAGGTGGCAACTCCAATTCTGCATTGAATGCAGCCAGAGCAGCCAAAGAGGATGAATTCTACACTCAACTTTCAGACATAGAAAGAGAACTGTATCATTACAGTGAGCACTTCAGGGGAAAGGTGGTATTCTGCAATTGTGATGACCCTGAAGAGAGCAATTTCTGGGTATACTTTAGGGACAACTTTGACCGCTTGGGGCTCAAGAAACTCATCTCCACTCACTACGAAGAGGGGAAGAATAGTTACAAGATGGAATTGACTGGAGCACGCTATGATGATGGGGTGCTCAACTTTGACAACTTCATCACAACTCCACTCAAAGGGGATGGAGACTTCAGGAGTGAGGAATGTGTGGAAATAATGAAAGAGGCTGATGTGATAGTCACCAATCCTCCATTTTCTCTTTTCAGAGAGTATGTGGCATTGCTGATGGAGCATGGAAAGCAATTCCTCATCATAGGCGGTCTGAATGCGGTCAAGTATAAGGAGATTTTCCCCCTCATAAAAGAGAACAGGCTGTGGCTTGGGCATCATGGAGGGGACATGGCTTTCAAGGTGCCATCATACAGCACACCGAGAGCAACACGCTATTGGGAGGATGAAACAGGGCAGAAATGGAGGTCTCTTGGGAACATTTACTGGTTCACCAATCTTGACCATTCCAAGCGTCATGAAGAACTCATCTGCTACAAGAAGTATTCGCCAGAAGAATACCCTCACTATGAGAACTATGATGCCATCAATGTCAACAAAATAGCAGAGATTCCAGTTGACTATGATGGTGTGATGGGAGTTCCAATCACTTTCTTTGACAAGCACAATCCTGACCAATTTGAGATTCTTGGAATGTGCGAGAACATGGACGACTATGGCTTGAAGACAAAGGTCTACACAAGGGAAGAATGTAGAGATGCTTATTTTGCCAGATTCGGAAAGAAAGGCACCTATGACCTGAATGCCTCTGGGGTGCTTGTCATCAATGGAAAAAGAGAAAAGACTTATCACAGAATCCTCATCAGGTGGAAACACTAACACCCAACAGCACACTATGAACATCCAGCAAGTAGAAATCACGGTCAAGGAGATAGCAGAGAACTACAGCGACACAGCGGAGGGCGGTGTGTTCGGATACAATGGCAAGTTGAACATCCGTCCACCGTTCCAGCGAGAATTTGTGTATAAGGACAAGCAGCGTGATGCCGTTGTGGAGACCATCATGAAAGGCTTTCCTCTGAATACAATGTATTGGAGCAAGAATTCTGATGGGACTTTTGAGGTGTTGGACGGTCAGCAAAGGACAATCTCCATCTGTCAGTATGTCCATGGAGCATTCTCTGTGATGATGGATGGCAAGCCGAGAATGTTTTTCAACCTGCCCAATGATGTGAAAGAGCGGATTCTGTCCTACAAGTTGATGATTTATGTTTGCGAGGGGTCAGAAAGTGAAAAGTTGGATTGGTTCAGAATCATCAACATTGCAGGTGAGAAACTCACAGAGCAAGAATTGAGAAATGCAGTCTATACAGGCTCATGGCTTGCCAGTGCAAAGAAGTATTTCAGCAAGTCTCAATGTGTGGCTTATCAGATAGGGAGTAAGTATCTCAATGGCTCACCCATCAGACAAGACTATCTTGAGACCGCTCTGGATTGGATGACTGATGGACACATTGAGCAATACATGGCAGAGCATCAGAATGCCCCCAATGCCAATCAACTTTGGGACTACTTCCAACAGGTCATTGGATGGATTGAGAGACTCTTTCCCTCATACCGTGCCAAACTGATGAAAGGGCTTCCATGGGGTAACTACTACAACAAATTCAAGGGGACATACTTTGACAAGGACGCTCTGGAAGCCAAAATCTGTGCCTTGATGGAGGATGAAGAAGTGACAAGTCAGAAAGGTATCTATCCCTATGTGCTCACAGGTGAAGAGAAGCATCTGTCATTGAGAGCATTCACCCCCAAGCAATCTCAACTTGCCTACCACAAACAGAAAGGCATCTGTCCCCATTGCAAGAAGAAATTCCAGATTGAAGAGATGGAAGCAGACCACATCATCCCATGGAGTCAGGGAGGAAAGACAGACCAAGAGAATTGTCAGATGCTTTGCCGAAAGTGCAACCGCACCAAGAGCGACAACTAAACAGATTCACTACACATCTGAAAGGCTCACTCTCTATTATGGGAGTGGGTCTGTTTTTTTCAACAGCAAATACACGCATGAGAGGTTTATACAAAGCCCTCACAGCAGTTTTGGGAGATGCTGGCTTCTACATGGAATAAATAATTACATGAAGATGAATCAATTATGTGAAGTGCTCAATAAACAAGGGAGCAGGAGTAATGCAGAGCGGATGAGTAAGGCTATTCGGTCGGTGCTGACAGAGGATGCTAAACTGATGAGCAAAGGTAAGGATGCTTATGAGGAAGCACGGCAGCGTGACTTTGAGAGGAAGATAGCAGAAGACTACAAGAATCCTCGTAAGATGACCTTCACCGAGATGGTGAATCGCTATCTGTGATGGCTCGTGAGTAGATGTAGGTTTGACCCTGTAATTGTTTGAGTGGAGAGGTAGAGTAACTGCCTCTCCTTTCTTTTCTTACATGCACATACTCATGGTTCGGTAACACAAAACTATTGTAAAAATTTTTGGAAAATTTTTTATGGAAATTTTTAGGAATAGAGGTCAGTTTGAGATTAGAAGCATTTTCTATTAGAACGAGTTATGAAAACGCTTCTCTGTGGAAAAAAGGTCTGATTAGAAGATGCCCCTACTAGGTAAAAGCCTGTTCTGACAGATTGTCCGAGTAAATTTTACTCGGACGCTGGTGTAAGAGCGAGAGAATACCAAGATAAGGTGTGTAACAGCGTGGAGAAAGGGTAGGGAAAGGGGTGTCAGTTGAGTGTCCGAGTAATGTGAGAATTCGGAAAATGTTGAAATTTGAGTCAAAGTATTGACAATGAGTTGCATACGGTCCGAGTAAAATCCGAGTTGCTGGTATGCGTTTTCAGCCGTTTTTGGGCGGTTTTTGAGAATGCTTCCAAAGAGAAGAGGGAGTTACTTTTTATCGTAACTCCCTCATTTTCAGTTATACGCACGAATGGACTCGAACCATCACGATGTTACTCACTAGAACCTGAAACTAGCGCGTCTACCAATTCCGCCACGTGCGCATTTGATTGGTGCGGGGGCAGTTTATCACAGTTTCATTCCTTTTGCAAGCTAATTCCGCAAAAAAATCAAAAAAAAGTTTCAGCGTGTGTCAAAAATCAGCAGGAAAGCAGCTTGCAGCCCGGCGGGCAGCATGGTATAATGGAGGTCAGATGGAGCCCGACAGCACAGCCGTGACCCCCAGTACCCGCAGCCGCCGCGGCGTACCGCGGCGAGCATCGCAGCGGCCGGAAGGCACACGCCCCGATGTGCCGGACCACGAGATTCTGCGAAAAATCGGCACGGGGGCGTACGGAGAGGTGTGGCTTGCCCGCTCCGTCACCGGGGCTTACCGGGCGGTAAAAGTGGTGTGGCGGGAAGATTTCACGGACGAACAAGTCTTCATCCGCGAGTTTGACGGGGTGCTGACCTACGAACCTATAGCACGCGGCATACCGGGGCTGGTCCATATACTGCACATCGGGCAGCACGGCGGGGAATATCCCTATTATTTCTACGTAATGGAACTGGCGGATGATGCCTACACCGGCGCCCACACTGACCCGGATTCCTACGTACCGCGCACCCTGTACAGCGACATGCAGCAATATGGCAACCGCCCCATGCCGCTGGACTACGTGCTGGAAGTAGGCTGCCAGCTTTCCCGCGCCCTGGCAGGGCTGCATTCACAGGAACTGGCGCACCGCGATGTCAAACCCACCAATGTCATTTTCATCAATGGCAGGGTAAAGCTGGCGGATGCGGGGCTGGTGGCGCACAGCAACCAGCGCAGTTTTGTGGGCACGGAAGGCTATATCCCCCCGGAGGGGCCCGGCACCCCGAGAGCAGATGTATACGCCCTGGCCAAGGTGCTCTACGAAATGTCCACCGGCATGGACCGCCTGAATTTCCCCACGCTGCCGGTGGAACTGCCGGAAGGAGCCACCCACCGCCGCTGGATAGAGTTCAACAAGATTATCTGCGCCGCAGCCGACCCGCAAGTCCACCACGATACTATCGTCAACGCCAAACAGCTGGCGGAAAAGCTGGAGCTGCTGCGGGATGATGCCCAGCTGCGCCGGCAGCGGCAGCGTTCCTGGCGAAAAATCGGCATCCGCCTGGGGATTTTCACCCTCATAGCCGGCATGATTGCCGGCACATGCATGCTGCTGCTGCCCCAGGATATGCCTGAGCGAATCCACAAGGCAAAAGACACCCTGCTGGGCAAAGAACCGGTGCAGCCCCCCCCTGCCCCAGCGGCGGATTCCGCACCGGAACCACCGCCTCCCCCACTCCCCCAGACCGGGCAGTACTTTGTCGGCAGCGTGCCGGCGGGTGCCTCCGTGTACACGGAGGATGGCGTCTACCTGGACGAGACCCCCTATGGACCCCTCAGTGCAGCCACCGGCAAACGCATTGCCTTCATTCTGCGCAAAGAGGGCTACGCCGATTCTCACGTAAGCGGCATTATCCCGCCCGGCGGGCTGCTCTCCCTGGGCGGAGAACTGCAACCCTACCGTCCCCCCCGCACCGGCGAGGAATGGACGGACGCCCAGGGTACCCTCTACCGGCCGGCCGGCGGGGTTCACGAAGCCACCACCCTGGTCACCGCCGGGCAATTCCGCGAATTCCTCCGGGCCGAACCCGGAGCTGCCGAAAAATTCGACTGCAAGGAAGCAGACGGTCTCCTCCTCACATCTCAGGAGGCCATCGGAGCCTTTACCCTCTGGCTCACCCGCCAGTGCGAAAAGGCCGGCACCATCGGGCGAGACCACTCGCTCATTGCCCGCCCGGCTCCCGGAACTGCCGCCGGGCCTGATTTGTGCGGCTACCGTCTCAATACCATGCTGGTGCAGAAAACCCCGGTAAGCATTTACACCAACCCGGCCGGTGCCAGTGTCACCCTCAACGGCATGCCTCTGGGTATCACCCCCATGCAATCGGTCAGTCTGCCGCTCGCCCCGTACTACCTGGAAATCCGCCTGCCGGGATATTCCACCGTGCGGCGCAGCGGTCTTTCCCCCAAAGACCTGGTGCTCAACCTTCACCTCCAGCCCAACCACTCCGTGAACTTCGGCAGCACCTGGATTAACAGCATGGGGCTCAAACTCCTGCCGATTCAGCCGAACCTGATGGTCTGCGTCACGGAAGTACGCGTGGCTGATTATCTGCGCTACTGCCGCGAAAGCCATACCCCGGAGCCCGTGCCCCCGGCCTTTGAGCAGAACGAACACCACCCGGTGGTCAACGTCTCGCGCACGGAAGCCGAAGCCTTTGCCGCCTGGCTCACCCAGCAGGAACGCAGCAACGGCCTCATCGAAGAAACGGATACCTACCGCCTGCCTACTGATGAGGAATGGAGCATCATGGTGGGTTGCAAGGACAGCAACGGCCAGAGCCCCTACGAGCGCCAGCGCGTGCGCGCCACCAACGGTGCCGAATACCCCTGGGGCCGCAAGTGGCCCCCCGCCCGCAACACCGGCAACTATGCCGACAGCAGCGCGGTGCCGGGAGTGCGGGCAGACCACATCATCCCCAACTATCATGACGATTTTGCCCACACTGCCCCCGTAGGCTCCTTTACCCCCAATGCGCTGGGGCTGCACGACCTGGGCGGCAATGTTCAGGAATGGATCAGCGGTGAATACGGAGGCCCGAGCAATTTCCACTTCCGGACCTACGGAGTCACCCGCGGTGGCGACTACACCTCATTCCGCCCCGGGCAGCTCAGTTCCCACCGCCGCACCCCCCACCCGGCAGATGCCCAGCGCCCCACCATCGGTTTCCGACTTGTTCTGGAGCGCAGGCTTTCCACCCCGGATTAATGCAGGCCGAAAGGCCGCATGCCCAGGAGCTACGCGCCGGAGCGGAAAACAGAGCCTGGTTCAGTCCAGGTGCCAGGCGGCAGCACGCGGCCGGGCAGAATCACGCACTTGCAGCCAATGCGGCAGTGCTCCCCCACGACACAGCCCAGCTTATGGCACCCGGTAGGCAGAAGTTCGCCGCACCAGGGCATGCGGATTTCCCCGGCATCGTGCCGGAAATTGCTGAAAATACAGCCACCGCCCACATTCACATCATCGCGGATGATGGAATCGCCGATATAGGAGAGATGGGCCACAAAGACCTTGTTGCCCAGCAGGCTGCTCTTCACCTCCACCGCATTGCCAATGACGCAGTTATCGCCGATGCAGGTTTCTCCGCGCAGATAGGCATTCGGGCCGATGCGGCAGTTGCGGCCGATGCGCACATGCCCCTCAATCACCGTACCCGGCAGCACCACCGAGCCCTCCCCAAGCTCCAGTACGCCAAGTACGTGAGCCCCGGCATATACCTCGCCCTCAACCCGGGGCTGCAGTTCCAGCAGCTCCGCCCGCCTGCTCTCCAGTTCCTTCCAGGGTTCCAACATCATTTCTTTCCTATCCTGAATCGTTTACATGCCTCCAGAAGCAGTTCGTGCGGCGACTTCCCTGCACCGGGGGGCTTCTCCATCAGCAACGGCTCCGGGTATACATGGGCAAAGCGGGCACCGGCGGCGTCCCGCTGCCGGCCGGAATAGGCCAGATTCTCATCCGCCTGCGGGCAATGCCCCCAGGGTCCCCCCAACCAGGCAGCCGCGTCTCGCACATTCCGGTACGGGCTGCAATAGGCATTCACCCAGAAATCCACCATCGGGGCGCGGTCCCTCGGTTGGGAGCGCTCACGCCTGCTCACCGGGTCCAGGGTCACCACCAGCACCTTGCCGGAGTGTGGCACATCCCCCAGCTGCCGCAAGGCATCCATGATGGCAGAGCCACCATAACTATGCCCCAGCAGCACTACATCCGCCTGGGGATTCAGCTGCAGGAAAGCCCGCAAATCCCGCTGCAATTTCCAGGTACTGTGGAAAAGCAGGTTACCGGTGCCGCTGTCCCAGGCATAGTAGGCGCGCAACTGGCGCCCCTGGCAAGGCAACGGGGGCATCTGCTCATACACCTGGCGGAAATGCAGCAGCACCTGCTCCGTGAAACCGCCCACAAAAATGACCGCCACATCCGCCTTTTCGGCCGGCAGTGGCAGCTGCTTGCGCCGCCCCACAAACCCCGTCAGCGGGGCCGGCTCCAGCCCCGCAACCGGTGGTGGGGGCTGACTGCAGGAACCCAGCAGCACCGCCCCCGCGCACAGATAGAGCAACGTTCTCACAGAGCCTCGGCGAACACCTTCCGGAGATAAGGCGTAAGAATGGTGTAGAGCTCCTTCTCCTGCTCCTCGGTCAGCACCACATCGTGCATCAACACGCGTTTCTCCAGCACCGTGCCGGCCAGGCACTGACCATTCGTTGCATAGATGTAGAAGCGGTTCTGCACCAGCGGCGCGTGTTCATCATCCGTCTGGTAAGCCAGCTCGGGCACGTCACGAGCCTCACCCGCCCGGAGGAGCGCACTCACCTTGATTCGGTCAGATTCGCTCATCGGCCATATTCCCTTCCCCTCCTCGTTCAGCCAGGCCGGCTGGTAGGTCGTCACCGCAAGACCGGTGGAACTGAGCATCTCCTGCACCGACTCTCCGCTCACAGAGCCTGTAGGATGCAAGCACCCGGTCAGCAGCATAAGCGCTGCTCCCGCCATTCCTAAAACGATATTCTTTCCGTTCATACAATAAATCTGACGTAATTCATGACTCCGCCCTGGCAATATCATTTGCCATCTGGCGGGTGGCTGCAACCAGCAGAGCCACCACATCATCAAAGCCCTTCTTATCCCCGTAATAGGGGTCCGGCACCTCATGCAGCGGGCAATCATCCGGGAACCAGGCGCTCATAGGCACCACCTTGGCCATTTCCCCCGGCGTGTGCGCCTTCTGGATAACCTCCTCGTAATTAGCATCATCCTGCGGCACAATGAGATCAAACGCCTCGAAATCCCGGCGGCTGAACTGGCGGCCGCGGTGGCCATTGTACCCGAACCCGGCACGGGCCAGAGCCTCCAGCATGCGGGAATCCGGTTTCTCGCCTATATGGTAGGCCGCCGTGCCGCAGGAATCCGCCTCCACGTGGTCAGCCAGCCCCGCAGCCTGAACCGCCGCATTGAAGGCATGCTCCGCGGCTACCGAACGGCAGATATTCCCCAGGCACACAAAAAGCACACGGAACACCTGCACCGCAGATTCCGGTTGACCATCAGCACCAATTCTGGTATGTACATCCATGTCACTGCGTATCCTACCACACCATGTTGAACATTGCACGCCTGAAATCAGCCCCTGAGATATTTTACTCCCTGCAAGGGGAAGGAGCCCGCTGCGGCACCCCGGCCGTCTTTCTGCGTCTGGCCGGCTGCAATCTGGCCTGTAAGTGGTGCGACACCAAGCACTCATGGGGTAATGGAATCCTCTGCTCCACCCGGGATATTGCAGCTCACATCCGCGATTTCAACAGCGATTCCCTTGTCATAACAGGCGGGGAACCCCTGCTCCAGCAGGAAGCGCTCGCCCGGCTGCTCCACCTCCTGCCGGAAACCATGCATGTGGAAGTGGAAACCAACGGTACCATTGCCCCCACTCCTGCGCTGGAGCAGCGCATCACCCAGTGGAATATCTCCCCCAAGCTCAACCACTCCGGCAACCCGGGCGAAAAATCGCTCCGGCCGGAAGTGCTGGAACACTTTGCCGCCATGCCCCAGGCCTGGTTCAAATTTGTAGTACAGAGCGAAGCCGACTGGCCCGCCATCGCGGCACTGGGGCTCCCGCAGCAGCGCATCATCCTCATGCCCTGCGCCACCACCCGGGCTGAGCTCGAAACGGCCCGCCCCGCAGTGGTGGACATGTGCCTGCGCCACCGCGTGCGCCTCGGCGACCGGCTCCACCTCACCCTCTGGGACGATAAAAAGGGGGTGTGACTCCATCCCCCCCCGCCGGAATACGGGGACTTCAACAGCCAGACACCCATACGCCGGCACGCAATGGGAGCGCGGGAAGACCACGCCAACAGTTAGTGCTAACAACTTGCACCGCAGCCCCGCCTGTGCTAAACAGGAAGGGCCATGAAGAAAATCCCCCTCTACCTGCTCAGCCTCTGTAGCGCGGCCAGTGCCGCTCCCTATTACCTGACCACACCGCCCGGCGGCGGTCTCACCCCGGCAGACTGGCAACCCACCTGGCGCCTGCAAGGGCTCTACGCTGTCGGAGTAAAACACATGCCGGATACCTGGGGCTTCCGCAGCGGGCTGGAGCTCTACAGCAACGCCGATTCCGGAATCCGCCATGAATTCGGGCTCAATGCCGCCCCACAGTGGGGCGATGGGCACCACCACCGGCACGGCTACCGGAGCAGCCAGGATGTGTTCCACCTGCCACTCACCGCCGGGTACACGCTCAACATTGGCCTGGGGGATGGTATCCTCCTCTTCCTGAGTGGCAAAGCGGGCTGGGCTGTGGGGCACTACAAGGAAAAAGCGCCCTCCTACCGGGAATCCGGCTCCTACAACGGCTTCACCTTTTCGGCCGGCGGCGGCCTCAAATTCCAGTGCAGCGAGCGCCTGTATGTCCAGGCCGGCTATGAATTCGGCCGCACCTACACCAACACCCGCCACAACGACACCTGGGGCCAGCACATCATCTCCGCCGGTATAGACTGGCGCTTCTGACCCCCCGCAGACATATCCCCAAATCATGAATGCGCAATCACCCCGCCTGCTAAGGGGCGGGGTGATTCTGTATCCTTGAAAATCAGGCGTCGAGCTTCTTCTTTTTCTTCTTTCCCTTTTTGCCCTTCTTACCTTTTTGGGATTTTTTAGGCTTACCTTCGTCCGCCTCCTCATCGGCGGCTTTCACCTTGGCAGCTCTGGCCTTCACTTCCTTGCCGGTCACAATGGTTTCCAGCGGGATGCGGATAAAGCCGATACCGCGGTAGCCGGTTTCCCCATTCGTGTGGCAGGTTTCGTAAATCACGCCTACGTGCTCCGGGTCAGTCATGGCGAGGCAGGAGTAGCCCATGCAGCCACGCACATCGTACAGCACGCCCTGGCTCCAGGTCACGCCTTCATCCTGCGAGGCTCGCACACTCATATTGCTGCGCCCGTGAATCCAAGGATTCGAGAAAAGCAGCAAATCACCGTATTTCTTAGTCTTCACCGAAATAAGCGAAGCCTGGCAGGTGCAGTCATTCAGCGTCTTGAGATTAGATTCATGCGGCTCCCAGGTCTCGCCCAGGTCGCGGGTCACATAGACCACGCGCTTGCCGGTGCGGGCTTCGTTGCGGCAATTGAGCATCAGGGTGCCATCCGCCAGCTCCACCACCTGGCATTCGGAAGTCTTGGCAGGGATGGGCGGAGCCATCTTCCACTTGCGGCCGCCATCCTCGGAGTAGCAGATAGTGCTGCGGCACACCGGGTCAGCGCCGTTCTGCCAGACCTGCGCGGGGAAGACAATGACACCCTTCTTCGTGCAGATGCCGTTACCCGGGCCGGCCAGGATGAGGGTCCATTCATCCTTCTTCACCTGTTTGGTCACGTTTACAATCTTGCTCCAGGACTTACCCTCGTTATCCGAATACACCATTTCCCACTGGCCTGTTTTGGAGGGGTCTGTGCCCTTGCCGGAGGAATTGATGGCGCGGCTGCCGGGGCCGAAATGGCAGGCCAGCGCCTGCATCCAGATGCGCCCCTTCTTATCCTGCAGGATGCAGGGGTCGCCGCAGCCATTGGCCATACCGGGGCCGGAGTCCATATTCACCTTCGGCAGAGTCCAGGTCTGGCCGCCATCCGTTGAACGCACGGCGGCCACATCAATATCACGGCAGAGGTCCACCTCATTGTCGTAACGCGCATCAAAACAGGCAACCAGTGTTCCCTTCTTCGTCTGGATGATGCCGGGAATGCGGAATGCCGCACAAGGGCGCGCAGCACCCTTCAACTGCGCCACATCCTCGCCCGGGAACGCCAGCATGATACCGATGCGCTGGGAAACCGGCTCCATTTCCGCCTTCACCGTCTTGCCACCAATGGTGGCGCGCACTCCTTTGATGACGACCTCCGAACCGATAACGGACTCCTCACTGGGTTCCACATCCAGCCAGAGCACCGTCTCGCCACGCTCCAGGCGCCCGGTGGGTTTGATAGTCACCACCTTGCCCTCCTTCGGCTCGGCAGAGCCAAACTCAACACTATCCTTGAAATTGGCCTTATCATCCCCGGTGCGCAGGGTTATCCGCGCCACCTGCCCGGGGTCCTCCAGCATCACCTCAAACTTTTCAAACTTCTGAATCCCCTTGGATTCATCCGTCTGAATCGTCACCTTCGCCGCCGGATTGAACCTGGCACGCTTCATCACCGGCCACACGCCGGGATTCGTCACCGTGAGGGAATCTGCCAGGGCCTCCGCACCCAGCACCACTCCACCCAGCATCAAAGTTGTAAATAATTTACGAATCATACACAATATCTCCATTCTGAATCTCATGACTGCTTAAACAGCGAAAGCACCGCCTCCGCAGCCTTGGCTGCAGCACCGCCATGCCCCAGGGTATCCATGGATTCCTGCATCTCGGCCAGCACCTTGGCGCGGGACTCCGGCTGAGTGAGACGCTCCAGCTCAGCTATGCAGTTTTCCACATTGAAATCATTCTGCAGAAGCTCGCGGGTGACCGGCTTGTCCACCAGGATGTTCACCATGCCGACATATTTGATGGTCAGCACCATGCGGGCAAAGAGGTATGTGCCATAAGCCACCTTGTACACCAAGGCAAAGGGCAGTTCATGCAGCGCGGCCTCCAGCGTGGCGGTACCGCTGGTGACCAGGGCAGCCTCCGAGCGGTCCATGAGGTCGTGGTAGCTGCCGGGGCAGATATTGATAATCTCGGCAGGCATGCCGGCTTCCTCGGCCATACGGCGCATGACGGCAGCCAGTTTCTCGGAGCTGGCAGAGGTCTCGAAGCGCCACTCGGGGTGGCGGGTGCGGAGCTCCTTCACCACGTCCAGGAACACGGGGAAGTGGCGCTCCACTTCGCGGTTGCGGCTTCCGGGGAAGAGGCCGATGAGGTTCTTCTCGCGCACATCAGTGCGGCGGGCGGCCAGGATATCATCCACCAGCGGGTGGCCCACAAACTCGGTGCGCAGACCGGCCTTCTCAAAAAGCGGCTTCTCGAATGGGAAGGTACACATCATCAAATCCAGCACTGCGGCCAGCTTGGGGATGCGCCCCTTCTTCCAGGCCCACACCATGGGGGCAATGAACCAAGCAATCTTCGTTTTGGGCGAGACCTTGCGCACACGCTCGGCCAGGCGCTGGTTGAAACCGGGGTAGTCGATGAGCAGCAGGCAGTCCGGCTGGTCGGCAGCAATGCGCGCTGTCATCTCCTTGAGCTTGCGGGCAAAGAAACGGATGTGGCGCAGCACCTCCACAATGCCGATGACGGCGGCGGCATCGGCCCAGTCCTCCACCCCGGGGGCAAGGGCATGCATGCGGTTGCCGCCAAGGCCCACAATTTCTGCATCCGGACGGCGGCGCAACAGTTCCTGAATGACCAATGCGCCCTGCTTATCGCCGCTCTTCTCACCGGCTACCACGTATATCTTCATACCATTACTCTACCACGCGCGCGAAAAATTGCAAGAAAAGACTTTTAATCCGCGCAAATGTGTGCATAATCCCCGCATGCACGATTTCCTTGTATTCTGTATGGACTGCATCCAGCAGTGGGGATATTGGGGGGTAATCATCCTCATGGCTATGGAGAGCTCCATCATCCCGGTGCCGAGTGAGATTGTGGTGCCGCCGGCCGCCATCGCCGCCACATTCCCGGATGCCAGCATGTCGTTCTGGGGCGTGGTGCTCGCCGGCACGGTGGGCTCCTACCTGGGGTCGTGCGTAATGTACTTCATGGCGCTCTGGCTGGGGCGGCCGTTCATGTTCCGATTCGGCAAGTACTTCCTGATGCCACCGCACAAGATTGAAAAGGCCGAGGTTTTCATGAACAAATACTCCACTGCCGGCATCTTCTTTGCGCGTTTCCTGCCGGTGGTGCGCCACCTCATCTCCATCCCCGCCGGGCTGGTGAAAATGAACTTCACCGCCTTCAGCCTGGCCACCATCACCGGCTCCGCCATCTGGTGCTGGGTGCTGGCCTGGTTCGGCGACAAGGTGGGCAGTGAGCATCCCGATATCATGAAGAGCCCGGAGGACCTGGTACACGCCGTGAAGGATGAATCCCACCTGGTGGTGCTGGCCATCGTGATGCTGGCCGCCCTCTATGCCCTCATGAAATACATGACCCGTGATAAAAAGTAAGCTTTCAGAACCATGTCCAACGAAAACCTTATCGAAGAAATTCTGCGCCTGAAACAGGAACGCAACGCCGTCATCCTGGCCCACAGCTACCAGCGCCCGGAAATCCAGGACCTGGCCGATTTCGTGGGCGATTCCCTCGCCCTGGCCCGCAAGGCGCAGGAGGCTGAGTGCGATGTCATCGTGTTCTGCGGTGTGCACTTCATGGCCGAGACCGCCTGTATCCTGAACCCGAGCCGCACCGTGCTGCTGCCGGATGCCAATGCCGCCTGCTCGCTGGAGGCCTCCTGCCCCGCTGAGGAACTGGCCGCCTTCCTGGAGAAAAACAAGGACAAGAATTACTATGTGATTGCCTATGTGAACTGCTCCATCGGCGTGAAGGCGCTGGCGGATGTCATCGTGACCAGCGGCAACTCCCAGCGCATCATCGAGACAGCCCCCACGGACCGCCCCATTCTCTTTGTGCCGGACCGCAACCTGGGCGCCTGGACCTCCCTGAAGACCGGCCGCGTCATGACCATGTGGAACGGCGCCTGCCACGTACACGAGCGCTTCACCCGCGACCAGCTGCTGGTCACCAAGGCCAAACACCCGGATGCCCTG
Source organism: Akkermansiaceae bacterium (assembly GCA_015062005.1). Taxonomy (GTDB): domain Bacteria; phylum Verrucomicrobiota; class Verrucomicrobiia; order Verrucomicrobiales; family Akkermansiaceae; genus Akkermansia. Next base: position 131,001 of record SUVL01000002.1, read on the forward strand.
GTGGTCTGCCACCCGGAATGCCAGGAGCCCATCCGCCTGCTGGCCGACCACATCTGCTCCACCGAGAAGATGATTCCCTACTGCCGCGAGAGCGAGTGCAGCAAGTTCATCATCGTGACGGAAACGGGCATTCTGCACCGCCTGCGCAAGCTGGTGCCGGGCAAGGAATTCATCCCCATGGAGATGGGCCAGTGCTCCTGCGCCGAGTGTGAGTACATGAAACTCAACACGCTGGAGAAACTGCGCAACTGCCTGCGCGACATGACCCCCGAGGTGCGCGTGCCGGAGGAACTGCGCCTGCGCGCCGCCGCCCCGCTGGAACGCATGCTGGAGCTTTCCAAGTAAAAATGAACCTGGCCCCGCACATCCTGGCCCACGGCAACTGGATTTCCATGGAGGAATTCATGGAACTGGCCCTCTATGACCCGGACAGCGGCTACTACAACACCAACATTGCCGATATCGGCTTCCGAGGCGATTTCTCCACCACCGCCACCATGAGCGACCTGCTGGCCCGCCGCCTGGTGCAGCAGTGGCAGCAGAGCTGCCGCGCCTTCAACCGCCGCCTGCCCATCATCGAAATCGGCGGCGGCAACGGCGATATGGCGGTGAGCATGGCCCGCTCACTCGGCTTCTTCAACCGCCTGCGCGTGCGCTACTACATGGTGGACCGCTCCAAGGCGCTGCGCGATCTGCAGCTCATGGTGGGCGGCAACTTCGTGCGTGTGTACGAGACCATCGAGAAAGCCCTGAAACACGACGGAGGCCGCGCCTTCATCTTCTCCAACGAGCTGCCGGATGCCTTCCCCGCCCGCCAGTTCGTGTACCAGGACGGCGCCTGGCTGGAGCTGGGTTTCTCCGTGAACCACGGGCAGATTGTGCGCGCGGTAAAGCAGCGCCCGCTGCCGGAATCAAGCGTATTCACCCGCTGGGCCTACGAGGGGCAGATTGTGGAGGTTCAGGAAAGCTACCACAAGTGGTATGCCGCCTGGCAGCCGCTCTGGAAATGCGGCACACTCGTCACCATCGACTACGGCGAGATGAACGACACCCTCTACCACCGCCGCCCCGCCGGCACCCTGCGCGGCTACAAAGCCCACCAGCTCGTCAGCGCCGATGAGCTCCCGACCCTGGCAGGCAAGTGCGACGTGACCGCCGATGTGAACTTCACCGACCTGCGCCAGCTGGCCGAAAACTGCGTGGGCGACCGCGTGCAGTACATGAGCCAGCACGCCTACCTCAAGGACCTGGCCGACCCGACCAGCGCCGCTGACCGCCACCTGATTGCCGTGCCCGGCGCGGGAGACCACTTCAACGTGCTCATCCAGCACCGCTTCGAATCATGAACCGCCGCACGAAATGCACGCTGACCGCTCTGCTGGCGGCCACCCTGGGCACAGTCATCCTGGCCGGGGATATCGTGCTGCCGGGCTGGCTCTGCCGCGGCGGCGAGTGGGAAGGCCCGCTCACCGACCACTTCGATGGCAAATTCTTCTACAACCCGGAACCCGGCACGCTGTATAAGACGAGCAACCTGCTGCAGTGGCTGCAGGAGCGACACGCCAAGGGCGAGTACCCCACCGTTGCGCAGAACACACACCAGCCACAGCTTGCCCCCAGGGTAGACGGGCAGGACTGGGAGGTCACCATGGTGAATCACTCCACCCTGCTCATCCGCACCGCCGGGCTCAACATCCTGACCGACCCCATCTGGAGCGACTACACAAGCCCGGTGCAGGGACTGGGCCCCCGCCGCCACCGCCCTGCCGGCATTTCCTGGGAAAAGCTCCCCCGCATCGATGTGTGCCTGCTCTCCCACGACCACTACGACCACTTCGACGCCCCCACCCTGAAACGCCTGGCTGCGGAGCATAACCCGCTCTTCATCGTGCCGCTGGGGCTGGCAGGGCTGCTGCAATACCACTGCGGCGAGGAAGTGCGGTTCATTGAGGCCGACTGGTGGGACAGCGTGCAGCACGGCGACCTGCGCATCACCCTCACCCCGGCGAAGCACTGGAGCAACCGCTACCGCAAGACCTACACCCGCAACCGCTCGCTCTGGTGCGGCTTCTACCTGAAATCCGCCGGCGGCCCCTCCATTTATTTTGTGGGCGATTCCGCCCGCTCCAACTGCTTTGCACAGATTCACGCCCGCCTCGGTGCGCCGGAGCTCGCCCTCATCCCCATCGGAGCCTACAAGCCGGACTGGATCCGCAACGGCCACATCTCCCCCGCAGAGGCGGTGGAAGCCTTCCGGCATCTGCATGCAAAGCAAGCTATTGCCTGCCACTTCGGCACCTGGCAGCTCGCCAACGAGGGCTACCAGGAAACGCTCGATGACCTGGCTGCCGCCCTGAAGGAAAACAATATCCCCGCAGAGCAATTCATCGCCCCGGATAACGGGCAGACAATCAGAGGTACAAAGGGCGAGGTGGGAAGCACGAAGTAAATTAATCGCGCACCACGCCCACATAGGGCAGGTTGCGGTACAGGGAGCCATCCGCATCCATACCGTAACCCACGAGGTACAGATTCGGTGCGACCATGCCCACATAGTCAGCCTCAAACTCCACGCGGCGGCCCTCTGGCTTATCCACCGCCACAGCGGTGACCACCTCGGCCGCGCCGAGCCGCAGCAGCTCAGCCTTCACGTTCTTGAGTGTCACGCCGCTGTCGAGCACATCGTCCAGCACCAGCACGCGCATATCCTCGCAATACGGAACCGGGGTCTTCCAGGTCACCTTGCCGCTTGTTTCACGGGCAACACCATAGCTGGATACGCGGGCGGTCTCCAGAATGAAATTCACCGGCAGATAACGCAGCAGGTCAGCCGTGAACCACAGAGCCCCATTCAGCAGGGAAAGCACCTTCACCGGGCGTTCGTCACCAAAGCGTTCAATGAGCTGCACCGCCATCTTACGGATGGCGGAGTCTATCTGTTCTGCAGAGAAGAGAGGTTCGATATTCACGACTATTTGAGTTTTCTGCGGGTTACGATGTAAACTTTGTCGCCGTGCCGCACCTTCTGCGGCACCGCTATAAGGGCTGTTGCCCCCTTGGGAGCCACCTGCACCACCTGGGTCTCTCCCGCCTCATCATCGCACCTCACCTCCGGCACCGTCACTCGCACAATGCCCGTGGTGACACCAGTTATCTCAATCTTATCCCCCGGCGAAACCGGGCCGGCCTCCAGGCGGATTTCCGCCACGCCGGCCTTGGCGTACCAGCGCATCACACGGCCCAGATGCTGGCGCTGCTCCAGCGCCAGGCTGTTGGAGCAGCCGCTCCAGGTCTCCCACTCCTCACCCAGATAATATCCACCATGCCAGAACTGGCGGTTGAACACGCGCAGCAGTTCGGCTTCCCACACCGCCACCTTCTCCGGGCTCCACTCCCCGGCGGCGCAGCACTGCACCGCCTCCTTGTACACCGAAGTCACGGTGGAGACGTATGCCTCCGAGCGTCCGCGTCCCTCCAGTTTGAAAACAGACACACCAGCCTCCACCAGCTGGTCAATCACGCGGATGGTGCAGATATCCTTCGGGGACATGATGTACTGGTTATCAATATCCATCTCGAAGCCGGTCTCCGTATCCGTCACGCGGTATTTGCGGCGGCAGAGCTGGTAGCACTGGCCGCGGTTGGCGCTGGCATTGTAGGCCGCCAGGCTCATGCCGCACTTACCGGAAATGCCGATACAGAGTGCACCATGAGCGAATACCTCAATGCGCACCGGCTTGCCGGACGGCCCCGTGATATTCTCCCGCTTGATTCCTTCAATGATATGGCGAATCTGGCTGAGCTTCAGTTCACGGGCCAGCACCATCACATCCGCATAGGCGGCAAAGAAACGCACCGCCCCCATGTTGCACACATTCGCCTGCACGGAGATATGAACCTCCAGCCCTATGCTGTGCGCATACGAGATAACAGACAGGTCTGCGGCAATCACCGCATCCACCCCGGCTTCCTTAGCCTGGCGGAGCAGCTGCTGCATACCCTCCAGCTCCTCGTCATAGATAATCACATTGCAGGTCAGGTAGGCCTTCGCCCCGCAGGCGTGGCACAGGCGGGCCACCTTCGGCAAATCCTCCACCGTGAAATTCACCGTGGAGCGGGCGCGCATATTATACAACCCCACCCCGAAGTACACGCTGTCCGCCCCGGCGCGCAACGCCGCAGCCAGGGACTCAAACGACCCGGCGGGGGACATGATTTCCAACTCCTGCATGCGCGAAAGTGTACCTGTTATTCACCGAAAGGTCAAGGCGGAAGGCTACCTCGCCTCTGAAAAAGCATTATTTTACCACCTGCCCCCCAAAACTTTCTTGCAAACACACCATTTATGCGGTAGAGTTAGAGCCTAATCTAGCATCACTATGAGAAAGTCTCTTCTTCTGCTGGCAGCCTGCGGGCTCGGCATCTTGCCTGCCTCTGCCAAAATGGCTCTGTTCGTAGACCCGGCCAAAAATCAAATTTGTGAAAATGTATGCTGCAACTCGGGAACTCTCACCGGTTCCCACGGCGACCTCTACACGCGCCATGCAATTTACAACGTCTCACATTTCCGCAAGGCGAATGCTGCCACAACCGCAGTCGGCATCACGATTGATCTCTCTGCTGCAGCCAAAGTAGAAGGACCGACTAAACTGCTCACCTTCGACAGCACCCATGAGCTGGGCCTCATCGCCACCCCGGAGGGTATCACCGGCAACTGGCATGGCAATACCTGGGGAGAAACCGTTCCCTATGGCAAGCTCGCCTCGCATCCAGCGGCCTTCCACCGAGATGGAACCTCGTACATTACCCTCACCATCGTGGCTTCCGGTTGCAGTGGCGCGGGATGGAACGGCATTGGCGGCATGATGGGCTATGACGTCAACGGCGACCTGGCCATCAACCTGCCCCGCCTGGCTTCTGCTGAAAACAAGCACTTCAACGCCATTTCCGTCAACCTCGACCTGGTGAAAGCCCTGACCCTCAGCCCCGATGTCAGCCGCACATACTCCGAAGTGGCACCGGCCGCAGCAGCCCAGGCTGCCAAAACCCAGCGTAAATATCTTAAAATGCGTGGCGAATGGCTCTCTCCCACCCAGTGGGTGGGCATTGGCATAACCGGATTACTTCTCCTGGGTGCTTTCAGTATCTTCAGTCTCCGCCGCGGAAAGTGGTGATTCGCAGCCTCCCCCCCCGGCAATTCCCTGTCTTTCAAAAAAAATTGGAAACCAAACGCCGCTACCGTAACGGTAGCGGCGTTCAATTATAGTATTGCTTTAATCTGTTATCAGGCGTTCTCCTTCTTGGGCAGAAGGAACAGGATGATACCGCAGAGCATCATGAGCACACCGGCAAGGCTCAGCACCGCAGAAAGCGGTGTACCGGCATCCTTCAGCATACCACCCAGCCAGGACACCAGCGCACCAGCGCCCACGGAGGTAAGGTTCAGCAGGCCGTAGCCCGTGGCGGCAAAGCGCTCGTCGATGGTGGTGCGCAGCACCGGCATGAGGGTGGCATCCATAGACCCCTGAGCCACACCCTGCATGGCAACCAGCGCCAGTACGGCAGCCAGACCAATTTCCGTGCCGAACATCATGGCCAGCAGCACGCAAGGACCGGCAACGCAGAAAGCAATGCCGGGCACATAGGCGCGGGCATTCTTGTTGCGCAGGTACCAGCGGTCGGCAATCACAGCGCAAGCCAGCACGGATATGTACTTGGCGATGTTGATCCAGAAGGTAGCCTGGGGACCAGCCTCGGCCTCGGATATATTGAACATATCCTGCAGCAGACGCGGATACCAGCCCAGCAGGAACCAGTTGGCAAAGCCGGCGAAGGAAATCATGAGCAGCAGCATGTACATACCGCGGCCGGTGAAGATGCTCTTGAGCATCTGACCCATGGTGAAGGCAGGGGCGGCAGGCACAGCGGCAACTTCGGCTGAAGATTCGGCGGCAGTTGCAGCATCCTCAGGCTTCGGGTCACGCAGGAAGAACAGCACAATAAGGCCGTATGCCACACCGATGAAACCGAACAGCTCAAAGGTGAGGCGCCAGCCCATCTGGCAGGGGTCGCCGGCCATCATGGCTCCACAGCCAGCCAGCACCTGGCCGGCATAAATACCGCTCATGTGCAGACCAGTGGCCATAGAACGGGTGCTGCCACGGTGGTAGTCGGTAATAAGGGCCAGAGCAGCGGGAATATAGAAGGCCTCACTCACACCCATGGCTGCACGCCAGAAGATGAGCTCCTCGTATGTCTCTGCCTTACCGGTCATCCAGGTCACCACAGACCACACCACCAGAGAACACATGATGATGAAAGAGCGACTGTAGCGGTCGGCAAGGTAACCACCCACCGGAGAAAGGGCTGCATACACGATAAGGAATGCTGAGGTCACCATACCGAACTGAGCCTGCGACATTTCAATGCAGGAGAAGCCCTCGGTAAGCGACTTGTTGAGCACGGCCAGCAGCTGGCGGTCAAAGTAATTGAGCATCACCACCACCCAGAGCACGGCCACGGCAATCCAGGCCCACTTGCCGGGGCTGGTAATCGGGGCATTGGGGGAAATAGCAGGCTTCTTGAGTCCCTTCTTGCAAACCGCCATGATAGCCAGGATGGCAACAATCAGCGCCAGCCAAGGGGTCAGGTCTGCCAGGAACATCAGGTCCTTGCTGGGCTCGGGCTGCTTCTCTATAATGGAAACCACAGGAGTGCGCACACCGGGATGAGTTTCACCGGAAATCACCACAATGGCATTGCCGCGGGCAATGGCCGGGCAAGTGGCCACACCAATGCCCTTGGCGCCCACCTTGCTCCACACACCGGTGGACGGAGTGTAGGAATAAATGGTCATGTTCTGCCCGGGATGCTCTTCAGGCGCATTGCCGGCAAGAGAAGCGCGATAGTATTCGCCGGGATCACCGCAAACCACATACAGAGCATTCTCCATGACGGGCAGCGGATTGGCTGCGCCAACAATGGTCTCCGGCATGGCGGGCAGGTCTGTAGTCCAGGCATTGGTGGCGGGATCGTAGCAGATGACGCTATCCAGATAGGTGCGTTCAGCCTGTCCCTTGGCATCCGGGTGCAGAGAGCAACCACCGGCCACGTATATCTTGCCATCCAGTGTACCGGCACCAGCCAGCATGCGACCTTCACCCGGCATGGGAGCCACCTCCTGCCAACCGGCAGCGGGATCAGCCAGATTCATCACAAAGCTGCGGTTGAGGCACGTGGTGGAATCAGCCTTTTCCTGGCCGCCAAACACATACAGCTTGTTACCGGCCACGGCAAAAGCGGGGTAGGCCACGGAAACCGGCAACGCAGGCAGAGCCTCGGTGCTCACTTGGGTGCCAACCACATTCACGCGGGTCACATCAGCCAAGTGGCCTGTGGCATTGCAACCACCGGCAACCACCATGCCCTTGTCCGAAGGAGCGAAAGCGGCATAGCCCACAGGATACGGCATGCTGCCCACCTTCTTCACAATATACTTGCCATCTTCCGAGCCTCCCGGAACCGGCATCACCGACACATCAGTGCTGAACACCTTGGCGCCTCGCTCCTCCGGGGTCTTGGCATTCTCTATGGCATTGGGGAAATTCGCACCACCCGTCATTACAATAATAGGAGAGGGGCGCTCCGCCGTAGCCTCCAGAGCCACAGCCGCCATACCGGCCAGACCGTGCTCGTCGGGCACCTTTAATTCTTCCTCGGCAGCACGCACAGCCATCCACGACGGCAGCAAGCCCAGAGCCAGCACAGCCGTCAACAGCATCTTTTTCGTTGGTAGCATCATATTGTTCTTTATTGGAGGGATTAAAAATGAATTATCAGCGCATTCTGGCACCCCACACCTGGTTGGAACGCTTGCCGGGGCGCTGCTCACCGTTCACGATGACAGCCATGCCGTTCCACACCGCGCAGGGCAGCACGGCACGAGCCACGGCAATCTCGCCGGCGTCGTACCAGGTATCGCTGCCGGGGCAGTAGCAAAGGCTCTGGTTGTGGAAGCCGGGATGGTTCTGCGGCGTGAAGCCCTTCACGGTGGCATCATCGCCACCCAGCAGGTAGATGCGGCCGCCAATCACCGGGGCGGGAGTGGGGGCAGCACCACAATAGTGCGGCAGGTAGGCCAGGCGGCGCCAGCCGGTCTCGGCACTCCAGCTCCAGGCATCCGTCAGCATCTCGCGGGCCATGCGCCCATTGTCGCCGGGCTGCAGACCAATGCCACCGAGCACATAGATAGTGTGGCCGATGGCGGCCATCTGCTGCAGGAAGCGACCGCGGCAGGGCATGGGCTCACCATCGCTCCAGGTATCAGCCTCGGGGTCGTACACCCACATGCGGGCCTCGGCATCCTGCTCACCGGGGGCAACGGAACCACCCTGCACATACACCTTGCCACCCATCACGGCGGCGGCGTGGCCGGTCAGCGTGGTAGGCAGCGGGGCCACTGCCTTACACTGCACATCGGAGCCATCCCAGGTGAGCATGTAGCAATCAGCCAGAGCGCCGTCGGCATTGCTGCCGCCAATCAGCATCACACCCTGCGGCAGGGTGGCCGTGGCACCATAACCCAGGGGCTTGGGCAGCGGGGTGGCATCCTTCCAGCCATCATTGCCCGGCAGCACATAGATGCGGTCGGTCCAGCGCTTGGGGCCACCCTCCCAGAGCGGTTTTTCCGGGAAATTGGCACCACCGCACACGATGAGGGCACCGTTGCTCACACCAGCATAGGAGCCGGCAAATCCTTCAACATCCGGCAGGTCGGCCAGCTGTTTCCATTCAAGAGAAAGCTGTTCTTTTTCCATGACGTTCTACTCTACCACACTATTCCCTGCCACCGCAAGCAGGATTTTCACACAATGCGCGTAAATTCGGCCACTTCAGCAGGGCTGAGAGCATCCAGCTCATCGAACAGAGCCCCGGCAAAGCTACCCGGGCGCGGGCAGCGGGCAGCGGCGCGCTCCCCGGCAATACCCAGGATGGCGGCACAGGCGGCAGCCCCGGTAAAGGCATCCGGTGCGGAGGCCACGCAGGCCGCTGCCAGCGCACCCATGGCGCAGCCTACCCCGGTCACCCGGGTCATGAGCGGGTCGCCATTGCCCAGGGCCAATACTCGCCCGCCATCGGTCACATAATCCACCGGCCCGGTGACCAGCACGGCGCAGCCGCACTGCTGCGCCAGCTTGCGGGCAGACTGCACGGCAGCGGAGCTTTCCTCGGTAGCATCCGTACCGCGACCACCGGCAGCCTCACCGGCCAGCGCCATGATTTCCGAGGCGTTGCCACGGATGAGGGTGGGACGCATCGCCAGCAGCTCGTGGCAGAACTCGGTGCGGAAGCGCAGCAGCCCCACCGCCACCGGGTCCAGCACCCAGGGCACCCCGGCTGCATGCGCGGCATCCACCGCGCAGCGCATGAGCTCTGCCTGCGGGTGGGACAGCGTGCCCACATTCACCAGCAGGCCATTGGCGCACACGCTCAGCAGCTGCCCACACTCGGCAGCATCGTTCAGCATGACCGGCGCCGCCCCCACGGCCAGCAGCACGTTGGCCGTGATACCCTGCACCACATTGTTGGTCAGCGAGAGAATGAGCGGATTCTTTTTCCGCAGATTCTCCAGCACCGCAGCTAGCTCATTCGTATTCATACTAAATCCCGGGCTGCCTGTTCCGTATCATCCGCCGCACAGATGGCCGAGACCACCGCCACGCCATCGCAATGCCCCGTGGCGCGCAGCTCGCGGGCGCGGGCAGCATCAATGCCGCCGATGGCACAGATGGGCACCGGGCATTTCGCCGCCAGCTCTGCCCAGCGCTGCACCCCCAGTGCCTCCGGCGCATCGTCCTTGGAAATGGTGGGAAACACCGGGCCGCAGCCCACGTAGTCCACCAGTGCGGGGTCTACCGCAGCCATCTCGGCTTCGTTGGTGACGGTGAGACCCAGTATCATCTCCGGCCCGATGAGGGCGCGGGCCTGCACCACCGGCATATCCGCCTGGCCGATGTGAATGCCATCTGCCCCGATTTCCACCGCCAGCTCCACATCATCATTGATGATGAGCGGCACCCCTGCCCCGCGCAGAAAATCGCGCAGCGGCAGCACCTCTGCCAGCATGGTGGCGCGGTCTGCGTTCTCCCGGCGGTACTGCACGATGCTCACCCCGCCGGCCACAGCGCGCCGCACGGTCTCCAGCAAGCCGTGGCGGCAGCGCTCCGGCGCATCCGTCACGAGATACAGGTTCAGCTCAAAAGATTTATTCATGGGAGAAAAGAGCCGTTGAATAGTAACGGTCGGCGCCGTCCGGCATGATGACCACGATGGTCCTGCCCGCCCACTCCGGGCGCTGCGCCAGCTGCGTGGCCGCCCACAGAGCCGCGCCGGAGGAAATGCCCACCAGCACGCCATCCAGCTTGCCCAGCTCACGGGCCGTAGTCAGCGGCACTTCGTTATCCACAGAAATCACTTCATCATATATGCTGCGGTCCAGCGTATCAGGGATGAAGTTTGCCCCGATGCCCTGGATGGCATGCGGCCCGGCCACACCGCCCGTGAGCAGCGGGGAGCTTGCAGGCTGCACAGCCACCACATGAATGGCCGGATTCTGCTCTTTCAAGTAACGCCCCGTACCGGAAATAGTACCACCCGTGCCCACACCTGCCACAAAGGCATCCACCTGCCCCGCACAGTCTGCCCAGATTTCCGGGCCGGTTGTGGCGTAGTGCGCAGCAGGATTGGCCGGATTCGTGAACTGGCCGGCCACAATGGCGCCGGGAATCGTGCGGGCCAGTTCCTCGGCCTTGTCCACAGCCCCCTGCATACCGGCAGCCCCGGGGGTAAGCACCACCTCGGCGCCGTAGGCCTTCACGATATTGCGGCGTTCCACGCTCATGGTATCCGGCATGGTGAGAATCACGCGGTAGCCGCGTGCCGCACCGATGGACGCCAGGCCGATACCGGTGTTGCCGCTGGTGGGCTCCACAATGGTACCGCCGGGCTGCAGGCGGCCTGTGGCCTCGGCATCGTCCACGATGGAGCGGGCCACGCGGTCCTTCACCGAACCAGCGGGGTTGTTCGATTCAAGTTTCAGCAGCAGGCGGGCCTTCAACCCGTGAGCTGCGCTGTAATGCACCGGTTCCAGCAGCGGAGTCCGACCCACCAGTTCTGGTACTGAAGTATAGGTTTTCATAGCCATTTTTCTTATAGTACAAGGGTTCAGAGCTTCTGGAAAGCATTTTCCAGGTCAGCCAGCAAATCGTTAATATGTTCCAGGCCTATGGAGAGGCGCACCGTGCCGGGGGTAATCCCGCTGGCCTCCAATTCCTCCGCATTCATCTGCGAGTGTGTGGTGCTCGCCGGGTGAATCACCAGACTCTTCGCATCCGCCACATTCGCCAGCAGCGAGAATATCTGCAGCGAATCAATGAAGCGGAACGCCGCTTCCTGCCCGCCCTCCAGCTCAAAGGTGAAAATGGAACCGCCGCCCCGCGGGAAATAGCGCCGGTACAGCCCGTGGTCCGGGTGCTCCGGCAGCGAGGGGTGGTTCACTTTCCGCACCTTCGGGTGCTTCTTCAGGTATTCCACCACCTTCAGCGCATTCTCCACATGACGCTCCACGCGCAGGGAAAGAGTCTCGATACCCTGCAGCAGCTGGAACGCAGCAAAGGGAGAAATACACGCCCCGGTATCACGCAGCAGGATGGCCCGCAGATACACCACAAAGGCAGCCGGCCCCGCAGCATCTGCGAAACTCCCCCCGTGGTAGGCCACATTCGGCTCGCTGATGGCCGGGTACTTGCCGCTGGCGGCCCAGTCGAAGCGCCCGCTATCCACCACCACACCGCCCAGGGTCGTGCCGTGCCCTCCCAGGAACTTGGTAGCCGAATGCACCACGATATCGGCTCCATGCTCAAGCGGGCGAATCAGGTACGGGGTGCCGAAGGTATTATCCACCACCAGCGGCAGACCATGGCGGTGCGCCAGATCTGCCAGCACCTCGATATCAGCAATATCGCTGTTCGGGTTCCCCAGCGTCTCGATGAAAATAGCGCGGGTTTCCGGGCGTATTGCCGCCTGCACCTCCAGCGGCCGGTGCACATCTATAAAGGTAGTCGTGATACCGTAAGCCGGCAGCGTGTGCTCCAGCAGATTATAGCTCCCGCCGTATATCGAGCGCTGCGCTATAATATGCCCGCCATTCTGCGCCAGGGCCTGCAAGGTGTAGGTGATGGCCGCTGCCCCGGAAGCCACTGCCAGGGCAGCCACGCCGCCCTCCAGTGCCGACATTCGCTGTTCGAGTACGTCCTGTGTAGGATTCGTCAACCTCCCGTAGATGTTCCCCGCATCGCGCAGGCCAAAGCGGTCTGCCGCGTGTTCGCAGTTGCGGAACACATAGGATGAAGTGGCATATATCGGTACCGCGCGGGCCCCTGTTGTCGGGTCTGCGTCCTCTTGCCCAGCGTGCAGCTGGAGCGTCTCGAATTGCAATGTCCTGTTCATTTTATTATCCTACAATTTCAGTAGGCGCAAGAATGCTACGCTTCTACCTCACTTTTGTCAATAGCAAATTGGTAGGAATTACACACCGTGGCCTCACATTTCTCCAATTCCTGCACGGATTCCACTTGCTAAACGTACAAGGTTATGGTACATTTCATGCATGGTTACACTGTCATTTTCAGCAGCAAGACAAAATCTGGCCCGCACCATCAGAACATGCGTGGACGATTACGAGCACGTAACGATACGTTCTCGCGAAAGGGCCGTTGTCATGCTGCCCGAGGATGAGTATAATTCCTGGAAAGAGACCATTCACCAGCTGGACACTCCTGCAAATGTGCGCCATCTGAACAAATCCCTGCAAGAGTATGAGGATGGGGACACGGTGCTGATGGCTGCAGAAGATTTGCTGGAATACATGGCGGAAGAAAAGGATGAAACTTGAATTTTCCAAGAGTTCGCTGGCGGATCTGGCGTTCTGGAAGAAAGCGGATCGTAAGACCGCTCAACGCGTAACCTCCCTCCTGCTGGAAGTTTTAGAAACGCCCTACACGGGGCGGGGACGCCCGGAACAACTAGTGGGCAATCTTTCAGGGTATTGGTCTCGCCGGATTAATTCCAAAGACCGCATTGTTTACAAGGTGGACGAACAGTCAGGAATCGTTTTTATCCGTTCCCTTCGCAAGCATTATGAGTGATAACTGTTATCCCCCTGCGTCAATCGCCCGTGGGAGTGTCGCCGGTCTTGAGTGCCTCAGCAAAAGAGGCGGGCAGCCCGGTGCGGGCAATCTTGTCACCGGCCTGCTGCACATCGTACTGCACGCGGCGGAGGCGCAGCGTGGAGGTTTCCGGGCAGAAAAGAGCATAAGCAGCGCGCCAGTCGAGGTCGCGCGGCTGCCCTACTGAGCCGGGATTGATGAGGAAGCGGCAGGAGGAGGGCATGTGCAGCGTGAAATCGCCGCGGGCATCGTAGTTGATTTCCATCTTCTCCACCTGCCCCTTGTAAAGTCGGAAAATCGAAGCGCGGTGAGTGTGGCCGTAGAAGGAAATGCGGTTCTTGACGGAGGCGAACACCTTGCGGGCCTCGTTCACATTCGCAATGCGACCCCAGCGCTTGGGGGCCTCGGGAGTGGCGTGACCCAGCAGGCAATCCTGCCAGGCCGTATGATGCGGCAGGCGGCGCAGCCAGCGCAGTTGCTCAGGGCTGAGCATATCCTGCGTGCGGTCCATCATCTCCATGTACATGGGCACGCCGAACACCGCGCGGTCTACCAGCGCAGCCTCGTGATTCCCCTGCACCGCCGCCAGCAGGTGCGGCTGCACCAGCGCCAGACACTCGGACGGGTTGCCGTTGAAGCCGATATAGTCACCCAGCCCCAGAATACCCTCCGCACCGTGGGACTTCATATCGTCCAGCACGGCTTGCAGGGCTTCCAGGTTGGCGTGAATATCGGAAAGGACAGCAACCAGCACGCGATTAACCCTCCTTCAGCAACTGTTGCAGACGCTCCTTGAACGCAGGAATACCATCGCCCATGGCGGCGGAAATCGGGATAATCTCCACCTTCGGGAAACGCTGGCGCAGAATCTCCAGATTCTCCACGGCGCAGGGTTCATCCATCTTGTTGGCAATGATGACCCAGGGGCGTGCAGCCAGCTCGTCGGAATAGAGTTTCACTTCCTTGCGCAGGGTCTGGATTGCCTCCACCGGGTCGTGCTCCAGGCCGGTCAGATCCACCACAAAGAGCAGCAGGTGGCAGCGCATGATGTGGCGCAGGAACTCATGCCCCAGGCCGCGGTTGTTGGACGCGCCCTCGATGATGCCGGGAATATCGGCCACGATGCAGCGCTGGTAGTCCTCGAACTCCACCACACCCACAATAGGCTGCAGCGTGGTGAATGGATAGCTGGCCACCTTCGGCGTTGCGTTGGAAATGGCGGTGAGCAGCGTGCTCTTGCCCGCATTCGGGTAACCCACCAGACCGGCATCGGCTATGCGGCGCAGCTCAAAGAAGAACACACCACTCTCAGCCTCCGTGCCGTACTCAAACTTCAGCGGAGCCTGGTCAGTCGCCGTGCGGAAATGCCAGTTGCCGCGCCCCCCCTTGCCCCCCTGGCAGAGCACAAAGCGCTCTCCCGGTTCGGTCAGGTCAGCAATCTGTTCCAGCTCAATACCTTCACCCTCGCGCTCCAGCCAGGTAGCTTCCTGCATGGTGGCGGCATTGCTGCGGTACACAATCGTGCCGGGCGGCACCTTGCCGATAACCGTGCGGCCATCCTTACCGTGCTTGCGGGCGTGCATGCCGGGCATGCCATCCGTGGCAATCAGCTTCGGGTCATAAAAATAATTGCGCAAATCATTCGTTCCGGTGCTTACCTCCAGAATCACACTGCCTCCATCACCACCGTCGCCACCATCGGGACCACCGCGGGGCACAAACTTCTCGCGACGGAACGAGGCCAACCCGTTACCGCCCTTGCCGGCCTTGGCAAAAATTCGGATGTTATCTACGAACATACCCAGAGATTAGCGTATTTTTCCAGCCTTGGCAAGCCTAAAGGGATGAGAACCCAGCCTTTATGCTCGACACACCAGCCCCGGCAAGGTAAAATGGACAGCAAGCATGATTCCCGATTCGTATTCCCCCGTGCCCGACAGCACACCGGTGGCCCCTCAGCCTCTGGTCCCCCCAAGCGCACCTCCCTCGGTTCCCAAAGCCCCGGTCTTCCCCCCACCCCCGGGTGGATTCGGCAATCAGCAGACGAACAACCCTGCCATGTTCAGCCGCCCGGCGGGTGATTTCATGGAGAACATTCTGGCCGCTGCTCGTGTAGAGCCTGTCACTTTCAGCCAGATTAACGATATCGGCGATGAACTGGTGGAGGAAGCCCCGCCAGTGGCCGAATGCCCCATTGCCCCTCGTGAACTGCCCGTTGGCACCCTGCTGCATGGTTACCGCGTGCAGCGCTGCATCGGCGGGGGTGGGTTTGGTGTCACCTACCTGGCACAGGAATCCATGCTCAACCGCACGGTTGTTATCAAGGAAAACTTCCCGGACTCTCTCTGCTACCGCGAAGAAGGAACCCTCGACGTCCGCTTGCACAACCCCGAAACAGGTACGGATGGCTATAATTGGGCATTGAACAACTTCCTGCGCGAAGTCCGTCTCCTTGCCACCCTCGACCACCCCTGCATCGCCAAGGTATATTCCTACTTTGAAGAACACGGAACCGCCTACTACGTAGTCGAATACATCAACGGCATCTCCCTGGATAAACTCGCAGCACAACACGCTGCCATGGGGCGCCCCATCCCCCAATCCAGCCTCTTCGGCCTCATGGTGCGCCTGCTCGATGCCCTCGACTACCTCCACGGGCTCAACCTCCTCCACCGCGACATCAAGCCGGACAACATCCTCATCACCCGTGCCGGACTCCCCGTCATCATCGACTTCGGCGCCGCCCGCGAAGCCTACGGAGATATCACCAACAACATCGTCGAAAGCCCGGGCTTCAGCCCCTCCGAACAAAGCACCTCTGACGGCAACATGGGGCCGTGGACTGACATCTACGCCCTCGGCGCCACCCTCTATTACACCCTCACCGGCACCTGCCTTCCCCCAGGCAAACAGCGCCTCATCTATGACACCGCCGACCCCTTATCCACCAACAAGGAGCTACTGAGAACCTACCATCCAGTCCTGCTCGCCAGCATCGACCGCGCCATCTCGCCCCAACCCGAACGCCGCTACCAATCCGTTGCCGAGTGGATGCACGCCTTGGCTTCTACTCATCTCTAAGTCCGAGCGCAGCGAGGATATCGTCTGCGCCGTCAGGCGCAGATATCGTCCACGCCGATGGCGTGGATTTCGTCCGGCCGCCCTGCGGCCGGATTTCGTTTCCCTTTGGTGCACAGCTCAGATATCCCGCGTTCACCGGGGAAAACAGAAAGCTCACGCCCCGCGAAAGGGTGAAAACAGGCTGCGCCTGTGTGAAAAAACGCACTGCGTGCGTTCGGTGAAAAGTGAAAACGCTCCGCCTGCGCGGCGCGTGTGAAACGGAAAGCCCCGAAACCTTTTCGGTTTCGGGGCTTCATTTACCCTGGCAGCTATCTACTCTCGCGGGACCTGTCGTCCGACTACCATCGACGTGCTGATGTTTCACTTCCGGGTTCGGAATGGGACCGGGT
>SUVL01000023.1 GCA_015062005.1 Akkermansiaceae bacterium
TGGTGGTCATAGCCTGATGGCCCCACCCGGTCCCATTCCGAACCCGGAAGTGAAACATCAGCACGTCGATGGTAGTCGGACGACAGGTCCCGCGAGAGTAGATAGCTGCCAGGGTAAACAAGCCCCGAAACCGAAAAGGTTTCGGGGCTTCATCGTTTGCGAGCCTCGGCTCGCAAATATCGTCCACGCCACAGGCGTGGATATCGTCCGGCAAAGCCGGATATCGTCCACACGCAGGGTGGATATCGTTATCCCGCATCAGGCGGGAACAAAGGAAGGGCATTCATAGGGAAACGCCAGGGGGCTCTTGTATATCCCCATGCTTTGAAAAAAATCATGCCGTTTCTGTGCGCGGGGGATTGTTTTCCCAGACAATGGGGGGCGGAGTCTGGCCGGTGCAGAATAGGGAACGAAATCCGGCAAAGCCGGATATCGTCCACACGCAGTGTGGATATCGTTATCCCCGCATCAGGCGGGAACAAAGGAAGGGCATTCATAGGGAAACAAACGGGGGGGCCGGGTAATCCCCATGCTCCGAAATGAAATTCATGGGCTCCTGTGCGCGGGGGGATTGTTTTCCCAAACAATGGGGGAGGGGCTGGACGGTGCAGAATAGGGAACGAAATCCGGCCGCGGGGCGGCCGGACGAAATCCACGCCTGGCGGCGTGGACGATATCTGCGCCTGACGGCGCAGACGATATCCTCGCTGCGCTCGGACGTGTGAAGATGCAAATCGTGGCTTGACTTGGCGGGGGGATAGGAGTAGTATCGGGAATAGTAGATTTTTTTTGTGTATGAAACTGCATCTTCCTCTTTCTCTCCGCTCGGCAATATATGCCATGTTTGCTGCACTTGTGGGCAATGTGCCTGCGCAGGCAGGTATTATGCATAGCGATGCTACGTTGATAACCTACACGGATTTCGGGCAGAATACCGGGCGTTATAAGACGACGGAGAGCGCCAATGCGCTGCTGCAGCATATCCGTCAGCAGGAAGGGGGCGTGACTATCACCTACACGGGCGGGCAGCAGACCTATGTCATGCCGCATGGTATGATCGATTTCGGCAGCACCTACCATGTGGCAACCTGCGCGGCCATTTCTCCCTCAGCCATTGCTACTGTGGCTCACAACTATACGTTCGATTCGTGGTTCAGCAACAAGGTGTACGGGATAGGGATGGAGAATGCTGTGAAATACAAGGGTATTGAGCTGGGAGAGGGGGTGGGGGACTCTCGCTGGAATTCGAATGTGTTCAGCCATGCGTTGTCTACTTCAATTGGCAATGCAACAGATCACCGCGTGATGCGCCTGAGCAAGGTGATTACAGATGCGCCATATGCTGAGCTGTATGATACGGCAGGCAAGGATCTGGGCAGCCTGACCTATTACCACGCCGGCAGCGGGCAGCAGTGGCGCTCCACATACAATACAACGACACTGGTTGATAGGTCGTATCCTAACAATGCATCGCAACTTATCTCGGCATACAATTATGTCATCGGTGGCATTGTGTCGGGGGCTGCTGGGTACGCCGGTAGCACCGGCTTTTATTCGCAGGAGTATTTTGACGCCGGTGGTATCAATGCCTCTGATCCGCTCACTTGGGTCAGTCGTCCGGGCGATTCCGGCAGCCCGCTCTATGTGTGGGATGATGCTTCGGGCACCTACCAGTACATCGGGTCCAACCGTGGCGAAATCTTGTCCGGGCAGGTCGGTTCAGCTTTTGTTGTAGATACGACTTTTGATAAACAGGTGGTTGAGGAGCGCTACACGAAGAAGGTGAACATGGGGGCGGTGAGTGAGGTGTACCTGAATGCAGTGAGCACCCAGGGGGAGACGGTAACGGATGATTGGGGACGCAGCACGACAAAATGGCTGGGAACTGTGACAGGGGAAGGAATGGAGGCGGTTTCGTTCGTCGGGCTTAAAACCGAGTTGAACACCTGGTCTGACCTGAGCGGGCTGAAAGATACGCAGGCATGGTATGCCTATGATCAATCCTATGTGGCGCAGAGTAATCAGGACTTGTTCTTCACGGAGAATCTGGTGTTCAAGACCACGGCAAAAGAGAACCGCATTGTGCTGAATGATACGGTGGATCTGGGTATCGGCTATGCAGAGTTCAGTGGCGGGAAGTTTACCATTTCCTCTGCCGAGGGAGAGAGCAATCTGTTCAACCATGCGGGGTATGTCATCAATGCGGGAGCCGAGGTACATTTGCAGCTCACCAATCCGGCGGAGTATATGCGTGAGTGGCGCAAGATAGGCGCGGGCGATTTGTATATCGAAGGCAGCGGGAATAATGATGTGCTGCTGAACCTGGGCGGCAGCGGCAAGACCTACCTGAATCGGGAGGGGGGCTATGCAGCCTACAACGTGCTGGTGAATACCGGGGCTACGGTGGTTATCAGCGATACGGAACAAATCAAGCGCGACCTGACCTTCGGCAACCGTGGCGGCACGCTGGATATGAACGGCAACAGCATGGACTGGTACACTACTGCCGAGGCAGCGGATTCTACCCGGGCAGGCTTCTCCATCAATGCCTTGACCGAGGATGCCCTGGTGGCTAACTACCGCGGCAGCTCCACCCTCACCTACAAGGAAGCCGGCAATACGACCTACGCGGGTTCCTTTGCCGACTCTGCCGACAGCAGTCTGAAGATTATCTACGATGTGGCAGAGGGTACCTGGACACTCAACAGCATCCGCACCAACTTGCAACATAGCGACAGCGGCTTGCAGGTGGACAGCGGCACCGTGGTGCTGCGAGGCACAAACACCATCCACGGCGCCGGCTCTGCCTCAGGGCTCAATGAGAACCGCTATTCGCATGAGGATGACTGGCACTATGCCGATGCCGCAATGAACGTGACTGTGACCGATGGCGGTACATTTGAGCTGGGCAGTCATGCCCGCCTTACCGGCAATGTGACGGTGGCGAGCGGCGGCACCTATGTGATGCGCGAGGGTGTGCGCCACACCCAGGAGTATGTGGAAGGTGGCCAGGTGCTGGAGGATACCGGCAAGTATGCCGCATACTTCGGGCACAAAGGCGATGTGGTGCTGAATGGCGGCACCTTTGCCGTGCAGTTTAATGAGGGGGTGGATTCCACCACCGCCTACGCCGGCAGTGTGACCGGCACCGGCGCCATGACGGTGGATGCCGGCACCGATGGCGGCACGTTCGCCTTCAGCGGTGAGGTGGCGGACGGGGTGAGCAAGACGCTTAACCGAGGTCAGTTGCAGCTGACCGGAGCCGCTGCTGCCGATATTGCTAACAAGTGGCTGGTGAATGCCGACGGCGTGATGGTGCAGTTTGAGAATGCTGCCGATACCCTCGGTGTGATTGATGCTGCATCAACCGGTTTTTTGGGCCTGAATGCTGACACCACCACCCAGCTCGACCTCAGCAGCCACAGTCAGCTGCGCATCGGCGCGCTCTCCGGCACCACGGTGCAGTATGGCGCAGCCGGCACTTCGGAAAAGCTGACCACCCTGAACCTGGGTGGGGGCGGCAAGCTGATGGTGAACTATGCGCTTTCCGGCTCCGATACGTTGAATGTGAACGCCGGTACCATGCGCGGCGGCGAAATCAACTTGCAGAACGTGGCTGCGGATTACTGCGGCACGGTCAATGTGCAGGCTGCCGGCGGCAGCGTGAGCCTCACCACCGGTACAGAGGGATCATTCAACAATGCCACGGTCAATGTGAACTCCGGTGGTATCTACCGACTGACAGATGACCAGCACGCTCTCGGCGGCACGTTGAATGTGAATGCTGGTGGTCTGCTGCAGGGCAAGGATATGGTGCTGCGCGGTAAGGACGGCGTGGAGGAAGCGCAGAACTACCACCTGGAACTGCGAGGTAAGATGGAATACGACAGTTTCACCGTGGAAAACGGAGCTACGCTGAATCTTCGCGAAGGCGGCCGACTGGATGCCGCGAATGCCGCCACCATCGGGCAAGGGGGTATCATGCGCCTCAACGGGCAAACCTTGCAGGATAAGGTGAATCTGGAAAACGGTGGCATTATGTATGGTAATGGTGGAACCATCGGCTCCGGTGCTAAGGTCCTCGCTACTGCCGGAACCGGCAAGCTGAATGCCGGGACCGGTACCTTCAACGTGAATGGCCAGATAGGCGCTGCAGAAGGTGCCACGCTGCGCCTGGAGGGGAGTCAGCTGAATTTGCATACAGACCGGATCAACACGGGCGGTGGAACCTTGGCAATCTGTTCTTCAAACGTGAGTTTGCGGACATTGAATGCCGCTAGTAGTCAAAGTATCGGAGGGATTCTTTCCATTGAGGCGGATGTGACCATTTCTGCAGACGAGTCATATCATTTGCACGCATCTCTGAATCAATATAATGTTGAACATTTGCATATTTCTGACGGTCATAAATTAACGTTAAATGATGGTTGGAATTCGTGGTCTCCGGTATGGAGTATCGGCAAGCTGACAGGTGAAGGTGAGATTCATTGGAAAGGCAATTCATATTGGTATGCTCTGGGGCCGGCCCGGATGTTGCTGACAGGTGATAATTCATTTGAGGGTACATTGACAGTTGACCAGTCAGGCTCCAACAACAACTGGGGGGCGCTTCAGCAGCTTGGGTTGCTTCATGAAAATGCCGCCAGGAATATGGTCATTGATCTCAGGGGCGATAGTGACAGCCGCCCCGGGCTGGCTGTCGGTACAAAAACGGCCAGGGTCGCGGGTATCGTAGGTACCAACAACACCTTTGTGTACGCCGGGGCAATTAAAACTGACCGCAATGGCAACAACCCCGTCTCCACAGCGTTGAATACGCTTATCATCAATACCGGAGCAGAAGATCACAGCTATTCCGGTACATTGCTGGGGGATGAGACGAAAGGTTTGAATATTGTGAAGGACGGCACCGGCACTCAGACGTTTACGAATGCTGCCAATGTGGTGCATGATGTGACGGCGCTACAGGGACACCTGAAATTCACCACGGCACCTACCATTCACGGTGATGTGAGCATTGCGCAGGGCGCGCAGCTGACGATAGGCAGCGGGGCTTATACGCTGGATGCGGGGGAAACTCTGTGCGTGATGCAGGGCGAGACCGGTACCTCGGCCATATGGAATAACGATTTGGTTATCAACGGTGGAAATCTTGAATTCGGGGCGTATAACGAAAACGGTTCGGCTTCACTGGTGTTGGGTGGTGGCCATAGCTTGAGTGTGGCAGCAGGAGCAGAGGTGTGCATATCGTTCAGCAACCGTTGTCAAATCAAGGAGCAGAATGCGTTCCCTGAGCTGCCGTCCTATCTGCTGGTGGAAGGTGATTGGAGCCAGAGCAAGCTGACAGTGGCGGATTGCCGCTACCTGAATGTAAATCTTACAGCGGATACGAGCGGCTTATACGCAAGCTTTAACCTTAAGGATGGCTATGAGTACTGGATGGGGGATGCAGTTGAAGATTGGGCTCCTACTGCTGATAACGTGGTGATAACAGGTCTGAATCCATTTTCCGATGTCATCAACCTGCGGAGTGATGTGAGTATCAAGAACGGTATTCTGGACAATGATACGGCTGTGGTTATCAATTCCGAAAACGGGAACACACTGCATTTTAATTCAGTGGAGAAGATTGCCCATGGCGACCTGGTGATTAACACTGCGGTTACTGCTAATTCGTTCACTGTGCTTGATGATACCCGCATCAGCGGTACCGGTTCTCTGAACGTTTCAGATGAGTTTTCTATTTTGGCTGATCTGACGACGGGGATGGAGGTGGAGACTGAGAATGTGTTATATAGAGAAGGTATTTGCTGGACTCTGGATGGAAGTGAGCGGGCTTTTACCCAGAATCTGACATTGGAGCAAGTGAACGGGATTGGTAATTTCCGGGTGGAGGGGGATGCTGTGCTGGGTATCACCGTGACCGGAAGCCAGAGTATAACGGCCCGTATTGAAGGTACGGGGAAGACGAGTTTCAGCGGTGGAGGCACTCTATCCAAAGATGCAGCGCTCAGTTTGAATATAGGCGATGCCTCGTTAACCAAACTTACCTTGAAAGGTGGCGGTACCACGGATATGACCGGCGCAGTGACTCTCAGTGAGCACCTTTCTATTGGTAAGGAAACGCTGAATATCCGGAAGAATGCGGTGGTGACTGCAAATCGGCTGACCGCCGGTAACGAGGCTGATAATTCACCGTCCACCATCAATATAGATGGCGGAGAACTCAGAATCACCGGTACTGCCAATGAGAAGAATACGTCAGCATCCTTGCTCCTGGCGCATTGGAAGGAATCAGCCACGGTGATGAACCTGAATGCCGGCAAGCTTGTTGCCGCCAATACCATCATGTATACCTCCTGGGACACGGCTGGTACCTTCCGGGCGCTGGGGGGCGAAGCGGAGTTGTTGGGTATCAATCTGCAGGGGAATCAAGGTCGCGAGGGTGCGTTTGAGCTTGGCACCCAGGACGCCGGGACTGCCGTGGTGCGCCTGGGGGGCCAGGGAATTAAAGGAATTGTAGGCACCGGCCGGGTAAGCCTGGGCAATGGCACCATCGTGGCCACCGGTGATTTCTCGATAGAGGGAACTAACGCTGTGACTATGATGGGGTGTGCAACCGGTACGGTATTTGATACTGCGGGACACAACATCACGGTCAAGACAAGTTTGAAAGAAGAAGAGGGCGCCAAAATAGTGAAGCAGGGAGCCGGAACATTGCATCTTGAGGCTGCCAATGAAGTGTCGGGCACCATGAGTGTGCAAGGCGGAACATTGCAGCTTTCCGGGACACAGGCTGCCCGCCATTACGAAATCCAGGAGGGCGCCACCTTATCTCTGACGCATGGGAGCAGCCAGGTGGATGTGTTGTCGGTGTCGGGCGGTGGTGTGCTACTGAAGAATAGTGCCGGCGATATGAATATGGGGGCGGCGGCCTTGCATCGGCTGTCCCTGAAAGGCGGCGGGGTGAGTTCCATCACCGGTGCTGTATCTGTTGCGGGGCAGCTTTCTATCGGTAGGGAAACGGTGAATTTGCTGGAAGGTGCTGTGGTGACTGCAAATCAGTTGACTGCCGGTAATGAGGCTGATTATTCACCGTCCACCATCAATATAGATGGCGGAGAACTCAGAATCACCGGTACTGCCAATGAGAAGAATACATCAGCATCCTTGCTCCTGGCGCATTGGAAGGAATCAGCCTCGGTGATGAACCTGAATGCCGGCAAGCTTGTTGCCGCCAATACCATCATGTACACCTCCTGGGATACGGCTGGTACCTTCCGGGCGCTGGGGGGCGAAGCGGAGTTGCTCGGTATCAATCTGCAGGGGCAACTGGAGAGCCGCAGCGGATCTTTTGAGCTTGGCACCCAGGACGCCGGGACTGCCGTGGTGCGCCTGGGTGGCCAGGGTATCAAGGGTATTGTCGGTACAGCCAGTGTTACCCTGGGTAATGGCCGGCTTGCTGCCGCAGATGATTTTAGTATTGAGGGTGCTAATGGAGTGAACTTGGTCGGTACAAATGGAGGTACCACCTTTGACACAGCCGGGCATAGCATCACTATGTCAACGGCCCTGAGAGGTTCCGGCAAGTTGACCAAGACCGGTGCCGGGTCCCTGCTGCTGAATGGTAGCGTGGCTCAGTATAACGGCGCAGTGAGCGTTGATGGCGGCACTCTTGTGCTGGGCACGGAGTCTCAGGGATTGCTCACCGCTGCTTCCTCGCTGGAGGTGCATGAGAACGGCACATTGGATATAAGTGCTGCTACCGTTACTTCCGATATGCTTAAGACGGTGAGTTGTGCCGGTACGGTGATACTGGAATGTGGAGATATTTCCGATAATAATGGCATGGGCTTTGATTTCTCCACCATCAGTGGTAGTGTGCAGATAAACGGTGGCCGCGTGCGGCTTGATACTTCAACCTTTGGTGAAACTGCACCCGATTTTATCCTGACTACTGCAAACAGCCAGCTGGTGTTTAATGGTAACGGTACCGTGGTGAAAGGCAATGTGGTGGCACGAGCAACGGAAAAGGACGAGAGTAACCCCTCGGTGATCCATGTGAATGAGGCTAAGAGCGGTGAGATTGCGGGCACGGTGACCGGTACCAGCATCGTGAAGGATGGCACCGGCTGTCTCACTGTTTCATCGAAGGTGAATTTAGAGGAGTTGAATGCCAAAGCCGGTGAGTTTAAGATAACGTATGCAGGTGCTGATGGTAATACCATTGGTTACATTGATGCCGGCATGAACGGTGCTGCTACCGGTAAACTGGTAGTGGGTGAGGGCGTCAAGGTGCAGACAGATAAGATTCGCATGAGGCCGGGCGCTGCTATTGAATTGGAGAAGGGTGGGCAGCTTTTCTTTGGTCAGATGGCGGTTCGCGGTGAATCTGACGCTGCCAATGCGGTCATGGAGCGCACCCCGGGGGCAAGTGGTGGTTATTCCGGGCTGGGGGATGCCAACATGGCATTGAGAAATGCGCGAGTGATTTGCCTGGATACTGTGTCCTCCCCCATCACGGCTAACTCGTTACTGGATCATTCATCTATAGAAAACGCCTCGCAGCACAAGCTGACGGTGAAGAATAGCAACAATGTAATCACCGGGGTGGTAGCCAGCGGCGGTGATATGGCCCTGCATCATATGGGGGCTGCCATGAGTCTGGAATTGCTGGAAATTGCAGCCGGCAAGACGGTGAATGCTTATGTGGGAGATAATACATCGACGAAGACAACCACGACCACTGTGACGGATAGTGCTATTCTGAGCGGCACCGCTATACTGAACACTTGCCTGACCCTGGCGGATGGTGCTACGCTGGAGATGAGTGGGCTGGAGGCCGGGGCGGTGACGCTGAGCGGCGCACTGACTTTCGGCGCCGGCTTGCAGATGGGCGAATCCCTGCTGGCGAGCGTGGGCGCGCTGGACTATGGGGAGACTCTCAACCTCTTCACCGGTCTGAGCGGGGTGAACCTGCCCGTGGTGGTGGATACGGAGAGCAGCCGGGTGCTGGCCAGTTCGGTATTCAGTAATGTGCAGAGCGATACGCTCTATGTGGATTACCGGGTAATCGATAATGTAGGCACCCTGCTTGTGGCCAATGTTCCCGAGCCCGCCACAGCAACCCTCAGCCTGATGGCTCTGGCAGCACTCGCTGCACGCCGCAGAAGAAAGGCGTGATGATTGATTT
Organism: Akkermansiaceae bacterium; assembly: GCA_015062005.1. Taxonomy (GTDB): domain Bacteria; phylum Verrucomicrobiota; class Verrucomicrobiia; order Verrucomicrobiales; family Akkermansiaceae; genus Akkermansia. Next base: position 9,194 of record SUVL01000023.1, read on the forward strand.
TCCCGGCGCGGTCGAGATGGACCGCGCCGGGACGTCCGACCAACGGGAGGATATCGTCCGGCGGAGCCGGATATCGTCTTGCCGCAGGCAAGATATCGTCCGCAGAGCGGATATCGTTTTCCTGTAGGGTGTGATTTATCGTTTCCCAATGATTGGGAAGAGAAGAGGGCGAGGGGTAATGGGAACATCCTGCCGCTGGCAGGACGTAAAACGAAATCCGCCCGTTTCACGGGCGGACGATATCCACGCCTGTGGCGTGGACGATATCTGCACCTGCGGCGCAGACGATATCCTGCCCTGCGGGCAGGACTTTAGTTCAGGCGGAAGGTGATGCGGGCCTTGGTCATATCGTAGGGTGAGACCTCGATACGGACACGGTCGCCTACGACGAGGCGGATGAAGCGCTTGCGCATCTTGCCGGAGATGTGGGCCAGGAATTCATGGCCATTGGCCACCTTGACGCGGAACATGGTGCCGGCGAGCACGGCGGAAACCACGCCTTCGAGCTCGATTTCGCCCTCGCCATCGTCATCTACCTTCTTGGCCTTGGGAGCCGGGGCGGTGGGGCGTGCGTTGCCCGCGGGGCGCGGGCCGTTCGGGCGCTGCTGCGGCTTGCCGCCGCGATTATTGGGGGGATTTGCCATTATGTCGTTCTTAATTTGTTGGAATGCGCGGCGTATGGGTACACCCGTGCGCGGGTAGTTTAATGCCAAAAGCCCCGCAAAGCAAGCGCTTTTTTGCGATTTAGCGAAAAAAGTTGCATCAAGTCACAAAATGCGGTTGACATTAAAATTGGGCTGTGCTACCCTCTGCGAGCTGGCCTGTTTAGAGGCCGCGATGTGGCGAAAGCCAAAACTGGAATAAGTAAGAAACGAACATATGAAAACCTTCTCTGCCAAGCCTCAGGATATTGAGCGTAAGTGGTATGTGATCGATGCTGCCGGCAAGGTGCTCGGTCAGGTTGCAGTTGAAGCAGCTAACCTGCTTCGCGGTAAGAACAAGACGATCTTCACCCCCCACGTGGACTGCGGTGACTATGTGATCATCGTGAATGCCGATAAGGTGGTGCTCACCGGTAACAAGGAGCGCGCCAAGATTTACACCCGTTACACCGGCTACGTGGGCAACCAGGTGGTGACCACCCCCGCCAAGCTGCGTAAGACTCACCCCGAGCTCATCGTGGAGATGGCTGTGAAGGGCATGGTGCCCCACACCCGCCAGGGCCGCGCCCAGGGTGGCCGTCTCAAGGTTTATGTTGGTGCTGAGCATCCCCACACCGCTCAGACTCCGGAAGTTGTAACCATCGGCTAAATTAGAAATCTCTGACTATGTCTACTACTCCCTACAACGCCACTGGCCGTCGCAAGGAAGCCATCGCTCACGCCTGGCTCACCCCCGCTGAGGAAGGCAAGTCCGGCAAGATCACCATCAACCGTCGTTCCTTCGAGGAGTACCTCCCCACGGATGCCCTCCAGAACGCCGTTCTGCAGCCCTTCTACGCCACCAACACCATGAAGAAGTTCGACGTGCGTGTTGTGTGCCGCGGTGGTGGTGTGCACGGCCAGACGGGTGCTATCTCCCTGGCTATTGCCCGCTCCCTGGTTATGATTGACGAGGAGTACCGCTCCGCTCTCCGTGAGCAGGGCCTGCTGACCCGCGATTCCCGCATGAAGGAACGCAAGAAGGCTGGTCGTCCCGGTGCCCGCAAGCGTTTCCAGTTCAGCAAGCGCTAAAGTCATTATCCACCAGATTTTGGTTTTCAGAAAGTGCTTTTCCCGGTTTGGGAAAAGCACTTTTTCCATGTCCGACCAACGGGAGGATATCGTCCGGCGGAGCCGGATATCGTCTTGCCGCAGGCAAGATATCGTCCGTGAAGCGGATATCGTTTTCCTGTAGGGCGTGATTTATTGTTTCCCAATGATTGGGAAGAGAAGAGGGCGATGGATAATGGGAACGTCCTGCCGTTGGCAGGACATAAAACGAAATCCGCCCGCTTACGCGGGCGGACGATATCATGTCCGACCAACGGGAGGATATCGTCCGGCGGAGCCGGATATCGTCTTGCCGCAGGCAAGATATCGTCCGCGAAGCGGATATCGTTTTCCTGTAGGGCGTGATTTATTGTTTCCCAATGATTGGGAAGAGAAGAGGGCGATGGATAATGGGAACGTCCTGCCGTTGGCAGGACATAAAACGAAATCCGCCCGCTTACGCGGGCGGACGATATCACTTCGTGACGATATCTGCGCCCTTGCGGGCGCAGACGATATCCTGTCCTGCGGGCAGGACGTCAGGAGGCAAAGGTATCCCCACAGGGGCAATCTGCCAGGGTCCAGGTAGCCTTGCCGCTTTCGGCAATGTGGACGAGGGCGTGGTAGGTGTCCTCCTCATTCCATGTCCGACCAACGGGAGGATATCGTCCGGCGGAGCCGGATATCGTCTTGCCGCAGGCAAGATATCGTCCGTGAAGCGGATATCGTTTTCCTGTAGGGCGTGATTTATTGTTTCCCAATGATTGGGAAGAGAAGAGGGCGATGGATAATGGGAACGTCCTGCCGTTGGCAGGACATAAAACGAAATCCGCCCGCTTACGCGGGCGGACGATATCATGTCCGACCAACGGGAGGATATCGTCCGGCGGAGCCGGATATCGTCTTGCCGCAGGCAAGATATCGTCCGCGAAGCGGATATCGTTTTCCTGTAGGGCGTGATTTATTGTTTCCCAATGATTGGGAAGAGAAGAGGGCGATGGATAATGGGAACGTCCTGCCGTTGGCAGGACATAAAACGAAATCCGCCCGCTTACGCGGGCGGACGATATCACTTCGTGACGATATCTGCGCCCTTGCGGGCGCAGACGATATCCTGTCCTGCGGGCAGGACGTCAGGAGGCAAAGGTATCCCTGCAGGGGCAATCTGCCAGGGTCCAGGTAGCCTTGCCGCTTTCGGCAATGTGGACGAGGGCGTGGTAGGTGTCCTCCTCATCGGTGCCGAGTTTGGCGGCGATTTCGCCGGCGGTGGCGGGGGTGGAGGAGAGGGCGCCTTCAGCCGCGGCCAGGAGCTTCAGGAACACGTTGGCAGCCAGCTTGCCGGCCTGCACACCGGGCTGGTGGTAGGCGTTGATGTGGATGAGGCTGGCGTAGAAGCTCACGGTGCGCTCGAAGAGGGCGATGAGCATGCCGAGGGTGTAGGCGTTCACCACGGGGATGGAGATGGTGATGCTCTTGCGGCCGCTTTCGGAGAGGGCCTTGCGGGTGCCGCGCAGGAAGCCCTGCAGGTAGTCACCGGCGGTGAAGTTGTCCTCGACCTTCACGGTATCGGTGGGGGCCTGGCGCACTTCGATGAAGGTGACGAAGAAGTTGTTGATACCGTCGCGCAGCTGCTGCACGTAGGCGTGCTGGTCGGTGGAGCCCTTGTTGCCGTACACGGAGATGCCCTGGTTCACGGTGTTGCCGTCCAGGTCGAGCTCCTTGCCGAGGGATTCCATGATGAGCTGCTGCAGGTACTTGGAGAAGAGCACGAGGCTGTCCTTGTAGGGGAGTACCACCATGTCCTTCTTGCCCTTGCCTTCGCCGGCTTCGTACCAGGCCAGGGCGAGCTTCATGGCCATGTTGGTGGCGGTATCGGCCACGCGGGTGTGGGCATCCATGGCGGCGGCGCCGGCCAGCAGACTGTCGATATCCACGCCCTGCAGGGCAGCGGGAACCAGGCCCACCACGGAGGTTTCGGAGGTGCGGCCGCCCACCCAGTCTTCCATGGGGAAGCGCTTCACCCAGCCTTCAGCCACGGCTACCTTATCCAGGGTGGAGCCCACGCCGGTGACGGCCACGGCCTGCTTGGCGAAGTTGAGGCCCTTATCGGCAAAGTACTGCTGGGCGCAGACCATGCCGTTGCGGGTTTCGGGGGTGCCGCCGCTCTTGGAGATGACCACGGCGAGGGTCTCGCTCAGGGGCAGGGTGTCGAGCACCTTGTACATGCCGTCCGGGTCAGTGTTGTCGAGGAAAGCCATGTTCAGGCCCTTGGCGGGCAGGGCATCGGCCACGAGCTCCGGGCCCAGGGCCGAACCACCGATGCCGATGACCAGGCAGGTGGTGAACTTCTTGCCGTTCGGGGCCAGCACCTCACCGGCCAGCACGCTGGCGGCGAAGGCTTTCAGGTCGGCCAGGGGTTCATCAATCTTGGCGCGCAGCTCGGCGGTGGGGGCAATGGCGCTGTTGCGCAGCCAGTAGTGGCCCACCATGCGGTTTTCGTCCGGGTTGGCAATCACGCCACTCTCCAGCGCCGCGATATCGGCATACGCGCGGTCGATGAGCGGGTTCATCTCTGCCAGGAACTCCGGGGTGAGCGGCAGTTTGGAAAGATCCAGGGAAATCCCCATTTCGGGGTAACGCAGAAGCTGTGAGGCGTACTGTTTCATAACGCGCAGTATTATACGCTCCAGGGAGCCTTTGGGCAAGCCCAAAATGGAATTGACAATTGACGAGTGACGATTGACAAATGAAGGATTTTTTTCAGAGACGCAGTATACCGAAAATGGCGATTTTGTACGGATTGCATGCGGCTTTGAGATAATGAAAGAGAGCTCAGCAGATTATAAGCTTGCAATGAGTGGCTCTATGTGGTAGCATGACGCGCGCTCATGATTACGGATTCTGAAGCATTGTTCCGCTGGAAACTGCGCGCTGCCGCTCAGCCGCAGGGCCGCACTGTGCTTGATTTGGAAGCCGACAGCCTGCACCGCCACCGCGAGAAGCTCTGCCTCATCCAGTATGCGGATGCAGAGGGGGTGGTCATCATCGACCCGCTGGCCATCGAGGATATGAAGCTCTTCACCCTCTGGCTGCAGGAGGCGGATGTGTGGATGCACGGCGCGGATTACGACATGAGCCTGCTGCAGACCGCATATGGGGTGCTGCCGCATATGATTCTTGATACGCAGATTGCTGCGCGCCTGCTGGGTTTCCAGCAGTTCGGCCTGGCAGCGCTGGTGGAGCACTACTACGGCATTGTGCTCAGCAAGAAGAACCAGCGTGCCAACTGGGGGCTGCGCCCCATGCCGGATGATATGAAGGAATATGCCCAGGGGGATGTGAAGTTCATGCTGGGCATGGCCGATAAGCTGGTGGCTGAGCTGAAGCAACTGGGCCGCTACGAGTGGTTCCTGGAGAGCTGCGCCTGCAATCTGGAGCATGGCCGCGAACGCCACGCCAGCACCGGGCAGGAGCCCTGGCGCATCAAGGGAAGCGGCAAGCTGAACCGCCGCGGTCTGGCCGCGCTGCGTGCCCTCTGGCTCTGGCGCGATAAGGAGGCGGCCTCCATCGACCGTCCGGCCTTTATGGTGTGCTCGAATGACGAGCTTATCCGCTGGAGCACGGCTCTGCAGGAGTTCCGCCCGGCGTTCCCGCACCACAGCATGCACCACCACCGGGCCGCGCGTTTCCGCAAGGCTGTGGATCATTTCCAACTGTTGGACGAGGAGGAATACCCGCACCTGCTCAAGCGCACCCACCACGAGTCCGACGCGCATTTTGATTCCCGCGTGGAGAAATGGGCTGCCCGCCGCAACGCGATTGCAGAGTCGCTGGCGCTGGAGCCTTCGCTCATTGCCACCCGCAGCCAGATTGAATCCATTGCCGCGCATGAGGATAAGGGACTGGCGCAGCTGATGTCCTGGCAGCGCTCACTGCTCACCTGAGTCCGACCAACGGGAGGATATCGTCCGGCGGAGCCGGATATCGTCTTGCCGCAGGCAAGATATCGTCCGCGAAGCGGATATCGTTATCCTATTGGGTGTGATTTATTATTTCCCAATGATTGGGAAGAGAAAAGGGTCGAGGGGGCATCGGGAACGATATCCGGGCTGCGGCCGGACGAAATCCACGCTGCGCGTGGACGATATCTGCGCCTGCGGCGCAGACGATATCCTGCCCTGCAGGCAGGACCTGGCGGCGCTTGCCGAAGAGCCCCTTATCACCTGAGTCCGACCAACGGGAGGATATCGTCCGGCGGAGCCGGATATCGTCTTGCCGCAGGCAAGATATCGTCCGCGAAGCGGATATCGTTATCCTGTAGGGTGTGATTTATTATTTCCCAATGATTGGGAAGAGAAAAGGGTCGAGGGGGCATCGGGAACGATATCCGGGCTGCGGCCGGACGAAATCCACGCTGCGCGTGGACGATATCTGCGCCTGCGGCGCAGACGATATCCTGCCCTGCAGGCAGGACCTGGCGGCGCTTGCCGAAGAGCCCCTTATCACCTGAGTCCGACCAACGGGAGGATATCGTCCGGCGGAGCCGGATATCGTCTTGCCGCAGGCAAGATATCGTCCGCGAAGCGGATATCGTTATCCTGTAGGGTGTGATTTATTATTTCCCAATGATTGGGAAGAGAAAAGGGTCGAGGGGGCATCGGGAACGATATCCGGGCTGCGGCCGGACGAAATCCACGCTGCGCGTGGACGATATCTGCGCCTGCGGCGCAGACGATATCCTGCCCTGCAGGCAGGACCTGGCGGCGCTTGCCGAAGAGCCCCTTATCACCTGAGTCCGACCAACGGGAGGATATCGTCCGGCGGAGCCGGATATCGTCTTGCCGCAGGCAAGATATCGTCCGCGAAGCGGATATCGTTATCCTGTAGGGTGTGATTTATTATTTCCCAATGATTGGGAAGAGAAAAGGGTCGAGGGGGCATCGGGAACGATATCCGGGCTGCGGCCGGACGAAATCCACGCTGCGCGTGGACGATATCTGCGCCTGCGGCGCAGACGATATCCTGCCCTGCAGGCAGGACCTGGCGGCGCTTGCCGAAGAGCCCCTTATCACCTGAGTCCGACCAACGGGAGGATATCGTCCGGCGGAGCCGGATATCGTCTTGCCGCAGGCAAGATATCGTCCGCGAAGCGGATATCGTTATCCTGTAGGGTGTGATTTATTATTTCCCAATGATTGGGAAGAGAAAAGGGTTGAGGGGGCATCGGGAACGATATCCGGGCTGCGCCCGGACGAAATCCACGCTGCGCGTGGACGATATCTGCGCCTGCGGCGCAGACGATATCCTGCCTTGCAGGCAGGACCTAGCGACGTTTGCCAAACAGGCCCTTATCATAAGTTCTGTGGAGGCAGAACACAATGGCGAGGAGGCACCACCAGACCAGCATGGCGGAAGCGGTGAACCAGTAGCCGTGCTGCACTGATTCTGAGGCGAACCAGAGGATGGCGGCAGGCAGGGCCAGCAGGATGCCCCAGCGCAGTATGCCGGGTACGAAGGGCATTATCCAGAGGAAGAAGAGCAGGCAGACACAGGCTGTGGTGCAGGGTTTCCAGGTGCAGAGCATGGGAATCTGCTGCAGCACTTGCCCGCCGCGCGGGCGCTCACTGGTGTGGGTGAGTATTTTTTCTGTGCCGGCCAGTTGGGAGAGGGTGCGGGCGAGCCGCTCCAGCCGCAGCGGGGTGTTCTGCTTATCGGCGGGTTGCTCCAGCATGATACAGGGATTTTCTCCCAGTTTTTCGGAGAGATTGACGCCGCCCACCACATCGGCCAGCGGGATGCTGACCACCCTGGCCTCTGTAAGGCGGGTGCGGGCATTGTCATCGATGGGCAGGGTGAAGCCTCCGTAGGTGATATCCTTGCCGAGGCGCACCTTCACATCCTTGCCATCCAGCCCCAGGCGGGCCAGAGCCAGCCGGAAGGGGAGGGTCGGGATGGTCTCGCCATTCCAGCGCATGAGTAGAGGGAAGGAGATGCTGTCCACCGCAGAGGGGTTCTGGGTGTGGGGCTCACCTTCCAGCCAGTCCGGGGCCCAGACAACAGCCAGGGCATCGGGCGTTTCAGTCAGGCCATTGGGCAGGGGACGGTTGGCAATGGGGAGCCCGTTCGGGTTGCCCTCGATGTTTTCCAGGGGGATGGAGGCATCCCGCAGCATGGCGGGGGTGAAATCCGGCTGGGCGGCGGTGCGGCCGCGCAGCCCCACGGCGGAGTGCGGGAATCCTGCCAGCACACGGCAGAGCATCTCGCGCACCATTTCCCCCTGTTCGCCCTGCCAGATGAGCGGCGAGGAGAGCCCCACGGTGGTGGCGCCGGCTTGTTTGAGCTTGTTGAGAAGCACAGCAGTATCCTGCGGGCCAAGGGGCAGGGCGGCAAAGGCCTGGGCACAGGCTTCTTCATTCAGCTCCACCATGCCCACGGTGGGGCATTCGCGCAGGCGGGTCTGGGTGACAACCGGTTCCATCTCTACGGGCTGGTGGGGGTACAGCAGCTGCGGCACGTCCTCCGGTGCCCACTGGCAGAGGGCGTGACCCAGGCGGTTGAAGAGCCACTGGTCGGCACGGTAGAGGTTGTTCTGCAGGCCGTACCAGCTGCCGGCCAGAACCAGCAACCAGAACAGAACCGCCAGGAAGCTTACATGTCGGGAAGTCTTAGGATGCATGCGGCAACAGGGCTTGCGGGTGTGTGAGCCGGTGTGTGTGTGGCGGCGTGGCGCAGCGCGGCCAGCCCGGCGGGGATGAGGTTGAGGTACCAGTCGCGCTGCTGGTTGTATCCGATATTGGCGAAGGCACCCAGCGCCTGCATGAGCCGCTGCATGGCGCAGGCGGAGTATACGGCGGCATTTACCGGGGCGCCGTTCATCTGCTCCCAGAGCAGCAGGAGCTCGTTGCGCTCTTTCTCGCTGAGCTGCATGTAGGGGTCGTAGAGCAGGGAGGCCAGGTCATATTCCATGCGGCCGTAGCGCATGCCCTGGAAATCGATGAGCCAGGCTGAGCCTGCGTGCAGCATGATGTTCTGGCTCTGGCAGTCGCGGTGCACGGGCACACGGGGCAGCCCGGCCAGCCAGTCGGCCATGGCTTGCAGCTCCGGCCGGGCCAGGAAGGCGGCAGCATCTCCCCCCAGGTGACGGCCGATGAGGTGCTCGGCAAAATACTCCTGTTCCCAGCGGTAGAGCGGGGCATCGAAGGGCGGCTGCAGCGGCCATGCCGGGCGGAGCCGGTAGAAGGGCAGCAGAGTGTGGAAGGCTTGTTCGTACGCCGCTCGGCGCTCGGGCCAGGGGGCTTCGCGCAGGCTCAGTATATCCGCATTGCCCAGGTCCTGCACCAGGCAGGCACCGCTATGCCCCGGCAGCGCTTCCTCCGCCAGGATGGCCGGCACCCGGATTCCCGCCGCAGCCAGACCGTGTGCTGCGGGGAGAAAGGAATTGTTATCGGCCCGCTGGTTGGTCCAGTGAATACCCAGCACCCCCGCTGCGCGCATGATGCTGCGGCCACTGGCACCGGCGCTTACACTCCGGAGCTCCTGAGGCTCCACCGGGGTGCCGGTGTGCTGCTGAATCATGCGGGCCAGAATGTCTCGCGCCTGGGGGGCTTGTGGCATGTTTAGGAAAATCAGTCGACCTTGAAGAAACTCAGGGATTCGGCCTCTGCTTTATTGGGGGCGCGCATGGCGGCGCGAGCACTGGGCTCGGGGGTTGGGCGCGGCGGCATGTCTGCGGCAGGTTCGGGAGGTGTGGTAGTTGCAGATATCTGCTGGGGAACCCGGCCACCACCAGGAATGGGGGAATTCGGGTAACGGGGGGTGTGGGCGCTTGAGGCTGTGGGGGTGGCAGCCTGACTGCGCACAATAGGTTGGATGGGAGTTGCAAGCCCTGCCAGATTCACCACCGGGGCCGGCTGCGGTGTGGGTGGCTCCTTGCTCGCGCTGGGTGCTGCCTCGGCTTCTTCGGTCTCGCGCTTCTTTTTCTTGCCGGGTTTGGGTAGGCTCGGTGCCGGGCTGGTGGTCGCTTCCAGCCGCAGTTTTTCCATCTGTCTGTTCAGATGAATCAACAGCAGGATGACAGAGGCCACGATAATGGGCCAGCCCGCTTCTGCAAGTCCGTTGAGCAGAACCGCCCGCGAGCAGTCCACCGGCTTGTTGTCCAGGTATTCCATGCAGTTCAGAACCCCGCTGACAAGCAGGAATGTTGCAACAAAATATCCGATTGGAATGGGAAGAAGCATGGCGCTTACATTGTAGCAGAATGGACTCTTCTGTCAAGCAAAACAGAGCAGCTGGTGGTTCACTGCACATGTGTCCCAAAGATTATGAGAAAATAGCCCTAAACGATATAAGAGCATAGTGTTCTGTGAGAAAAATCGTAGTAGGGTATCTCCCGCCTCACCATCGGCAGTAAGCATGCATTTGTGGCTCTATCGGCGTAAGCCGCTAACTTTCAATTTGTCAATCGTAAATTGTCAATTGTAAATCCACGTGTCCCAAATCTTTGGGACACGTGTGGGTTCACTGCCGGCTCAGGATATCCAGGGTGGGCGTGCAGCGCTGGCCGCCGTAGAAGGCATCCAGTACCTCTGCAAAAACGCTATCCGGGCAGACGTAGTCAAACAGGGTCATGCAGGAACATACTTTCAGCGCATCGACATACCCCAAAATATATTCGGGAGTTCTGCCTTTGTGCTTCAATAAGGCCCGGCTGATTTCCATGAGCCTGTTTCCCAGAGTCGGGTGGTTGAGGTAATCCAGGGCTTCCCGGGCGCCGGAAAGGGCGTATTTCCGGCAGGTGGCGCTGCTGCCCAGCCCTTGAATCTGGGGGAAGATGTACCAGATCCAGTGGGAGACCTTGCGACCGCGTGTAATTTCAGACAAGGCTTGCCCGTAGCCTTCGTATTCGTCGTTCTGCGCTTCTAAGAATTTTTCCATATGAATAAAAGCAGGTTCTTGAGATATAGCGGGTATACCGGTTGCTTTTATTTATTGCGCAGCAGAATAGTGCCCGGAAAGTTCCTCAATGGCAGAGCCGGATTCCAGCCTTTTGCGCGGCTTTCATTTCTTCCGGGCTGAGGGGGCGGGTAGTGGCCATGACCATGGGCACCGGCGGTTTGCCGGGGCGGCCGAGCAGCACGCGGCAGAGCCAGTTTACCAGGCGGGCAAAGCGCAGGCGTTTCATATAGATTCCGGCGCGGCGGATGCATTTCAACGGGCCATCGGCATCATCCACGGCGATGACCACGCCATCGCACACCACGGCGCAGTGACCAATGCCCAGAGCCTCGATTTCGGCAGCCATGGCGGCAGCGTGAGCCTCATCCGTGAGGATGTGGCCGGGGTCGGCACCTTCCTGCTCGGGGAGGGGAACCACCATGGCATGAAGGGTGATGCCGTGCTCATTGCAGAGTTTCACCACTTCCTCCCGCTGGAAGAGGATAGTGCGGTTTGCCTCAAAAACGATGTGCCTCACGTTGGCCTTGATGGCGTTGCGAATAGTGCCTGTGCCGATGCAGGGTACATCGAACCGCATGTCATGGTCCGGTTTGGTCACTTTGCAGAGGGTGACGCTGTGGGGGCGGTGGCCGCCGGCATGCAGGCATTCATTGGTGCCTTTGAACGCTTCGACGCAGACAACGCTGTGGCCGTGAACAATGATGCTCTGGCCGATGTCGAGCCTTGCAATCTCGCGCGCCTTGGAAAGGCCGAAGCGGGCTTCATCCAGCTGTTCATCGGTGGGAGCAGGGCCGGCGAGGTGCCCTGGGCCCGGCAGTTGCTCCTCCATGAAGGAGATGGAAGGCAGCACCTCCATGTTTTCGGAGTGGATGTAGTCGCAGACTGTGGTGAAGATGGTGTGGGCGTTGCGGCGGTCGAGCGTGGCCAGAAGCCTGCGCGCCGTAGGGTCTGGCCACATGGTGTAGATGCAGGCCGGCTTGATCTGCCCGGTGAGCATCACGTGGGTGACCCCGTGCTGCCGGAAGAAGGCCGCCGGTCCTTCCAGTGAGCCTACGCGGAAGCACTTGTAGGCATCGACCAGCGCGGGGATTTCCTTGCCAACCGCGCCGCGCATGCCGGCCGCCACCACGGGCACCCCGGCCCGCCGGGCTCCTTGAATCACCATGCGCGGGAATTCTCCTGCACAGGCGATGATACCCAGCACCATGTCTTGCGGCGGCTTACTCATGAGGGAAAACGAACTTGCTTTACAGGAATTCCGGGTGTTCCAGATAGTGCGCGATACGCAGCATCAGACGGCCTACATCGCCTCCGTCCACCACGCGGTGGTCGAACGAGGCCACTATCTTAGCCTGTTCCACCGGCAGGAAACACTCCACTTCATCGCTCCACACCGGCACCTTCTGCACGGCGCCTACACCCAGAATAAGGCTTTCGCTGGGCAGGGGCATGGGGGTGGCATCAGTAAGGCCGAAACCGCCGAAGTTCGAGACCGTGGCAATGCCGCCACCCTGGTAGGCAGAATCCAGGCGGCGGTCGCGCGCCTGCTTCACCACCTTGTTATATTCGTCTATCAGCTCATCCAGCGTGTGCTCGTTCACGTTGCGCATGACCGGTACCATCACACCATCCGTCACCTGCACCGCCACACCCAGGTCAATCCGGCGCGGGGTCAGGATGCGGCCGCCCACCATGTAGCCGGCGCATTCCGGAGCCTCCGCCAGCGCCAGGGCCAGGGCGCGCAGGAAATAGAGGGTGATTCCGGGCTTTTTGGGGTGGTTCTTGCGGTGCAGCACAATGGGCGCCATGAAGATGGGGCGCCCGCAGCTGGCAATGGGGCGGCGCCAGGTGCGCTGCATGCTGCTGGCCACGCTGCGGCGCATGGGCGAGGCCTGGTGCGAGGGCCAGCCATCCACGTAGTTGATGAAGCTTTCGAAGTCATCGATGGTGATTCGGCCATTCGGCCCGGTGCCGATGACGTAGGCCATATCCGCCTCGGTGATGCCGAGTTCATCCATACGGGCGCGGATGCGGGGGGAGAGGAAGCGGCTGCCGCGCTGCCCCATGGGGACGGGCAGGCCGCGGCCACCCTCGCCCAGTGGTTTGTGGCGGCCACCACCGGGTAATCCTTCGCGGAATTCTCCCTCAGTGCGGAAGTGGGCACCGTCCTGGGCCGCGTTCTTTTCAGCAGCGGGGGTGGGCACCGGGGCAGGGGTGCAGCCTTCGCCCAGCGGGGTGGCGCCGGAGCGTTCAACTTCCTCCTCTGTGGCTTCGATGATGCCCATGATGGCACCCACGGGAACTGTTTCGCCGGCACTGACATCCAGCGAGACGATGGTGCCGCCGCAGATGGTGGTCACACCCATGACCGCCTTGTTGGTTTCGACCTCGAAAACCTCCTGGTCGGCCTGCACGGTGTCGCCGGGTTTCACCAGCATCTGCATGATGGTGGCTTCGGCTATGGATTCGCCCAGCTGGGGCATGAGAATGGGAACTTGTGGCATGGCTTGGGGAACGTGTTAGCGGGCAATGAGGTAACGGGCGGCATCTGCAATGGAGGCAGCACACGGGCGGTGCGCCTTCCATAAATCCGGGTGCGCGGGAATGGGCGTATCGTGCGAGCAGAGGCGCAGGGGCGGGGCATCCAGCAGGTGGAAGCCTCTGGCCACCACTTCGGCCACTACTTCGGCCGCCACGCCGCCCCAGGGGAAGTCCTCGCTCACCACCAGCAGGCGGGCGGTGCGGGCTACGGAGTCCAGAACGGTATCAATATCCAGCGGTTTTACGCTGCGCAGGTCCACCACTTCCAGCTCATAGCCGCTGGTGGCAGCCAGTTCCTCGGCGGCGCGCAGGGATTCCGGCACCATGGCGGAGAAGGCTACCACAGTGGCGTGCTGTCCGGGGCGGGCAATGCGGGCCTGGCCGATGGGCAGGGGATTCGGGTCCGTCCAGGTGTCTGCCTTCAGCCAGCGGTAGAGGAACTTGTGCTCCAGGAATACCACGGGGTCAGGAATCTGCACCGCCTGCTTGAGCATGTAGTATGCATCGGCCACAGTGGCGGGGGTGAAGACATGCAGCCCCGGGTAGTGCGCAAAGAGGGCTTCGAGGCTCTGGCTGTGGTAGGGGCCGCCGCCGGGCGTGCCGCCGCAGGGCATGCGCAGGGTGATATTCACCGGCAGACCTGTGCGGTAGAAATGCGCGCCGGCGTTGTTGCCGGCCTGGTTCAGCGCCAGGGTGCCGAAATCGGCAAACTGCATTTCGACAATGGGTTTCATGCCGCCCAGCGCCGCGCCTATGCCCACGCCGGCTATGGCGTCCTCCGCAATGGGGGTGTTCAGCACGCGGCCGGGGTATTTGGCATCCAGCCCTTTGGTGGCTTTGAAGGCACCGCCGAACTTGCCGGCTATGTCTTCACCCAGCAGGAATACCGCCGGGTCTTCCGCCAGGAGTTCGTCCAGCGCCTGGTGAATGGCATCGATATAGGTTACGCTCATGGTCGGAGAAAAATCAATATTCGGGGTTCCACGAGGTGGCGCACCAGTCCTCGTCTGCGGGGTTCGGGGTTTTCTCTCGCTGGGCCTGGGCTACCAGCCGCTGCACTTCATCGCGACATTCCTCATCCCAGGCGGCGGCTTCTTCTTCCGTTATCCAGCCGGCTTCCAGCATCTGGCGGCGGGCAACGGCCAGCGGCTCCTTCTCCGCATAGGCAGCCTTCAATTCTTCCGGAATGTAGGCGGCATCATCATGCTCGCCGTGGCCGCACATGCGCAGCGTGTTGGCCACTACCCACTGCGGGCCTCCCCCGGTGCGCGCGGCAGAAATGGCGCGTTGCATAGTGGAAAGTGTGGCCATGAAATCGGTGCCATCGCACTCGTGGCAGGTGAGCCCGTAGCCCCGGCCACGGTCCATGAGGTCAGCGGCAAATTCCTGTCTGTTCGGGGTGGAGTAGGCAAACTGGTTATTGGTTACCACGATGACCACGGGCAGCTTTTCCACGGCAATGAGGTTCACGCCCTCGTGCGTGGCTCCTACAGAGGTGGTGCCATCGCCGATGCAGGTCACCCCTACGCGCCCGGTCTCGCCCTTGAATCGCTTGGCGAGCATCATGCCAGCCACTACGGGAACCATGGCCCCCAGGTGGGAGATGGGGGCGGGGTTGCCCAGCTCCGGGCAGCCCCAGTGTACGTTGCTGTCGCGCCCGCGCATGCGGCCTTCGATGCTGCCCAGGTAGGAACGGGCACTTTCCAGCACGCTGTCGCCCCAGGCGCAGCGGCCGGCTTGCTCGCGGATGAAGGGGTTGTACACATCCTCCCCGCGGGTCAGGAAGACTGCCTCACAGGCGGCTACTGCCTCGTGCCCGCGCCCCAGGAAAACGCCGCCAAATATTTTGCCGGCTTTGTAGAGCGCGGATATCTTGGTATCAAAGGCACGCGCCATCACCATGGCACGGTAGGCCCGCCGGCCTGCTTCCTTCATGTCGATTCCGTTCACGTTGCCTATTTTACTACCGCTTGCAAGCTAATGCAAGCGGAAACGATTTGCTCCCCCAAAAAATGCGGTGCGATGTTGCGGTGCTGCAAAAAAAACACCGCTCCGGTGTGGAGCGGTGTGCAAAACGTATGGGGCGGGCATTCAGCTCTTCTTGCGCCACAAGGGAGTGGAGATGATGGCGGCGTACACGAGGTCGAACACGCCGATTCCCGCGAAAAGCATCTGTTCCGAACCCTCCAGGCTGAGCAGGGCGTAGACCAGCAATACCAGCCCCAGCAGCCCGAAGAGGGCCACGCGGATTCTGGTGGTGCGGGGGGAGCAGTAGTTGTCCGTTGCCATGGTCGGGAGAGGGGGTTACTTGGTAAGGCTGAGCAGCTCCATCTCGAAGATGAGGGTGCTGTTCGGGCCGATGCTGCCGGGGCCGTTGGCGCCGTAGGCCAGGTCGGCGGGGATGGTGACGCGCCACTTGGCTCCCACGGGCATGAGTTTGAGGGCCTCTGTGAAGCCGGGAATCACCTGGCGGATGTTGAACTTCACCGGAGCCTGGCTCTGGTCGAACACCGTGCCGTCCACCAGCGTGCCCTTGTACATCACCTCAGCGGTGGGGGCTTCGCCGTGCTTGGCGGCATCGTAGCTTTCGCCGCTGCCGGCGGTGATGACCTCGTACTGCAGACCGGAGGCGGTGGTGGTCACGCCCTCCTTCTTGCCGTTCTCCTCCATGTACTTCTTGCCGGTTTCGAGGTTCTTCTGCGCTTTCTCGTCGCCGCGTTTCTGGAGCATGGAGAGGAAAGTCTGCTGGTACTCATTCACGTGCTCGTCAATGAGGCTCATATCCATGTTGCCGGAAAGACCATCCTGGAACCCCTTGCCCAGCATCTCGGCCAGCACATCATCGCCCTGGAGCCCGGGCAGCATCTGCGGCATCACCTGGCTGCCCACGCGGTAGCCGATGAGATAGGACATCACTTTAATCATCTGTTCTTTATCCATGCCGCTACTGTATCACCCCGCGGCAGCGGAATCAATCCTCTTTCTGGTCATAAACTACCGCCTTTCACCACCGCGTATCGGTTAACCAGTTTCCTGTCCGGCGAGGCCATGGGGGCGGAGGCCAGTTTCGAGAGGGGGATGAATTCCTCGCCGGGCAGGGGGACGGTATCGGCCGGGGCTTGGTAGAGGTGGCGGGTGACCCTGTAGCGGGTGATGCTGTATTTCTGGTCGGTGAGGTGGGGGAGGGCGGCGCAGTGCTCCGCGGGGCGGCGGGGCAGGCGGTACATGCCTTCGTGGCGTCGGCCTCCGGCCTGTTTTTCCATGAGGAGCCCGGCCGGGGTGAGCAGCAGGATATCGTGGTGCTCGACGGCGGTGATTTCCTTTCTGGGCTGCTTCACGGGCAGGGCTGCGGGATTCGTGGCTCGGCACCAGTTGCGCAGCGGGCAGAGCAGGCAATCCGGCTCGCTGCTGCTGCCGGTGCAGATAGTCTGCCCCAGTTCCATGAGTGCGGAGTTATAGGCTCGCGGGTTGGTGGGATGCACCATCTCCGCTGCCCATTTCCAGTGCAGCTTGCGCCCGGCGGGCGAATCCACCGGGGTGGTATCATTGAACAGGCGGGCAAACACGCGCGAGACATTCGCATCCACCAGCGGGGCCGGACGGTTGAAGGCAAAGCTCAGCACCGCGCCCACCGTGTAGTCGCCGATGCCGGGCAAGGCGCGGATGTCCGCCTCTTCCGTGGGGAAGTGGCCGCCGTGCTGCTGCACGATGGCTCGGGCCGCTGCTTGCAGGGCGCGCACGCGGCGGTAGTACCCCAGCCCCTCCCAGGAGCGCAGGGCTTCCTCCTCCGTGGCGGTGGCCAGGGCGGCGGGAGTGGGGAACTGCGCCAGCCACCCCTCGTAGCGCCCCAGCACGGTGGGGATGGTGGTCTGCTGGAGCATGATTTCGCTCACCAGGATGGCCCAGGGCTCCGTGGTGCGGCGCCAGGGGTAGTCCCGCCCGTGGGCGGTGAACCAATCCACCAGCGCCTGCGCTATTTCCTGCGCGTGCGGAATGCTCATTTGGTCTCGGTGGTGTAGATGGAGATATCCGCCTGCTTGGTGCCCAGCAGAGTCTGGGCGCGCATGAGTGCCTTGCGCGTGGACATATTCGGGTTCTTCGGCTCAATGAGGAAGATATTGCTCTGGCCTTTCTCGCAGCCATCCTGCAGCAGGTCAATCACGCCGCTGCGTTTCAGGATGCGGAAGACCTTGCGCCCTGCGCCGGAAATGATGATGTGGCGGCCTTTTTCGCGGATGAAGCGGATGAGTTCTTCCAGTGCGCAGACGGAGGTGGCATCCAGATTGCGGGCGTTGCGCATGCGCAGCACCACCACGGCCAGGCTCGGGTCCTCGGCAATGCGGGCAACCTGGCGGCGGAACAGATCCGCCGCGCCGAAGAAGAGGTCGCCCTCCACGTGTACGATGGAAATCTGCGGGAGCCGTTGCTCGCTCTTATCCAGCTCGCGCAGGGTGCCGGCATCGTCGAAGGTGTATTCCACCAGCTCGGGTTTGGCTGCCTTGCGCAGGAAGAGGGAGACAGAGAGAATCACACCCACGAAAATGGCAATGTGCAGCGGCAGCAGCAGCGCCGCGCCGAAGGTGATGAGCAGCACGGTGGCATCTCCCTTGGTGGAGCGGAAACAGATGCGCAGCAGCTTCTTATCATACAGCGAAATCGCATTCGCCAGCACCAGCGCTGCCAGCACGCTGTGCGGTATCTTCGAGATGAGCGGGAAATTCGCCAGCACAAAGGTGATACCCAGGCAGATGAGCCCGCAGTACACACCGGCAAACCGCGTGGCTGCCCCGGCGGTGAAATTGAGCATGGAGCGCGTGAGCGAGGCAGAGCAGGGCAGCGAGGTGGTGAGCGCGGAGCCCATGTTGGCCATGCCCACGGCGAAGGTGTCCTGGTTCAGGTTGAGCGGCTCGCCGGTCTTGGCCGAGAGAGTCTTGCTCATCACGGTCTGCTCCAGCGTGGCCAGGAAGGCGATACCCACTATCACCGGGATGAGCTCGTTGATGTATTCCGGCAACTCCCAGATGGCCGGCGGGCGGCAGACCAGGTCGCTCATGGTGAAGTCGCGCAGCATGCGCACCCCCGCAAAGTGCCCGCCGGTCCAGGGCTGGCTCAGCACCCAGTTCAGTGCACTCATCACCAGCAGAATCACCGCAAAGGTGGGCAGGCGCTTCAGGTATTTCTTCAGCGGGATGAACAGCGCAAAACTCAGCACTCCCAGCACAATGGGCTGCCACTGCACCAGGTGCAGGTTGTTCAGAATGGCACTGGTCATGGTGAAGAAGGAACTACCCGCCTCCACATCGTTGATGCCCAGCACATAGCGCGCCTGCGAGGCGATGATGAGCGTGGCCGCGCCGGTCACATAGCCCACCAGCACACTGCGGCTCACGAACTGCAGCATCTCCGTGGCTTTCACAAAGGCTCCGATGACGCAGAGCAGCCCCGCCAGAAACACAATGAGCGGCACGAAAATATGCGGCTGGCTCTGGATACCCGGGGATGAGGCCAGGAAGAAACTGGCCAGCATGAAGGCGGTGGCGTTGCTCGGCCCGCTCACCGTCAGGCTGCAGCGCGTGAACAGCGGCGCAATGAAGGTGCCCACCGTGGCGGCCATGATGCCGTAGATGCTGTCCAGCCCGGCCATGGCGGCAAAGGCCATGCCCTGCGGCAGCCCCACCAGCGCCACATCCGTGGCGGCTTTCAAATCGCGCCCTGCCTTGCTCAGGTTGTACCCCCGAAGCGCATGCCGGGCCGGCAGCGGGTCTATCATACCCTGTGCCAGAAAATGGCACACACTCTTCCAGCCCCACCGGGCTCTGTTTGCCAGCATTCCCATTTGCTACCTATACTAACACCGAATATCCGTTTCCGCAAGCGGAAAGAAAAATTTTTGGGCTTGCCCTCAACCCATCTACGCGCCGTCAGGCCTAATCGGCCTGCCTGGGCATAGACAAACACCGCATCAGGTACCCTGATGCGGTGTTTGTTGAAGTCTGGAGTTAACGAGCCATCAGCTTGGGAAAATTGAGCCCGGAATTCACTTTTTTCGTTTTTCCTACGTTCAGCCCAAGCAAATATGGAATCACATTATAATATATTGGATAGAAGTGTTTTATGAAATCGGCTTCGCAATTCTGGAGCCTGTCACATCGCTTGTAAGAGGTCATGGAAAATGAAATACAGCATTCGCGGAGGGTGGATAAAATGAAGAAAGTCCCCATCCACGCTTGAATACAGGGACAGGAATTGCTATAATGCCCCGTAACAGATACACGCTTAGTTATGACCAAGTTCCAATTCTCCAGAATCCTTGCCATTTGCTCCCTGTGCCTTGCGGCAGTGGGGGTGAGCTCCTGCACGACCGCCATCGATACCGGCGGTTATCTGGATGCTGTGGGAAAAGAGGCGCCGAGTCATCAGCTGGTAGAGAAAAAGGTCACCTGGGGTACCACTCAGGAAAAGGCTCCTTCTTCGGTTTATAAACGGGATTCGACCTACTATGTTGAATTGCCGGTAGCCTATATTCCTGCAGGCATTCGTGATGCGAACTTCCTGTTAATCAATATGGGATTTTTTGTAGGAAGGGGAGAGGAGTTCATTGTTCCCGATGTCAAAGCAGATATGAGTGAGGTCCGGAAGCACCAGCTCTGCAGGGAAACGTACTACGCCATATTGACCGAAGAGCAATTCAAAACAGCCTGTACAGGATGGGGAAAATTCGAGGCTCCACCCATTAACAAGGAGACATTCCCGATACTTCCTGCTGCGGAGGTTGACTTACAGGGCGCCCGACTTGTCAACATGGAAAACCGGTATATTGATGTGGAGCATATCATAAAGAGCAAAATGCCGTGCAGGCGAACAACGGGCAACCAGCTGCGACGCCCGCTCGCCTTTGTGCTGGACGTAGCGGATATTCCCCTCATGTTTGCCGCGGCTCCTGTCGGTTGGGTTTCCCGGTTGATTTACTACAGCTTCGACTGATACCCTCTCTATTCCTTGTCCTTTCAGTAATGAGATAGTCTCATAACAAAGACTCTCTAAGCCATGACCATCTTCCGTAAAATCCTTGCCACCACAGCCCTCTGCCTTGCGGCGGGGAAATAAGGCAAAACACCACCCGCAAGACTAGGACGCCCCCAACGCTGGGCAAGAATGAGCCCCGGCACTCGTCCTACCCTTGCGGGTGTCTTTTTGTCTTCTTTGGTGCTCATTCCGCTGGTGGAGATTGCTTCGTCACCGGGGGCGGTTGCATGTGGTACACCTCCATCCGGTGCTCGATAGTCTGCAATCGGACAGACATCTCGGACAGCACGCGTATGGTCTTCTCCTGCGCTTCGGCCTGCTCAGCGATGAAGGAACGCAGGTCGCAATACAGCACGATGGCGGCAGCAATCCCGATGACCGCAAGCACGGCCCGGGGTTGCTCCACGACATAGCGGCACATATAGGCCAGCCAAGGCTCATTTGGTCTCTTTTCGCACATAGTCAATCGGGGGTAAGAGTTAGCTCAACAATGCCAGCAGCTCATCCTTGCGGGCGAGCAACTGGGCCAGCCCGGCATGTTCCTCCGGGGTTAAATGGAGAGTGATGTCTGTAGAGTGAGCAGCCGGAGTATAGCGTGGAATCAACAGCGTCATTTTGTAGACTGGTTGCCATTCAGTAGCGGCGTTCATTCCATAGTTGCCGGATGAACCAAGCATGCCGACCCCGTCTGCTGAAGATTTACGTACCACATGAAAGCAACCGCTGAAATCCGTAGAAAAGCTGAGCGAATCCTTTGTTCCTTCCTTGTTGAAGAGGAACTTGTATTCTGCCCCGGCTTCTACGTCAAAGGGTTCAAAGTCCCATGTAAGCATCTTGCCCACACCATGCACCTGAGAATTGAGAGACAAGGCAATAAGCTGGCCGTCTTTCCACACCTTGCACCATACAGGCTCTGTCCCTACCTGTGCAGAACTGGATGAATTTCGGCATGGAACTGATAAGCTTCGCATGAGCCCGGAGCCTTTCATGATAACGCCGAAGCCGAAGGCATCGTAATTATCCTCATCACCGGAATCCGGGACAAGGTAGCTTTTCTCATATAGCACATCAATGCCAAGCGTGCTGAGCCACTCCTCTTCCGTACCCTCGTAGCCATTGTTCACCGCCACCTCATAGGCAGACGCTCCGGGCTCGCCTTGCACACCTTGTTCTCCTTGGATGCCGGGCTCGCCCGGTTCCCCCTTGGAGCCACGCTCGCCCTTCAGGGAAGCCAGCCATGCAGCCTCCGTACCTACAAAACCATTGGCCACGGCGATATCGTAGGCAGACAGGCCCGAAACATCCACAGCAAGGCCACCGGAAGAAGACTTGCCCACCGGACGGACATTCTTGCCGGAAATCGGTTCATCCGTGCCCAGCATCACGAATCCGGCGGTATCAGCAGTAGCTTGCTTGCTGTTCACCCAGGACTTAGTGGCCACCAAATCCGGCGCGGGGTATTCTCCGGTAGCGGCCTCCGGCGCATCCGTGGCCAGTCGGATAATATCGTTGATGATGGTCGTCTGGAGCGTATCAGAAAGACGGGTTTCGCCGTTCTCCTTCCAAGCGAACTCGGTCATGGCCGCAAGCGTGGCCGGGGAGCTTTCCTTGCCCTCGCCCACATCGAGCGCATCATTGAGCGCAAGCGAGGAAGCAACCAGACTCAAATCAAAGCGGGTACCGAGTTCCGTCTGAGACCCGGCAGCAGCTTCCGCGAGAATGAGTAGCTCTCCCTCGTAGTTGCCCTTGGCCTTGATGCCCATGCGGAGGGCGGTAGCATTCTGAGCCCCCAGCACAGTGACACTCAACGGCACCACGGCCCCGCGCTTCACCTTGAACCCGCTCAGCGGGGAGCCGGTTGCCTTGGCCTGAATCAATGCCGGGCTTTTTTCTGAATTGATGAAAATATCCATATCTGGAGCCGCTTGTCAAAATAGCAGGAGAATGGGCACATCGTGCTTCCGGTAATACTCCGCCTCATACTGCCAATCGTGCTTGTACCACTTGTACGAGCCGTTGTCCCCGTCCGGCCTGAAATTGACCAGCAGCACCTCGGCATCCGGGAAATCATCCCGCAGCAGATGGTAAGCAATCCAGCCCGTGGTTGGGGATGCGTTGTTCGTGGCCTGCTTGTACTCCGGGAACCATGCGCGTTCCTTCTCCAGAGCCTTGTCACTGAGCAGCAGCACATCCTCATACAGCGAAAAAATCTCCTTTTCCCTGCCGTAAGGGATGAACCAATTCTTATCCCGGGCGTTCCTGCGCACGATAAGCATGCGGCGGTTCGGCAGGTGCTTGAGCTTGTCGAAAGGCTTTGCCCGGTTCAGGAAAACCAGCACATCCTCCGGCCTGATGTCCAGCGAGCTGAAATCCCCCTGCGAAGCATTGGCAAAAAGCCAGAAGCGCGGCGCGGGGGCCGCAAGCAAGCGGGTTTGCTGGGTAGGTCTGGGAAAACGCACATCCAGCTCCGCCCTATGGTGCAGGAAATACTCCGGGAATCGGTGAGCCGGTTCCGGATTGTTGCCGCCATTGAACCGGTGCTGCGTGAATATAGGGTCAAAGAAGATGCCATACGCCCGGAGGTCGCAGTGATTGCGGATGCGGGAGAAAGACATGTCCGTTACGCCAAAAGAGGCGATTGCTTGGACAAAAGGAATCATGGCAGACCGGAATACCACAAAGGCATGGCTCCCCTTGTTTTCGGCGCAATTGGGGACAAGCGGAGTGTACGGCCTCATGCACTTATCCAGCAAGCTGGTATGCCGACCACGGAACCGGCTCACGCCGTTGGCATCCCCCAGACACAGCAAGCCACAGTCCGCCGGGAGCGGATGCTCAGCCAGCAGCTTGTCGAGCGTTTCCTGTGGAGCCGCACAGGGATAGGCATCGTCCTCGTAGATAATCAGGTACGGCAAGCCGTCCCGCTCAGCCTCCAGAATCAACCGGATGAAAGTCAGGGCCAAGCTCGAATAGGCCTTGGGCTCCTTCGGGCGCGTAGGCTTCTCCGGAATGATAGGATGCGTCACCGGGGGCATGGTGAGCCCGCGCTCGCGGAAAATGCGACGCATGAAGCATTGCCTCCATGGCGACATCGAGATGCAGCGGGTGTTCTTGTTGAGGTCAATTTTCAGAGAAGAATCAGGCATAGGAAAGAGAGATAACGATGGTATTGCCTCGGAGCCCCACGCTCATACTGGTACTGACCGTGCGGCGGTCGGTGCGGTCTAGGTCGTACCAGTATTGCGAAGGGCTGTAGTAGGCATCCCTGTTGGTATGGGAACATGGGATATTCTGCAGCAGCTCGGCAAACTTCTTGCGAAGGAGTTGCCGGGCTGCATTGCAGATAGCGTTCGTGTCAATGTTGGAGCAGTTGCAAGCCATAGGAAAGATATTGCTTAGTAGTGGATATTGGAGCTGGCACTTGCGCCGTTAGCTGTCACAGAGCCGGTGGTATCGGCTACGAGCGTCCCGTATTCCGTAGTAGTCACCACGGCCCCATTGACCGAAATCTCATAGTTGATACTGTTGGCGATGGCCTGAGCCTCAGCAGCCACGGCGGCCTGAATCTGAGCCAGCAGGTCACCACATTTGCAGGTACATTCCTTCTTCTCCAGCTCGTCAATGCGCTTGGATAATTCATCAATGCGGGCCTGCATATCGGCCAGCTTCGTGGTACAGTCGCAACCACAGCACCCACTGCCACCGGATGAACCGGAAGAAGACGAACCACCGGGAACGGAACCGCCCGGAACAGAGCCGCCACCGGGCACCGAGCCACCGCCGGAGGACGAAGAGCCACCGCCGGAGGACGAAGAGCCACCGCCGGAGGACGATGACGAGGAGCCTGCTACCGAACTACTGCCAGCCGTGGAATCTGACGCCCCGGTACTGCCGGAGGCCTCCGAAGCCGAAGCGGATGCCGAACCGGAATCCGAAGCGGAAGCACTGGCAGAACCCGAAGTCGAACCGGAACCCGAAGTCGAAGCGGAACCGGATGCACTGCCGGAATCCGAAGCACTGGCAGAGCCGGACTCCGTAACAGAAACGGAACCGGTAGCGGATTCCGTGTCTCCATCTGAGCCGGAAGCAGAAGCAGAAGCGGAATCGCTCCCACTGGCAGAGGCCGACATAGATTGCGAGCCTGAGCCCTCTTGGAAAATCGGTATCGTGATGTAGATAACGCCCCCCACAATCTGATTGTGGTAAGATGCTGCACCGGAACCGGAAGCAGAGCCGGAACCGGCATCAACAGGAGCGGGCGTATCAGGAAGGCGCGAACCATCCTCCCCCAGAAACGTGACCGAGCCGTCATCATTCAGGACAGCCGGAGCATATTTCACCACAAGCCCGGAGATGACACCTGTAACCTCCTTGATGGTATCAGCATACGGAATCCGGATAATCCCCGCCTCAATCAGCGGCTCCAGAATCTCACGGTCGAACACAATATCCTCCACGCCGCCAATCGTGATAGTGGGGACATCAGATGAACCCGGAGCAGAACCACCGGAGCCATCAGGCCACACAGAATTGGCCCGGCTGAGCGTGATTTTCAGATTCTTGCCGTCCGCAAGCTCCAGCCCTTCGCCACAAATGAGCTTTTTGAATATGAACAAATGCTCATCCCTTTTGCGGAAAAGTGAAGTGGGCTTGCTTTCGTACTCCTCGCTTTCCGGGGCCGTGTAATACTCTTCCTCCTCCCCTGAGCCATTGCCGGAACCTCCGACCTCAGTGACGAGCTTTTCCACCTGTACCGTCTGCAAATCCAGAGTACCTGTATGTGCCTGGTAGATATGGGCGCGGTTGACCTCGTTAATTCTGCGGAGCTGGTAGGTACCAATGAACACCGAGAGCGTACCCTCGCCTGTCGCGTTCTCCTCCGTCTTGCCCCATGGGACAAAATCCTTCTGCTCAGATGCGATATCCGCGCTGATGATTTCGCCCTTGTAATTCTGCTTAATGATGCAAAACACCTTTTCCAGCTTTTCAGAGAAGGCCCCGATATCAATCCAGCCCTCCGTGTAGTCGTAGATGGTGGCATTCTCGGGAACCGGGCGGGTCTTGCCCATGTAGTCAATGATAGCCCCGGCTTTTATCTGGGCTATCTTGGGCCAATTTCCGGATTCGTCCACCTCGCACAGTTGCTTGGGCTTGAGGCGGAGCTGGAAGGGAAAGACTTTGAACTCCTGTAGATCTGAGCCGCCGGTACCCCGGTACTTAGTATCTCGCAACTCGGAGCCGGAATACTCGATACTGGAGGTAGACGAGCCATTGCCTACCATGTTGGCAGCCTTGGCAAGCTCCTTCAGGCAGTCCACCACCTGATTGAGCCAGCGGGCTGATAGGGTCTCCCCTACGCGTACTTTTTCGGGCAGTTTCATAGCTTACGCGCCATACAGGTCCTTGTCCCAGCCACCAAGGCCAGAGAGTAGCCAAGTATTCTCGATGGTGTAGGTCTTGCCGTCATCGTTCATGGAGCAATTGGAAGACACCTGCAGCCATGAACGGTTCGGGAACTTGGGAGCCTTGGGCGGGTCGTTGATGGTACCCACGGAGCTGATATCTGACTTATCCGTGCGGGAGGTCTGACGGACTGTGTAAGTAGCCATAATATCCTTGTAGGCCGTCACGCCCTTATTGATGAGGTCGAAGGCCTTGCTGCCCGTGTTGAGCAGCTTTCCGAGCTGCTTCATGACCGGAAGCCCATCGCTATCGAGTTTCGGCTTGCCTGCATTGTCCACCTCCGGGACCAGCTCCCACAGGCGTGCGCCATCCATGAAGGCTTTGAGGTATTCCAACTGCCCGCCGGAGATGCTGGCCATCTTCGGGTGCGTGAGAATAGGCTGGTCAACCACAGTCACATCAAAGGAGGTCGTAAAAGACACCGTGCGGGCCGGAGAAGACCCCTCTTCGCCTTCGCCATCTTCGCCGGAGCCTTCCCCCTCTTCTGAGCCGTTTTCGCCGCCTTCGGAATCTTCCTCCTCTTCTTCCACTTTGGGCTTGGTGTAGGTGAGCTTCACACTGGCCACCC
>SUVL01000050.1 GCA_015062005.1 Akkermansiaceae bacterium
CGTAAGGTCCGAGCCGCAGGCGAGGATATCGTCTTGCGCAGCAAGATATCGTCTGCTCGAAGAGCAGATATCGTCCGCGAAGCGGATATCGTTTCCGGAGAAGTGTGGGTTTATTGCTTCCCAATGGATGGGAAGCGTAAGGCTTTGGCTGAAAGGGGAACGATATCCTGACCTGCGGTCAGGACGATATCCACGCCTGCGGCGTGGACGATATTCAGGCCGATGGCCTGAACGATATCCGCGAGCCGGTGCTCGCGGACGTAAGGTCCGAGCCGCAGGCGAGGATATCGTCTTGCGTAGCAAGATATCGTCTGCTCGAAGAGCAGATATCGTCCGCGAAGCGGATATCGTTTCCGGAGAAGTATGGGTTTATTGCTTCCCAATGGATGGGTAACGCAAGGCTTTGGCTGAAAGGGGAACGATATCCTGACCTGCGGTCAGGACGATATCCACGCCTGCGGCGTGGACGATATTCAGGCCGATGGCCTGAACGATATCCGCGAGCCGGGGCTCGCGGACGTAATCAGGCGGGCAAAAGACGCACCACTCTGTCGGCGCGGGGGAGGGTGATGGTGACGGTGGTGCCGGTGCCTTCCTTGGAGGCGAAGCCGAGGGTGCCGCCGTGGTCTTTGATGATGCGGCGGACGATGAGGAGCCCCAGGCCGTTCCCTTTGCTCTTGGTGGTGCGGAAGGGTTCGTACATGCTGCCCATCACTTCGTGGGAGATGCCGGTGCCGGTGTCGGAGATGACGATGCGGAGGTCGTTGTCATTGTAGGCGGTCTGGATGTAGATGCCGCCGTCCTCGCCGGGGATGGACTGGTAGGCGTTGCGCACCAGATTGTAAATGGCCTGGAAGAGTTGGGCGGAATCCGCGCTGAGCTCGGGCAGCCCCTCGCTGAGCTCCAGGTGCACGGAGATGCCGCGCGGGGCGATTTCCGGGTCCAGGGTTTCGAGCACGCGCTCGATGAGGGTGTTCAGGTTGACGGTTTCTCGCTGCAGGCGGGTGGGGCGCATGCTGTGCAGGAACTGGTGCAGCAGGGTATCCAGCCGCCTGGTTTCCTCCATGGCGGTTTCCAGCAGCGGGGCGAGTCTGGCCTGGTCGGCTTCGGTCAGTTTGTTCAGCTTGCGTTGGAGAAGCTGAAGGTTGAGCCCCAGGGAGTTGAGGGGGTTGCCGATTTCGTGGGCCACGGCGCTGGCCATGAAGCTGAGCAGGTTCATCTGCTCGGCTTCGGCATCTTCCAGCCCGCGGGTGTGCTGCTCGGTGTCATCGCGCACGAGGAGGAGGTACTCGCTGCCGCCGGCTATGGGGCTCATGTGGAAATGGTAGTGGCGGGGCTCCGGGTAGTTCACTTGCAGGTCGCGGGTGATGGCGATGCCGCTGTTGCAGAGGTCATCCCAGCGGCAGGTGCCGCCGGTGAGGGTTTCGAAGGGGGTTCGCAGCAGCTCGCGCAGCGGCCGGGCATAGATGGCCGCTGCGGCTTTGTTGGCAAAGCGGGCCTGGCCGTGCGCATCGAAGAGGATGATGCCGTCCCGCAGGGCATCGAATACATCCTGCAGCAGGCCTTTGTCTGAAACCAGGCGCATGAAGACGCTGCGGAGCTCCTCCGGGCTGAGGTGGTCAAGTCGGGTGACGAGTTTATCGATGGTATCCTGTTTCACAGCTCAATCTGCACGTGGTTGGAATAGATGGGGATTTCGGCGTGGTAGACGTGGCGCTCATCGAAGCTGCCGGGGCAGGGGGCGCCATCGGCTACCACGCAGGGTTGCGCCCCGATGGGCAGGGCATGCAGGGCCAGGGTGGCGGTTTCGTTCATCGGGTCGAGGTTCCCTTCACCCTCGCGCACGATGGAGATGCTGCGGCGGCTTGCGGTGTAGCGGAAACGGTGGAAGCGGAACATGCCCACCCGGTGGCCCTGGCCATCGCCGGCGTCCTCGTAGTGGTAGGAGGTGGCTTTGCACTCCGGTGCCCACCACAGGTCGTAGGTCACATGCGGGGCTTTTATCTGCCCCACGTACTGCTGAACCGGCCAGCGGGGGATGAGGTGACCGCCGCGCACAAACACGGGGATGTGGCTCATGGGGGTGGAGACCCACACTTCCTCGCCGGAGGCCGGGGCCGGTGCATCTGTCCAGAGGGAATACCAGTGGCCGGAGGGCATGTAGAGGAAGCGCCCGTTTTCGCCAGGGTGGTGTACCGGCACGATGTAGAGCGAATCGCCCAGGAAGAATTCACTGCTGCGCCAGTACATATCCGGGTTTTCCGGGTACATGATGGCCAGGGAGCGGATGATGGGCAGCCCCTGGGCATGGTAGCGGTGGAACTGGGTGTATAAATACGGCAGCAGCCGGTAGCGCTCCATGATGGCCAGGCGCACATACTGCTCCACCAGCGGGCCGAAGCACCAGGGTTCCTGGCCGCCGTATTCGCCGTTGCTGTGGTTGCGGAAGAAGATGTGGAAGGCGGCCATCTGCATCCAGCGGCAGAAGAGCTCTGGCGTGGGGTGTCCCAGGAAACCGCCGGTATCCGCCCCGCAGAAGGAGACTCCGCTGGTGCTCAGACGCTGCACCATGAGGTTGGCCATCTTGAGGTTCTCCCAGTCGGAGCTGTTGTCACCGGTCCAGGTGGCGGCGTAGCGCTGCATGCCGGCGAAGCCTGCGCGGGAAAGGATGAAGGGCCTGCGGTTCGGCGCGTGGATGAGCATGCCCTTTCGCGTGGCCCGCGCCATGCACTGGCCGTACACATTGTGTGCCTTCAGGTGGGAGCAGGAGTAGCCGTCGAAGGCGTGGCGCGTATCGTCCGGGAAGGTGCGGTCCGGGAAGATGGCGGGCTCATTCATATCCACCCAGATTCCGCGGATGCCGATTTCGGCCACCTGTTTCCGGAAGAGTCCGGCCCACCAGTTGCGCGTGTCCGGCGAGGTGAAATCCGGGAAGGTGCAGAGCCCCGGCCACACATCGCCCTCCAGCAGGGCTCCGTCGTGCCGGCGGCAGAACACGTTGCGCTCAAATCCACTGCGCCACACAAAGTTGTCCGGGTTCACCTTGATGCCCGGGTCGGCTATGGTCACGATTTTGAATCCATCCTCCCCCAGGCGGCGGACCATCCCTTCCGGGTCGGGAAAGTACTCTCGACTCCAGGTGAGTGACTGGTAATCCTCCATGTGGTGGATATCCAGGTGAATGGCATCGCAGGGAATTTTGCGCTTTCGGAAATCACGGGCCAGTTTGTTGACGGCTTCCTCCGGGTAGTAGCTCCACTTGCTCTGGTGGTAGCCCAGCGCCCAGAGCGGTGGCATGGGGGGCAGCCCGGTGAGGCGGGTATAGGTGGCTACGGTGTCCAGAGCGTCCTCCCCGGCGATGAAGTAGTAATCCATGTGTCCGCCATCGGCCCCGAAGAGGAGGCGGTCCTCGCGCTCCTTGCCGAAGTCGAAGTACGAGCGCATGGTGTTATCGAAGAAAATGCCGTACTGCGTACCCTGGTTCAGGCAGAGGAAGAAGGGGATGCTCTTGTAGAGCGGGTCGCTTTCGGTGGTGAATTTATAGTGGTCAGCGCCCCACATGTCAAGGCGCCGCCCGCGCAGGTTCAGCGCGCAGGGCTTATCCCCCAGCCCGAAGAAGTGAGCCTGCGCGGGCATGTGCTTAAGCACCCACACCAGGTCATCACCTGTGCGTTCGGAGCGGCGGTGGCCCATGCCTTCGGCATCTGCGCAGAGTAGCCGGTCGCTGGCGCTTTGGTAAAACTCCAGCCCGCCGTCGATGCGGCGGATGCGTACTTCCAGTCGCCCGGTGCGCACCGCCAGGTAGCCGGGTGTGTCCTCTTCCTCCAGCTCTGGCGGGGCGGGGGTGTATTCGGCTGCTACCCCGTAGCTGGGTATGTTTTCAAACACCGCCTGGGTCACATAGCGGCAGCGCACCACTCCCGGCTCCAGAAAACAGAGGCGGAGCCGGGTATCAGGCATCTCTATTTCGAGCGTATCCGGCGTGATCCACTCGAAGCTGCGTACGCTGGTGTTCAGGCGCGTGGGCATTGCTGCCGGGGCGGGGGGCTACTAACCGGGAGGCCACTGCAGGGAGCGCCCGCCGATGATGTGGATGTGGAGGTGCGGCACGGTCTGGCCACCATCCTCACCGGTATTGAGCACGGTGCGGTAGCCTCCTTCCTCGATGCCCTCGGCCCGGGCAATATCGCCCACTTTGAGCATGAGATGAGCCAGCAGCCCTGCATCTTCCGCCGTGGCGGCGGCTATGCTCGGAATCGGCTTGCGAGGCACCAGCAGCACATGCACCGGGGCTGCCGGGGCTATGTCGCGGAAGGCTACGCACAGCTCATCCTCGTACACAATGGCGGCCGGTATCTCCTTGTCCGCTATCTTCTGAAAAAGTGTTTTTTCCATGTAGCGTTATTTTTAACATAACAAAGCCGCACTGGCAAGTGAGAAGTCTCCGCTGCCGGTAATTTGCCACACGTGTCCCGAAAATTTTGTAATATAAGCAACATTTTGGAAGAATCATCCTAAACTGGCGCCATTCTTTCGACACTTAGGAAGCCAATTTAAGCCCCCTCTCTTGTGTGCATTTGGCGTGTGCTGTTTTTATATCATTCTATACCCTCTGATGTCAATCCATTTTTGGAGCGATT
>SUVL01000024.1 GCA_015062005.1 Akkermansiaceae bacterium
ACGACATGGTGCGCAGCAACCCGGTCATCGAGCAGGATGGCCTGCGTGGCGATGGTGAGAATCCCGGCCGCCAGGGCGTGGGTGTTGAAGTCGGCGCTACATACCGCATCGGTGAGCGCTGGAGCGCCAGCGCCAACTACAGCTACAGCACCATGGATGATTCCCGCGAGCATCGCGTGAATGTTGGTGCCAGCTATACTTTCTGATGTAAGATCAGAGTAAAATCAGTAAAAACGGCATCCGGAAAAATCCGGGTGCCGTTTTTTCTGAGCAGTCTGAAGCGGGGCGACTGCTGGGGACTCTAAAAAGTCACTAAATTGGAATTTGGCGAGCCGCAGGCGAGCGGAATTCTGAGCCCCGCCTACTGGCGGGGCTCTATGGAAAGTGTCGCCCTGACGGGCTCAAAATTCCTCGGGCTTTCAGCCCGATAAAGCCAATTTGTTGATTAGTTTCGAGTTTTTAGAAGTACCCGATTGACAAATAGAAAGTTTGTGCGCCCGGAGGGCGCGGGAAAATTTATCTCACAGGCGCGGAGCGCGAGTTTTCACGAGGGGGTGGTGGCTGAATTTCCCAATGGTCGCTTTGTGGGCAGGTTTTGCTTCATTGGGAACGATATCCGGCTGCGCCGGACGATATCCATGCTGCGCATGGACGATTTATCTCACAGGCGCGGAGCGGCTGTTTTCACTTTTCACTTTTCACCTTTCACGCGAGCGCGGAGCGCGAGTTTTCACGGGGTGGTGGCTGAATTTCCCAATGGTCGCTTTGTGGGCAGGTTTTGCTTCATAGGGAACGATATCCGGCTGCGCCGGACGATATCCATGCTGCGCATGGACGATTTATCTCACAGGCGCGGAGCGGCTGTTTTCACTTTTCACCTTTCACGCGAGCGCGGAGCGCGAGTTTTCACGAGGGGGTGGTGGCTGAATTTCCCAATGGTCGCTTTGTGGGCAGGTTTTGCTTCATAGGGAACGATATCCGGCTGCGCCGGACGATATCCATGCTGCGCATGGACGATTTATCTCACAGGCGCGGAGCGGCTGTTTTCACTTTTCACTTTTCACCTTTCACGCGAGCGCGGAGCGCGAGTTTTCACGGGGTGGTGGCTGAATTTCCCAATGGTCGCTTTGTGGGCAGGTTTTGCTTCATAGGGAACGATATCCGGCTGCGCCGGACGATATCCATGCTGCGCATGGACGATTTATCTCACAGGCGCGGAGCGGCTGTTTTCACTTTTCACCTTTCACGCGAGCGCGGAGCGCGAGTTTTCACGGGGGGGGGCTGAATTTCCCAATGGTCGCTTTGCGGGCAGGTTTTGCTTCATTGGGAACGATATCCGGCTGCGCCGGACGATATCCATGCTGCGCATGGACGATATTCAGCCGCTACGCGGCTGAACGATATCCGCGCCGTTGGCGCGGACGTCGTCAGATGAGACCCACGGCAATTTCATCGGCCACGAGGCGGCCGGAGCGGGTGAGGAGGAGGCGGCCAGCGGGGGTGAGGGTGGCGAGGCCTTCGTTCTGAAGCATGGTGATGAAGGCCTTGTCCTGCGGGCGGAGCATGGCGGGGGGCAGGCCTTCATCGGTGCGGAGCAGGAGCCCCAGCAGCTCGGTGCGGCGGGTGGCGGGGTCGAGTTTTTCTGCGGTGCCGGGGGGCAGGGTGCCGGATTGCAGGGCGGCGGTGTAGGCGGCGGTATCGCCGGCGTTGGCGTAGCGCACGCCGCCCATGGTGCCGACGGCACCGGGGCCGAGGCCGCAGTAGTCCTCGCCATGCCAGCAGGCGAGGTTGTGCTGCGATTCGCAGCCGGGGCGGGTGTAGTTGGAGATTTCGTAGTGCCGGTAGCCGGCGGCGGTGAGCAGCTCATCCGCCAGGGTGAACATGGCCACATCCGTCTCCTCATCGCCGGCGGTGGCGCCGTAGTGGCGGAAGAAATCGGTGTCTTCCTCGTAGGAGAGGTTGTAGGTGGAGATGTGGTCGGGCTGCAGGGCAAGGGCGCTTTGCAGGCTGTGCTCCCACTGCTGCAGGCTTTGCCCGGGCAGGGAGAACATGAGGTCGATATTCACCTGAGGGATGCCGGCTTCGCGCAGCAGGCGGATGCTCCCGGCCACGTCCTCCGGGCTGTGCTCGCGGCCCAGGAGCCTGAGCAGCCCGGCATCGAAGCTCTGCACGCCCAGGGAAACGCGGTTGATGCCCAGCTGCCGCCAGTGTTGCACCTTGGCGGCGGTGAAGGTGGCGGGGTTGCTCTCGAAGCTCCACTCCTGCACCTGGCTGAGGTCGAGCCAGCTGCGCAGACCGCTCACCAGCAGCTCCAGGTGGGTGGGGGAGAGCATGCTGGGGGTGCCGCCGCCGAAGTAGATGGTGCGCGGTGCGGTGCCCTGCGGCAGGCGCAGGCGCGCCTCTGCGCCCACGGCCTGCGCGTAGCCGCGAATATCGCTGCGGCCCGGGGTGTGCTTGAAGAAGGCGCAGTACGGGCAGATGCGGTGGCAGAAGGGAACGTGGATGTAGAGGTGCATGCGGCGGCGGGCTTCGGTAAAAACGGAGGGCCGGGGAGATACCCGGCCCTCGCGGAAACTGTTGCTTCAGCTACTTGCTTTACAGCTCGGCAGCGGCCGGGGTGTCAAGGAAGTACTTGGCATCGGCATGGTTCTGCAGGTAGGAGGCAGCCACATCGATGGTCACGGGGCCGTTGATGGCCTTGTTCACGATGGAGGCCTTCTTCTCGCCCCAGGCCATGAGACGCACCTTCTTAGCGCCCATGATGGTGGCCACACCCATGGTGATGGCGGTGCTGGGCACGTTCTCGAAGCCGCCGAAAGCGGGGGCAGCGTCGGTCTTGGTCAGGTCGTCGAGGTGCACCTGGCGGGTGATGGTGGTGTCATCGGAGCCGGGTTCGTTGAAGCCGATGTGGCCGGTGCGGCCGATGCCGAGGATCTGGAGGTCGAGACCACCGCAGTCCTTGATCTTCTGCTCGTAGGCAGCGCAGTGGGCGGGGATTTCCTCGGGGGCCAGGGTGCCGCAGGGCAGGTTGATGTTCTCGGCGGGGATGTCGATGTGGTTGAAGAGGTTGGTGTGCATGAAGTACCAGTAGGACTCCACGTGGTCGTGGGGCAGACCGGTGTATTCGTCCAGGTTGAAGGTGGTCACGTTCTTGAAGGAGAGACCCTCTTCCTTGTGCAGGCGGATGAGCTCAGCATAGAAGGGCAGCGGAGTGGCACCGGTGGCAAGACCCAGCACGACGCCCTTGCCTTCGGCGGCGCGGCTGCGGATGAGTTCTGCGACTTCGGCGGCCAGCTTCTTGGCTGCGGCTTCCTTGGTTTCGAAAACTTCGTATGTCATAGCGCGCCTATTCTATAGCCCTTGGGGGCGAAATTCAACCCTAAAGTGTGAGGGACGGGCCAAAATCTGTTTATTTTACATCGTAACGGATGCGGAGTTCGAGCCCTTCGTGGGTAGCGGTGCCTTTTTTGCGGAGTTCGGCGCAGATGGCGCGCCAATGTTGCAGGTTTTTAACAGAGATGCAGCCGTGGGAACCGGTGGTTCGGAGTGTTGTTTCTTCTGTCTGGCCGGGGACGGCTACGGG
Organism: Akkermansiaceae bacterium; assembly: GCA_015062005.1. Lineage (GTDB taxonomy): Bacteria > Verrucomicrobiota > Verrucomicrobiia > Verrucomicrobiales > Akkermansiaceae > Akkermansia. Next base: position 3,584 of record SUVL01000024.1, read on the forward strand.
GACCATGTGCAGCATGATGTGTTCGCGCTCTTCGCTGAACCTGGGGACAGCCTCCCGCCCCAGGCAGGAGATGAAAAAGCCGTTGAGCGTGTGGCCCCGGTAGTCCGGGAAAAGCCGGGCGGTGGCTCCTTCCGGCACGAGGGGGATGGTTGCATCCGCCGCGCCGAGGTAATGCTCTGCCCGCCCGCCGCACTGCACCGGGAAACTCAGGGGCGGCACGCCGTCCGGGTAGTGCAGGGTGAGGGTGCCGAGGTAGACATGCCCCAGATAGCCGCTGCGGCCGGCTTCTTCCGAGCCGTTTTCCAGTTTCTGCTTGTTGAGCAGGTCTTTGCTGATGTGGCATCGCTGCTTCCAGTCCCAGGTGAAGGAGTGGGGCATGCTGAGGCGCCTTCTGCTCCGCATGGCGGGGTCGGTGAAACGCCGCCACCGTGCCTTTTGCTGCCGCAGTTCATCCAGCTGCCTGGCGTGGGCCTTATCCTCGGCTTCCAACTCCTCAGCCGACAGCCCGCGGTGGGTGAACACGACATCGATGAACTGCACTTTTGCCTTGGCTCGTTCCGCCTGCCCCCAGTGTACCGGGTCGGCTCCGGCTGCAATCAGCAGCTGTGCCATTTTGCGGTTCTGGCTGGAAACCAGCATGAGCGGGGTTTTGCCCTGTTTGTCTCGGGCGTGTACATCTGCCCCGTTCCGCAGCAACTGCAAGGCTTCTGCAAGACCGGCTTCATCCTTCTGCGCTGCCTGGTGGAGATTACCCGCAGGGGGCGAGCCCCCGCAGCAGGCCTGGATGAGCCCTGCCAGCCGGGGCTCAGGGCTGAGCATGGCGGCGGTCTTGCCTTTCGGGGTGGAGATGGAGGGATCCGCTCCTTTGAGCAGGAGCCGCGTGATTAATTCCTCGTGATTCAGGGCCGCAGCCATCATCAGCGCTGTCTGGCCGTGGGGGTCGCGGTCGTCTATGTGCCCGCCCTGGCTGATATGCGCAAGCCTGCGAGCCAGCATGCGCATGATGCGCTGTTCGCGCACGCTCCTTCCCTCCTGTTGCCGCAGCTGCTGCTCACAGGCCTGCCAATCAGCAGCTGCGGCATGGCAGAGACTGCTGAACACTAAAAGCAGGGTGAGGAAGCGCTTGCAAACTAACATATGGGAAGCAAAGTCGTTCAGAAAATAGCACTTCCGGGACTTTGTGTAAAGTTGAAACGCATGAATCTACATTTTTTTCTAAAAAAAGGCTTGCAATGCCGATTTTCGTGTGCTAAACTGCCGCCGCACACAGCATCTGCCGCTGTAGCTCAGGGGTAGAGCAACGCATTCGTAATGCGTGGGTCGTCAGTTCAAATCTGACCAGCGGCTCTCTCCTTGAGAGATGAAACCAGATGCAGGGTGCTCACAGACAATGTGCCTCCGTAGCTCAGTTGGTAGAGCAGTTGACTCTTAATCAATTTGTCCGCGGTTCGAGTCCGCGCGGGGGTACCAGTCTGTGAGCAGCCGGGTGAGCAAATGCCTCCGTAGCTCAGTTGGTAGAGCAGTTGACTCTTAATCAATTTGTCCGCGGTTCGAGTCCGCGCGGGGGTACTCAGTTTTGTATGAGAGGTGAGGGGTGACCTGAAAATCAGGTCGCCCTTTCGTTTGCCCGGGCTGTATGCTTCCCGCTTGCCCAGGGCAGGCCCGATTTTCGGAGATGCCCGGGTTACGGGGTCAGAGGCTGCGCAGGTGCTCGGTGAGGCGCTGGGCGTGCGCGCGGGCCTTCTCGGTGATTTCGGCCAGCATCTGCGGGTCATGGCGCATCTGGTAAGAGACGCTGCCAGTGCCGATGCAACCACCCCAGTTCAGGCCGGTGAACTGGCAGCTGGCTTTCAGATTACCGAAAAAGTCTTCCCATGGCAGAGCCTCGGCCGGAGCACCGGTAGTGTAGGAAAGCACCAGGGTTTTGCCCTTCAGCTTGTCGCCCGTGCTGCCGTGTGAGAACCCGTGCAGGAATGTTTCTTCCATCCAGCGGTGAAGCAGAGAGGGCATGGAGAACCAGTACACCGGGAATTGCAGCACGATGATATCGGCCCACAGCAGCTTTTCCTGCTCGGCTGCGGCGTCAATCTTGAAATCCGGGTACAGCCGGTCAAGGTACACGATGCGGCTTTCGGGCAGTTGCTTTTCCATCTGTTCCAGAATGGTGGCGTTGGCCACGGAATCACTGGTCGTATTGGTGTGGCCGGAGATGATGAGGATATTTTTCATAGTTGAAGGTAATTATAGTGGAAGTGAGTAATAAAGCAAGGATGTTTTAGAACAGTTATAAACAGAGTTCTATGGATGAACCGGATGAAAATGTGCTGAGTCGCTCCTGAAGAGTTGATTTCAGGAAGTTGAAGGCGGAGTCCCCGGTGCAGTGGCCCGTGTAGTAGAGAGAGTGAAACTGCGCCAGAGCAGCGGCCACCTGTGGGAGTTGCCGGGTCGGTGTGCGCATGAGGTGGAAACCGCCCACGAGGACATCCGGTCGGAAGTGGGCAGCGATGTTGAGGATGCCGCGGTGGGAGCAGCCGCTGAAGAGAACGCGTCTGCCGTTTTCCTCGATGAGGAGGTAGAGCTCGTGCCGGAAGTCATCGGGCATGTGAGATCCGCCGCGCAGGGTGGTCATGCCGTTTGGGGGCTCGGGGTATGCCTGCGGCACGGTGCCTGCAGCGTGCAGGGTGATACCGGGGGCGAGTTGAAACACCGCAGCGGGCACTGGCCGGAAACGCTCATGCCCCGTGAGCTGGGCAGAAAGTCCGATATCCTTTCCTGCCGCGTTGAAATGCGGCTCAGCGGCATGCGGGCTTGCCCAGACAGGGCTATGCGGGTTGAGCTCCAGAAAGCGCAGCAGGCCACCGCCGTGGTCATAGTGCCCGTGGGAGAGTACGGCCGCGTCAACCCTGCCGAGGTCGAGCCCCATGCGCGCGGCATTTTCTGCAAAGGCGGGGCTGGCCCCGGAATCGAAGAGGATGCAGTGAGAGCCGCTTTCAATGAGCAGGCTCAGCCCGTGCTCGGCCGCGAGCTCCGGGGCGGAGCTGGTATTTTCGATGAGGCAATGGATTTTCATGGAACCCAGCGCATGTGAAGCTCCACGGCGCCGGTGGCGGAATCGGTGCTGCGGGCGGTGATGGAAAAGCCGTGGTATTTGTAGAAATGCACCGAATCGGTGTTGAGCTCATAAACGCGGAGGGTGAGTTCGCGGTGAAGCTGCTGGGCGCGGCGGAGCAGGGCGCTGCCATAGCCTTTCCCCTGCGCATCAGGCTGCACAAAGAGGGCGGCTATGTGGCGCCCGAGCATGGAGATGAAGGCGCGAGGGAGGCCAGCGTCATCCTCCAGCACCAGGTTTTCACTCTGTGGCAGGTATTCCTGCTCCATGCGGCTGCGGTTGGCGCGCCAGTATCCGGCCGGGATGAAGGGGTGCGCCGGCAGGGTGGCCGCCAGCCATATATCGGCCAGCGGCGCGGCATCCCTGCTCTGGTAGGCGCGTATCAGCACTTACTTGAAGATGACTTCGTTGAGGAAGCTGTGTTGTTTTTTCGGGTGGTGCAGCTTCACCTCGGTGGCTCCCGGATCCAGCTTGTAACGGCTCACATGTTCGCCTTCGCTGGTGAGAGTGGCACCGGAGACCTGGCACTGGATGTTACCTACGGTAATCAACTCCTGCGCTCCGGCTGGCACCGGCATGGTGACATCCAGCGCCGCCTTGCCGCAGAGGTAAGCAGTGGCAATATCGCCATCGCTGATGCTGCGGGTATCGGTATCGAAGGCATCCTCGGTGATGCCGATGTTGAAGATGGTGAGCTTCACCTCCTGCTCGCTGTTGCCTGAATTGACCAGGTTCATGGCGGTGATGCGCTCGCGGGGCAACTGGTCCTTTTTCACAAAGATGCGGTTGTTTTTCACTTCTGCCTGAATCCGGTGCTCCCTGCCGGATTCCAGGGAGAGGGTGAGGTGCCCCCACTCGCCGATGGCTGCGTTTTCCAGATTCAGCTGTATCCACTCGGGGGCGATGGGGGTCGGCAAGCGGAGGGAGATGATGCCCTGAGGCTGCATGCGGAACACTTCCATCACGCGGTTGATGCCGATTTCCGTATTGGTGGTATGGGCCGTCAGGTTGCAGCCCTCCACATTGGTGTCCACATAGGGGGGGAGTGAGCGGTTTACGGCAAACTCACAGATGGAGAGCCAATTCGGGCGCGGTGTCAGAATGCGGAACCGCACGTAGCGGGCCCGGAGCGGTTTCTTCGAGAGGTCGACTACGGCCATGTTGCCATACTGGGGGCTGCCCACCTGCTGCCATGTGGCACCATCGTCGGAGACTTCAAATATGCCGCAGTCGGGGTAATCCCGCTGGCGGGGGCCACCCATGACCAGGCTGATGTTGTTGATGGAAACAGGCGAGCCGTGATCCAGGCAGTACCACTGATCCTTTTTCTGGAAGCCGTTGTTGGACCAGAATGTATTGGTGCGACCGTCCTTGATTTTGGCGGCATCCGCATTCGGGTTGCCGCAGGAGGCGGTGAACCTGGCCTCCGGGCGCTTCTGTCCGGAAAGCTCGGCATACACGCGGGCATTCAGGTAGGAGAAGGCTGCGTTGAGGACCGGGGTCATGGCGTAGGCCGCCACTTCCACGTCGTCCACCATGCGCACACCGCTGCCGGACCACTCGCTGCGCAGGGTGGAGCGCATGTCGTAGAGCGCCTTCACCGTGTCGAAGAAGTAGTGGAAGAGGTATTCGTCCTTGGTGGCAAAGGCGGTCATGACTGAGGCTCCGGCCACCCCGCAGAGTTCGAATTGGTCGAGCCAGGGGCGGATTTCCTGGCAAAGTCCGGCCACGGGGTTGCTGGTGTGCTTGAGTTCGCGGGCCGCGCTTACCATGCGGTCGAACTCCAGCTGCAGCAACTGCCCGGCTTTCATGTCCGGTTTATCTGCGGCGATGCTGTCGATGAAGGCCTGGGCGGTGGGGGCAATATCGACCGATTCCTCGCGGAAGTAACCGTGGCCATTCGGCAGCAGGTAGGAGTTGTGGGTGCAGAACACCTTCATGGCCTCGCGGTGACGCGGGTAGAGCCGGCGCATGCCGGCCTCCCACGTGGTGACGGATTCAAAATCATCAATGTTCCACGTATAGTTGGCCACGCCGAAAAGCCCTACCTTGCTGGCTTCTGCGTGTTCCATCGGGTTGGCCACAAATCCGCTCATCTGCTTCTTCATCTCGGGGGCGGTATCCAGTCCGTAGGTGCGCCCCATGGAAAGGCGGCTGCGCTTGAAGTCGTTGCAGGGCCAGTTCCACCAGATGAAGGTGGGGCGTTGCACGTGCTCGTTCACCCATTTCTGACCGGAGAGGGTGATGTCGTGCACCACGGTGTCGCCGGTCCACATGATGGGGACGCTCTTGTCCAGCCCGGAACCGAGGGTTTGCAGGAACTGCTCGTTCGTCCAGCCGCGGTTGTAGCCGGTGGGGCACATGATGAGGGTCTGGTTCACATCCGGGTGTTTGCGGATGAAGTTTTCCAGAATGTAGTTGGTGAGCTGCACCTGGCGCTCAGCCTTGCCGATTTCGCCGCTTGAGTCATCCACCAGTACGCCGAAATTCCGCACGCCCAGGTCGTACATCTGCCTCAGCTTGGTGCAGAGTGCATCCAGCTGGTTGCGGCCGCCGTTTTCATGCCAGCGCACGGTGTTGGCAGGGTGGATAGCCCAGACAAAACGCACAAAATTGCGGTGCGCGTATGCGATGAGGTCTTTCAATTCAGCGGCTTTTTCCTGAGGGTAGGGCTTGTAGCAGCCCTGGCCGTGGTGGTAGGGGTCGTCTTTCGGGGCGTAGATGTAGGTGTTCATCTTGTTGCGCCCCATGAAGCGGAAGATGGAACAGCGCGATTCAAAACTCCACGGCGCCCCGTAGTACCCCTCCACCACGCCGCGTGAGGGCAGGTCCGGCCAGTCTACCAGTATGCCCATAGGCAGCTCGCCCAGCTGGGTTACCTCGCGCAGGCTTTTATCTGCAAATACATCGTTGTGCGCAATTGTTGCATCCTGCACATTGTACAGCAGCTGGATGATGGATTGGCGCGCGTAGTAGCGGCCGGCTTCATCGTTTGCGTAGATGGTGAGTTTGCCTGGTGTGATATCTATGGCATAGCCTTCCGGTACCTCGGGCAGCCGCTCCCATAGTCCGCCTTTGCTTTCAGCGTTGCGCATGAGGATTTGCACCTCCTTTACCCGCGTGGTGACTGAGCGCATGCCGTTGTGTTGCGGCTGGGGATAGATGACCACTGCTTCGGCTGGCAGAAACGCAGACAGTGCACAGAAGAGGGCAAACAGTGCGGATTTGAATGGTGGTTTCATGGCGTAAGGAAATTGAAATGGAATGATTACTCCATCAATCCCGTATATTACGCCGAAAAATGTCTTATTTCAAGCTAAAATGTTATGCTTCTCCAAAATATCGGCGTGCCATGCGAAGGACGGAGGCGTCTAACTCTGCGGCGCGGATGATGAAATCCTGCTTTGCCCACCAGGCAAGGGTATCCGATTCTTCAGAAACGGCATACTTTTCGTGGGGGGCGCGCAGCAAGTAGCGCACGTCGTAATGGTAGTGCGCCGGTTCTCCTTTGGCGGGGCGGGCGGGGATGAGGTGGATGTCGATGTCGAAAATTTCACGGCTCACGGGCTGGATGCCGGAGATGCCGCTTTCCTCCTCCGCTTCGCGCAGCGCCACCCGCAGTGTGTCCGGGTCGCCATCGGCATGGCCTCCGGTCTGCATCCAGCGTTTCAGTTTGTGGTGCAGCGTGAGCAGCGCTTTATCTCCACCCGGGTTGATGAGCCAGGCCGAGGCTGTTATGTGACCCTCCGGATTGTTGCGGCTGAAGCAGTTCGGGGTGCTGGTGATGAAGTGCAGGAGTTTGTCGGCTGTTAAGTGCTGTTCGGGGTGCTTCTGGACAAAAAAATGCACAGCCTGGCATAAGATTTCTCTCGAATTTTCAGAAATAGTCTCCATCCCGCACTCATTCTAACTCAAATTCACGCAAATTCAAGTCATACTGAACGAAAAAAGATTGTAAGGAAAAGTTTAGTATTGGCAGTTTGGCGGAAAATGTGGTAGTATATGTCCGGCGGGGTAGGGAATGGCGCAAGGGCAGCCTGGGCAAGCCGCGTGTGAATGTGATGAAGAAGATACTTTACAACGTGGCGAAGCGCAGTGCTCAGCTGGGGCTTGCTCTGGTGTGCATGACTTGTCTCTCCTCCTGTAGCGCTGTAACGGGGCTAATCGGCTTTCTGGTTTCCATACCGTTCCGCGTAATCGATTTAATATGTCCCTGAAGTAACACTGTTATGTCCAGCACTCGTCAGCTCATACTTTGTCTGGTGGCTATGGTGGCTTGTCTGTTGACGGCCTGCCAGAGCGACCGGGGGATGAAGTATCATAACTTCCCGGATGCGGTCACCAACATTAACCAGGTTGATCCCGCGTACCGTAAGTATTTTGCCGGCCAGCAGGGTCGCAATTACAGCGTCGATGACCAGCGCAAGGCGCTGGCTGCCGCTATTCGTACATCGCGCACTCCGGTTCCTGCCTATGTGCCGCGTTCCGCTATGGCTTCTTCCTCCAAGTCTGTGCGTCGTCGTTCTTCTGCCCGCAGCGGCCGCTACGCTGTGGCCAGGCGTAAGGCTGTCCGCGGTCGTCGGGTTGTGGCCAAGAAGCGCACGGCTGTCCGCGGCAAGCGTGCTGTGGCCAAGCGTCGCACGGCTGTCCGCAGCAAGCGCGCCGTGGCCAAGCGCAAGAGCACCACTCGCCGCCGTCGCGGTTGATGCGGGGTTGACTGTTTTATTTCGGGCCTGACTGCGCGGCGGTCAGGCTCTTTTTATGGGAGGTGGCGGAACATGTGTCCCAAAGTTTGAGTGCAGCACCCGGTAAATTGGAATTTGTCGTTGTCGGGGCACGGGACTTCAGTCCCGAAATAACGGTGCTTCCAATCGGGACTGAAGTCCCGTGCTCCGACAGAGTTTCCCCACAAATTCAAAATTAGTGACTTTTTAGAAGTCCCCAATTGTCAATAGGGGACTTCTAAAAAGTCACTTAATTGGAATTTGCGAGCCGCAGGCGAGCGGAAATTTGAGCCCGCAGGGCGGCATAATCATAGCCCAGCGTGGAGCCGCAACGCGGCGGAACGCTGGGTTTGGAATAAAAAATAACCGGAACCCCGACCAACGTGGAGGGGTGGCAGGGAAGCGCAGCTAAAACACTAAGCCGAAGCTTCTGCCACCCACTCCGCTACGCTCCGGGGTTCTGATATGTTTTTCATTTTACCCAGCGTTCCGCCGCGTTGCGGCTCCACGCTGGGCTATTATTGTGTCGCCCTCTCCGAGGGCTCAGAATTCCCTGGGCTTTCGGCTCGCCAAAGTCCAATTTGTTGATTCGTTGCGAGTTTTTAGAAGTCCCCAATAGTCACTCGTCAATTGTCAATTCTGTTAAATTCTTCTTTTTCGAGCAGAGGGGGCTTCGTCCAAAGGGGTGCTTATAGTTCTATCGCTTACAAAATCTCTGGGATGCGCGTGATATTGGGGTGGCAACACGCAGTTTTGACTTGAATCTGCGGTGCATTGGTATAGAATAAGCGTGTTATGCTAGATATTCGTATTGTCAGGGAGAATCCCGAATATGTGAAGGAACGAGTGCGTCTGCGTGGTGGAGACCACTGGATGCTTGTGGATAAGGTGCTTGAGTGTGATGTGAAGCGCCGCAGTGCCGAGACGGAGAAGCAGGCCCTTTCCCAGGAGCGTAACAGTTCATCCAAGCTGATTGGCCAGATGATGAAGGAAGGCCGCCGCGAGGAGGCCGAGGAGCTCAAGAAGCGCATGAGCGAGGTGGGCGACCGCATCAAGGAGCTGGATGCTGTGGCTTCTGCTGCCGCAGAGGAGCAGGAGGCCCTGCTGCTTTCCATTCCCAACATGCCGCACGATGCCGCCCCGGTGGGCGAGGACGAATCCGCCAACCCCGAGCTGCGCGTGTGGGGCACCAAGCCCGAAATTGCCGAGCCGAAGGACCACGTGGAGCTGGGCACCAGCCTGGGCCTGCTGAACTTTGAGGACTCTGCCCGCATTTCCGGCTCCGGTTTCATTGTGTACCGCGGCCTGGGTGCCCGTCTGGAGCGCGCCCTCATCAATTTCCTGCTGGATACGCAGACCCTGGAGAATGGCTACCAGGAAGTGGGCGTGCCCTTCATCGTGAAGCGCGAGTGCATGTACGGCACCGGCCAGCTGCCCAAGTTCGAGGAAGATATGTACGGCCTGGAGGAGAACAGCATGTTCCTGGTGCCCACCGCCGAGGTGCCCGTCACCAACCTCTGCCGCGACCAGATTTTCAAGGAGGCTGACCTGCCTATCAAGATGACGGCCTACACCCCCTGCTTCCGCCGTGAGGCCGGTTCCGCCGGTCGCGAGAACAAGGGTATGATCCGTGTGCACCAGTTCGACAAGGTGGAGCTGGTGGAAATCTGCCGCCCGGAGGAAGGCTTTGCCGAGCTGGAGAAACTCACCAGCCACGCCGAGTGTATTCTGCAGAAGCTGGGGCTGCACTACCGCGTCATTGAGCTCTGCACGGGTGACGTGGGCTTCTCCTCCGCCAAGACCTACGATATCGAGGTGTGGGCACCGGGGCAGGGCAAGTACCTGGAGGTTTCCAGCTGCTCCTGCTTTACCGACTACCAGGCCCGCCGCATGAAGCTGCGCTATAAGGATGCCGACGGTAAGATCCGCACGCCGTACACGCTGAATGGCTCCGGCACCGCCCTGCCGCGCCTCTACGTGGCTCTGCTGGAGCAGTGCCAGCAGCCGGACGGCTCGGTGAAGATTCCCGCCGCGCTTGTTCCCTATTTCGGCGCCGAGAGCATCACCCCGAACGCCTGATTTTCTTGACGCCCCGGCCTGCTTGCCGCAGGCCGGGGCAAACCGCCTTCTCTCCTGATTTCAACACTTACACCACTTGAGACTGACTTATGCGCGAAATGATTATTGCCATGGGCCCCATGTTCTGGCTCATCCTCTTCTTTGCCACGCTGGCCCTGGCTGTGCTGGCTGAGCGTCTGTTCTATTTCCACCGTATCAACATCAACTCCGGTGAGTTCCTGCGCGGCCTTTCCGCCCTGCTGCGTTCCGGCCAGTACGATGAGTGCCTGCACGAGGCCCGCCAGCTGCCCGGCCCCATGGCACGTGTGGTGGAGGCTGTGCTGAGCCGCCCGCGCCTTCCCCGCCATGAACTGCGCGAGATTGCTCTGGAGGCCAGCGAGGTGGAGGTGTACCGCATTGAGCGCAATGTGCGCACGCTGCTGGTCTGCGCCACGGTGATGCCGCTGCTGGGCGTGCTGGGCACGCTGCTTTCCCTGGTGAGTTTCTACGAGCAACCGGGAATCACGGATGGTGCGGCCGCAGCCCCTGTGGTAGCGGCTACGTTGCAGCAGGCTCTGCTGCTTTCTGCATCCGGCATAGCGCTGGCTATTCCCACCTATATTTTCTACATGTTCCTGGCCTCTCGTGCCCGCAAGCTTATCAATATGGTGGAGCGCGCCGGCCTGGAGTGCGTACACATCATTGCCGATGCCCGCGAGGAGGCTTTGAACAAGAAGGCGGCCGATGCTGAAAAACAGCCGGAACCGGTACAGGAATAACTCGAATCCCCCCCCTATATTCTGATTATGCGCCGCGTTCGTTCCACGCTTAAGGAAGGTGGCTTCCCCATTCTGGTGGTGGCCGCGGTGAATCTGTTTCTGGTTCTCTGTGTCTGCGTGCTCCTGCCTAATCACCTGGGGCCTCATTTCGGGTTTTCCGTGCAGCCCCAGGAGTCTCACTTTGTGATAGGCTCATATAACCGTGATTTCACTCACATCGTTTCCGTGGCTCCGGGCGATATGCCGCGCCTCTATGTGGGCTCCGAGCTGGTGCGTGGCGGGTATGAGGGCTTTGCCAAGTGTCTGGAGTCCTGGAAAACACCGAATCCTTCCCGTGTGTCGGTCATTCTGGTGCTGGATAAAGCTGTTTCTGCCGGTGTTTCCCAGCGGCTTACGGATATGATTCTTTCCCACGGCTATACCTGCAGTTATGCTGCTGTACCGGCCATAGAATAAATGAAGGATAAAGAACACAGCCTCTTGTACCACACTATGCACAGCCGCCCCATGCCGGGGTGTCTGCCGCTGTTCTTCTGCCTGGCCATGGGGGTTGTCGGGCTGGGAATATGGCTTGCGCCGGTGGAGATGCCGGAACGCGTGCGCCCCAAGGGTGTGGGTAAGGTCTATGTAAAAAAGGGTCGCCTTACTGATTTCGTTTTGCGCCGTCAGAGCCCGCTGCCCTTGCATCTGCCTCTGCATGCTGACCCGGAGTATCACGAGGACCTGGCCGCTGCTTCCATGCCATTGATGCGGCAGGCGCAAATTGTGCCGCCCCCGCCACTGGCGCTCTTTGACCCGGCCGCCGATTCCGCTGTGCTGGATGCTGCCGCGTTGCTGGAGCTGCCGCCCCCGCAGTCTGTAGCAGAGCCGTCTCTGCCGTCTGAACCTGAGCCCGTTGCAGCGCCGCCCCAGCAGCCTGCTGCTGAAGAGCCTGCGCCCCACCCTGGTGCGGAGCATGCCACGGGCGGAGAGGAGGTGCTGCCATGATGCTTGAACCCATGTCTCCGTCTGAATTCCTGGCCGCGCTGGTGTATCTCGGCGTGTTGCTCACCATCTGCATCTACGTGCCTGTGAAGTTGGTTGCGAAATGGCGCCGTGTGCGCCGTGAGCGCACACACCTGACCTGCCGTATCTGCGGTTTCCGTTTTCTCCGCCGCGATGCGGAAGGAACCTGCCCGCACTGCCAGTCGCGTAATTGAGTTCCCTCTCCTGCAAACGGAGTGGTTGATCAACTTAAGTGGCGCTCTACCATGGCGTAGGCGCTGTGGTTGTGGATGGATTCAAAATTTTCGGCCTCCACGCGGTACCAGCTGAAGGCGTTGTAGTGCTCCGTGGCTACGGCCACATTGCGCACCAGGTCCTCCACGAAGACCGGGTTTTCGTAGGCCTTGTCGGTCACGTATTTTTCATCCGGGCGTTTCAGGATGCTGTACAGCTGGCAGCTGGCGCAGCTTTCAATGAGGTCGATGAGGTCTTCAATCCACACGGCCTTGCCCGAGAAACGCACAGAGTAGGTCACGATGCCCCGCTGGTTGTGGGCGCCGTGCTCGCTCATGGCCTTGGAGCAGGGGCAGAGCGTGGTCACCGGCACCTTGATGGTCAGCGTGAACTGGCCCGGCTTGCCTACCTCGGCATCAATTTCAAAGCGCACTTCATAGTCCATCATGCCCTCCATGCCGGAAACAGGGGCCTTTTTGAGACGGAAGAAGGGGAACTCCACTTCCACGCGGGCGCGCTGTGCGTGCAGCTTGGTGAGCAGTCGGTTCGGCAGGCGCACGGCGGTGCGCACGTCCAGGTAGCGTTTGTGCTCATGCAGCGCTTCCACAAAGCGGCTCATGTGGGTGCCCTTGTATTTTTCGGGCAGGTCGACCATGAGCGCCACCGTGGCCACGGTGGATTGGGTCCGCTGCTCCTTGTCGCTCACTATGATGGGGAAGCGCACACCACGCACACCCACGCGGTCGATGGAAATCTGGCGTGTGTCCAGTTCGTTCTGGGTGTCCTTCAGGTCTTGCATGGCGGGCTGGCGGAGCAGGGATGGGAAATTTTGTAAAATACGAGGGGGCTTGCAGGCCGAAGCATACAAGCCCCCTTATCGTAATCAACGACAATCTGCCGTCGAGAACTCCTCCTTCATCAGGGGAGCAGGTTCACGGCGCGAGCGCGGCGGATTTCGCGCGTAATCTTGCGGTGCATCTTGGCAGACACGCCAGTCACGCGGCGGGGAAGAATCTTGCCGGTCTCAGAAGTGAACTTGGAAAGGAATTCCGGGTTGCACATGTCCACGGCGCCAGCGGGGATATCGATGCGGCGGCGGGGCATGGTCTTGTTGCAGGTGCGGAAACGGATACGGCGTTCGACGCTCTTGAATTCGGTCATCATAATCGTATAAGAGTGCTTAGGAGGTTTAGCGCATCTCGCGGTGCAGAGTGCGGCGCTTCAGGTAGGGGTTGAACTTAACCTTCTCCAGACGGCCGGGCGTGCGCTGGCTCTTCTTGTTGCGGGTGGTCACGTAACGGGAAGGGGTCTTACCCTCGGCCTTGGCCTCCGTGCATTCCAGAATGATAATATCTCTAGGCATAATTGCGAATTGTTGACTTGCGGGGACGCATTATACGCTATTCTTCGCTATCGTCAAGAGAAATCGCATTTTCCATGTCATTTTGTAGGTCAGCATACCCGACATGGTCTTGTTTTTTGGCTCTGTAGTTGGCATAGGAGCCATATTTTTTCTCGTACTCCTCCTGGCATTTCACGGTGAGGCGGCAGAACGGACGCACCTGCAGGCGCTTCTTGGGGATGGGGTCGAGCGAGATTTCGCAGATGCCGTAGGTGCCGCGGCGGATGCGCTCCAGGGCAGCGTCGATTTCGAAGAGCTGTTCGCGGTCCTTGTCCAGCAGGCGGATGGTGAGGTCGCGCACTTCGGCCTCGCTGCCGGCATCGCCGATGTGCTGGCCGGAGGAGGAGGAAACATTCGATGCGCCGCTGCGCAGGTGGTCTCGGGTCACGTTCTGCATGTTGGGCAGCATTTCATCGCGCAGGTTGAGCAGGGCCTGTTTCTGTTCCTGCAGGAATTTAGGCCACTCCGGGTCTGCCTTGAGCAGGGCAAGCGTCTCCTTGAGCTTTTTCACGCGGGCCTTTTCCTCTGCGGTCAGGGTTTCGCGTGCAGGAGCCTTCTTGGCGGGGGCGGCAGCTTCTTTCCTGGCCGTTGTCTTTTTCTTATCAGTAGCCTTCGTCTCCTTGCTTGTTGTCTTCTTTGTCGTGGCCATATTCTCAGTATTGTGTGCGTGAATCTGTTCTCCGCTTGCGTACAGCGGTATGTGTGATTTTTTGCTACTACCATAAGATGAAATAAAATTCAAGTAAATTCTGCTATTATGCAGTAGAAAGTGGAGGAAACAGGAGCTTTCCGGTAAAATTAGAGTTTGTTATCCTCTTTCTCATTGCAGAAAGCCAGAAGCTGTGCTAGTATGGCGTACTATGGTGAAGGAACGCAAGACGGGCGTGTTGATGCCGCTGTTTTCACTGCGGCGGGAGGGGGATGCCGGTATTGGTGACCTGACGGCTCTGATGGAATGGATTGATTGGGCCGCGGCGCACGGTGTGGGGTTCCTGCAGCTGCTGCCTGTCAATGCGCTGGGGGAGGATGATGCCCCGTCTCCTTATTCAGCCATCAGTTCAGTGGCGCTGGAGCCGCTTTATCTCTCACTGGAGCGTATCCCTGGAATGCCGGGGAATCTGCCGCCTTATCCGGAGGACTTGCCACCCCTGCAGCTGCCTGGTGGACGCGACCTGGTGGATTACGCCCGCGTGCGCACGTATAAGCGCTATTGGTTCATGCAGGCCTGGAAACGTTTTGAACACGAGGATGAATTTGCCCCGCTGCGTGCGGAGTTCGATTTCTGGGTGCGCTCACAGGGCCTCTGGCTGGAGGATTTTTCCACGTTCCGCGTGGCGAGTTTCGGCTTCGGCACCATTGCCTGGTGGCTCTGGCCTGAGCAGAATACGGATGTCATCCGCCGCATCGTGAATGATTGCGCTGATTCGCGCGCCCAGAAGCGCCACCAGCAGTGGCTGCAGTGGCTCTGTGCGCGTGAATGGGCCCGCGTGCGCTCTCATGCCGATGAGAAGGGAGTGCTTCTGATGGGGGATGTGCCCATCGGCGTTTCTGTGGCGAGCGCCGATGTGTTTTTTGAGCGTTACCTCTTTGATATGGACTGGAGCGGTGGTGCTCCGGCTGAGGGCAATTTTGCAGAAGACCCCTTCACCGCAAAGTGGGGGCAGAACTGGGGAATCCCCCTGTACCGGTGGGATGTGATGGAGCGCGATGGCTTTGCCTGGTGGAACCGCCGCATCCGCAAGCTGGCGGAGGTGTTTTCCATGTACCGCATTGACCATGTGCTGGGCTTTTACCGCATCTATGCCTTCCCGTGGATGCCTGACCGCAACCCGGAGTTCCTGCCGCTTTCGGAAGATGAAGCCGCCGCCCGGTGCGGGGGGCGCCGCCCGGGATTCCGCCCGCATGGCGACTGGACGGAGCACGAGCGCCGCGCTAATCTGGCGAGGGGCGATTTCCTGCTGCGCCAGCTTATCAAGGCTGCTCCAGGTGTGCGTGTGGTGGGCGAGGATCTGGGCTGTGTGCCTGATTATGTGCGCCCGGATTTGTCCTGCCTGCGCATTGCCGGCTTCAAGATTCCGCACTGGGAGATTACCCCGGAGCAGCAGATTGTGCGGGGGGAAACCTACAACCCGTGCTCCTTTGCCACCTATGCCACGCACGATTTTCCGCCGCTCTGCAATGATTGGAACGATTGGAACGACGCCGTGCAGGATGCCTACGGGGCCGAAATGGATCCCGCAACACCGCCGGATGTGCGCCGCGCTGCCCGGCAGAAGGGGAGGGATTGCGCCCGTGTGCTCTGCTGGCTGGGCGACTTTGCAGGCCTTTCGCACCGCGAGTGCATGGTCTCCTGGCACCAGGGAATCAAGGATGCCCTCATTCGCGCCTTGCTGCAGTGCAATTCGGCTTATGCGGCGCTCATGTGGACCGAGCTCTTCGATATTCCCGTGCGCCTGAATACCCCCGGTACGGAGGGGGGCACCAACTGGCGTCCCCGCATGCCCTTCACGGCCGCAGAGGCTGCCGGGTTAGAGCAGAGCGCCTGGTTGCGTGAGCTTTCTGTTTCAAGCGGCCGCGCCTGATGGGGGGATAAAAAATACCGCAGCCGCCAGGGAGCGACTGCGGTACATGGGAAAAGCAGGAATCAGAACTTGTGGTCGTCGCCGTAGCCGAAATGTTCGGCAATGTAGTCCACGTCCTTATCGCCGCGGCCGGAGCAGTTCGCCAGGATGGAGCCGCGGCGCATCTCCTTGGCCTTGCGCATGGCAAATGCAACAGCGTGCGCGCTTTCCAGCGCGGGGATGATACCTTCGTAGCGGCAGAGCTTGAAGAAGGCGTCCACGGCTTCGTCGTCGCTCACGCTTTCGTATTTCACGCGCCCGATATCACGCAGGAAAGCATGTTCCGGGCCCACAGACGGGTAATCCAGCCCGGAGGAAACAGAGTACACAGGGGCAGGCTCGCCGTTCTCATCCTTGAGCATGATGGAGTTGAAACCATGCATGATACCCTCGGAGCCAAACTGCATGGAGGCTGCGTGGTCACCCATGGCTGGTCCGCGCCCCAGCGGTTCCACGCCATAAATATCTACCGCGTCGCCCAGGAATGCGGGGAACATGCCCATGGCGTTGGAACCACCGCCCACGCACGCGCACACCACATCCGGCAGGTGGCCGGTCATCTCTTCGAACTGTGCGCGGGCTTCGTGCCCCACCACCATCTGGAAGTCGCGCACCATCATGGGGAAAGGGTGCGGCCCCACCACGGAACCAATGCAATAGATGGCGTCCTTATAGTCGCGCAGATAGGCTTCAAACGCGCTGTCCACAGCCTCTTTCAGCGTCTGCAGACCGTGCGTCACGCACACCACGTTGGCACCCAGCATCTTCATGCGGGTCACGTTCGGTGCCTGCTTGGCAATATCGACCGCGCCCATGTGGATTTCGCATTCCAGACCGTAATAGGCAGCAGCGGTGGCCAGGGCCACGCCGTGCTGGCCGGCACCGGTTTCGGCGATAATCTTCTTCTTGCCCATGAACTTGGCCAGCAGCCCTTCGCCCATGCAGTGGTTGAGCTTGTGGGCGCCGGTGTGGTTCAGGTCTTCGCGCTTCAGGTAAATCTGCGCACCGCCGATGAGACGGGAGAGGCGTTCGCAGTGGTAAACCGGGGTGGGGCGCCCCTGGAACTGTTTGCGAATGCGGCGCAGCTCATTGATAAACTGGGCCGACTGGCAAATGTCGTTGTATGCGTCGGTAATCTCCTTGAATGCGGGTTCCAGCTCCTTGGGGAGGTAGGCACCGCCGAAACGGCCATAGAAGCCGTTGGCATCGGGGTAATGGCGAAGATAGGTACGGAAATCCATGTCGGCGTGGATATTAGTGCATTTTCCCTGCGCGTGCAAGGCTTTTCCGTGACTTGTGGCGTTTTCTGTGGTGTTTGTTGTGTTCATTTTGTTGTATGAATGGGTGGTTTGAAGGTGCAAAAAAAGGCCTGTCGTAAGTTCGACAGGCCGGTCATCCGATTTTAGCTGTGAAATGGCACAATAGCTCCTGGGTCCCTTACGCGTGTTCTTGCTGCAAGGGCCACCACCAACGGGCGATGAGGGAAACCATATTCATGTGCTCGGGCGTATTCTGCTCCTGTTTGCGCACCATGTCAAGCTTAATTTGCTACCAATTGGATGAGCCTATACGTGGATTGACGATTGACGATTTGAAAGTTAGCGGCTTATGCCGATGGAACAATGTATGAAGCCTTGCTGCCGATGGTGAAGTTTGTGATACCTGCGAGGCAGGCTGGGTTTCAAATATACGCAAGGTGTTTACAAGACCGAATTTCCATGCGCTGGGAATAAGAAGCAGCACTGCGGGAGCTCAGTCCCCCGCAGTGCTGCTGGTGTATCCGTGTCCGGTGCAGATGGTTTTACTGCTGCCCGTTGCTGCGGCAGCAGTGGCGGTTGCCGTTGGCGCGGCGCAGCTCATTGACCCAGAGCAGGGTGAGCCCCATGGTGAGTCCCAGCAAAACGACTGCGTTGGCGGCACACATGGCCACCTTGCAGCACCTGCGGTGTTGTTTGTCGGCCAGCCAGTTCTCCACCTTTTCCTTTGTTTCCTCGATTTTTTCTTGGTCCATGCTGGTGTGACCCTCCCCTGGGGCGTTCTTCCTAAAAACATTTATTGATGGTGAAGGACAGGGGGATTCCACCGGCTGTACCTGTTAATCCGGGTGCCTCAGGCGGAGGCCGCTCCATGCCTGCCAATCAAGCCCCGGGCGCCTCCCCAAGCGCCCTGCGATGCCTGCAGGGCGTTTGGGGTAAATGGTTTTGGCGATTATCAGTAATTCAGCTCGCCGGCGAGCACGCGGCGTTCGAATTCCTTGATATTCACCACCTCGCCAGTGCGGCGGGCGTGCTCCACGGCAAAGGCGATGACGTGTGAGTGGGCGCTGGCCTGGATGGGGGTGGTCATGAGGGTGGTGTCCTCCACTACGCGCATGTCGTTGTACAGGTTGCTCACCAGCCCCCAGTCGCCACCGCCGTGGCCGGCGTAGCCACCGGCGGCTTCCTCGATGGCTACGGTGCGCACCTTCTTGCTGAAATGCTCGGTAATGGTGATTTCTCCAGGGCCGTTTTCCTTGTAGAAGGCACCGGCGCGCAGCTTGGCTTTCGTGCCGTAGATTTCGATATGGCGCCCCTCCTCGAAGGCGGTCATGGTGAAGGTGCCGGTGATGCCGCCGGCATAGCGCAGAATTGCCACCAGGTGATCCGGCTGGTCGTTGTCTTCGCACTGGAAGGCATCTCGCCCCCAGGGGGAGGTCCTGAGCCATTCGGTGATATCCTCCGGAGTGGCTTCGTCCACGCCATCCATCACCATCTTGAGCCAGCGGCGGCAGGATTCGTCCGTGATATATTTGCGGGCGTCCCAGGGGTCCTCGCCGATGGGGGTGGTCCAGTCGGTGCAGCGGGCTGGCCGGGGGGCGGCCAGTGATTCTTTGCGGAAGAAGGAAAGCTCACCAAAGCTGGAGACCTGCTCGCAGGGGCGGTTAAGCAGCCAGTAGAGAATATCCATATCGTGGCAGCACTTGGCCACTATCATGGGGGTGGATTTGCTGCTGTTGCCCCAGTGGCCGCGCACGAAGGAATGCCCGAAATGCCAGGCACCCACGCCCTCGTTGGCGTTGAATGTCATGACTTCGCCCAGTTCCCCGCTGCGGATGACATTGCGGATGGCGTTGTAGAACGGTGTGTAGCGCAGTACGTGGCAGATTGCCACACGGCGGTTCAGCTTCTCCGCCAGGTCGCGCAGCTCCAGTGCCTCCCGCAGGGTTTTGGAAATAGGCTTCTCCAGCAGCAGGTCATAGCCCAGCTCCAGCGCTCGTTTTGCCGGCTCGAAGTGGTAGTCATCCTGTGTGCCGATGATGGCCACATCTGCCATTTTCGGCTGGCTGAGCAAATCGTCTGCACTGGCAAAGAGGCGGATGCCGCTGCGCTCTTCCTCCGGGGCAAAATCCCGCACCTGCTCAGCCCGGCAGGTTACCGGATCCGCCGCCGCCACGATGCGGAACTGCTCCGGGTACTCCATGGCCAATTTCATATACGTGCGCGTGCGGGAGCCGCAACCGATGCCTGCCAGCGTGATTCTTTCTTTTTTCATATGCTTGTGTGCTGCGCTCATTGTACGCTGAGCGACTCCGTGTTGCAAGTGCAAAGAACCATATGCAGAAAAACCGGGCTTGCAGGTGTGCTGCAAGCCCGGTGCATCGGAAAAATCTGTTTGCGGTATCAGCGCTTGGCGGTGTTGCGGTGCCGGCTCTGCTCCTGCAGGGCGGCATACATCTGGCGGCAGTGCTTGTATCCGCGGCGGTCGGAGAGCTTCTCCATGCTCAGTCGCGCGGAGCCCCACTCAATCACCTCAATTTCCACCACACGGCTGCCCCACTGGCGCATGAGCGACTTGTTCGGCTGGTAGATGTCGATGGTGGCGGTGCCGACCAGGGCACTGCCGTAGTCGTCAATCACGTAGATATACGGCTGGCCCTTGATCTTGAACTTGGTACCCAGCGGGTATACAGACCAGTCTGCTGCGGCGCTGCGGATGCGGCTGCCGTATTTCAGATAGGTGCCAATGGCGTTCTTCGGACCGTAACCTACATGGTCGCTTTCTGAGTGCGTGTAGGCTGTGGTGCGCACCACGCGGTTCAGCTGGCGCGGGTGGTAGAACGGGAAGGAATGTTTGTCGCGTCCCAGGTTGGGAAGCCGACGATCCGGCTTGGCTGAGTGGCGCGGCGGTGCGGGCAGCACAAAACCCCGGCTGGTTGCATCCGGGTTGTAGGCTGCCTGCGCCTCCGGCATCCCGGCCAGTACCGCCAAAGTCAGAGCGGCCAGCGTGAGTGCCTTCTTGAAGATTGTTTTCATGAATTTATGCTGAAAGTGATACGTGACTCTTTGTACACGCCGAACCGGTAGGGTGCGACGTGGGGGCATGCTACCATACAAACAGGTGCTTTGGCAAGCGTTTTGTGTGCCACGCGGGGGTGGTGCTGTCAAGAAATAATGCTGTTCTGTGCCTGTTTTTGATAAAAAACTGACACAAAATCAGTATCGCGCGCGCACGCGCGAGGCTGTTTTGTTCCGGAAATGCCCGTTTTGGTGCGGCTTTCGGGGGATTTATTTAAGAAAAGTTTAATTTTATGCCGACGGTAAGTATCCGGGGGTGATGACAAAATGAAGGCAGGGCGAAAAAAAGTCAGAAATTTAATTAGCCTTTCCTGAATTTTCGCCCTTGCATCAAATTGCGCCAGTGCAGGCGAGGGCGAGCCGGAAAGCGCGGATGGTGCTGGCAGGATTGGCAACTCCTTTGCCGGCTATGCTGAACGCAGTGCCATGATCGGGGCTGGTGCGGAAGCGGGGGAGCCCCAGGGTGACGTTCACGGCGTTATCAAAATCAAGCAGTTTGAGGGGGATGAGGGCCTGGTCGTGGTACGGGGCAAGGATGGCATCGAACATGCCCATGGCGGCATCGCGGTACACGCAATCGGGCACACAGGGGCCGGTAAACTGAGCCCAGGGCAGCGTGGCCTGCAATTGCTGCACAGCGGGGGCGATGATGCGATTTTCTTCATCGCCGAAGGCTCCGTTTTCCCCGTTGTGCGGGTTGAGCCCGGCCACGGCAATGCGGGGATTCGGCTTTCCGCTGCGGCGCACAAAGTCTGCGAGCAGGGTGCCGATGCGCACCAGCTCGGCAGTGGTCAGCAGGCGGGGCACTTCGGCCAGGGCGGTGTGAATGGTGCCCAGCGCGACAGTGAGCCGCTGGCCTGTGAGGCACATGGCAAAATTGCTCACCCCCAGGCGGTCGGCAAAGAACTCGGTTTGCCCGGGGAAATGGAAGCCCACGCTGTGCAGCCCTTCCTTGCATACCGGGGCGGTCACTACGGCATCGATGCGACCCTCCCGCAAGGCGGCAGCGGCGGCTTCCAGCTGGTCGAAAGCAGCCTGGGCCGTATCGGTGGTCGGGCAACCGGGTGTTGCTGCTATAGCCGGCCCCATGGGGCGGAACTCAGCGTTTTCTCCGGTCAGGGCTGCCAGGGCTGCGCGTATGATTTCCGGGCCAATGCCGGCCTGGTCACCCAGGGTGTATCCAATGACGGGGTTCTGCAAGGCCGAGCTCATAGCGGAGCGGGGGGGCTGAATCATACCTCTTCGGCCACATCGTCATCCACCAGGTCGGGCACGGCACCGGCAGGAACCGGTGCATCCTTCTTTTCCCTGGCCGGGGCAGGGGGTGGTGTGGCCGGCTTTTCTGCTTCCTTGATTTGTGGCCTGTAGGAGCGGGCTGTGTTGATATAGTGGGCACTCGTATCCCGCTGCTCAAACTGCAGCTCAGAATTGACCGATGTATGGTAAACCGCCGTAATCACCAGCGCGAGGATTACGGGAACCAACAGCAGACTGCCCAGACACGTTTTCATATTGCTGCACCTATTCTACCCACTACCGCTCAGAAAAGCAAGCTTCAAAAGGATTCATGCCGGAATCGGCCCCACACGCACGTGTCCAAATTATTTTGTAAGTACAATGTACAAAGGACAAAGTACAATTTGAAAGTTCCCTGCGGCTTCCGTCTTCGCCCTACGGGCTACGCCGAGACTAGTTGCCGCAGCCGTTTAAAATGGCGAGCCTAAGGCGAGCGGAGCTTGCAATTTGCACTTCGTACTTTTGTCGGAACGCCAATGGTTCCCATTTACCGGGCTGGTGATTTTACAGGATATAGCGCATTTTTTCTGCGGTGTTGCGGAAGCGCAGCACGGTGTTGAGCCGTTCGTTTTCCAGCAGGGAGACGAAGCGGCCTTCTTTCACCATGGTGCGCAGGCCGGGGTCGCGGAAGAGGTCGAGCAGGCGGGTGGGTTGCGGAATACCACGGCCGGCCAGCTGGGTGTTGTAGAAATTGGTGAAGGTGGGTTCATCCAGCGTGCAGCCGAAGGCTACCAGGCAGGCCAGATTGGTCTGGGCTGGGTCATCGATGGGGTCGAGACTCTGCATCCAGCCGGTGATTCTGGAGCTGCGCAGTGCAGTGGAGATGCGGGTGAACCACGGGGAAGTGGGCATTTCCACCGCGGGGTTGGAGACGCGCTGCATCTGGGCGGCAGCCAGTTCGTGGTAGTAGCGGATGCGGCACACATTGCCGTAGTAGCAGATGCCCATCATGGTGACCCAGAGCATGATGAGGCTCATGAAGATAGTGGTGAGCACACCGCCCAGCCCGAACTTCTTCTTGAAGGAGAAGAGCTGGGAAATCCACACCATGCCGTGGAAGAATACCAGGAAAATGAAGATGGCCACACCCCAGGCCAGGGTCTGCACCATCCACGGCTCCGGCGAGTCGGTCACAAAGGAAAGGTAGGTAAAGCCGTTTTTCTGCAGGAACATCCAGGCCCCTACGGAGCCGGAGACTGCCAGCGCAAGCAGCACCATCCGGATGACGCCTTTGATGAGTGAAAAGATGAAGATGGCCACGGCGATGATGGCCAGGACGGTGAGGATGATATGTGAGGTTTCCATATGTTCGGATCGAGAAGAAAGGGGAAATCAGCGGATATAGTTCTGCAGCTGCCGCGCGGCTTCGGCGGCAGGGGCGTGCTGCGGGTCAAGCTTCAGGGCTTTCTGCATGGCGCGCAGGGCGGGGCGGTACTGCCCGATTTCGATGAGACTGAGCCCCAGGCGGTACTGCACCTCGGCATTCTGCGGGTGCTCGCGGGCGCAGGCCAGCATCTGTTTCAGCGCATCTACCGGGCGGTTCTGCTGCGCAAGGAACACCGCGTAGTCCATGCGGGCCACGGCGCTGACCGGGTCGCGCTCCACGGCGCGGCGGTACTGGGCATCGGCCGTGGCGGCATCGCCCCGGGCGCTGGCCAGCATAGCCAGCTGCATGGCGCCGGTGGGCTGGTCGGCCTGGTGGGTGGCGGTCTCCAGCATTTCCTGCAGCACCGGGTGGTCTGCCGGCAGGTTCGGGAAGAGCTGCCATCCGGCGGCGTGGCGCACGCTGCGTGTCTTATCCGCCAGGGCCTTGCGGGCGGCTTCTCCCCCCAGCAGCTCCACAGCGGCGGCTCGCACCAGGGCATCCGGGTCCTGCGTGGCTCCCAGTGCCACGGCCTGCACCTCCGGGGTGAGGGGGAACTGAGCCATCAGCCCCAGCAGGGTAGCCCGCCAGGCGGCAATTTCCTCCGCCTTGTAAGCAGCCAGCAGCTCCTGCACGCTGCCCTTGCCCTGCAGCGCGTGACCCGCAGCCCGGAAACGCTGGCGGTATTTGCCCATGCGCTCCTCCTTGTAGCGCTTTTCCAGATACTCCATGCACCACTGGTGGTCCTTGTCCTTGTGGCAGTTCAGGCAGGCATTCGGCACCCCCAGTTCGATGCTCATGCGCGGGTCCGGCCAGTGCAGCCCGTGGTCGCGGCGCGGGTCGCGGCCCATGTAGGTCATGCGGGGCATGTGGCACTCGATGCAGGGCATCGCCTTGCCGCCGCAGAGCTTGTTGTGGCCCACCTGCGGGGCCAGCACGCCGTTCACCACCTTGTTTGTGCCGTGGCACTGCAGGCAGAGCTCGTCATTCTCCGTGGGCTTGTTCACCTTGCCGGAGTGCGGGTCGTGGCAATCGTAGCAGGTTACCCCCGTGCGGCCCATCCTGTGCAGGCGGAAGCTGGTCTCGCTGTAATCCTCCTCCCACTGCAGGCCGTTCGGGTAGAACACGCCGGGCACCTTCGGCAGCTCCAGGCGGAAATGCTCATCGAACTTATCGCCCACCGTGAACTTGCCGGTGAGCTCCTCGCGGCGGGCATGGCAGCTGGCGCAGTTGTCATCGTGCTGCTCCGGGGTAAGCTTGCGGTCGCCGCGCGCCACCAGGCACCCGTCCTCAGCATCCGGCGTGGCAGAAACCTTGTGGCACTGGATGCAGGTGATACCCGGCTCCTGCCAGCTGGCCTTGAACGTATCCGTGCCCACATCGTAATTCTTCCGGAACCCGCTCATGTGGCACCAGGCGCACTGGGATTCCCAGTTCATGCCGCGCCCCGTCCAGTGGCCCCACTCGCCCGGTTTGCGGGTGGCGCCGCCGCGCTCCTGCTGCAGCGCATCATCGCGGAACACATCGAACCACTCCTTGCGCTCCACATCCCAGGCCGCGCTGGGCGTCTGCAAGCCGCCATCCTTCCAGCGCAGCAGATACTGCACCAGCGGCTCGCGACCAATCACCCCGCCTACCGTGTACACCTTGCCCGTGGCCACATCCCGCATCTGGAAAACACCTGCGGCATCCCGCTGCATCTCCAGCTCCATGCCGTGCGCCTTGATGCGCTGGCCCGCGAAGGCCTCGGCATCCAGCGCAGCTTGCGGATGCCGCCAGGCCCAGGCGTGGTCACTGCCGGCCCACTCATCATATTCCTTGCGGTGGCACTCCGCACACTTCCGGGAAATCGTCAGCGCGGATTCATCCCAATGCTTCCGCTGCTCCTCTGCCGCAGAGCAGGGGAGCAACCCGGATAAAACCAGCACGGAAAGTAGCGTTCGCATACCCGCATTCTACCACACCCCCGCACCCCCGCGCAAACGCAATCCTCCCCCGCCCATGTCATACCCCGCCCCATTTTTCTACCGCTTTTTTCATTTTAGGCTTGCCTTTCCTGGCCGTCTCTGCTAGACTGCCGCCACACGCACGGGTAGCTCAGTGGTAGAGCGGCTGTCTTACACACAGTTGGTCAGGGGTTCAAATCCCTTCCCGTGTACTCCACGACCTGCAAACCGATGAATGGTATGCAGGTCGTTTCTTTATCTTGCAGACGAGCCGGGGCAAACTCAAAACACGCCCTCCACCCGCAGCTCAGGGCTTATCAAACTTATCAATCAAATAAATAGATGCCACAAGAAATCTCACCTTACGACACAACAAGAGCGGCAGCCTTTGAGCTGTGGATGCAAGCGCCTAATCCCATGGTTACGTTCTTCAAGACATTGAATGTAACGCAGATTATCAGACTATCCAGAAAAAAGCACCTCAAGTTCAATATGCTGTTGAATTACTGCATTGGCAGGGCTGCTGTGGGCATTAAGGAGTTCTACATCCTTCCCGTAGGCAATAAGTTGGTACAATATGATTCTATTGCTGTCAACACCATTGTCAAAAATAAAGAGGGCGAAGTAAGCTCCTGTGACAATCGGTATACGCCGGATTTAGAAGCATTTAACAAGGAATACCTGCAATATACGGCTGAGGTAGCCCTTAATTGCCGGGATAGAGACCTCTCCGCAGACTGTATGGTCATCGGCACCTCCGCTATTGTTGATACCGAGATAGACGGCGCAGTCGGCATGAATAGCGGCATTTTCAACAATCCTTTTATCATCTGGGGCAAATACCGCCGCAAATGGTTTCACTATGAGCTGCCCATCTCCTTTCAATTCCACCACACTCAAATGGATGGAGCCCATGCAGGCCGCTTCCTTAAGAAACTACAAGAGGAAATTAGCGGTTTGCAATATCCGCAGCAAGGTTTGAGTTTGTAACCTCAATCAATCAGCAACTTCATTCAAAATTAAATTTACCTCCACATCGGGTGTAGTTCCCAATGCTCGGGCAGGCCCATTTTGTGAAGGGGGATGCCTTGTTGTTGTGAATCATGCAGGAATTGCTGCATGCGCACGTGCCATTGGGAGGAGGGGGCCACCTGTTTGAGCAGATAACGGCAGATGAACAGAAGCGGGGCAAGGTTAGCTTGCGATTGGAGCATGGATACCGCCCCGGCAAGGCTTGCGGTGGGTCTGACCCACTTGCCGGCTTTGTCGGAATAGACGTAATCCCATGGCAAGGCCGGGGTGTTGTTCATTCGGGGAACGGTCAGGAAGGTTTTATTCCAGATTCGGGCATGGTGGGCACAATCGTTGCGCAGCACGCGCAACGATGTAAGCCAGGTATAGAGCGTCTTGGCATCGGTACCCCATTGGGAAGAGATGAGATTCTGCATTTTCTTCCGTGAGTGGGTGTAGAAATGCACCACCGTGCCATAATCCATTACCCCGACAGCCATCCAGAGCGGCAGATAATCATGCTTATCGCCGTATTTGTTGAAGAAGTGGTCAATAAAATCAACCCCGCTTTGCTTGACGTTGCCATGCTTATCTCGTTGGATGCGGACACGCTCCAAGCTTTGAATATACCCTTTCCAATGAGGGAAATAGGGTTGCTGTGCATAGGCGAACGGCGATTGTCCCGCAGTATGGTGATACGCAATCTGGCTACGGAGGGCAACTTCGATACGCTCGATAGCATCCATCATCAGGAAACGCAACTTACGGTCAAAGAGGTAGTGCGACCACACTTTATCCAGCGTTGTACCGGGGACATAGTTATCCGCAATCTGTCCGTTTGAGTTTCGGACACGGAAAGGGTGTAGATAGGCGCTGAAGCGGTAATATCCCACATTCCTCAGACGCAAGGTCAAAAGCGACGCATCCGCCACAAGCCCACGCTGCTGAAGCAGAGCGACTTGTTGGGAAAGGGAGAGATGCGGCTTAAGGTATTCCATGCAAAATAAAAACCCTCCCCATGTTCGCAGTTGAAGGAATCAACGGATTCCAACCCTAAGCGGGGGAGGTTATCTGAGGTCATTATACATGTAGTAAAGAATTTGTCAAGGGGAGGATGGCGAAAAAAATGAAAAAATCCCAAAAAGCCCCATCTTAAACCCTCTGGTCGATTTTATAAAACACTTATAGATAAGGTTTTAAGTTTTCTTATTTTTATTCGTATCCTCGAAGACGTACCCTTCTCAAAGGGTATTCACCGAGCCTGCTTTCCGATACGATTTGGAAAGCAGGCTTTTTTACTTTATCGCCCTAAAATAATGGCTTACGGAGCCCTTATGGAAGTGCTGCAACTTAATAAACATTTTAACTTGCAAAGGATTTTAATTGGAGTAAGATGGATGTAATGAGCGAACAGTTGTTGAGAGCGGATTCCGTGGCGAGTGTTGTTTCGCCGCGAGCACTGGCGGTGACCACGGAAATCGATATTCCGGATGTACAACGCGGGTTGGTGTGGAACCCGACACAAATTGCCGAGCTGTGGAAATCGATTTTCGAGGGCTATCCCATAGGGGCATTGACTGTATATAGACAGGAGGACAATTGGCAGCTGATTGACGGTCAACAGCGCTGGCATGCTATCAAGTTGGGCTTGCATCCCGATGAAAAGCAAAAAGCCATGACCATCCTGTGGACTGTGTGGGAAAAGAAACAGGATAAATGGGAATTTAAGCATTTGATGGTCAGCACTCGCAGGCACCCCTGGGGCTTCGTTTGGAATAAAACCGATGACCATTTGGAACGATTATCTCACCCCGAAATGATAGCGGTTTGGGATAATATGCTGCCGAGTAAAGAACGGAAAGACCCCTTTGAACTTCCGAATCTTGTACAAGCTCATGACTACTTGATAAAAAACAACACGCACAAATGGATTCCGCTGCATGAGCTTTTGTCTGAGGAGCACACTACTAATGATAATATTATTGAGGCCATTCGGAGTTCTGAGCAAGTCGCGGCATGGCGAGAACGCGTCGACAGCGCTTTTATCCCCTTGATCAGCTTTAATTTACAGAAGAATGTAACAGCCCCAAAAAACAGAATACATGAACTCTTTACCCGAATCAACAAGGGAGGAACTCAAATATCTTCAGTTGACTACACCTACTCAACCCTTTGCTCATATCTGGGCAAGACGTTTAAGGACAGCATCAATGAAATAGCTGAAAATTTCATGCCGCCTAATCGCGTGGCGCGTCTCTACGCTCGTCTGAAATATGCTGAAGATAAAGAAAAGAGGACATCGGGTATTCTTCTCGAACCGCCCCATTCTTCTTACTGGGATGGCCAAGAATATGATACAACGATAGGCGACGCCATTAGGGAGGCTAAATTGATGTATTCACAAATCGGCATACCGCAGACTGTTTATCTGCAATCCCGTGGCGATGAATGGCTCACAGTCGTCATTCGGTGCATCCGACGTTTACGCCGCCGAGCTCATGCCATTATTCAGGAAAGCGGGCAAAAAGAGGTGAGCCTACTCTGCATGCTACCCTATGTCGTCTGTCGTGATCCAAGTTACCACGGCAAGTTTTGCGAGCGCTTTGATGAGGCATTGAAAAATGCAGAGCCCAAAAGCCTGATAGAGATGTTAGCCATTGGTGTAGCGTATGCTGCGTGTTTTTCGATTGAAACGGGTATGTATCCTGTTTCCTCACGGAAAGAAGCGGTCATCATGCGCGAATACCCCTATGAAGATGAATGGCTGCATGTTTTATGCAATCCGAACAATGAAC
Source organism: Akkermansiaceae bacterium (assembly GCA_015062005.1). Taxonomy (GTDB): domain Bacteria; phylum Verrucomicrobiota; class Verrucomicrobiia; order Verrucomicrobiales; family Akkermansiaceae; genus Akkermansia. The sequence continues at coordinate 32,240 of SUVL01000024.1, forward strand.
CTTTGTTGCATTTCCTGCAAAGGTCGTACATGTGCAGGATGCTGCGCCCCAAGTGCGGTTTTTACCCGCACGAAACAGCGACTTGGGGAGAAGCCATGAACCGCCCGTGGGATATAGACCACATTGTGCCGCAGTCCCGGTGGTGGCTGCTGCAACGGGAAGAGGAACTGATGTTCCGGGAATCACTGCCAAACAAGCAGATACTCTATTACCGGCGCAACAGGGAAAAGCAGGACGCTTATATCGGCGTGCCGGCAGAAGATAGTATATCTCCGGAAAATGATTTCTGCTATCCCGATAATTGCGACTGGAACGGGGCAAAGGTCTTTGGGGAACGCCCCGGGCGCCTGACCACCCAAACAGAAAACAAGAACAAAGAAGAATACAATAAATCACTGCAAGCCTATAAAAAAGTGGTAAACTCTCGTTTCTCTGCCATGGTTGAGCGGCTATTTAAAGAATTGCCACTGGAAGAATTGATTCAGGCGATTAATGCCTTACCTGAGTCTGCACCTTGCTGTTTGCAGCTCCCCATAGAATTATGGCGTCACCTTGAAGGCAGAGATGATTTGACGTGGTGCTCTGTCCGCCACAACCAATCAAAACAACAAATCATTAAGACTAAAGATTTCTACCATTCTCTCTGTCATTGGCTCGCCGTCGGCAAAGAAGAGAACAATGCTTTCAGATGCGTCTGCTGGCACCTGACAGATGCGCAAACCCTGCGTGCAGAGACTGGCGACCGGCGGCTCCCGGATCAAACAGCATCGGAATGGCGCAACGGCGCATCCCCGGATGCCCGGGACGATTGGTGGGTTGAGGCATCGTTCAGCTCAATCACCTCAGAACAAATAGAGCAAAAACTTGACGATATCTGCGCAAAAAAATGAAAAAAGAGCCATAAGGGCCCATCGCAGCCCCTCTTGGCGTTTTATTATTTTGTGTTCGCAACCTTGGTGACGCCCCTTCTCAAAGGGTACTAACTTTTACTGAATTCTAGCGTCTGTTAAGGCTGTAACCCCTTAACAGACGCTTTTTTTTCTTGTTTTTGCGTGGTAAGGTATGCTAAACAGGGTTTGCCGTTGGGTTGACCATGGGTTAACTAAAAAAAGTTAACCCACGGCAAAAAGATAGGAATTAGAAAAAAGTAAGCTTGACGTGCAAATATACGGCAGAGGTAGCCCTTAATTGCCGGGATAGAGACCTCTCCACAGATTGTATGGTCATCGGAACCTCTGCCATTGTTGATACCGAGATAGACGGCGCGGTCGGCATGAATAGCGGCATTTTCAACAATCCTTTTATCATCTGGGGCAAATACCGCCGCAAAAGGTTTCACTATGAGCTGCCCATCTCCTTTCAATTCCACCACACTCAAATGGATGGAGCCCATGCAGGCAGCTTCCTTAAAAAACAGCAAGAGGAAATTAGCGGTTTGCAATATCCGCAGCAAGGTTTGAGTTTGTAACCTCAATCAATCAGCAACTTAATTCAAAATTGAAATTACTTCCACAGAGGGAGGCGTTCCCAATGCGCGGGCAGACCCTTCGTAGATAGGATGAACAATTCGTCAATCGTCAATTGTACATCGTCAATACAAAACGCCCTCCCCATGTGCGCAGTTGAAGGAATCAACGGATTCCAACCCTAAGCGGGGGAGGAGGTTATCTGCACTCGTTATACATGCAGTACAGAAATTGTCAAGGAGAGGATGCTGAAAAAAGGAAAAATTCTGAGTGATTTTTTGCAAATTGTGAAAAATGGCACAAGAAAAGGCATAAAAATGTGAAAAGAGGTGTTATTTTATTCTACAAAAATGTGAAAATTATTGACAAGTGATTCAAATAGCCGCATTATATGACTTGTAAGGGAAAGTTATGCAAAAAGAGGGATATTTAAGACGCAAGATTGATACGTATCTGGATGACTGGAAGTCTGCACCGGGGCGCAAGCCGCTCATTGTCCGGGGAGCCAGGCAGGTAGGAAAAACCGAGGCTATCATGCAGTTTGCCACACGGAGATATGAACATGTGGTCTATGTGAATTTTGTGGAATCGCCCTACTATAAGGGAATCAATGAGGAAGGCTATGCCGTGGAGG
>SUVL01000025.1 GCA_015062005.1 Akkermansiaceae bacterium
GCTGCTGGTGAAGAAGGTGGATTTGATGAGCAGCGCACCGGCGATGACGAGCATGGTAATCATGCCCCAGAACCCACCGTAGGCCATGACGATGGCCACGATGAAGGCGGCCAGACTGGCGGCCAGGGCGGTGAGGAACCAGCCGCCGATGACGGTGAGCACGCCGGTGATGCGGTATACGGCGCTGTCGCGGCCCCAGGCGCGGTCTGCCAGCGAGGAACCCATGGCCACCATGAAGGTCACGTAGGTGGTGGAAAGCGGCAGCTGCAGCCCCGTGGCCACGGAGATGAGCAGGGCAGAGACGGTCAGGTTCACGGAGCCGCGCACCTGGTCATACAGGGCGCCGGTTTCTTCCTCCGGAGCCAGCGGGGTGAAACGCTTTGCGATGAAGTCCTGCACGGGCTTGGGGGTCACCTTCTCGAAGAAGCGCACGGTGTTGAGCGTGTAGCGCACCATGGTGCGGGCGGCGCTGCAGGAGCCGAAACGCTCCTTGCCGGAGCTGGCGGCAGAGAGCTTCAGCTCGGTCTCCGTCACCTTGCGGGCTTTCTTGGAGAAGAACAGGGTGGACACCATCACCAGACCGGCGGCTACCAGCCAGAGCATGTTCACCTGCTGCTTCACATCGGCCAGACCACCCATCTTCAGGGTGGCCAGGTCACCGCCGGCGGCCAGGTGGGCTTCACCAATCTCCATGGTGGTCTGCGAGGCCATGAACACGCCGATGAAGTTCACCAGGTCGTTGCCCGCAAAGGCCAGGGCCAGGGCTCCCGTGCCGGCCAGCACGGTGAGACGCAGGGTGTTCACCTTGAACCCATATTGCAGGATGGCGGCAATGATGGTCCATGCCACAAAGGCAATCAGGATGGAGACGCCCAGGTTGGCATCCACCATATCCATGAACGGGCCCTTCATCACCGGGCTGGTCTTCAGCCCCTTGAACACGGCAAAGTAGGTGATGGCCGTGAAGGCGAAACCGCACCACAGCGGGCCAATGAGGCGGTACATGCGCTGGTAGTGGAAGGAGTAGAGCAGGCGGGAGAACCACATCACCGCGGTGCCCACGGTGAAGGCAATGGCCACCGAGCAGAAAATACCCGAGACGATGAAGAACACCTTGTCGGTGTTGATGTAGTCTGCCAGCGAGCCGGGGCCGTCGTCAATGTTGAAATAGGCCATGCCCAGGGCGGAACCCAGCAAGGCAAAGATGAGCGACACCGTGGTGGAGGTGGGCAGCCCCAGCGTGTTGAAGATATCCAGCAGAATCACGTTGGCCACCATTACGGCCAGGAACAGGAGCATCACCTCGTGGAAGCTGAACATGCTCGGAATGAAAACGCCGCTGCGCGCAATCTCCATCATGCCGCTGGAGAACGATGCACCCAGCAGCACACCCACGGCGGCCACGGCCACCGCCCCGTTGTACGTGCCGGAGCGGCTGCCCAGCGAGGAATTCAGGAAGTTACAGGCGTCATTGCTCACACCCACCACCAGCCCGAAGACCGAAAGCAGCAGAAGCATTCCGTATATCACGTAGTACGTTGTGTCCATAAAGAGTCACACCTTTCTACCATGTTCCCTTGATATTGACAAGTAAATTCGCTTATCTGGCTAAATTGTCACATGCGGCGGGATAGGGGGAGGTGGGTAGTGAACTGCCAAAAACTATTCCATTTTTTTATAGATGGTTCCAACAGTGAATAATTGTCCCCCCCCTTGGCGGCACAGCCGCCAAGGGAGGGATTGAATCTGGTCAGATGTTGAACGATAACTGTTATTCTGGTTTCTAACCAATGGTTATGAGCGCGAAAATGAGTGAGCCTGTCTGGAGGAGACTGGGCTGGGTGCCGTATGCGGTGCTGATTCTGGTGGTGGCTGCGGCGGATTTGTGTTTCCCGCTGTGGCAGGTGTTCTCCTTTCATTCCCCTGGCATAGGCACCAGTATCGGCGTGCTGCTGTTCATCGGGGTCATTCTGTTGATGCGCAGTGGCGTTACGAGCCTCGAGCAGGTTTTTCTGATACTGATGGGGGCGATAGGTTTTTCCGGTCTGCTGGTCTGCGGCCTCGGCTATGTACTGGTGGGGCAGCCTTTCCTTATGGCTGCCAGTGTGTATGAGCTCGAAAAGCAACTCTGTACTGAGGTCATGGATGTGAACGCCGCCCAGGTTCAGTACCAGATGCAGGGCTTCTTCTCCCGACTCCAGATTGCGGCGCTTGCATGGGAAGAAAAGCATTACTCCTGGACCACTTGGACACTACGTTGCTTCTGGGACCGCCGGGCAGCAGAATATATCCTCGGGCGTCCCATCGTCGCGCATCCCTTTGAACCCTCATACTGAGATGACTGTTACCCGCATCCAGGCTTTCGCCCACCCTCTGGCTAAGGAGTGGTGGCAGTTGTATGAAGCCGCCTTTCCTGCCAGTGAGCGGCGTGCCGCAGAGCACCATGCTGCCGCTTTGGGTGATGCTGCGTTTCACTGCCTGCACCTGGCGGATGAAAATGGCTTTGTGGGGATTCTGAGTTATTGGAGACTGGGATGCGTCACCTATGTTGAGCACCTCGCCATATCCCCGGAGCGCCGTGGGCAGGGGCTCGGGCACCAGGCTTTGCAGCTGGTGCCCGAGCCCTTCATTCTCGAGATTGAACCGGTGACTGATACCCAGACTGCCCGGCGCCTGGCTTTCTATGAGTCGTGCGGGTTGGTGCGCCTCCCCCAGCCACACGTGCAGCCCGCGTATCAGGCCGGACTGCCGGATGTGCCGCTCTGGCTCCTTTCTCGGCCAGCGCTCGGTGCCGTCGCCGTGGCGCATTTTGAGGAAATGTTTCTCACCGTCCCCATGCGTTACCGTTGGAGTGGAAAGCAGTGAGTAGACAAGGCACTATTTTTTCTGCGCTGCTGGTATGGCGTTGCGTTCGGCCGTGTATTCATTGCAAGATTTCACCCAGAACAGGGTGATGTAAAGGATAAAGGAGACGGTGAGGACGGTGCCGGTAGCGTTGATGATGCGACTGAGTCCGCGCCACCGTGTGATGAGCGCCACAGCCAGTACTACCAGGGCGATAAGCATTCCGATTCCGCAGTACACGGCGGCTCCGGTGGTATCACGTGGTTCTGTGGTGGCGTAGTGAATGATTCCGGGCGCTATTCCCAGCATGAGGGTTGCCCCGAAGCAATCCCAGCTGTTGAACTCATTCATGTCTTCTTGTTCGTCACCCATGCGGGCTGAGTATAGCGCGCTGCTCAACTCAAGGCAATCTCTTTTTTTGCGATATAAGGAATAATATCTCCACGCGTTGTGATTTTTTAAACAAATATGACGCTCTGCATCGCTACTTCTGTCGGAAATAGTCAAATTATTTCCTTTTCTCTATTCAATTCAATCTATATTACCATTCATTATGACTGATATGTTGCCAATGATAGCAGGAATGAAGCTATACGAAATCGTCTTCGCTGTATCCTGTGTTTGTTTGTCTCTTCTTGTTCTGAACGCAAACAGGTTGAATAACGTGGTTTGTGTGTTTGTCGGCTTTATCTCATTGAGTTATTTCTTATGGGGAGGTCTGGCTCGATTTGAGGATTTGGGAGAGCCGGGCAACTTATTCCTGTATTGGGGAATAGGCGGTGCCATTGCTGCTTTTACGCTTCGAGGTTCTGTTGCATTGGGATGCTCAGGTGGCATATTCGGTGTTGTCATGATGCTGGTGCTGGGATTTATTCTCTGTCCGCTGTACTGGCTGTTGTATGTGTTTATTATTTTGTCTACCTGTTTCCGTGTTGCCCCCAAGTACAATCTTGTTGTGGCGTTGATTTCAGTGCTGAGCGTAACGACGATACTCTGGAAGCAGGAAATCATCGTTCATGAACACCGCCAATACGGCGATGGTAAGACCTGTTGTGGCGTGTATGTGCGTGGTGAAAAGTTTGTTGATGGTAAATGGGTGGAAGCAACTGGCTCCCGACAGGCACTGGTTACTGGCGAGAGTTACACCGCTTCTTCTCTGGAGCCAAGTTGCGGTTCATTTGCTCCTTGGTCGGAGCGGCATACTCGCCTGTTCCGGTTGACTTCTGGGATGTCGGCAGATTCTGTGAACATCGAGACCTATACAGGAAATAATCTGGTGGCTGTTGCTCCGTCTACTCTCGCACCGGGATGCCAGATTTCCATTATCCCGGCAGGTGCCTCGGCACTGGCAAATGACCGGGTGAATTCCGAAACTCTCGAGAACTACAAGTCCAATCTGCGCAAGCAGATTCGCCGGTTGAAGGTTGAATCCCTGCTTTATGCGTATCCTGATGGCTCAGTGCGCGGCCATACGAATTATCTCCGTAAATGGATGAATTAATTCGGATTTGTTGAGAAAACGGGCATCGGAGTGGTGAAAACACTGCTCCGATGTTTTTTTTCAGGTGTGCCGGTACGATAGTTGCGCCGCTTTATGGAAGGACGATGAGAACTGGTATGCGTAAATCGTGTTCTTCTGTCGGGATGAAGGGGACGATTTGTTCTTCAAAGACCAGGGAGAGCACCTTTGCCCTGGTGCAGAGCGGAATGTAGCGGTCGTAGAACCCACCGCCGTAGCCAAGGCGTTCGCCCTGGCGGGTGAAGGCAACTCCGGGAACGATGAGAACATCAATATCCTCCGGTTCGACCGCCGGTGTGTGCGCCGCCGGTGCCAGTATCCCCATGGCGCCCGGTTCCATATCCCTCTCTACGCATTGTATTTCGTGGAAGCGGAGCCTGTGTCCCGGCAGGCAGAGCGGGAATACATAACGGTGCAGGGGATGTTCTTGCATGAGTGGCAGCAGGTTCACTTCGTGTTCCAGCGGGGCGTAGATGGCCACGCAGAGGGGGGCTCCTTGCAGGCACGGAGCCAGTTTTTCTCTGAGTGCGGCCGAACGCAGTTGCGCCGGGTCGGCTGCTGCTGCGGTTTTAAGCCGCTGCAAAACCTCCCGGCGCAGTTCTTTCTTGGCGCTTACCATTCACTCAGCTGTGGATGGAGTGCGGCCGAACAGGGCCAGCATGCGGCCTGTGCTGCCTTTTTCTACGCGGTAGGAGTAGAAGGTGTCCAGGTCTGCTGCCGTGTCCAGCCCGCTGTCGGTGATGTTATCCGGGGCGATGCCGGCTTCTTCCAGCTGCTGTTTAATCATGGTGACGATATCCACTTCATAATGCGGCGGGCGTATGCAGGGGGAGATGACGGCAATGCAGTTTTCTGCATGCACGCCCAGTACCTTGTACATGGCATTGAGTGTTTCGCCTACGATGTTCTGCAGCGTACCGGCCTTGCCGGAATGCACCAGGGCGCGGCTCTGGCTTTCTCTATCGTATATCCACACGGCTGCGCAGTCGGCCACGTAGATACCCAGGCAGCAGTCTGCCTTGCCTCCGCAGAAAAGCGCATCGACGCCTTCGACAGGGTAGGAGCAGCCGATGTCTCCCACCAGTGCCACTTTGTTGCCATGCACCTGCTGGGCTCTGCGGAGCATTTTGGGCGCTATGCCCCCCTCTGCCAGAACGGCTTCATGGGTAGGGGTCAGCGCTGCTATGACCGCGGCTCGATCCGTTGTTGTGGCAATACCGGGTATGCGGGTGATAAAACGCGCGAAGTTCTCAGGATAATCGTTGAGAACCTTCAGATAATCAGGGGTATACTGGCTCATGGTATGATAAAACTCAGACAAGGTTTTTGCGTGCGGAGGCTGCGCGGCGAGAGATGACGCGGCGGGCGGTGCCCATGGGACTTGTCTCGTCTTCCCTGGCCATCATTTGCGCCAGGTCTGCGGCAATGTTGCTGCGCATCTGCGCCACAAGTGCGCGTCCCTGCTCGGTTATACGCACCATAATCTTGCGGCGGTCGGCGGCGGCTGTGTAGCGCTTGAGGTGTCCCAACTCCTGCAGTTTGTCTATCATTCCTGTGGCGGCGGCAGTGGAGTGACCCATCATCTTGGCGATATTGCTCATAGAGAGGCACTCCTCTTCAGCCAGGTACGCCAGCAGGAAAAACTGCGGAAAGGAGACTTTGCCTTTTGTCAATTCAGGAGAGAGGCGCAGAATACAGCTTCTCTGGGAAAAAAGAACAAAATCTGCAAGGTGCTGCACATCCTGTTCTTTCTGCATATCTGCGCTTGAGTTGTGGCTTCTAGTCATGTTAAGCGTGGGCTGTTCGCTTACGATATTACGGCTTTACGTAATTTTTGCAAGCCCAAAATTTCAGCCAAGCCTAACGATTAAACGCTCATTTGTTTATATTGCACCATTTTTTGGATAAAGGTACAACATCTTGTGGGAATGGCCAAGAAAAAAGTTTTGCTGACGATGGATAGTGCTAGTTGTTTTGGGGCGCAGGCGGGGCGATGTGAAGAATATCGCGTAATTCCTGGGTCATGAGTTTTTCTTGCTCCAGTCGCTCGATGTGGTCTCGGATGGCCTTCCATACCGTGTTGAAAGCCCCCATCTGGTTTTGCACGGCCATGTAATCCTGAATGGTTGGCTCAGGAAGTTTTTTCTGGGTTTCCACAATGCGGTCGCATTCCTTCTTGAGTTTTTGCAGCTGGGGGACGGCCGCTTTTGCAGATGCTTCATCCCGGCAGGAATTGAGGCAGAGTTCCGTGCGCGAGAGGAAGTCGATAATGGTTGTTGTTAAATCGACGTGGTTGGAGGGCAAGGCCTGATCCTGGGCAGTCGCAACGGTGGCAAGCAGCAGAGTCGCTAGGATGAGCTTTTTCATAATTCAGCGATGAGTTCTGCAGCCTTTTGCGCCGAGCAGCTTGATGGGGGTGCCGCAGCCTGGGCAGTTGTAGCGCCAGAAGAACAGGATGTGAAGAGCAGTAGCAAAATTATACCCCAGCAGGGGCAGGTGGTGGGCTGCCCTGTTGCGGATGTAGTGGGCATAGCGGAAGATACGCATGTGGCATACCGGACAGGTGGCCCGCCGGGCTACAAACATATATACCGCGCAGGGAACGGCCAGCACCACGATGGCCAGAACTTCAACGGGAATGTCAGGCATCTGGTCTGTAATCATCAGATAGGGAAGTACTACGACACTAGCCAGCGGAATCATCAGGAACATCGTGCAGAACGCAGCGAGAACCGCAGTAAAGGGATGTGCACAGCGAACGGGGCTGTGCATTATCAAAGGCCTTCCATTATCTCTTTTGCCGGTGTTTGTTGAATGTTGTTGGGAATGCCTCCTGAACCCGGTGGTGGGCATGGAGCTTCTGCCGCCGAAGTCGTCATCGGTGTCTGCTTCGTCTGCCTTTACGGGACTAAGTGAGAATAGAGACAGAATCCGGGCTTCTGTGAGCTGGAATTTGCGCTCCGGAAAGAATCGGCGAGCTTGTTCCAAATCCTTGCACAGGCGAAGAGGAGAGCTTTTCGCAAGCTGCTCCCCGGAAGAGATGCCGCAGAGCGCGAGGTCATCGCGCTCCTGCGGTGTAAGCTGATTGAAACTATCCGGCAACATCTTATCACCAGGGGTAAATTGATATTATCTCAACCCAATGCCGCCAGCATGGCTTCGAGCTGGGCGGTCTTGGTTTCCCATTCGGCCAGGCGTGCGCGCTCCTGGTCCACCACAGCAGCAGGGGCGCGGTCCACGAAGGATGCATTACCCAGCTTGCCCTTGCTCTTGGCGATTTCCTTGGCCATCTTCTCAAGCTCCTTGGTGATGCGGGTGCGCTCGGCGTCCACATCCACCAGACCCTCCAGGGGCAGGAAGAGCTCACCCAGCGGGGTGAGGGCAGTGGGGGTGCCCTTCGGGGCTTCGTAGGTGGCGTTCACCTCGGCGCTCTGGGCACCGGCCAGCAGCGCCAGACGGGCGGCCAGGTCGGCATCCACGGGCAGGGCGGGCTTCAGCACGAACCTGACCTTGCGGTTGGTAGCCAGATTGTATTCTGCCTTCAGGTTGCGGGCCTTGTTGGCGGTGTCGTACAGGGCCGAGGCTGTGGCGCGGGCCTTGGAGATTTCCGTGCTGTCCAGCCCGGAGAGCAGAGCCTCTGCATTCGGCAGGGCTGTGCCCATGAGGGGCTTGCCATCCTTGGCAAAGCCCAGGCTGGCCCAGAGTTCTTCCGCGATGTGCGGCATGATGGGGGCGAGCAGGGCCAGGTAGTGGCGCAGCACGGTATCCATGGTGAAGAGCGTGGCGTTCTTCACAGCGGGGTCGCCCTCGCGCAGATCGTTCTTCACCGCTTCCAGGAACAGGGAGCAGTATTCATTCCAGAAGAAGGAGTAGAGCGCCTGGGTGTAGGTGTTGAACTCGTACTTGCCAAGTCCTTCTGCCACGGTGGCGTGCAGTTCCTTCAACTTGGAGAGGATGTCGATATGCACAGCGGTGAACTTCGGCGCCGGCTCGGTGCTGGCTGCTCCCTGCATCATGCGGAAGCGGGCGGCGTTGTACAGCTTGTTGGCAAAGTTCTTGCCTTCCTCAATCTGCTTTTCATCGAACTTCACGTCCGTGCCGGTGGGGGCGATGCGCATCAGGCCGAAGCGCAGGCCGTCTGCACCGTACTTGGCAATGAGGTCGAGCGGGTCGGGGCTGTTGCCGAGGCTCTTGCTCATCTTGCGGCCCAGCAGGTCACGCACAATGGAGGTGAAGAACACGTTGCCAAAGGGCTTGCCGCCGGCAAAGCGGTAGCCGGCCATAATCATGCGGGCCACCCAGAAGAAGATGATATCCGGACCGGTCACCAGGTCGCTGGTGGGGTAGAACTTGGCCAGGCATTCCTTGTCCATGGTGGAGAAGGGCCACAGCCAGCTGCTGAACCAGGTGTCGAGCGCGTCTTCGTCCTGCACCCAGTTCTCCGGGTCGGCCGGCGGGGTCACGCCCACGTAGATATCGCCGGCAGCGGCGTCTTCTGCGTCCAGCTTGGTAGCGGCCTGCAGCTCGGCGGCTTTCTCCTTGCGGTACCACACCGGGATGCGGTGACCCCACCACAGCTGGCGGGAAATGCACCAGTCCTGGATACCCTCCAGCCAGTGGGCGTAGGTCTTGCCCCAGTGTGCCGGGCGGAACACGATATCGCCATTGGCCACGGCCTCGGCGGCTTCCTTTACGCAGGGGTACTTCAGGAACCACTGCATGCTCAGGCGCGGTTCAATCGGCACATCCGAACGCTGGGAGATACCCACGTTGTTCTCGTAGTCTTCCACCTTCTCCAGCAGCCCCTTGGCCTCGATGAGCTCGATGGACTTGTCGCGGGCCACGAAGCGGTCCAGCCCGTGCAGCTCGGGGCAGCCGGGGCAGTTGATGTGGCCATCAGCGGTGAGGATGTCGATGATTTCCAGATTGTTCTTCATGCCCACCTCAAAGTCGGTGCGGTCGTGGGCGGGGGTAATCTTCAGGGCGCCGGTGCCGAAGTCGATTTCCACGTGGTCATCGGCAATGATGGGGATTTCCGCCTCGCAGAGCGGGCGGATGACAGTCTTGCCGATGAGGTGGGCAAAGCGCGGGTCCTTCGGGTTCACCGCCACAGCCACGTCGGCCATGATGGTTTCCGGGCGCGTGGTGGAGACCAGCAGCTGGCCGCTGCCGTCTGCCAGTTTGTAGCGCACGGTGTAAAGTTTGCTCTTGGAGGGAGTCATGATGACCTCTTCGTCCGAAAGGGCGGTGAGAAGCACAGGGTCCCAGTTCACCATGCGGTGGCCGCGGTAGATGAGCCCCTCGTTAAAGAGCTCGGTGAACACGCGGGCAACCTCCGGGGCGTACACGTCATCCATGGTGAAGCGCTCGCGCTCCCAGTCGCAGGAGCACCCCAGCTTCTTGAGCTGGTTGATGATGATGCCGCCGTGCTTTTCCTTCCAGTCCCATACCATGTTGACGAAGTCCTCGCGGCCCACATCGAAACGCGTGCGGGGCGGGTTCTCCTTGGCCAGTTCCTTTTCCACGCGGGCCTGGGTGGCAATGCCGGCGTGGTCGGTGCCGGGCAGCCACAGCACTTCCTTGCCTTCCTGGCGGGCGCGGCGGGCCAGAATATCCTGAATTGTGTTGTTGAGCACATGACCCATGTGCAGCACACCCGTTACATTGGGCGGGGGGATGACAATGCTGTAAGCGGGCTTGTCAGAATGCGGGTCAGCGTGGAAGCAACCCTCTGATATCCAGCGGGTCTGCCATTTTTCTTCAACTAAGGTCGGTTCGTAAGCCTTGGGCAATTCAGTCATGACGGCGCGATTCTACTCCTTTTGGTATCACATATCAAGCCTTTTCGTTATGCTGACGCGCGCATGGGGGACTGTCCAGGCCGATAAGTAAAAGCGCTGCTCCTGGGGGAGGAGCAGCGGGAGTGTCATCAGAACTTCGCAGGAGGCATCATTGCACCCATTTGCCTGCACCTGCGGGGAGCTTGCCTTCACCCACAGGCTGGTAACGGGTTGATTCCGTGTTACCCCACATCCCGACGCCGAAGGCATCTTTCCAGTACTTGCTCATGCTGCGGCCGGTGTAGCAGCCGTAGCTCCAGCACTCGGCATCGGGGGCAAAGATGTTCTTGTTGATTTTGGTGGCGAGGTCTTTCTCATGCATCCAGGCTTTGGATGCCGCCATCACGGAGTTGCTGTAATCCAGCATAAAGGCATGCGGGTTGCTGTGCCCGAAGTAGTAAAAAGCGGTAATCTTGTCTTTCTTGTTCCGGGGGGCATGGTTGATGGCCTTGTAGGCTTCATCGGCCGTATCGACAAACTTGAGGCGGAGGTGGCGCTTGCCTGCTGTTTCGCGGATGCGGGAGATATAGTCAATCTGGTTCTCCTTACCGCGGGTGATATAGGATGGGCGGTACACAATCCACACAATGTCTTTTCCGGGATTCTTTGCCAGGGCACTGTCGATGTACACCGTGGACGCGCGCACGAAGTTGGCCCACCAGTTGTCATGAGCCGAGGGGCCGCGCAGATTTTCCCAGGAGCGCAGGGCAACTCCGCCGCAGAGCACGACCTCCACGGCCTGGGTAAGCGAGCAACCTGCCAGCAGCGTGGCTATCAACACATTTCGCATCAACTTCATGACAGCCACGGAGCATACAGTAATCATCCGCTCCTGTCAAGACCCCATCGCGCCCCAAATCTTTGGGCCGAGTGTGGTGGCGTGAAGACGAAGGCGCGCATGGGAGGTCGTTTTTCCCATGCGCGCCAGATTGATAATTGAAAGTTGTTCAGGAAACGACATCCGGCCCCGGACTTCATACCCAGCCCAGACCCACAGCCTTGCGCACGCGGGTAAGAACCTTGGCAGCCTCTTCGCGGGCGCGGGCTGCGCCGGTGTTGAGCACGTCATCCACGTATTCGGGGTGGGCGAGAATCCACTCACGCTTCTCGCGGGCAGTGCGGAAGTATTCCCAGTAGGCTTCGAAGAGGTCTTTCTTGAATTGGCCGTAACCCACGCCACCGGCGAGGTGGGCGTCGACCATGGCCTGGTACTGCTCCGGGGTGGCGAAAAGTTTGTAGAGGGCCAGGATGATGGAGTTTTCCGTGGGTTTCGGGGCCTCCAGCGGGGTGGCATCGGTCACGACCTTCTTGTTGATGAGTTTGCGGAGGGGCTTTTCCTCGCCGAAGATGGGCAGGGTGTTGCCGTAGCTCTTGCTCATTTTCTGGCCATCGAGCCCGGGTACCACGGCGGTTGCTTCGGAGATGATGGCTTCGGGCATCTTGAGCAGACCTTCGCCAAAGGTATCATTCATCTTTCCTGCGAGGTCGCGGGTCACCTCCAGGTGCTGCTTCTGGTCCTTGCCCACGGGCACGGCATCGGAATCGTACAGCAGGATATCTGCGGCCATGAGGGCGGGGTAGGCAAAGAGGGCGTGGCTGGCTGCGAAGCCCTTGGCCACCTTGTCCTTGTATGAATGGCAGCGCTCCAGCAGCCCCATGGGGCACAGGGTCGAAAGAATCCAGGCCAGCTCGTTCACTTCCGGCACGGCAGACTGGGCAAAGAAGACGGCTTTTTCCGGGTCGAGTCCACAAGCCAGGAAATCCACAGCCAGACCGCGCGTGTTCTCGTGCAGTTTTTCCGCGCTTTCCATGGTGGTCATGGCATGGTAGTTGGCAATGAAGTAGAAGGCCTCGCCTTTTTCCTGGAGGCGCACGGCGGGCTCAATGGCGCCGAAATAGTTACCGATGTGGAGCTGTCCGCTGGGCTGTAATCCTGTAAGGAATCGCATATGGTGTAGATGATGTGTTGAAAGGATGGTGGGGCTTTACGGCTCCTCTGCCTGGTCTTCTTCCTGGGTGAGGAGCGCATGCAGATACCGCCCCAGACTGTCGGCTGTGTATGCGCCTTCAATGCTGCGGAGCTTGATGCCCTCGGTGTAGAAGACGGTGGTGGGCACCTTGGTGAGATTGTAATCTTCGGCAATGGCGGGGTATTCGTCTGCGTTGATTTCCACTACCTGCACACCGCCCTTTTCCTGCTCTGCAAGCTCCTGCAGAGATTTGCGCATGGCGCTGCTGTGGCGGCACCACGGAGCGGTGAAGCAAATCAGCAGCGTGCGGCCGGAAACTTCTGTCACCTGGCGCATACCTTGTCCGGAATATACACTGTACGGCTCGAATTTCGGGCGCCCCTGCAGGGTGGTGGGAACTTGTTTATCCGTGCGAATGAGGGATTGAAGCGATTCCCGCTGGGGATTGGGTGCAGGTTTGGTGGGGGTGGTGAACTGGGCAGCACGGTCGCGTTTCTCCTGGTCCGATTCCTCACAGCTCACGCAGAGCAGGGGAAAGATGAGCAATGCCAGGAGGACGATGCGGTTCATGCGGCCTATTCTGCCACTTTTCCTCGTGTGTGTCAAGCCTCCGGGCGCGTCAGGCTGCGGATTCCGAAAGTGGCGGAAACTCACCACGCCTGGGCGCTTTTGATTCAGCGGACTGGAACGTACACCCGGAACCCGCTCGGGGCGGGTTCGATGAGACCGGCAGAATGCAGTTCATCGATAATTCTGGCGGCGGTGCCGTAGCCGGTGTGGTAAAGATAGCGCTGGATGGTGCAGGTGCTGATGCGGCCGCGCTCGCGGGCGAGTTGCAGGGCATCGTTGCAGAGGTTCCGGTAGCGTTCCTCCCGGCTCAGATGGGCTTCGCGGGCATCTCTCTCCTCGCTTCTTTTCCGGACGGCTTCCTGCTCGCTTTCCGGCAGTTCCTCGATGTCAATTTCTTCTTCAGAGAGCGCTGTGTAATCCGGTATCTCCGGATTATCGAAGCTGAATTCAGTCCATTCTTCTTTCTGTGTCATGGAGTGGTAGTGGTTGAAAGATAGGATTCAACAGCGGGGGGAAGCCAGCCGTCGGGAACCGGGGTGCGCTGTTGCAGTGCTTCCCGGATAAGGGAGGATGATGCCGGGTGCAAGCCCGTGCAGATGAAGGTGCTTCGCACGCCGGGGCGGGGGTGTGGCGCCTCATCACGGTGGTAGACGATGAAGTGAAGCAGTTCGCAAAGGTAATCGTAGCGGGCCCAGCGGTGGAGTTGCTCCCACTGGTCAGTCCCCATGAGCCAGTATAATTCCTGCTTCGGGTGCTGCTGGTGCCAGAGCTCTGCGATGCGCCAGCTCCAGCTGGGGGGAGGTAGCTGCAAATCCAGTGTACTGACAGTGGCCCAGGGCAGGGATTCGGTAGCCAGCTGCAGCATGTGGAGTCTCTGCGCATCAGTAAATCGGGTGGTGTTATTCTGTTTGAACGGGGAGCAGGCCGCCGGCAGAAAAACAACCGAATCAAGCCGGCAGTGCTCTTGTGCGGCTGTGGCAATGGCGAGATGCCCCGCATGCACCGGATCAAACGAGCCGCCAAACAGACACGTTTTCATTTACAGACCCTCGGTATTCTTATAGGGCAGGAAGCCGCCGATGGGCAGTTTTACAAATTTCTTCTCAACGGGCAGCCTGCGGTAATGCCTGATGAAATCGCTCAGCTTGCCATAGTTAGCGGCATTTTTCGGAATGCCCTGGTGCCCGCAGTTAACCAGCACATTGAAGTGAAGTTCTGCATGCAGGTGAGCGGTGAACATACCGTTGTTGGTGCCGATGGTGCCCACCTGGGCACCGCGCCCCACCAGCTGCCCGAGACGCACGTCGATGCGGTCGAGGTGGGAGTAGAGTGATTGGCAGCAGAGCACCTTGCCGCTTTTCGGTTCGCGGAAGGCATGACGTACGATGACTACCTTGCCCCAGCGGCCACGCGCATCTGCTGCGTAGGTCACAAGCCCCATGCCGATGGAATAGACCGGGTCCCCCAGGTCGGAATTACCACCGCCGTTGCCGTTCCAGTCCTCGCCCAGGTGACGGGGAGTAGCCAGGCGCAGCCCTCGGGATTTGTAATATCCCTTGCCATCCGGTTTGCCGACGGGAAAGTCAAAACCATCCGCCAGGGGAACGAAAGCCCACTTGCCATCCGGTGTTTTCCTGGCCATGACTACGGCTTCTGCGTGTGTGCCGATGGCCGCTATGACGAGGGCGGCCATGAGGAACAAGGTGTGGAGCAAGCGCAACATGGAAGCATGCTAGCACAAGCGCCCCCCTTCTGGCAAGCTTCAAAATTGCCATGCTTCTGCTTTGGGCTATGCTCCATTTTTTATATTTCCATCCAGGATGCACGCCGGGCGGTCTGCTTCTTGTAGTGCCGGGCATTGCAACTGCAGTTCCTGCAGCTCAGGCCATTGCTCAGTGGTGGTGGGTGCGGCAATGAGTTCGTTGCTGAGCAGCCAGCGGATGTAGTCTTCATCTCCGCAGCGCAGAATGAGGCTGCAATCCGGCACTTCCCCGCTGCTGTTGAGCAGGCGGCGGGCTTCGTCCGGGTTGTGGGCTTCGTATGCCGTGTGCACGGCCTGCCATAGTTCGGTGTGGGTAGTCATGCTACCCATGATGGCAGATGCCGCGGGGCTTGTCCATCACAATTAGACGGCAGCGAGGTACACAGCTGTTGCTTCCTCGGCGGTGAGGGGGTGAACGCCGGGCAGGGTGGGGATAGCGGCTCCACCCCCGTAGACCTTGCATGCTGCGCGGGCCATGGCGCCGAAGTCGGCATTGGCTGGAATACCCAGTTCCTGCATGTTCTGCGGCAGTCCGAGTTCCCGGTACCAGGCCTGAAGCCGCGCTATTCCTTCCAGAATGACGGCTTCGGTGTCGCGGTGCGGGGTGACTCCCATCACATTTGTTGCCCACTGGGCAAAGATGCCGGGGTTGTATGGCCACACTGCTTTCATGTAGGCCGGAACTACAACGGCAAGCCCGCCACCGTGCGGCACATCGTAGACGGCGCTCAGTTCGTGCTCCAGTGCGTGGCATGCCCAGCTCTGCTCGCGGCCCAGACCGAGCAGGTCATTGTGTGCCACTGTGCCGCAGAGAGCGAGCTGCCCCCAGGCGTTTACGTTCTGCAGATCAGCATTAAGGCGGCGGGATTCGAGCATAATGGTACGCATGGTCGCTTCCGCCAGGGCGTCGGTCAGGTCGGTTCCGGTGGTGTTGGTGAAGTAGCGTTCGAAGATGTGGCACATCATATCGCAGGCTCCGTAGGCCATCTGCTCACGGGGGAGGGTGAGGAAAAGCGTGGGGTCTACCACGCTGAGCACAGGGCGCAGCCCCATGTGCTTGAAACCAAGCTTGCGCCCGGTGGCTTCATCGCTCAGCACGCTGTTCGGGCTGTTCTCGCTGCCGGCGGCAGGCAGGGTGAGCACGGTGGCTACGGGCAGGGGTGCATGCTCCGGCACGGAGCCCTTGTGTGAATAGAGCTCCCACACATCGCCGCTGTTCGGCACACCTACGGCGATTCCCTTTGCTGAATCAATCACGCTTCCTCCGCCCACGGCCAGCACCAGCTGCACATTTTCCTTCCGGCACAGTTCGATACCCGTGCGAACCAGGGATACACTGGGGTTAGGTTTCACTCCGCCGAGAGTTGCAAACTCAATGCCTGCTTCCTTCAATGATTTTTGCACTGCGGCCAGCAATCCGCTGCGGACGCAGCTGCTGCCGCCATAGTGGAGCAGCACTTTTCCCCGCGTGTAGGGGCTGAGCAGACGCCCGGTATTCTGGTGTTCCCCGGGGCCGTATACATACTGGGTGGCATTGCGATAATTGAAGTTCAGCATGCCGTTCACTTTACCACGTTGGAACCGGTATGTCTATGTAAAATGACGCCAAAATGGATTGCCAATAGTGCTCCCGGAAGGTAGAATGCTGTGTCTTGTCATGCGAATGAAGATTTTACATTACTTGGTATGCGGGCTTGTGATTGCTGGCATTTCGGCATGTAACCAGCAGAGCCAGAACAATGTTGCACCTGAGGTGACGCCTGAGGTGAAGCCGGTCCCCCCCGCGGCACCGGTGAAGCCGAAGAAGCCGGTTGAAAAGGTTAAACCCACCAGCCCGGCCAAACCTGAAAAAAAGGAGGCGCCTGCTCAACCGGTGACTCCTGAGCAGCCGGTCACGCCTCCCGGACAGGCAGAAGTTACCGCGGCTCCGGGACTGCAGCAGTCGTCGAAACCGGTGCGTCTCAAGCCTCTGGGGAAGCGTGTTTCCCAGGTGCCGATGAAGGGAATGTACGTGGCCCTTACCTTCGATGACGGTCCGCACCCTTCCCTCACTGCCAAAGCTCTGGATATTTTGAAACGGCATGGCGCCAAGGGTACCTTCTTCATACTGGGGCAGAATGCAGCCCGTTATAAGTCTGTTGTTGCCCGGGCTGCTGCTGAGGGCCACGAACTGGGGGTGCATACATGGTCGCACATCAAGATGAACTCCAGCTCACGTGCTCGCGTGGATAGTGAAGTGAGTCGTACGCAGAACACCCTGGCTTCTATTTCCGGTACGGTTCCCCGCGTGATGCGCCCCCCCTACGGCGCTACCAACAAGACGCTGGTGAACCACATGTACAACCGCTACGGGATGGCTTCCATCCTCTGGGATGTCGACACCCTGGACTGGCGCAAACCTGGTGTGAGCAAGGTGATTAACACGGCCGTGAATAAGGCCCGGCCCGGGTCCATCATCCTGGTGCACGATATTCACGCGTCCACCATTGATGCCTTGGAGGGTATTGTGACTGGCCTTCAGGCTCGTGGGTTCAAACTGGTGACCGTTTCTGAACTCATGCGCCTTGGCAAACAGGAGGCTGAGGCCGCCGCCCAACCAGTGACGCCGGAACCGGCTCCCGCTGTTGAGCCCGCTCCTGCGGAACAGCAGGTGCCTGCTTCCGCTGAGCCTGCGGGGGACCCAGTGCCCGTGCAGGACCCCGTGCAGCCTTCTGTTGACCCTGCGCCTGCGGTGGAGCCGCTGCCCGCGGTACCTGCTGCCGGTAACGCAGAAATGCCCCTGAATCTCGAATCTCTGGACCTGGGAACCTTATGAGCAAACGTCCTTCCAAGGGGTGCGTGTACTTGATTGGCGCCGGCCCCGGTGACCCCGGGCTGATGACACTCAAGGGGAAAGACCTGATTTCCCGGGCGGATTGCCTGGTGTATGATGCACTGGCGGCGCCGGCCATGCTGGCCTGGACCAAACCCGACTGTGTGAAAATCTACGTGGGCAAGCGGGCTGGTAACCACGCGCTGCCCCAGACTGAAATCAATCAGCTTCTGGTGCGCTGCGCTGCAGAACATGAGACCACAGTGCGACTCAAAGGAGGCGACCCCTACGTTTTCGGACGCGGCGGAGAGGAGGCTGTGGCGCTGCATGCGGCCGGGGTGCCGTTCGAAGTGGTGCCTGGTATCAGTTCAGCCATTGCCGGTCCTGCCTATGCTGGTATTCCCGTGACGCATCGCGAGTGCTGCACGCAGTTTACGGTGTTTACCGGGCATGAAGATGCCGGTAAGTCAGAATCAACTCTTGATATTGCCGGCATTGCCGCAGCTCATGGAACCAAGGTGATGCTGATGGGGATGAGCCGGTTGCGCGAAACACTTTCGGCGCTTATGGCTGCCGGGCAAGGCGGCGGAGTGCCGGCCGCTGCTGTGCAATGGGCTGCTACCGGTCGCCAGAAATGCGTGACGGCCACAGTGGCAACCCTGGCTGATGCGGTGGAAAAAGAAGACATCTCTTCGCCAGCTGTTGTCATTATCGGCGAGGTGGTGGCCCTGGCTCCGCAGCTTGACTGGCGCAGCAAGCTCCCGCTTTGTGGTAAGCGCGTGGTGGTGACCCGCACCCGGGAGCAGGCCAGTGAGCTCAGCCAGCAGCTGACCCAGCTGGGGGCGGATGTTATTGAACTGCCTACCATCCGCATAGCAGACCCGACCGATAAACGCGATTTTGCTGAAGCCGTGGTGGATGCCCCGCATTATGACTGGCTGGTTTTCTCCAGCCCGAATGGGGTGCGCCGCTTCTTCCAGGCCTTCTTTGCCGTGTACGAAGATATCCGCGAAATCGGAGGTGCCCGCATTGCTGCTGTAGGCCCCGGCACTGCCGCAGAATTGAAGAAATTCGGGCTTATGGTGGATGTAATGCCCCGGAAGGCCGTGGCTGAGGAGCTGATTGCAGAGTTCGACCGCAAGGGCGATGAATTCGGCGGTGTGGCGAATGTGACGATGCTCTGGGTGCATGGTGAGCAGGCTCGCCGTGTGATTTATGATGAGCTCATGAAACGCCAGGCTATTGTAGATGAGTGCCTGGCATACAGTACTGTGGCCGAAACGGAAGACCCGTGCGGCGCGCAGGCGCGCCTTCGCGAGGAGGGCGCTGATATCATTACCTTCACCAGCAGTAGCACGGTGCGTCACTTTATGGCCCTGAATCTACCGCTTCCCCAGGGATGCCGCATCGCCAGTATCGGCCCGGTGACCACGGCAACACTGGCTGAGTTCGGGCTGACCCCGGATATTGAAGCCGCTGATCATACCATACCCAGCCTGGTGGAGGCTGTGCAGAAATTGAAGTAAGCAAGCATGGCTCGCGAGTTGCAGATGTTTTGCCTGGGGGTGAATTACCGCAACTGTCCGGTGGCGGTGCGTGAGCAGTTCTCTGTGGGCAAATCCCGCCTGGCAGAGGTGAATGCCGCTCTGGCTGCCTTGCCCGGAGTGGAGGAGTGCGTGTTGCTCTCTACCTGTAACCGCACGGAGCTTTATTTCTGGTGCTCGGATGAAGCGGATGTCCTGCCGTCGATTATGCAGTATTTCCTGGGGGAAGCTCCGGATGCTGCCGCACTGCGCGCTTTCTTCTACCTCCATCACGGAACGGAGGCTCTCTTCCACCTGGCCGCAGTCGCTGCGGGCTTGGATTCTATGGTTGTGGGCGAAACTGAGATTTTCGGCCAGTTGAAGGATGCTTACCGGGTTGCTTTGGAATGTGGTGTTACCGGGGGCTTTGCCAACCGCACCTTCCAGAGCGTGTTCACCATAGGCAAGAAAGTACGCAGTTCGTCCAATATTACCAGCGGGCCTACTTCTGTCGGTGCTGCTGCGGTGCAGATGGCACAGGGAATCCTGGGTAACCTGGAGGGAACAAACGTGCTGGTGGTGGGGGCAGGGGAGGTCGCCCGCACTACTGCCCAGAGCCTGCGCTCTCGCGGTGCCGAAAGTATTTTTGTGGCTAACCGTTCCTATGACCGGGCTGTCGAGCTGGCCAATCAGGTGGGCGGCAGAGTCATCCGCTTTGCGGAGTGGGTTCCGTATCTGGAAAATATTGATATCGTCATTGTCTCTACTGCATCACCGGTGTATGTGGTGTCTCCGCCTGTGTTGGAGCAGGTGCAGAAAACAAGGGGCCGTTCCTTGTTCCTCATTGATTTGTCTGTCCCGCGCAATGTCGATCCCGCTTGTGGCCTCGTGGATGATGTCTACGTGTACGATATGGATGCCATGGAGAAGATGACTGAGGAGACGCGCCGTTTGCGTGCCGGTGAAATTGCAGCCTGTGAGCAGATGATTCGCGCCTGGGTGCAGGAAAATGCCGATTCTTTGTTGAAAAAACGTGTTTTTTGTGGTGCCTGCGTCTGAATACGTAAAAAATGTTCGTTTTTTTTCAAGAATGTTGAACATCCAACAAAATATCGCGTCTACACAGTAACACCGCGAACCGTTATTCAGCGATTATGACCAAGCCGTCTCATTCTATTGATTCTTTTTCGGAGGAAAAACTGGTAGCTCTCCTTTCGACTCTCAAAGTGGAGCCTGCCGGGGAGTCGGATTTTGAAGGTCGCTTCCTGTATGAGTTTCACGAGAGGGTGGCGCGTGAGGCTGTGTGTTGTCCTGCCCGGCGGCATCTCTTTGCCCACATCATGCAGCAAATTCATAATTTTGGCCGTGGGAGGCTGGCGTTTGGTGCTTCTACGCTGGGGCTGGGTGTGCTGACCATCTGCTATGCTGCGTATCCCACTGGTAAAGCGGGCGCTGAGACGGCTGCAACAGTGGCGATGGAGCGCCAGTCTTCGCCGCTCCTTATCCCCGCATTATCGAATGACCTTGCAGATTGTACCTCTATCCGTGTAGAACCTGCACATTCTGCCTTTGAGGTGGGGGGAATCATGGTTACCCGTGGTCAGCATACAACTGTTATCGAGGTGCCGCACGTGGTGCAGCCTGCCTCTTACCAGCGCCAGGGCGGGTATGTTCCTCTGCCTGCCAGCTCCGTGCGTTACTCTTTCTGATTCCTTCTCCATTCACTTTTTGTGAATGCTGCCACGCTGGATGTTTATTCTGGCTTGCATTGGCTGTGTTGCTTTGGTAGAATAACCGTGCATATGGAGATAGAGTGCAGCAAGTGTCATTGTAAGTTTGAATCTTCCAAGGAGGATGTAGATCTCTGCCCTGATTGCCTGAGAACCGAATTTTCTGTTCAGGCTCGTGAACTGGATGCGACGGAAAGAGAAGAGCTCATGGCCGAATATAAGGCTTCCTTGAAGCGCCAGTCTGCAAGAGCTGAGATGATGGGCTCTATGTACGCCTCTGGTCAGGCTTTCAGTGTGGCTGGCAAATTGCGTTTTGCTCTGGGCTTTGTTATTTTTATCATATGTGGCTTCTTGTTTTTGATAAGTGACAAGAATTCCGGGGTTACCTTCCTGGCTGAGCTGGATATTGAGTCCCAGCGCATGTTCTCCATGATTCTTTGCGTGGTGTCTGCCGTGTTGGTGGCTTTTTCGTCTGTCCGGTTCCGGGGTGTTGTGATGGCGGTAGCGCTAGTCATTCTCGGGATGGGGTGGTTCCTGCCCAATATGTTGCAGGCTGCGATAAAGGAAAAGGAAAGACTTGAGGCTGAAGCGGCTGCGAAAGCTCAGATGGAGGCGCCGGTGGAGGACCGCAAGGAAAGCACGGATAGAAATGGCCCGATTTTGACGGAGGAGGATTTACAGGTGTTTTACACGCTGCGGACGCCTTCGCACCGCATCTCACACTACGCCGTCTTTATCGATAATCAGGACAGCAGAGCGCGCTCTCTGGTGCGTGAGGCTCTCAACCGCTTGCTGGAAGCCGAGTACACGCGAGCCTACACGCGCGCCAACGGTGCATTGTATGTGGCGACCAATGTGCCCAAGGTTCGCCGGAATATATCCAACCTGCTGACTCGTTTTGGAACCGTTACTTATGCTGAGCCCGAAAAAGGCGTTTACGAGGTAAGATTTGATGCAGACCGGGCTAATCTGGTCAGCCAGTATTCATCGGAAGTGCTCACTTCCCCTATGAACAATTCGTACGTGACGGCGAATCTGAGTGAGCTTCGCTGTCTGGATTCGATGCGAGTCCGCATGTCTGCCCGTTCTCTGGCGGCTTCAAATGTGAATGTGCTTCGAGGCGAAATCCGAGACACCCTGGTTGACGTGTTGCAGGAACCGTGGGCGACGGATCCGGATACATACGCCGCTCTGATTGATGCTTTGGTGACATATTCCAAGCCTAAGGACGCGCAGACAATCAAGTTGTGTTATGATTATTTCGAGGCACGCCGCGTGTTGAAGCGCGATGTTTCACCGGATGTGACGCATTACCTCATCCGCGAGATTCCTGATGCCATGGTGAATCCCATCATTGATTTCTGGTGTGAGAATCCTATAACGTGGGGAGAGATGCTCAACCAGCTGGGATACCGCGTTCAGGCCCCCTTGTTGGAGCGACTTTCCAGCACGAAGAATATAAGACTCATTACTGCAATACTCAAGTACCTCCAGGATCGGGGGACGAGCGAGGCTCTCCCCGCAGTGGAACCTTTCCTTGAGTATCCGGATTCCATTATCCGCCACTCTGCTCGTGCCACCATTTCAGATATCAAATCCCGCTCTCATTAAATAAATTCTTATCTTCTACTACAATGACCGTTCGATTGATAAAACTCCTTACGGCTTCGTTTCTCTTTTTCTGCCTGGGCGTAGCCTTGTTCCCCGTCTTTTTCCCTACTAAGGTAGAGAAGAAAGTGACGACCATCCACTCTGGTTCCTCCATTGTGCGCGATACGCAGGTGGATGACTGGAGCCACGATGATGAAACGGTGGATGATGGCGACGCCACCTGGGAGGAAGAGCCCGAAGATACACAGCCAGACCGCCGTGTGGTGCGCCAGGACGATGAGCGATTTGACGAGGAAGACGTGCCTCTGGATGCCAAGCAGAACGTGGTGCCCAAGGCTCGTGTTCAGGCGCAGTTTGTCTCGGCCCTGGGTGAGATGCGCCGCCTGGCCGTCACATTGGAGAAACAGGAAGCAGAGAACTTCACCAACGATGAGTTCAAGGCTGCTGATTGGGCCGACCCTGAAAAAATATATTTCACATTGGCAGACCGGGTCATCAGCAAGCTGGGCAAGCTGGATGATGCCACTGTTCTGTCATTCCTCCAGAAACCGGAAAATCGTCTGGACCTTGCGCGCGTGACGTTGATTCGCAAAGCTGGTTCCCAGGGTATTCGTTCCGTAGCAACGCGCCCGAAGGGCAAGGAGATGCTGGCAGCCCTTACTTCTGATTTGAACTGGATGAGCAATCTCCTCCATTCCGGACCGACTAAGAACATGGAGCAGGCCCTGAGCTACCTGGAGACCATTTATGGTAAAGTTGGTGAAGAGGAACTCAAGGTGCCGGCAACCCGCCGCATCGCAACAACAACTGCGCTTGAATTCGCTCGCGAGGGATGGAGTGAGCATGATATGTTCAACCGCTTCACCTACTACAATGACAGCTGGAAAGAAGGAAAACTCAATGCTCATTTTGATAAGCTTCAGTACTGGGAAACCCGCTTCGTAACTGGTTGCAAGCAGCCGAGCGATGGAGCCGGTAACTGGGGGAGCCCCAGAAACCTGGCCTGGCACCGCGATAATGTGCGCCTTCCCATGGAGCAGTATCTTGGTGCAGAAGGTCAGCTGGAATACCGCCTGCGAAATGTGGCCGGCGACTCCGTGTTCTCCGCTGAGTACCTGGCTCCCATCTGGAAGCATGTGAACTTCACCACGGGGTGGGCCTACCGCGAAATCGGCGGCGTTTGCGGTGCCTTGTCTCACTACGCCACGTTCAGTGCCCTTGCGGCAGGTTTGCCCGCCAGCACCATGGGCGAACCCGGCCACTGTGCGTATGCTATGCGCATCGGCAATGAATGGCGCCGTGGCAATTCCATTTACTGGCAGCATAGCCTGCACAAGACGTTCTGGGGAGAACCCGAGTGGGGCTACCTGCACCTTACGCAGAAGCTTTATGAAGAGCGCTTCAAGACGCTGGCCGCAGACCAGCTCGTGTCACTGGCGGACTTCCTGACTGCTCGCCGTAAGATGAAGGCCGCTTTCAGCAGCTATGAAATTGCGGTGAAGACCCAGCCCAACAATTGGCCTGCCTTGAAGCGCTACGCCGCTTATCTGAAGCTGAAAGCGCCTGATGACAAGGATAAGTGGATGACTCTGCATGACACGGTGATGGATGGTATGGGCAAGGAACATTACCATGCAGCTGCCACTATGCAGGCTCGCTATGTGTACCCGAACCTTGCGCCCCTGGTGAAGGACCGCGCCAAGCTCAATAAGATGTATTCCGGCCTTTTTGCCCATTTCAAGGACTGGGGCGCCAACCGCTGGGATATTGCACCCATTCTTGATGCCCAGATTGCTACCTGCCAGACGGATGATGAGAAGAAATCCTACCTGCGGGAGGTGCTTCGCGTGCTGATGAAGCGTCCTGATTATTCCGGCGCGGTGCTGACCTGGGGCTTGGGCTATATCAGCCAGCTTCCTGAGGGTGATGGTAAGATTCAGGAGGAGTTTACCAACATGCTGGTGCAGGCCATGAGTCGCACCGGTAGCTCCAGCAAGCAGCTGGATGAAACCTGGGCTACTCTTGGCGAAGCTATACACGCCGCTGCCAAGAATAAGGAGCGCCGCACTTTCCAGGCCATCGGCCGCCTTGCTTACAACAAATGCAAGAAGAAGTTCAACAAGAAGGGGCCTCGCGTCAAGGGCTTCTCCGGTCGTGTAGTATCCGCCACCGCGTGGATTGATACGGCCACGACCATCGGCGATATGTCCAATTGCTGCCTGCACTGGGGCGTGCTTCAGCGGTTTGGCGGCTTCATGCCCGGCAAGTTCGAAGGTAAGGCCGGTCTTACGGTCGGTCTTGAGAAAAAGTGTGATCTTGTCGGTGTGGTGTGCATATCTCAGGAGAAGAAACTCAAGAATGACCGCCCCTTCTACCTGGAGGTATCCGATGATGGACAGAACTGGTACCGCGTACGTCCCAATGGTGTGATTAATGGCGGGGAAATCCGCTTCAATCTGAAGGGCAGTGGAGCTGCCGGCAAGTTTGTACGCATGCTGCGCGAGGGTGATAAGTATGAGCCCGGTATCACAGGGTTCTATGTGTACGGTAAACCCCAGAAAAACTGATAGAATAAATACAACTATGATTAAGAAAATTTTCACAATGATGGCGCTGGGGCTGCTTCTGGCCTCGCCCACGCTGGCGGCAAAAGCCAGCACCTACCCGGATGCCTTGGCCAAGACTGGTAAGAATCCCATCGTTATCTTCATTTATGGAGCAAATTATGACAAGGTGAGTGAGCGTACGTACGATGCATTCATCAAGAAAAACAAGATTGCCCCGTATGTGCGCCAGTGTACCTTCCTGGAGATGCCGCTCTACCAGATGCCTTCTGACAGGGAAAAGAAGGATATGGAGAAACGCCTGGGTAACAAGAAGTTGCCGCACGGTATCCGTTGCTATCCCTGCCTCGCAGTGGTTGATTCCAAAGGAAATCTGCGAGGTGCCGTGCAGTCTCCGGAGGAAATGAAAGCCCCGGAAGTGGCTCTTGTGGCACTCAAGAAACTGGTGGACAATTTCTACGCCCAGGAGAAGCTGATTGAGAAGGCAAAGAAGGCCAAGGGTGAGAAAAAAGCCGCATTCCTGCTTGCTGCATCCGATATTGACTTGAATATGCCGAGCGGAGTGGTGGGGAAGGACGAGCGTAAGGCACTCGATGATGCTTCAGGCCTCGGGAACCGCTTGGCGTTTGATCCGCTGACGGTGGTGGAGGCCTTGCAGACAAAGGATTATGCCTCTGCCAACAGTTATGTGCGTACCATGATGGCCGAGGGCGGTTATTCCAAGCTGCAGCGCCAGATGATTATGGCTGCGTACGCCGGCCACCTCCGCCGTGGCGGTGAGGGCCGCACCCCGGCCTCCAAGGAGCGCCTGCGTGCCCTTTACACGGAGATGCGCAATATTGACCCAGATTCCACCTATGGTGCGTATGCTGAAGGAGCCCTTGTCATCTGGGTGGAGGGTGGTAAGCTGACGGATGACCCCATCCCCACTGAAATTAACCGCGTCGGCAATACTTCTGATGACGGCAACAGCTCCGGTTCTTCCGGTAAGACTGCGATGGGCAGCACCTCAATCCCCGCCGCGGACGACGATGAGCCCGCATCGCCGGATTCCGATGCCCCTTCCGATGCCGATTTTGAGGGAGATGATTTCTAAAGCCGCGCGCGTGCGTGGCATCCTGAAATTAAAACCTTGATTTTCCCAGCCAGCGGGTGTATGCTCCCGCTGGCTGATTTTTTTTTGTTATATGTTGGGTTTATCTGTCTTTGTGCTGTGTGTGGCGCTGCTGGCGCTGGGATATGTGTTTTATGGCCGTTTTGCCCAGCAGATTTACGGGTTGGATGAGAAAATGGAAATGCCGTGTGTGAAAACCCCGGATGGCATAGACTTTGTTGCCTTACCGACGTGGAAGATTTTTCTTATCCAGTTGCTGAACATTGCAGGGCTTGGCCCGGTTGTGGGTGCGGTTTCCGGTTGCCTGTTTGGCCCGGTGGCTTTGTTGTGGATTGTGCTGGGGTGTGTGCTGGCAGGTGCGTTGCATGATTTCCTGGCGGCTGTAATGTCAGCCGACCGCGGCGGTGCCAACCTGCCGGAATTGGTAGGCGAGAATCTGGGGGAAGTAGCCCGCCATTCCATGCGCTTTGTCTGCATTTTCCTCCTCCTTATGGTGGGTGTGGTGTTTACATTGTTGCCAGCCGGCATGCTTCATGGTATCTGGCCCGGCTTGACCTCCATGCAGTGGAGTATTGTAATCCTCTCCTATTACTTCCTTGCTACCATTCTGCCGATTGGTGCCATTATCGGCCGGATATATCCGATTTTCGGCGCAGTATTCCTGTTCATGGCCCTTGGCCTGGTGGTGATGCTCCCATTGTGCGGTCACCCGGTGCTCCCCAATCTGGATTTCTTTTCCAACCTTCACCCCGCTGGAACTTCCATCTGGCCCATGCTCTTTGTGACGATTGCCTGTGGTGCTATTTCCGGCTTCCATGCGACCCAGAGCCCTATGATGGTTCGCTGCCTGCCTGATGCCGGCAAACTCCGCCGCGTATTCTACGGAGCCATGGTGGTGGAGGGCATGGTGGCGCTGATTTGGGCAACAGTGGGGTTGACCTTGCGCGAGGTGATTGTAGCTGATTCTCAGACCCTTTCCCAGCTCACGCTTTCCAATCCTTCTGCAGCGGTTCGTGCGGCCTCTGATTTCCTGCTGGGCAATATCGGCGGCTGCGTTGCCGTGCTGGGTGTGGTGGTGCTGGCCATCACCAGCGGCGATACCGCCTTGCGTTCATGCCGCCTCATGCTGGCAGATGTCATCCGGGTGAAGCAGGTCCGCATAGTGTCCCGCCTGGCGTTGGCGGTGCCGCTCTTCATTGCGGTGATTATCATTTCCCAGCTCGATTTCAGCGTCATCTGGCGCTATTTCGGCTGGGGTAACCAGATGCTCGCCAGCATTACCTTGTGGGCCATTGCTTCATGTCTGCGCCGTCGGAGTCGCCTGTATCTTCCTGCGCTCCTTCCTGCTGCGTTCATGACTTGTATGTGCGTAACCTTCCTGTTTTACGCTCCGGAGTGCGGAATCGGCCTTGCTCTCCCGTATTCCTCTGCACTCGGCCTGTTTGTTACCCTTGTTTGTCTGGTGGTGTTTTGGCGCATGGTGCGTGCCAAGTCAGAGAAAGCCGCGTAGTTGCTCATTTGCCGCTTGCTAAATCTCCGCGATTCTGCTAAAGTCTCACTAGCTCTAGCATGGATAACCTCGATGACTACCAGAACGCCCGGAAAGCGGCGGCAGACCGCCGCCGCAAGAGGCGTGCGGCCAAGGAAAAAGTAGTCATCAACCGAAGTACGACCAGCTGGTGGCAGCGTGCTTTGCTGCGTGTCGTTATTGTGGTTTCAGTGGCTGTTATCACTCTTTCCCTGATTGGGTATACGCTCTTTACTTCTGTAACGGCAAAATACCAGAAATGGGCGGAAGAGTTTAACCTGGAAGATATCAATAATCTAGATCATCCCTGTATCATCTTTGACCGCAATGAAGAGGAAATAGGGCGTATCTACGATGAGAACCGCAGCTACGTGCCCTACAGCAAGATTTCTCGCGCCATGATTGATGCCTTGGTGGCGCAGGAAGATAAGAATTTCTGGACGCACAACGGTTTCGACCCCATGGGTATTATCCGTGCCGCCAAGGAAGCCGTGGCGGCTGGCGGACAGGCAAACCAGGGTGCCTCTACCATTACTCAGCAGCTGGCGCGCAATGCCTACGATTTGGAACAGCGCACCGCCGCCCGTGGTGGCAGTCGCTACGAGCGCAAGGTGGTGGAAATATTCCTCGCCATGCGTATTGAGAAAAAATACGATAAGCAGCAGATTCTCGAATTCTACATCAATCGCGTTTATTTCGGGCGCGGCTTTTATGGTATTCGTGCAGCCTCGCTCGGATATTTTGGTAAGGAACCTGCTGATTTGACGGTGCGAGAAGCGGCGAGTATTGCAGCTCTCATTAAAAACCCGGAGAATTACAATCCCCTGCGCAATGCCGAGTTGAACTGGAAGTGGCGCAACGATGTGATTGACCGCATGGAACGCGCCGGTATGCTTTCTTCCACCGAGGCCGCAAACCAGAAGACTACAGAGCTCGGCCTGAATCCCAAGCCCTTGAAGCGCAATACTTCATTCCTTCACAGCCTGGTACAGCAGCAGGCTATCAGCCTTTTCCAGAATCCCGAGCGAGGTGAGGAAATCCTCAAGAGCCGCGGTATCAAGATTTATACCACTATTGACCGGCGCATGCAGGAAGCGGCGGAGCGGAGTCTTCGCGCTCAGCTCGAAAAGATTGAAGCGCGTGGGGATTATAACCACGTTCGCTTCAGCGAAACAAAGGACCCGCGCTGTGCCCAGCACCGTTATGTTGATGGTGCTGTTCTTGCCGTAGAAAACAGCACGGGTGGCGTGCTTGCCTATGTGGGCGGACGCAGCTTCGAACGCGATAATTTCGATATCATTGAGAGTGGGCGCCGCTCGGTCGGCACCGCTATGCTTCCTTTCCTCTACATGTGCGCCTTCGATAACGGGTACACGCCGTGTTCCCGCTTGTTGGACGATGCACTGGATAACCGCCTGGCTGGTATAGGTGGTACGGAGGGTATCCTGGGCGAATGGGGTATGGAGGTTGAGAAAGGCCGTTATCTGGATTCCATTACGCTGCGTCAGAGCCTTGAATGGTCCAAGATTGCCGCCTCCGCCCGTCTTGGCATTGCGCTAGGTTCGCACGCAACGAAAGGTGCCCGTTGTTTCCAGGATACGCTCTCGGCTGTCGGTATCACTCCCCCGCCGCGTAATCCCGGCAGCACCGAGCTTAAGCCTCTCTATTATCCCCGCGTCTATCTTGGCACGGAACCCGTCTCCTTGAAGGAGGTTACCATGGCCTACACCGTGTTCCCGAACATCGGGAAGCGCCCCATCGCCCCCTACGTCGTGACCAAAATTACAGACAGTAATGGCAAAATCCTGTGGGAGAATCCGCTTGCTGTCACCCACCACATGGTACGCAGTACCTCGCCATGCACTGCGTACCGCTTGCACAGCATCATGCAGGATTCTATGGAGACAGGCTCTGCTCAGCGAGTGCGCACTCAGTTGCCGGCCTCTTTCAAGGGAGCGGTCAAGACTGGCACCAACTATGATTTCTCCGACAATGCTCTCTTTGGCTACACCAGCAGCTTCACCTGTGGTGTCTGGATGGGGTACCTCAATGATCACCAGCCGATTTACCCGCAGGCCTTCGGCTCCGATACATGCACCCCTGTGTTCCAGGCCGTCCATGAGGCTTCTGCCAATCGTTATGCTGATGAGCCCATCCCCGTACCGCCTGATACGGAAGAGGTGGAGATTTGCCTGACATCCGGGCAGATTGCCACGAATTTCTGTTTCGAGACCGTGATGAAGGATGGTAAGCCCGGCTATGTGCGTCCTACCTATCGCGAGTACATTCCAAAGGGTGACGTGAAGATGGGGCAGTGCTCCATTCATGGTGATGGCAGCCCGTCGCTGATGGATTTCATGGAGACGCAGCCGGAGCATATGAACTCCTCTCGCATTCTGCCTATCGTACCGGTTTTGCCGCGTAGCGCAGCCCTCATCGGCGAGGACCCGTATGATTGTGAGCTGACCCTGAATCCCCGTTACAAGGACATGACCGACGTGGCGGATAATGCCCCCA
Source organism: Akkermansiaceae bacterium (assembly GCA_015062005.1). Classification (GTDB taxonomy): domain Bacteria; phylum Verrucomicrobiota; class Verrucomicrobiia; order Verrucomicrobiales; family Akkermansiaceae; genus Akkermansia. The sequence continues at coordinate 29,905 of SUVL01000025.1, forward strand.
CGGCAGAGGAGGTGAGCAGTGCGGATGATGAATCGCCGGAGGATGTACAGACGCCCATGATTGATACCGATTTGCAGATGAATGCACCGCAGCCATTAAAGCACCTCCCCTTAGTACCCTTACAGTTTTAATATACCATGGATTCTTTCACGCAGACGCTGGCAGCCACCCAGGAGAAGGCATTTGAAATCAACATGGACAAGGGAGTGTACGGCTCCTTTGCAGAAATCGGTGCAGGACAGGAAACGGCCAACTGGTTCTTCCGTTCCTCCGGTGCAGCCGGCACCGTTGCCAAGACTATATCTGCTTACGATATGACCGTGAGCGACACTCTTTACGGCCAGGCCAAGCGCTATGTTTCTGAGGAACGTCTCAAGCAGATGATGGATTATGAGTATTCCCAGCTGCTCGACCGCCTCGGTGAGAAACGCGGCAAGGATACTTGCTTCTTTGCCTTTTGCAATACGGTGAAAGCCAAAGGATACCGGGATAATGGCCCATGGTCTGCCTGGATTGGCGTGCGCTTCCAGCTCAAGCCTGAAACCCCGGCCAGCGATTTTGTGATGCACGTGCGCCTGCTGGTGCCCGACCACGATTTGCAGATGCGCATCCTCGGCATTCTCGGAGTGAACCTCCTCTACTCCCTCTTTTACAAGCTCGACCGCATGGAGCAGTTTGTGCAGAGTGTGGGTGATAATCTGGACCGCGCGTACTACGAAATTGATTTCATGCGCTTCAGTGGCCACGGATTCGGCATGTTTGACAACCGCATCCTGGCTTTGGAACTGGTGCGCAGCGGCCTGGCAGAAGCTACCCTCATCTGCCCGGATGGTTCTGTGGCGCAGCCGGCGGATTACCTTTACAGGCGCCCCATTGTGCTGATGCGCGGCAGTTTCCTCCCCTTGTGCAGCATCCACTTGGAAATGATGGATGCGGTGCGTACCAAATTCCTGGAGAACCTGCCGGAAGAGCAGCGTGCCCGCGTGGTGGACATCTGCGAGATTTCGCTCTCCAACCTGCTGCGTGGCAAGAATGTGGATTTGTTGGAGTTCCTGGACCGCATCGAGGCTCTGGCGGCGGAGGGCAAGATGGTGATGGTTACGGATATCGCCCGTTTCCACCGTATTTCCACACTGCTGAGCCAGTACACGAAGGAACCGGTGGCCATTGCGCTCTCCATCGGTCTGCTCAATGAAATATTCAAGGACAAATGGGCAGAGGACACTCCGGGGGGTATTCTCGCCACGGCGGGTCACATCTTTGTGAACAAGACCAAGTTCTATGTGACCCCATGGATCAACCGCAGCACCGGTGAGTTCGTGACGGCCGGCACCTACAAGGCTCCTGAGAAGTACCACTACCTCTACCGCCACCTGCGCGAGACCGGCTGCATCATCGAGGTCCCGTATTTCAACCAGAAGCTTTTGTTCCAGACGCCGCGCGATATTGTGCGTATGATCAAGGGCGGTGATGAGCGCTGGAGCGAGTATGTGCCGGAAACCGCACGCCGCCTGGTGGAGCACATCAAGGAAGAGGGGGGTAAGTGATGGATTACCGCTCAGATTTCCCCATCTTGTCCACGAAGCTCGGCAAGCGGCAGCTCGTGTATCTTGATAATGCCGCCACCACCCAGAAACCCAGCCGTGTGCTGGAGGCTGAACTCAAGTATTACGAACAGCTGAATTCCAATATCCACCGCGGTGCGCATTATCTCAGCCGCCTTGCTACAGAGGAGCACGAGCAGGCTCGCGAAACCGTGGCTCGGTTCCTGCACGCCTCCAGCTCTCGCGAGGTGATTTTCACCAGTGGCTGCACCGCCGGTATCAACCTCGTGGCTCAGACTCTGGCGCTTTCCGGCCTCATCGGGGCAGGGGATGAAATTGTCGTTACTACTGATGCGCACCATTCCAACATTGTCCCCTGGCAGATGCTTTGCGCTCGTGTGGGGGCGCGTCTGCTCCCCGTTCCGCTCACGGCGGAACTTACGTTCGACACAGAGGCATACCACCGCCTTCTTTCACCCCGCACGAAGCTGGTGGCCGTGCCCTATATCTCCAATGCCCTGGGCGCCATCAACCCGGTGCAGCAGATTACAGCCGATGCGAAGCGCAACAACCCCGCCACCCTGGTGCTGGTGGATGGTGCGCAGAGTACCGCGCACCTCCCCGTGGATGTGCGGGCTCTCGGCTGCGATTTCTATGCTTTCTCTGGTCACAAGGTCTATGCACCCACCGGCACCGGTGCTCTCTGGGGCCGCGAGGAAGTGCTGGAGATGCTCCCGCCCTGGCTTGGCGGCGGTGAGATGATAAGCGAGGTTTCTTTCGAGAAGACTTCATACAATACCCTGCCTTTCAAATACGAAGCCGGCACGCCGAATATAGGCGGCAACATCGTGCTCGCCGCCGCTCTGGACTATGTGCAGGAAATCGGACTTGAAAAGATAGATGCGCATGAAATGGCGCTTACCAGTCGCATGTACGATGGCCTCCAGGAGCTCGGCGTGAACATCCTCGGTACCCGCGAAAACCGCGGCGCCCTCGTTTCCATCACCGAGCCCGGCGTGCATCACTATGACCTTGGTACCCTGCTGGACCAGATGGCCATTGCCGTACGCACCGGGCACCACTGCTGCCAGCCCTTCATGCAATCCCTCGGTATCACCGGCACTACGCGTTACTCCTTCGCCCTCTATAATACCATGGACGAAGTAGAAACTGCACTTTCTGCCACGGCCCGGGCTCTTGATATGCTCCGCTGATGCGACTCCGACCGGATGCACGTCATATAACGACAAAATCCTTTTGTTATCCTGCCGCTTTGGTAGAATAACATGCATGAAGTGCTATAATGGCGCCTAATTTTAAGACAACCGTTTAAGCCCCCTTTTTCTTGTGCAAAGCATCGTGTGCGTGTATAATCCAACCAACACACAGACATGCAAAACGAAAAAATACACAAGAGAGGTCGCT
>SUVL01000026.1 GCA_015062005.1 Akkermansiaceae bacterium
GATGGCCGCACATGCCACCTGGGCTGCTTCCAACGCCGGAACACCACTGCGCTTCAACAACACAAGCGCAGCCATTTCTTCTTCGGATAGTTCTATGTTCATATCTGCTCGCATTCGGAATCCGTAAGTCAAGCGCACAACCCGTTTTAATCAAAGAATTATCATGATGTGGGTTCTGCTTTCCATTTGAGATGGAGATACATTCTGTCATGGATAACACGTTGGGCGTACAATGTTATAAAATTCACTCTTTACGGATTCCGAATGCGCTATACTGCGGCGGCGTGCGCAATTATATGGCAAACATAAGTAATACTCATCACCGTTTTCTGATACTGCTGACATTCATCTATTTATCAATTCCGAACCTCTTATTTCTTATTGGCTGGTTTCATCCTCTATGCTCTGTATGCTTTGTCGTTACCACCTTTCTTGTTCTACGAAGATATAGTCATATTATGGCGGCAACTATGCCACCAGTTAATCTGGATACGGACAATAAAAAACTAATTTCATTCGCACTGAGTCTTCTTCTTCTTGTTCTATTCTTTATAATTGCTGGTGTAGTTGGTTATTTTCCCACGCATGGGGATTCCTGGGCATTCCGACAAGCACTGTTTCTCAATTTAAAGGATGCAGCGTGGCCACTGGTTCTTCCGAATGGGCGAGAAATGACCTACTACCTGGCAGGAATGCTTCCCGCATCTCTTCTCGCGAGAATACTGCCCACTCTGCTGCAATCATGGGCCATCCTTATATGGATTTTGGTGCCCCTGGCCATCACGCTACTATACTATCACCGCAAAAAAGGGATCAGCTTGCTGCTCTTCACGATTTTGGCGCTGGGATTTCAAGACCCCCTGCGCGCAATATTCCGTCCCAATGCAACATTTGGCCAAGGGCGTGGGTTCATGGCCGAACTTCTGACAAACCTTCATAACCTCACTGGTTGTGATTTTTCCGTTCTTACCACGTATTATGGCAACCAGACATTAATGGCTCCATTCTACAATTGCATTGGTGCATATAATTCGGTACCGGCCACCATACTCGTAGGTATCCTTATTCTGCATTTGAAAAATCATGTGCGATTAATCCCGCTGGCAATAGCTATGCTTGTCCCCATATCTCCATTTGGAGCTATTGCCTGCATGCCGATTGCATTGTACTATTATTTGCCGAAAATGTCCTTAAAATTACTGCCGGCCCTGATATTTCCAGTCTGTCTGGCACTGGTCTATGCTGTCTACTTTATGCGCGCGGAATCCGGCATGAACGTAGTTACAGCAGCATGGGTAGCCAGAGGCAGCGAATTCTGGGTATTCTTTGTCAGGTATCTTGCAGGCGCTGCACTTCTGTTGATACCTATATATCCACATGTTAAGCAAAATGGTTTGTACTGGGTCCTTGTTGCCTCCATTATATTCATTCCCATGCTATTCATCGGCTCCTTGCCAAATCTACCCATCATCCACGGATTCAATGAACTCTTTCATAAAGGCTCCATTGTATATTCCATGCTCATCGTAGTAATGTGGTGCGAGAACTGGGAAAAAATATGGAAGCCGATTCGCTGGGCAGCCCTCGCCTGGGCAATAGCCGCGACGGCCGTTTTCTGCTTCGGACAGGCAAAAAAATGGGACCCGAAGCATCAGATTGCCGACATGTGGAATGGGCACCTCTGCCACGAGCGTGATTTTCTGAACCAGAGTATACCTGAGACAAAAAAAGCATTAATTCCTAGGCTTATCTTGAACAAATCCGGCGAAGCAGAAGAAAAATTCCCAGGGTGCTTACTTCCTGCGGGCGGCCAAGTTGACTATAATCGCAAACCGCATCCACAAGCATTTCCATAATCGACACGCAATACAAATGTATTCAAGAACAGAGATATTCCCTCTTCTCAGGAATTCCGGTATCATTATGGTTCTTCTTTTACACGTGAACTGACAAGCAATTATCTATCGAGACCAGCAAATGCAGCACTCATGCAATTTCCAGCATGCAAGGCATCACCTCTCACTTAAGCCAGAGGAGAGGAATTATGTTTAAAGCATCGCTACATGGAAAAGACTCTTTTTCAGAAGAAAGCGGCCGTGTTGGTGAAATAATTGCACCGGAGCAGCAGGCACCTGCTACTCGATGACTGCCGCCAGCTGGGAAATGGCGTAGAGCGGCAGCTCGGTGAGCAGTGTGGCGGTGTGAGCATGTTGAGGCGTCTTGAACTCGTATTCACTGGTGGAATAGGGGCGCAGGGAGGAGCGGACGGCATGGCGCGGCTGGAATCGCTGGCAGTAGACCAGCAGACTGCGGGCCCGCAGATTGCCGCCGCTCTTGACTTCGATGGGGATGATATTGCCACGGAGTGTACAGAGGAAATCCACCTCGGCCTTGGCGTTCTTTTCTTCGCTGGCCCAGTAGCAGGGTGCCAGGTCGCACGTGGCGCGAAGTTCCTGCTGCACAAATTGTTCTGCCAGAGCACCTTTGAATTCGCTGAAGATATCGTCACCGTCCAGCAGGGTACCGGCATCCAGCCCGCAGACGGCGGATAACAGGCCGACATCCAGGAAATACACCTTGCTGATGCCGCTTTCCCAGTAGGTCGACATGGGCAGAGCCGGCTTTTTAATGCGGGGCACGGGATGAATCAATCCGGCATCCTGCAACCAGCGCAGGGGAATTTCCAGAGCTTTGCGGCGGGCACCATCGTAAACATCGCTATAAACAAAGCGTTTGTTTTCCCGGGCCAGCTGCTGGGGCACAGAGTCCCACACCATATTCAGCCTGGGTTGGGATTCGGTTGGCGCGTGTTTGCTGAAATCCTCGCGGTAGTCTCGCAGCAAATTGAGCTGAGCCTGCCGTACTTCTTCAAAATTCCGCAGTTTATCGTATACCTGCACCACGCCGGGCATTCCACCCACGTACAAATAAGTGCGCAGATGGCGGATGTAGAGGTCTTCAAAGTGGTTGATGAGTTTCCAATCCCGTTTCTGCAGCAAAGTCGCAAGCTGGGCTTGCCCGATGGCCTCCAGAAACTCGCAGAAACTCATGGGGTACAGATTCAACCGGTCAACCTTTCCGACGGGAAATCCCGTGCCCACATGGTCAGCTACCCCCAGCAGAGAACCAGCCGCCACAACAGCGTATTCCCTGGCCTCCTCACAGAAATACTTCAATGAGGTGAGTGCGGCGGGGCATTCCTGAATTTCGTCCAGAATGATGAGCGTATTCTGCGGTTCGACAACGCATTTACCTTCGATGGAAATGGCCTCCAGCAGACGCGGGATATCAAAGTCTATGCTGAATGCGCGTCGCGCTCGTTCGCTGTTATCAAAGCGGATGTAGGCCACGTTTTTGAAATGCAGACGGCCGAATTCCTGCATGAGCCAGGTTTTCCCCACCTGGCGCGCCCCCATCAGCAGAAGAGGCTTACGAAAGGGGTGATCCTTCCATTTTTTCAGCTTCTCTATTGCGTATCTTTTCATGGCCTCTATTGTGTGTTCATAGTTATATTCTCTTTTTGATTCACTGTCAACACCAATTTGCAAAAACCCAAGGTTAATTTCATCACCAGTGTTGCAAAAACCCAAGGTTAAATTCAGCACCAGTGTTGCAAAGACCCAAGGTTAACCATGTCTCCGCTGTTCACCCGGAGCAGCCGGATATCGCTTGCGTGGCCATTGATGCCGGAAGACATAAGCGGCTGAGTATTCCCCATGGAGCAGTCTTCCACAACCTGGCGGGCATGAAGAAAACCAACCGTCTCTATCGGGAAAACATGCGCTCCGCGCATGTGAGTGGAAATCAGCGATGGCAGAACCTGCGATAACAGCGCGCCGCCATATACGACATAGCCAGGCCGCCAAGGCCGGAGAGCGCAGCAAGCGCCCAGTGCCCCCCAGGCATACAGGCACCCAGAAACGCCAGCATCAGCAGCAGGAAGGCCAGTTCCCACAAACCGGCCGTGGGCCAGATATGCCTCCACTGCAGGGCATTCGCCTTATTCTCCACCAAGGCGGAGAGCCCCAGCAACGCAAGCACCGCCAGCCAGAGCACATACACTATCAAGAGCATGCTGCATATCCCCGCCAACAAGCCCGTGAGTGAAGCCTCCTCTACCCATTCTCCCGGCAGAAAGAACAACTCTTCCGCCAGGGCATAAAGAAAGGTGAGCGCCAGCACCAGCAGCCAGGCACTATTCGCTACCAGCAGAATGCTGATGATGGTTGCTTTGATGGAGGTCTGTTTCTGCATAGGCCCGGGTTGTTAGACGCCTGCCTGTCTGCTCTGTTCAAAGATTGTGCTTGTTCGTTGCGATTTTCCGTTGTACAATCCGCCAGAAGTTCATGGCTGCGAGCATTCAAGGAAACGAGCAGGAAATCTGCCCTGCTGCGCGGCGGGCGATGGAGCTCTTTCGCCAGCACCGGCCGGAGCTTGAAGAAAAGCTCCACTCCGGTGCGCTCCGCTATGTGGTTGAGTGGTGGGAGGAGGACTGCCTCGATATCGATGAAAATGCCCACATCTTTTTCCAATTTGAAGGGGATGGAGAATACCTATGGGACTTTGTGACACCCCGGCAGATACACAACGAGCTGAACGATTTGCTCGCCATCGCGGGCATCAGCTGGGAATACAGATTCGAACTTCATTTTGGCTCCAATATTCTGTACCCACCCGGGTTAGCCGGGCAGCCCTACTACGAAAAAGCACCCCGGTCCACGGAAAAATGGTGGGAGCGGATGTTTGACTACCTGACAGGCAATGACGGTGAGCAGTGGGTTCGCCGCAAGGGGCTGCCATTACCGTGAGCCTAAGAGTCAATACTTGCGGGGGAGTCGGGGCCCCAGGCCGGTGAATATTTCCCAGACGATGGTGCCGGCTTTCTCTGCCACCTCAGTCACGGGAATGTGGGTACCAAACAGCTCCACTTCATCACCGGATTTCACCCCGGGCACCTCCGTCACATCCGCCATAATCTGGTCCATGGTCACGCGGCCGAGCATGGGGCAGTAGTGACCGTTGATGTAGACACGCGCGCCCTTGTTGGAAATCTGGCGGTTCCAGCCATCCGCATAACCGATACCGATGGTCGCCACGCGGGTAGGGCCGCTGGTGATATGGGTGCGGCCATAGGAAACACCGTGGCCGGCAGGCAGCTCGCGCACCAGGGTCACTCGGGCATGCAGACTCAGCGTGGGGCGCAGTACACCATCATAAATCGAAGCCATGGGCGCCACGCCGTAGAGCAACAGACCGGGACGCGCCAGATTCGCCACCGGCACCTCATAACCGAGCTCCCCTGCACTGGCCGCAATGTGGCGGTAGCGCAGGTCAAAATGCTGCTGCAAGGTATTCACGCAATCGGTGAAGAGGCCGATTTCATCCTGCGTGAAGGGCACATCCTCATCCGCCGCGGGGAAATGCGACATGATGCCCTCGATGCGGAGATTCGGCATGGCCTTCATCTGCTCGGCAGCTTCTGCGAGCTGTGACGGCAGAAACCCCTCGCGGCCCATGCCGGTATCCACCGCCACATGCAGGGCAATTTCCTTTTCGCACAGCGCGGCCAGACTCTGGAAGTGCGCGGCTTCCTCCACCGTGGAGATGGTGCAGCACCAGCCATTCTGCACAATTTCCTCGCGCTCCTCCGGGAAGGTGGGGCCCAGAATGAAAGGAGTCGTGCGCACACCGGCGCGCTGCAGGCGGCGGGCCTCCCCCACATTTGCCACGCCAAAGAAGGAAATCCCGTGATTATCCAGACGGCGGGCCACCGGCTCCAGGCCATGACCATAAGCCCCGGCCTTCACCACCGGCATCAGCTCCGTATCCGGCAGAGCCTGGCGAGCGATATCCAGATTATGTGCGATGGCTTCCAGATTCACACATGCCCACGCGCGCGCTGCACTCTCACTGTTCATGCCCCCGACTCTACCATTTCCCCCCTGACCTGTCAACCGCAAAGCCCCGCAGCCCCGATGAATACCGGACGTGTCCCAAAGTTTGAGTACTAATCTCGATAAATTGATGTTTGTCGTTGTCGGGGCACGGGACTTCAGTCCCGAAATAACGGAGCTTCCAATCGGGACTGAAGTCCCGTGCTCCGACAGAGTTCCCTCACAAATTCCAATTTGTCGAGCAGATAGGAGCTTCTTCCAAAATGTTGCTGATTTCATTACTAAAATTCCCCAAAATTCCCAAATACGAGCCAGAATAACATACTTGAAGAGATTAAAATTAGAATTTTTCAAAAAAATCTATTTCCTACCACACATGTAGGCTTGACATCATTGAAAAAATCAATAAAATGCAAGCGGTTGAAAGAACCACTGTCGGCGGGGAACGAAAAGAGCCCCGGGAAACAAATTAGTTGGTTTACGACTAATACAAATTGAAATCGAGTAATTGAACATCTAAAATACATTCGCTATGAATCTGCGTCACATCACCCGATTCACATACAAGTACACAAACTTCCAGGGCTGGAGGGTAGCAATCAACCGCCAGGGCACAACCTTGGCCCGCTACTTTTCCGATAAGCAATACGGAAGTGAAGAAGAAGCCAGAGACCAGGCAATCCGATTCCGTGATATGCTGGTGGATGAGCTGAACCGGAATCCCCAATACACACGGGAGATTCTTGATAAGTACCGGGTTCTGCCCCAGAATCCGTATCCTGCCGGACTGAAGCCCGGCAACGCCAAAGCCGACAGAGAACAGGACGAAAGCGACAAGAAATCGTCCGCATGCAGCCTGCGCAGCAACCACGTGATGCAAGGTATCCTGAAGAGCCTGTGCAAGCGTTTGCAGCTGGACACCGCGAGCGTTCTGAAATTATCGCTGTACATGTTCGTTCTCCAATACAACGAACAGACAGCGCGAGCAAAAGAAATACTGGCAGCGCAATCCGAGTACACGGATTCGGCGCTACAGTCCGACTTACTCTGCCAGCCGGAAGCCAGGCTCCAGCGCCTTGTTTCGGAACTCAACAGCCTTGCCTCACGCGCCGGGTTCCCGAGTTTCGAAGAGTTCTCCACCGGCAAAACCTGCAACCGCACCACCCCAGCAGATACCTGCGACACCCACAATACCTCACCCCCAACCCATCATTCACCGACCATGACATATCAAGTTCCCAACATGCATCTCAACCCAGCAAGGCCCTCACCACCGCGTCAATCCAGCCCGACCCCAAGCGCTGCTTTTCTCCCTCCGCCACTGACCAGATTGACCGCAAACCAGCCGCTCCATGTCTCGCCCCTGCAGAAGATGATTCTGCCCCCTGTAGCTGACACCGGCCAGACGCGCACGATTGACCACAAGCCCAAACGTATTGCCCTGGGCAGCGCGCCGACAAATCTTCCGCCGCCGGACCACCTAATGTGATTTTCCGCGCAAGCCCGCAAAGCTGCGCCCCCACCAATTCACCTGAACCAAGTCACAGTAACCCGCGATTGCGCCAAGCATCGTCACTTACTGAGCCCGATTGACGGCCGGTCAGGGTGAGGCTTGAATCAACACCCCACGTGCTGATACAGCGCCCGCACTGTACCCACGCAATCACCTACCCGAAAACAAATCCCCGGAGCCACAGGTGCCGGGGATTTGTTTTTTTCTCAATCTTTTACTCTTGCCTAATCGCGCAGAAAAGCCTAGAATACGCAGCATGAGCCGCCAGAGTTCCATCATCACGCTCCTGTTATCCAGCATACTGGTATCGTGCAGCACCCCGGAAATGGCCACCGTTGCAGACAGGATCCAGAAAACGCGCATGAATAATGCCTTGTACGCCAAGTCCGCCCGCATCCGGGTCTGGAAGGACACCAGCACGCATGACCGGTATGGCTGGCATATCCACAGCGAACAGGAAAACAAGTTCTCCCTGCCGGAGAATGAATTCAAGACCGCCCGCTATCTGGTCATCACGCACGGCTCAACCCCCTGGAACGAACAGAGCACCTCGACCCCACCCCTGCACCGCCCTGAGCAGAAATACATCGTAGAGCTGGAATGGCTGAACGCCGAGGGGCGCCCTGCCGGCGCCATCGACCTCCCCACCATCCTCCGGGAATCCCAGAGCCACGGTATCATCACCTCCGATTTTCCCTTTGTGTTCAGTGATGAGGCTTATGAGCAGTTCTTTGCTTTGCCGACAGTAAGCAGAGCGCTCGATGCGATTAAGGAATGAGCCTGCGTGCTCCCGTCACGTATTGTCTGGCGAACACTTCTAAAAATATCCGAATGAAGGCACTATTCATGTTACAGGCGTTGCTGCTGGCAGGCTTGACCATACCGGTGTACGCAAAGGAACCGGCAACTCAGGCTCCTGCGGTGGATTTGATGGCGATGCACCAGGACGCCCGCTGCAAGCAGGTGCTGGTCACCTGCCTTATTAATGGAGCCCCCATGCGCATGATGCTGGATACCGGAGCCACGCACACGGTGCTGCACACGGAAAGCGCTGCCCGCGTGCCGCATGCCCGGTGGATTGATACCAGCATGATGAAGTTCCGGGGAAATTCTGCGCAAAGGCCAAAAATGCTACGGGGCACCCTGAAAGCCGGGCCGGCAGAATCTGAAATGCACCCCTTCATGGTAATGAACCTGAGCGCCGTGCGCAGCATGATGGCCGAACCGGTGGACGGCATTCTGGGCATGGACATGCTCCAGCATCTTCCTTTCACCTTTGACTTGAAAGCGGGGGAAATGTACTGGGGGCTGCCCAGCGGAGTAGAGCTGGTCCCGCTTCACGCCACGCCCGATAGCACGGGGCGCGTCGTAGTCAACGCCCGTTGCGGTGGAAAGGAAATGAAGTTGCTGCTGGATACGGGCAGCAGTGTCACCCGAGTCAGGGAAGAACTGTGGGCACCCGGCGCCGGCGCGGAAATCGGAGCCCAGATTGGCGATATTGACAGCCGCCAGGGAATCAGGGTCAAGGAAGGAAAACCCGGAGACATCGAATTAGGGCCGGGCGTATTCGCCAAAGCAGTGTCACCCATTCTCTGCAAAGCCGGGGACGGCCCTGCCATACTGGGTATGGACAGCCTCAACGGGCTCATCCTGGTGCATATTCCCAGGGAAGGTGCTCCCGGTGGCATGTTCCTGCTGGCCAGATAAGCAGGCAATCCCATTTTATTGCACTGGCAATTTAAGAAGGATGCTTTGCCAGCATTCCTACCCCTCATGCTCCTGTATGAAAGCGGCTCTATGTGCCGCATGGCGCTAGCGTGTACGCCAGAGCTTCAAATTCCAATTTGACGTCCCGGCAAAGCAATATTCTTTAACTGCCGGAGCAATCATCTGCACCGGTCCGCATTCCGGGGCAATTCCGTTTTTGCAGCTCAGTAAAGCTTGACAAATCAGCCGGGCAGGACTATTTTGGAGCCCGCCCATGTATAAGCTTGCGTTATCCATCTGCCTGTTGTTTATGAGCAATGTCGTGATGACCTTTGCCTGGTATGGTTTCCTGCGCAAACCCGGGGAAGCAAATGCAACACCGATGTGGCAGCTCATCCTGATGAGCTGGGGACTGGCCTTCATGGAATACTGCTTCATGGTGCCTGCCAACCACCTGGGCCGGGCCTACGGGCTTTCCCTGGCCCAACTCAAAATTATGCAGGAGACACTCACGCTGGGTATTTTTGTGCCGTTCATGATTCTCTACATGGGTGAACAGTGGAAGTGGGATTACCTCTGGGCATTTCTCTGTGTGCTGGGCGCGGTCTTCTTTGTAAACCGCGAAGCCCTGATGGGTGCCTGATAAATGGTTCCAATGTAGGGAGCTCGCTGAAGTTCCCTGTTGGGAACCTCTAAAAACTCACTAAATGCGAATTTGTAAGTACAATGTACCAAAGGACAAAGTACAATTTGAAAGTCCCCTGCGGCTTCCGTCTTCGCCCTGCGGGCTACGCCGAGACTACCGCCGCAGCCGTTTAAAATGGCGGGCCGGAGGCCCGTGGAACTCCCTCAATTGTCAATAGGTGACTTCTAAAAACTCACTAAATGGGAATTTGAATTACGAGTTACGAATTACGAAGTAAAAAGTTCCGCGGGCATTCGCCCGCCAGTATGGAATTATTTGATGTACAATGGCGAGCCGTAAGGCTCGCGGAGCTGACAATTCGTAATTCGCAACTCGTAATTCGTAATTTTGTCGGAACGACAAATACCAATTTATCGGGCAGTTTTTTCAATTTTTGAGACATGTGTACTTGATTCTCTTCAATTCTCACAGAATTTTAAAAAAAATAGTTTACATGCCTTAAATATTATTGTATCATGCCAGCCACTTACTCAAACATACTATGACACCTCCACCTGATAACAAATACACCGATGGTGCCCCTCATAACGATGTGGCAGCAAAAGCAAAGGACGCAGTCTCCGCAGTTTGGGATAAAGCCAAGGCTTTCGCTAAAACGACTGGTGAAAAGATAGGCGAGCGCAAATCCGCAGACGCCCCCCCAACCCCCAGCTCATACGGCATGCTCACGGCCTACAAAAGCTGTCTGAAGCGCTACATTACTGTCAGCGGGCGTGCATGCCGTTCTGAATACTGGTTCTGGATTCTTGCCAATTTCCTGATGGGCTTGCTCATCGGCTTGATTGCACTCATTTCGATGATGTTCATCCCTTTCCTTCCGGAAGTTGCGACCCTTCTTTTTGGTCTGACAGCGTTGCTTGCATGGGCATACCCGGCGCTCATCCTGCTGCCCGGCATCTGTGTATTTACACGCCGCATGCATGATACAGGCCGCAGTTTCTGGAACATTCTCTGGGCTCTTGTACCAGTGATTGGCCCCATCATTCTCTTGATTCGGCTGTGTGAACCCAGTGGCCCTGCCAACATTTACGGAGAAGGACCGAATCCTCCCGCTATTTAATGATTCATGTTTCAATCGAGAAAGGGGGGGCTTTCGCTCCCCTTTCTCATTTTACAGAGCTTACGCTTGTTGCCGGAAAATCCGGCATATTGATACACAGAGGCTGCCTGCGGCTCGCCAAAGTTCAATTTATCGAGATAAGGAGGCTTCTTCAAAAATGGTGTTGATGATTCTATTGCTTCCAAAACGACATAAAGGCATGGTGTTCTGTGTGAAAATTCGTAGTGGGGTATCAGACGCCTCACCATCGGCAGTAAGCTTTCATCTGTGTCTCTATCGGCGTAAGCCGCTAACTTTCAATTTGTCAATCGTAAATTGTCAATCGTAAATCCTCGTGTCCCAAATCTTTGGGACACGTGTGTGGAAGTTCCCCTGTTAGTATTTCGTACTGGAGTTTGAGCAGTGAGCGTGGTATAGTGCAGCACATGGAGAAATGGAAAAACGTTGACTGGATGGATGCTGAGGCGGTGTGGGATTTCCTGATTGCCCAGGGGTGGGTGGTGTTTGTGTTCACCCTGGTGGCGGGTATGCTGCTGAGCGTGATTCTGAAACGAGTCTTTCTGCCGGTGAACCGCCGGCTGCCGCGGCAGGTGGGAACGCTGGTGGAAAAAGCACTACTCACGTTGCTCTGGGTGTTTGTGGTGGTGCATGCGCTGCGGGCGGTGGGCGTGGATCTCATCAGCGTGCTGGGGGCGGCGGGGGTGGCTGGTATCGCCATCGGCTTTGCTGCGCAGACCGTGCTCAGCAACCTCATCAGCGGTATCTTCATCATGAGTGAACGCAGTATCCGCCTTGGCGATTATATCAGTGCCGGCGGCATGGCCGGCACGGTGGAAAGCGTAAACCTGCTCTCTGTCACCCTGCGGCAGACGGATAATTCCCGCGTGCGCATCCCCTGCGAAACCCTGGTGAAAGAGCCTGTTGTAAACATGACCGGCGACACCCTCCGCCGCTGTGATTTTGACCTGGGGGTAGATTACTCCAGTGATCTGGAGCATGTGCGCCAGGTTATCCTGAAAGTGATTGAAGAACAGCCGCTGCTGGCCACAGAGCCGGTTCCGGCTGTGCTCTTTGTGGGCTTTGGCGACAGTGCGTTGAACCTGCACATAGGAGCCTGGTGCAAGACGGAGGATTACCACAAAGCGCGCTTTGCCTTCGGCAAGGCGATTCTGGATGCCTTCGCCAACGAGGGCATCAATATCCCCTTCCCCATCCGCACCATACTGAAAACCAGCGGCAGCTGAACCGGGGGAGGCGGCTCTGGCAATGCAACCATGCCAGCCCATACATATGCGTTCAGCGCCTTCATTATTCTCAAAAGGGAACTTCTAAAAAGTCACTAAATTGGAATCTGTCGGGAAACTCTGTCGAAGCACGGGACTTCAGTCCCGATTGGAAGCCCGTTATTTCGGGACTGAAGTCCCGTGCCCCGACAACGACAAACATCAATTTAGTGACTTTTTAGAAGTCCCCATAAGTCAGAAGGCAACGCACTCTCTACAGTAATGGTGCGCCCCTGCCAGGGGAAGGAGAGGCGGCAGGCATGTAACGCGTGGCGCGGGAGAATGAGGCGGCGCGCCAGCTCAGGGGTCCAGCCACTTGCTATGAAATCAAGGTAACAGGATTCATCGCCTCCGTATATCTTATCCCCCACCAGAGGGTGGCCCAGGTAAGCAGCATGTACCCGAATCTGGTGCATGCGGCCTGTATACGGGCGGCAGAGGAGCAGCGCCATGCCACTATGGCGGCTGAGCACCTCGAACTCCGTGCGGCAATCCTTCCCTTCCGGGTGGCAGCACTGGCGCACGTGAATGCGGGTTTCGGCCACATCCTCCATGCGCAGGATGGGCTCGGCACAACAGGCTGAGCGCCACAGGGGCTCCCCCTGCACCACGGCAAAATACTCCTTATGCAGCAGGCGGGCCTGCATAGCCTTGCCCAGCTCACGGGCAGCCTCTGCGGTCTTGGCCACCAGGGTGATGCCGCTGGTCTCGCGGTCCAGGCGGTTGATGAGTGAAACCTGACCACCGGTAGCCACTTCGTAGGCCAGCAGCTCGTGCAGGCCATGCCAGAGCGTGGGTTCATTCTTCTCCCCCGTGGGGTGCGTCAGCAATGGAGCGGCCTTGTCCACCACCAGCACCCCGTCATCCTCGTACAGGACACGGAACTCCGGACACACGGCGATGGGCATATCGAAACTCATGCTCAGGCAAAGATGGCGGGGTCTATCTCCACCCACTCGCCGGGCGCCAGGTTCAGCGCTGCCAGTTTGAGCGGGCCTATTTCGATGCGCTCCAGCTTTTCCACCGGCGCGCCCACGGCGGCAAGCATGCGGCGCACCTGGTGATAGCGCCCCTCGTGCAGGGTGAGCCTCCCGGTGCATTCCCCGGTAAGCACAAGCTCCGCGGGCAGACATGGCGTGCGCTCCCCCTGCAACATGAACTCTCCGCTGGCAAACAGGGCCGCAGTCTCCTCTGGCACCGGGGCACTGGTCGTAAAGGCATACACCTTGGGCACGTGGCGTTTCGGGCTGGTCTGGGCATGTTCGAAAGCGCCATCATCCGTGAGCAGGAGCAGACCACTTGTCTCCTTATCCAGACGCCCCACGGTATTCACCGCCGGATTGCGGCGCAGCCACTGCGGCGGCAGCAGGTCATACACCAGCTCCCCCTCCTCCTTGTGGCTGCACGTACACCCCAGGGGCTTATTCAGCGCCACGTACAGACCACGGGGAAACTCCACCGGTTCCCCGTCTACCAGCACCGCTTCCGGTTCCACTTTCTCATTGGGCGATTTTACCGGCAAACCACCGCGGGTCACCCGCCCCCGCTTCAGCCACTGCGCTACCTCGCGCCTGCTGCAATACCCGAATCGGCTTAAAAGTGCGTCTGTTCTCATGCCAGGAGCATTTTGCCACACTTTTTTGAAAAAACAAGGTTGAAATCAAATGCCCTTTGTGGTAGATTCAACGCAGAAGCATTGGCCGCCAATGTCTCCCTTTGGCGTGTCCCCGTAACATTCTATCTCTCACATCTTCTCTTATGGCAATTACCATCATTACTGAACGTCAGCTCGCTGCCGACCAGCAGGGTCTGTGGAAAAAGGCCCTGCAGGCTGTGCAGACGAAGAACTACAAATACGCTGTAACCATTCTCAAGACCTTGGTTAAACGCGTACCCGGTTTCCTGGAAGGGCGCAAACTGCTACGCGCCTGCGAAGTGAAGAGCACCCCGGAGGCCGGGCGCAAGGCGTCCCTCTTCGGCGGTCTGCGCGTCACCACCTCCCGCAAGGACCCTGAGTCAGTACTGGTGAATGTTGAAGATGACCTGGAACGCGACCCCTACTCTGTCTCCGCCAACGAAGCACTCTTCGCTGCGGCCAATGACCTGGGGCTGCCCGAGATTGCAGCCTTCGCGCTGGAGACCATCTGCCAGGGCATGCCGAATGCCAAGAAGCACCTGCACCTGCTGGCCAACCACTATATCAAGAACGAGCAGTTCTCCGAAGCGGCTGAAACCTACCGCCGCGTGCTGAAGGCCGACCCGACCGACCCCATCGCCATGCGCGGTGAGAAGGACTGCTCCGCCCGTGCCACCATGAAGCAGGGCAACTGGGAAGGCAAGGGCGACTTCCGCACCAAGATGAAGAACGCCAATGCCACGGCTGACCTGGAAAGCGGCGACAAGATGGGCCTGACCCGCGCCGAACTCGAGGCCCGCCTGGCCCAGCTCTCTGAGCAATACGCGGCTGATTCTGCCAACCTGCCGGTGGTGAAGGACATCGCCTCCGTCTATGAGCAGATGGAAGACTACGCCAACGCCTACTCCTTCTATGCCTACGCCTACCAGCTCGGCGGCTCTGCCGACGTAGCGCTGAACGACAAGGCCATGGCCATGCACGAAAAGGCCATGCAGGCCGAAATCGAGTACTACGAACAGGTGCTGGCTGCTGATCCCTCCAACGAAGAAGCCGCTGCCACCCTGGCACAGCGCAAGGCTGAGATTGCCCAGGCTGTGGTGGCGGATGCCCGCGCCCGCGTGGAAGCCAACCCCACGGATGCCCAGCTGCAGTTCAAGCTCGGCCAGGCCCTGTTCGATGCCGGCGAATTCACCGAGGCCATCCCCGCCCTGCAGCGCGCCCGCACCAATCCGAACATCCGCATCAAGTCCATGCTCATGCTCGGCAAGTGCTACCACGCCAAGAAGATGGTGGATATGGCTATCCGCCAGCTGCTGGATGCCGACAAGGAACTCCTCACCATGGACGACACCAAGAAGGAAGTGCTCTACATGATTGGCGTGCTCTACGACGAAGCTGGCAACAAGGAAAAGAGCATCGAAACCCTCAAGGCCATCTACGAGGTGGACTACGGCTACAAGGATGTGGCCACCCGCGTGGAATCCGCCTACAGCTGAAGCCCTGTTCCCCCAGATTTACCCAACGGCCCGGGAGTTTTCCCGGGCCGTTCTGTATCCCCAGCCTGACGGGAATACAGAGAAATTTCAATATGATTCCCATTGACATTTAAGAGGCATGGTGCTAGCATGCTCCTCAGTGATTATGAAACTCCACCTTCACCTCATCACCCTGCTGGCCGGGCTCCTCGTATGGGGGCTGCCCGTCTCCACCGCCTTGGCGGATGACAACGATTCCTCTGCCCTGGCAGGCAAGAAGAAGAAAAAAGGCAAAAAGAGCAGGAAGAAGAGCGCTGAGAGCGAGGAAACCCCTGCGGTGGAAAGCGTGGTGGGTGCAAAACTCAAGGGCAACAAATTCTTCAACAACACCAGCCCCAATCTGAATGCGGAGTACTTCATCTTCCTGAAATCCGCCTCGTGGTGCAAACCCTGCAACATGGAGATGCCCTCCGTCGCAGAGGAATATGAACAGATGAAACGGAGCGGCAAGGTAGAACTCATCCTCCTGAGCCACGACCAGACCGAAGAAGCCGCCATGGGCTTCCTCAAGAAGTACGGTGCCACCTTCGCCGGGCTCATGAAAGGCGCCTCCATTCCTGACCTTCCGCCTTCCAAGGGCATCCCCAACGCCACCATCATGAAGGCGGACGGCACCGTCATCCAGAGCGGACACGGCTCCATCATCCGCAGCTGGAAGGAAAAGACTATCGGTAAATACGCCATTATCGGCGATGATGGCACGCCTCGCGTAGGCAAGGCCCTCAAAAAAATGAAATTCACCAGTGGCAAGCCCAGCCCCAAGGCGGAATACTACCTCTATGTCTACGTTCCCGACCTGGAAAGCGCCCCGGAACCCATCATCTCCCAGCTCGTGGCAAGCCAGAAAGAGCTGAAGAAGGCCAAGGCGGAAGTCATCTTCATCGCGGAGGCCGAGACTCCGGCCCACATTGCCAAATACCTCAAATCCAGGAAAGCCAGGTTCGCAGGCATCCAGAAAAGTGATGAGGCCGTGGCGGAACTTCCCGGCATCGGCACGCTTGGAACCACCCCCCAGGTGTGGATGGTGACCCAGAGCGGCGCAGTTGCCCTCAGCGGCGGCATTGAACTTGCTCCCGAGTGGCAGGAAGCCGTGAAGGCAAATGAATAACACTTCTCCACTCACCCATTTTTCACCTAGGGGCGAAGCTGCAAATGCGGTTTCGCCCCGTTGTTTTTTACTGGCTCTGACGCGGTTTTAGCTTGACAAAAAGCCCATTTTTCTGCCACTAATAGAGACAGCGAAGCGCTCCGGGCGCCCAAGATTTTCCAGCCATGTCCAAAACTCTTATCATAGCCGAGAAACCCAGTGTAGCCGCCGATCTGGCTCGCGTGCTGGGCAAGCAACTGGGTAAATTCAAGAAGGATGACTCCACCCAGAGTTATTCGAATGAATCCCTCATCATCACCTCGGCAGTGGGTCACCTGGTAGAGCAGAAAAAGCCGCAGACGGAGGACGGCAAGAGCCTGCCGTGGAAGATGGAATACCTGCCGGTGATGCCTCGCAACATGGAGCTGGAACCCATCGATAAATCCGCCGACCGCCTGCGCAAGGTGCTGAAACTGGCCCGCAGCAAGGAAGTGACCACCATCGTGAATGCATGCGATGCCGGGCGCGAAGGTGAGCTCATTTTCCGCAATATCATCCGCTTCGGTAAGATTAAGAAACCCATCCGCCGCCTGTGGATGCAGAGCATGACGGATGATTCCATCCTGGAGGCCTGGAGCACCCTGAAATCCGATGAGGAGATGCTGAACCTGGCAGATGCCGCCGTGTGCCGCAGCGAATCAGACTGGCTGGTGGGGCTGAACAGCACCCGCGCCCTCACCGCGCTGCAAAGCGGCGTGGGCGGATTCAACGTGACCCCCACAGGCCGCGTGCAGACCCCCACCCTGGCCCTGCTTGCGGCCCGCCAGAAGGACATCCTGGCCTTCACGCCGGAAACATACCACGAGGTACACGCCACCTTTACCGCCAGGGGGGGCAGTTATGAAGGCCGCTGGTACGATGTTTCGTGGAAAAAGGACGAGAAAGCCCCCCAGCGCACCAAGGAGCGGCTGTGGGATGCCGATACCGCCGCCGCCATTGCAACCCGCTGCCAGGGGCGCCCAGGCGCCGTGCAGGAGACGCGCAAGCCGGTCTCCATGCCCGCACCGCTGCTGTTTGATCTCACCTCCCTGCAGAAGGAGGCCAGCAACCGCTTCGGGTTCTCTGCCCGCCGCACCCTGCAGATTGCACAGGAATGCTATGAGAAGCACAAGGTGCTGACCTACCCGCGTACCGATTCCAAATTCCTGCCGAATGACTACCTGAAAGTAGCCACCCGCACGGTGGGCGCCATTGCGGAGAATATGCCGGAGTTTGCCGCCTATGCCAACGGCATCCTGGAAAACCGCAGCGTGCGCCCCAACAAACGCGTGTTCGACAGCTCCAAGGTGAGCGACCACTTCGCCATCATCCCCACGGGCAAGTTCGTGAACCTCACCGGCGATGCCGCCCGCATCTTCACCCTGGTGGTGCAGCGCTTCCTGGGTGTTTTCATGCCCAATGCCGAATACGAGGATACCGAACGCACCACCGTGGTAACCAGCCCCGGCGCAGAGGACCATTTCTACACCCACGGCCGGGTGATGCTCACCCCCGGCTGGCGTGCCCTCTATGGCCCGGACAAGCGCAAGAAGGACGAGCTCTGCCCCGTGGCGCCCAGGGAGAGCGTGACCACCACCAGGGTGGAGGCCACTGCCGACCAGACCAAGGCACCCGCCGCCTACACTGAAGCAACGCTGCTCACCGCCATGGAAACCGCCGGCAAGCTGGTGGAGGACGAAGACCTGGCCGATGCCATGAAGGAACGCGGGCTGGGCACCCCTGCCACGCGGGCCGCCATCATCGAAGGGCTCATCACGCAGGAATACATTGCCCGTGAAGGCAAGGAGCTCATCGCCACCCGCCGCGGTATGGACCTCATTGACCTTCTGGGCAAAATCGGCCTGAGCACCCTCTCCAGCCCTGAGCTCACGGGTGAGTGGGAATACCGCCTCAAGCAGATGGAAAGCGGCCGCCTGAACCGCGATACCTTCATGAAGGACATCCGCACCTACACCACTGACATCGTGGAAGCGGTGCGCGATTACATGCAGAACGGCAAGAACCCTGACCTGGAGCTCACCTGCCCAGCCTGCGGCGCCAAGGGACTCGGCAGCCGGGTAGATGCCATCTCCTGCAACAGTTGCAAGTTCCGCATCCGCCGCGTACACGCCGGTCTCTCCCTCTCGGATGACCAGCTCTGCGAGCTCATCGGCAGCGGCTCCCTGCCGGTCATGGAAGGCTTCCGCTCCAAATTCGGCAAACCCTTCAAGGCAGGCCTGCGCCTGGTGGCACCGCAAACCGCCCGCAGCACCTGGAAGGCCGAATTCTACTTCGACTCCGACCGCAGCACCGACACCAAGGGAGAGGAAGCACCGGCCGCTTCCGCCGGAACGGTTCTGGTTAAGGACCAGGGCGAACTCGAACTCCAGGTGAGCGACAAACAGTGGAGTGTGCCGGAATTTGCCCAGGCCGGTGGCCGCAAGGGCTTCACCATGTCCCGCACCATTCTTGGCAAGGAAATCAGCGAGGAGGTGCTCCGCCAGGTGCTGGCTGCGGGCAAGAGCGAGTTACTTTCCGGTTTTGTCTCCCAGCGCACCAACCGCGCGTTCGATGCCTTCCTGGTGCTGGATGCCCGCAAAGGCAACGTGGGCTTTGAATTCCCGCCCCGCGAACCGCGCCAGAAAGGCAGCAAGGACAAAGCCGATAAGAAGTTCACCGCAGCCTCTGCCACGGCGGAGGACCTGAGCAAAGGCACCAACCACGGCCCCGTGAAGGTGAAGGGAAAGGGCGAGTACAACCTCATCGAGACCGAAACCGCCTGGCATGTGGAAGGCCTGGCCTACGGCAAGACCCGCAAGCCTCTGGTGATTCCGCGCACCATGTGCGAAATCGAACTCACGGCGCCCATGGTCGTTCAGCTGCTCACCAAGGGCAAGACCGAGCTCATCAAGGGCTTCACCAGCCACAAGAGCGGCAAGCAGTTCGATGCCTACCTCATGTTCAACGCCTCCACCGGGCGCGTCTCGTACGAGTTCCCGCCCCGCAAATAAGCCGCAGCCGGAGCCATGGGTGCAGTCAGAAAGATACTCAGCTATTTTGATGTCTTCACCACGGGCATCCTCGCGGCGCTGGCTCTGGGCATTGCCCTGCCCTGCCACGGGCAGGGAGCCGCAGTCTTTGAATGGCTGACCAATGCCGCCATCGTGCTGCTGTTCTTCCTGTACGGCGTCAAGCTCTCCCGCAAATCCGTGGTGGAAGGGCTTCTCAACTGGCGACTGCAGAGCATGGTGTTTGCCTTCACCTTCATCTTCTTTCCGGTAATCATCCCCCTGCTCCGCCCGGCATTTGAGCCGCTGGTGGGCGAGGCTCTCTTCATGGGGCTGGTCTATGTGGCCTGCCTGCCCTCCACCGTGCAGAGCAGCATCGCCTTCACCTCAGTGGCGGGCGGCAATGTGCCGGCGGCCGTGTGCTCCGCCTCGGTATCCAGCCTGCTGGGTGTGTTCCTGACCCCGTTCCTGGTGAGCCTGCTGTTCTCCACAGAAGCCAGCGGAGCCCAGGTGGGACTGGACACGGTGCTCAACATCTGCTATCAGATTCTCCTGCCCTTCATCGCCGGCCAACTCAGCCAGCCCCTGCTGCGCAAGTGGGTGCTGGGCCACAAAAACCTCATCGGCTGGAATGACCGCAGCACCATCTGGCTGGTGGTCTACACTGCCTTCTCCAATGCCACCAGCGGCGGCTACTGGGACAAGCTCCAGGCCATCCAGCTCGGCGGGCTGGTCATCTGCTGCTGCGTCATCCTCATCATCACCTTTGCCGCCACCTGGTACAGTAGCAAACTGCTGGGATTCAATCGGGAGGACTGCATCACCATCGTCTTCTGCGGTTCCAAGAAAAGCCTGGCCGTCGGCGCCCCCATGATGCTAGCCATCTTCGGCACGCTGGACAACAACCTGCTGCTCCCGCTCATGGTCTTCCACCAGGTGCAGCTCATGCTCTGTGCCCACCTCGCCCGCATCTGGCGCCAAGGCTCCACCGCCGACTCCGGCGGCTACTGATGCGCCACAGACCCGACAAATTGATGTTTGAAAGTACAATGTACAAAGGACAAAGTACAATTTGAAAGTTCCCTGCGGCTCGGCCGCAGCCGTTTAAAATGGCGAGCCTAAGGCGAGCGGAACTCCTAAATTGTCCTTTGTAATTTGTCCTTTGTACATCCCGACAAATTCTGTTTTTCCGTTTAAGGATTGCCACCTTCCTTCACCTGTGGTAAAGTTGAGCCATGAAGAAGCTTTTCATCACACTGCTGATGCTTGTCCCCCTGCTCTTCCAGGCCCAGGCCGGAAATAACCTGGAGCAACTCCTGGGCGGTTTCCTGCAAGCCGCCAGCGAGCCCAAGCCGGCAGCAACAACCCCGCCGGCCCGCGAACCTTCATTAGGCGAGCAAATCATGCAGAGTTTCCGCAGCGCCACTGATCCCCTGCTGGAAAGCTACAAGGAGGAAGGCCGGCAATACGCCCGGGAAATGGGCGATATCATCACCCAGCGCCTCATGGAGGATAAGAAAATCAACGACACGCTGGACTCCATGCGCCTCTTCTGCTGGGCGGTCATCATCTACCTCTCGGTCATTTCCCTCATCGTGCTCTACATGCTGCTCCGCCTGCGCGTCCTCTACACCCGCCTCATGAATGAGCTGAAAACATCCGATGCCGATAAATAAGTAACGGCAATAGCCCTTGCCTTTCCAGAACATACGTATAAAATCCCCCGCATGCCGGTATCGCCAGAAAAATTGCAGAAGCTCCAGGAAATGATGCAGCGCCTCGGGGTGCACAAGAATGACCTGGAGGAGAAGTTTGTGCGCGGCAGCGGCAAGGGCGGGCAGAAGGTGAACAAGACGAATAACTGCGTCTATCTCACCCACGTGCCCAGCGGCATTGTCATTCGTTGCCACTGCGAGCGGGAGCGCGAAATCAACCGCTACCTGGCCCGCCGCACCCTTTGCGAAGAACTGGACCACCGCCTCAACGGCGCACCCAGCCCCCGCCAGTTGGAGCTGAAACGCGCCCGCAAGCGCGGCGGGCAGCCCCGCTCCTGCAGCATCACCCAGCGGAAAATGGATGCAGGTGGAGAGGACGCTTGATTTTGGATTTCGCGGGGAGGTCAGGTGGAGGGAGACTGGAAGCGTATGGTTCCGGCGGCCTGTCGGATGTCGGCTTCGGTGATGTTGTCCTCGTTGAGCTGGGGGAGGTTGAAGGCGTTGTCCGCCGGGGGTTCCCACCAGCCGGCCAGACCGCCCAGCGCGAGGATTTCACGGAAGTTGGTGCATGATTTCAGCAGACGCTGCAAGTCGGGTGCGTCATGGAACTGCGTCCAGATGTCATCGTCCTCGCGAATATAGTGGGCAATTAATTTGCGGAGCTTGTCGGGCTTGCTGGGGCGCGGAATGGTGTATTTCACTTCAATCTGCCAGAAGCCGGTGTCATTTCTGTGGCGGAGCCGATTCCACCAGCCCGGCTGGTGGCGTGAGTGTGCCTGGGCGATTTTCTGGAAATCGGACTCGCCGTGCAGAATGCTGCCAGGTGCCTCCTGCAGGAAATCAGCATCGCGTGGCGGCAGGTCAGCAGCGGAGCAGATGAGTCGGAGTTCCGTTTCAGTTTCCAGCAGCAGGGGAAAGGGAAGCTGAATCTCCCTGCAGTAGGGTCCTCTCGGTTTCGGGGTGCTTTTCTTTCTGATGATGCGTTTGAGCAGTAAATCCTGCATCGGCGTGATGATGAGGGCGGGCAGAGTGCCGTAATCGAGAACCAGGCCCAGCCAGAGGATTTTCGGCGAGAAGATATGGGGGAATCCCCGGACAAGTATGACCAGGGCGCATGTGAGCAGCAGTCCGCCGAAGAGGGGAATGAAGTCGACTCCTCGGTTAGCGTATCGGGGATTGCGGCGACATGCCAGAACATAATCAATAATGCTGCACCAGTTGAGCAGAGCGATGAGTGAGCCGACCAGGGTGAGTATGCCGGCTACAAAGATGATGAAAATGGTGCCCATGGTGGTCGGGGTTATTCGGCGGGGGTATCCTTGCGGCAGGCAATCATCATGACGATGGGCAGCAGCATGCCTGCACCAGCCAGCTGGAGCGGTACGAGGATGATGCTCCAGAAAATCGCAGCCGCTACGGCGGCCACCTCGCCTGTGCAAGTGCAGGTCGATATGAGCAGGAGAATGGGGAAGAGTGCGGCGGTGAGAAACCAGTAGACCATGTGTCGCTTGCTGGTCAGGTCGAAACGAGGAAAGAGCAGCAGGAAACCCAGCGGCACCAGCAGAAGGAAGGCGATGCCCACCACAATACAGAGCCCGGAGAGCCAGAGCGGCATGTCGGCTCCGGGGTCGCCCTCGTATGCCGGCAAGACCAGGTCCCGTCTGCCGAATTCGTTGTCCCAGCGGTGGTGGAATGCCAGCAGGGTGCGGCCATCGACCAGTTGCGCCAGTGTCATATCCTGCACATAGAATCCACTGGCGGCATCGTGCGTTATCATGAGTTTCGGGTGGGCGGTCAGCCTGGGCTGGAAGGGGTGGAGTTGCTTTTCCCAATGCAGGGGCAGTGGGGAGGTGTTGCGGTTCTTATCTGCCAGCCCGAAAGCGCGGATGTGTTTCGCTTTCCATTCTTCCGTGGCATAGAAGGTGAAGATGACACCTGTGCGGCTGTCTGTCTCGTGATTCCACTCCTCCGCCTGCAGCTGCTGGGGCGCAGGGCCGAACCAGGGGTGAAACTCGTTCCACTGTGTCTGCGGCGTAACATCACGCGTGGCCTTCAGAATAAAAGGAAAGGCCACAAGCGCGAGAAGCATCAGCACGTAGCAGATGGTGTAGGTGAGGCGGGCGCGGCTCATGGGAGGATGCTAACAGAAAATACTCTGATGCTCAAGAGTTATGTGGCAAAGAGTCTGCAAGGTAATGCTTCGCAATGCGGGAGCATACCCAGGCGCCGAACAGCAGCAGGGGAATGCCTATAAGCAGGGTACCCATGGTGGTGATAAACAGCAAGAGACCGTTGTACCAGGCTGGGTATATCCAGACCACCATAATGATGGGAAGAACGAGGACAGACGAGTACCAGAGGGCGTAGTGCCGCATGCGGCTCAGATTAAAGCGGGGGAAGAGTAGCAGCAGGCCAAGCGGGGCGAGGAGGAAATCGCTGAGGAGCATCATCAGGCTGAATACTCCAATCAGAAACGAAGACTCTTCGTCCTTTTTCTCGAATCGGGGACGGTAGTAGTTACTGCCGCAATTGAACTCATTTTCTTTCCAGAGTACTTTGAAGGCGAATAGGGTGCGGCCATCAGCCAGGCGGGTGAGGGTGGTGCCTTCGATGACGTATCCCCACTCGTTGTTTCCTGCCAGCAGGCAGAGGCGGGGTGGCTGTTGGCGGAATATCGCAGTCCCCGGCTGCGCGGTCATGTGCCAGTCCTCGGGGAGAGGCTCAGCTGATTCCTGTAGCTCGAGGAATTCCGCAAGCTCCTGTTCCTTATCGGCGGAGCCGGGGAAGGTGAAGCAGAAGTAGGTGGCCCTTTCCATTCCGGTGGGGATGGTGGTTTTCTCCAGTTGGGCTGGAGCTTCCCCAAGCCAGCGGTGGAAAATATTCCAGCTTTCCACTGGTGTTTTCTCAGGCATCGGAATCGGGAAAAATTGCACGTATATCAGGACCGCCAGGAAAATCAGATACGCCGCAGTGTATATTTTTCGCCCCTTGCTCATGTGCTTGATATTAACAGCGAGAGCCTATGGACACAAGCGCTTTTTTGGAATTTGTGGAGAAGTGAAATGCCGCGGACTATCTTAATTAATCATTAATCACTACTCATTAATCATTCTACAAATCCCGGGATTGCCAAGGTGCTGGGGATGTGGTAGAATCTGCGGCGACATGAAGTTTCTCATCACAGCCGGGCCCACGCGCGAAGCTCTGGACCCCGTGCGTTATCTCACCAACCGCTCCTCCGGGCGCATGGGTTATGCGCTGGCCGGGGCGGCCCGCCACGAGGGACACGAGGTCATCCTCATTTCCGGGCCCACCACGCTGGATGTGCCGCCGGGGGTGGATTTCATCCCCGTGGAGAGCGCGCAGCAGATGTATGATGCCGTGCGCGATATGGTGAAATATGCGGATGCGGCCATCCTCTGCGCTGCGGTGGCAGATTACCGCCCAGTGGCGGTGCAGGAACAGAAAATCAAGAAGAGCGGTGAGCGCCTGGTCATCGAGCTGGAGAAAACACCAGATATCCTGGGCAGCATGCGCGATGTCTTCGGATTCACCGGCACGCTGGTGGGTTTTGCCGCCGAGACGCAGAATGTGGAGGAATACGCGCAAGAAAAGCTGCGCCGCAAGAAGTGCGATATGATAGTGGCGAATGATGTTTCCCGCCACGATATCGGTTTTGACGCTCGCGAGAACGAGGTCGCCCTGGTCTACCCCGACCACGTGGAATACCTCGAAAAGGACACGAAGGAGCATATCGCCCTGCATATCATCGAACACGCCACCCTGATTCGCCACGCATGAAGGTAACCATGGAGATGCTGGGCTGGGGCCCGGATTATGCAGAAGCTCTGGCAGCGCTGGGGCACCCGGAGTGGTACCCCGCCCGCATCATCCGCGAAACCAAGATTAACTTCACCGTCATCGCCAAAGGCAAGGGCGACCACGAGGTGGTGCTCTCCGGCAAAGTGTGGCACGATGCCGTTTCCGATGCCGACCTGCCCACCGTAGGCGACTGGGTAGCCGTGGACCCCGGGCAAGGCAAGGACCTGCCCGTCATCCGCGCCATGCTGCCGCGCCGCAACCGGTTCTCCCGCAAAGCCCCCGGCCGCAGCTGCGCCGAGCAGGTCATCGGCGCCAATGTGGATATGGTCGTCGTCATTACCGATGCCGAGAGCGACTACAACCCACGCCGCATCGAGCGCTACCTCACCCTCATCCGCAAAAGCGGGGCCGAAGCCGTAGTGCTGGTGAACAAGGCCGATACCGCCCCGGAGGAGGATATGAAGCGCGCCGTGGAAGAAATACGCGCCTTGGGCTGCAGCGAGGTCTACCCCATCGTAGCCCGCTGGCGCAAGGGGTACCCGCAGTATCTGCGCCGCGTACCCAAAGGCCGCACCATCACCGTCGTCGGCTCCTCCGGCGTGGGTAAGAGCACCTTTGTGAACAGCCTGCTGGGCGATGAATGGCTCGAAACCGGCCACGTGAACGAAGTCACCGGCAAGGGACGCCACACCACCGTGGCGCGTGAGCTCGTCATCCTGGCCGGCGGCGGCGTGCTCATCGACAACCCCGGCATGCGCGAAATCCACATGTGGACAGATGCCGCCACCCTCCGCGCCCAGTTTGCCGACCTGAACGAACTCGAAAGCCAGTGCCGCTTTGCAGACTGCTCCCACCGCAAGGACGCCGGCTGTGCCATCCGCGCCGCACTGGAAAACGGCACCCTCACCCAGGAACGCTACGAGCACTTCCTGAACCTCGATGCCGAAATCGCCGAGCTCGAGCGCCGCAACGAAAAGCGCCAGATGACCCTGGAACGCGTGAACCGCCGCGAAAAACGCCACCAGATGCGCAACCGCGAAGACCGCGAAGACCACCGCCGCAACATGAATCCCCACCGCCGGCAGTACTACCGCGACGAATAATATCACCCACCCCTCCGACCAGACAAAGTGAGCCCCCCCCCGCCCCTCCGACCGGGCGGGGTGGCAGCTGGGGTAAAGAGCGGTGTAAGAATGCGCAAGCCCCCCTGCCCCAAGGCAAAAAAAAGCCAGCTCACCACCGGCAGCTTATCGTTTTGTAATAGTTGAGATAAAATTCAGAGGCAATAGGAGGGGGCCGGGAATATTTTGATGGGCAATAATGAGAGTGAGGGCATATTTTAGAGGGCAAAGCTATAATCGCCGCGGGTATTTAAGAAGCGGCGGCGTGGAGCTCGCTTGCGGACAAAAGTCCGCAGGGGGGGGCCGGGCTGGTGTCAATGGGTAAGACAAAGTGCATTGTTTAACTTTTCCTGATAGTTGAATGAAAATTCATGAGCAATAGGGAGGGCGGGGAATATTTTGATGGGCAATGAATTGGGGGTGGTGGGTAATTTATTATGAGGGTGTATCTTAGCGCAGCGTAGTCGGGTAGCGTTGCTTCGCTCGCTGGCGAACGATTGCCTGGGGGCTCGTCCGCAGGGGCAAACGTTTGCTGAACGCCCATTCGGTGAGGGGTGGTCAGACGGTTACCTGGGGCTAGTCTGGTGGGCGGTCGGCGGTCCCGGGAGGTCGGTACAATCACAAAAGAATCCCGCTCCGGGTGCACGTATGGCTTATTTCAATTCCCTGCCCTTCTTCTGCAAGTCTTTCATGCAAAGCAGGTAATCCTGCTCCACGCTGCTGAGCGTCCGGGCTTTGTACTTCTTGTATTCCTCGGTAGCTTTTTCCATGGCCTGCTCGTGGCTGATGCTGCCGGCATCCAGCAGCAATTGTTCTCCACTCATGGTCAGCATACGGTCAAGATAGGCCGCCCAGTCCTGCATGGTCATCGACTGCTCGCGCTCAGCCTGTCGCTCGGCAAAGTCCAGATACCCGGAAACAATCTGCCCCATGGTACGCAGTTCCTTTTCATTCAGATAATTCTTCGCCTCCCTGGCCTCAACCAGCGACGGCTGACTCCCGGCGAAGGTCATCAGTCCCATGAACTCTTTCTCGGCATCCGCGCGGTGATAAATCACCTCTTCCGCGGTTTCACCATGCACGGCATAGTGAATCTTGTTCTGCACCTTCTTGAAAAACTCCAGGGAAATCTCCGCCTTGGGGTCATAATCTATGCTCGTGGCGTAAATCTCCAGCACCTGCCGGTAAAACACTTTCTCCGACGCTCGGATGTCGCGAATACGCGCCAGCAGCTCCTTGAAATAACCGCCACCGCCCAGCTCCTTCAACCGGGCATCATCCATGGCAAAACCTTTCCGCATATACTCCTTGATGATACCGGCCGCCCACAAGCGGAATTGTACACCGCGCTGCGATTTTACTCGATACCCAACCGATATGATAACATCCAGACTATAAAAAGATACTGGCTTATCAGAATTTGCAATGTGCAAAATTTGCACATTGCTATCTCTCGGCAACACTCCCTCCTCAAAAACATTCTTAATATGCTTAGTAATCACAAAGCGATCACACTGAAACAACTCCGCCCAATTTCAAGGAATGAGCTCACAGCCATCATACATGATATCCCAAGGGAATACCCCTATCCGGATTATACAAGTTCAAGGTCTTAGTAGAAAATTCGGAATTTCCGAATTTTCTCATGGCGGCATCACGGGTCAACACACCTCATACACCTGTTGAATGTGATATTTAATTAAGGACCTCGTTTTCTGAAATAGTACCCGCCTCGGGCATCCGTTTCTACCGACTCACTTCACTATTCATTATTCCATATTCTCTATCAAGAGCCATCTGCAGATCTTCTTCCTCCTTTCTGTTCCTGTCAGCTTCGCTTTTTATTTTGACAACCGTATAGCTCATGAGGTATCATCGGCATAGGCGAACCATGTACAACATAGAATGGGACCAAGAAACCGGGGGTATTCTACTCAACTCTAAGGCAACAAACGGCACCTTGGCCGTTTCTCCGCGCCCTGTTTTTTACGAAGAACTTGATTTGCTGGGGCTAGATTCCTCAAAAGCAAGAATCCGTCAAGGACAGACTAGATGCAGGAGAAGAAATAAAAATATTGGCTCGTTTTATCATATACATTGATCTTGTTCGGGGCGTTCGCCGCTTTGCTATACCAGATTTGGGCATTAGGCTCAACGAAGGGCAGATTCCTGAATATGTGTATAAAAAACACCAAGGAGAGTTAGTCGAAGGCGAAAAGTGGGGCATCATCAAACTATCAGTTGTTCCGGATAATGACGGTAAAAAGAACCATGTGGAGATGGTTGAATATACTCCTTTTAAACCTTATCGGTCTGTGGATATAGATTTTCTTCGGGACGCTCGCAAAGCTTTTACCTTACACGAATGGATAGATGTTTTACTCTCTGCCATGGAATACGATGCAGACGGATTTGAAAACATCACCCAAAAAATGGAGTTCCTAACTCGTCTTCTCATATTTGTAGAACCCCGCCTTAACGTGGTCGAACTTGCACCCAAAGGCACAGGAAAATCTTTTGTTTTTGGCAACCTATCTAAATACGGTTGGTTAATTAGTGGCGGCAAGGTGACCCGAGCAAAACTCTTTTACGATAAAGCAAAACAGCAGAATGGCATTATCAAAAACCATGACTTTACTGCCTTTGACGAGATTCAAACTATTACCTTTCAAGAACCGGCAGAAATACAAGCTGCTCTTAAATCGTATTTAGAGTCAGGAAAAACAACTATTGATAATAATGAGTTTAGTTCAGAGTGTGGACTTATGCTCATGGGGAATATACCGCTCACAGCAAACCGAATCCCCATTAATCGGCGTTATTTCGATTCGCTTCCTCAGTCATTCCAAGAATCTGCCTTGCTTGACAGATTCCACTGTTTTATCGAAGGATGGTTACTCCCCCGAATCAACCACGGCATTATTTTTAAAGGTTGGACTTTTAATGTTGAATATTTCTCTGAAATTCTTCATTCGCTTCGTGTCCAAAATATCTACGGCTGCCTTTTTGATGAATTAGTGGCTCATGATAAGGATGCAGATACTCGAGACCTCAAGGCAGTCAAGAGAGTAGCTGTTGGTTATATGAAATTACTCTTCCCTCATTGGACAAATATTTCAGATGTTGACAAACATGAGTTTAATCAATACTGCTTGCAACCTGCAATACGGAGGCGAGGAATCATAAAAGAGCAGTGCAAACTTATAGATGACGAGTTCAAATCGACAATGCCAAGTATTTGGATAAAATAGCAAATGCGATTCAGTATCATCAATGGTAGTCTTTTTCTTCTTATATTCTCATAAGTCTTGAATGACTACATTTAATCATCTTAATTCATCCAGCTAAGGAAAAAGATGAACTGCATCTACTTCCCGCTTCTAATCACCCCTTAGCCTTGGCATGTGGGGGTGGGGGGGGGATTTGGCGCGGGAGAGTTGACGGACGGTGTCCTGGGCGTGTTTGGGTGATATATTTTTTATGTAAATTCAAGATTGAATCTTGAATTTACATAAAAATAGTGCTACTGTATGGGCATGGCGAGCAGGAAGATAATCGAGCGCGATGCTAGTGCTAACATACTGGAGGCAGCAGGTATGTATCCGGTGGTGACGCTGTGTGGTCCGCGTCAGTCGGGCAAGACGACGCTGGCGCGGCATTTATTTCCGGATTACGATTATGTAAGTCTGGAGGATCCGGATTCGCGACTTGCGTTTGAGAGCGACCCGAGGGGATTCCTGAAGCAGCACCCTGCCCCTTGCATTTTTGACGAGGTACAGAATACGCCGAAGCTCGTCAGCTACCTGCAGGGCATTGTGGACCGAGAGAACAGGCCGGGCATGTATATCCTGACCGGCAGCCGCCAGATGGAGCTGCAGGAGACGATAACGCAAAGTCTGGCAGGCCGCTCCGGCATGGTGGATTTGCTGCCGCTGAGCCAGCAGGAGCTGCAGAAAGCCGGTATCCACCTGACGCGCGATGAAAAGCTTTTCTACGGAGGGTTGCCTCGCGTGCATGCCCAGAAAATCAAACCCGGGCGTGCCTATTCCGACTACCTGCGCACCTATGTGGAGCGCGATGTGCGCCAGATTATCAACGTGCGCAATGTCTCAGCATTCGAGACCTTTATCCGTCTGCTGGCTTCTCGCGTGGGGCAGATTGTCAACTACTCCTCCCTGGCGGGAGACGTTGGCGTGAGTTCCATGACGATTAAGGAGTGGATTTCTATGCTGGAGGCCTCGTACATCGTGTTCACGCTGCGCCCCTACCACAAAAATTACGGCAAACGCCTGACGAAATCGCCCAAGATTTATTTCACGGAGACAGGTCTCGTGACCTCGTTGCTGGGCATCAAATCCGCTGAGCAGGTAGGCCGCGACCCGCTCATCGGCAATATTTATGAGAACTATATCGTCTCTGAGTTCCTGAAAAGCCAGATGAACAAGGGTGAGTCTCCTGATTTGTACTTCTTCCGCGATTCCAATGGATTCGAGATTGACCTGATAGTGGAGCAGCAGCGTTGCCCCAAGCCCATCGAGATAAAATCGGCCTTTACCTATAACCCTGACATGTGCAGGAATCTCCGCAGCTTTGTCTCCATGGTGGCCGATAGCAAATCACCTTCCCTGGTCTATGCAGGTTCGCCCATGGGAACGCTGCAAGGGGTCGACATTTGCAGCGATGAGGGTATTCCCGGGCTACTGGAGTAAAACAGGCCTTGCATAGTTACAAGCATTTTACTATATGCGGCTTAGTATACCTTTATGTAAATTTAAGATTGAATCTTAAATTTACATAAAGCACACTTAACCCCCTGAGCTTCTATCTCTTGCCATTATGCAATATTTTTCCTTCACCTCTCCAGCTCAGCTTTGATGAAGGGGGCGGTGGGAGATTTGGCACGGGAGAGCTGACACAATGCTCATTTCGCACCTATTTTCCACCATTTATTCTATCTCTCTCATTTTAGATGGATTAGCAAGTCTTTTACACATAATCGGCAGGAACTTCGAGTAAAAATTGCACATAATCAGCAGGAATGTTGAACAAAAATTGCACATAATCGGCAGGAAAAGTCACTTATCCTGGTTCATGGTCTTGGTTCTTTTTATGTAAATTCAAGATTGGATCTTAAATTTGCATAATGACACCTTAAAAACTGAGCTTCTATTTCTTGCAATCATGCAAGATTTCCGGCGGGAGGGTGCATACTTTATCGAAGCGCGGGGCTTCCGTCCCTCTCGCGCATAACGCCAGGAGTGAACTTCTAAAAAGTCACTAAAGCAAGAGAGTTGGTTAATTTGGGAGCGATATCCATGATATTACGTTTCAAAGGCATCCCGAGTGGCGCACCCACGCAAGGCTGAACTCCCCCGCGAGCGATGATTGCCTTCGAAATCATTCCCATCAAAGTTAATTTCCTGCTATTTTCGCCCCTTCTCTGCCCACATATCCCTGTTCACCACACGAAACCGAGCAATCATGGAGGTTGCTACAGATGGTTGCGATTGAATAAAAGTAGGAAATGTGGTACACTTTTTAAGCCCCCCTGCATGTCAGGGATAAAACACACTAAAAATCAATTTTTTGTGAAAAAGATGAGAAAAATAATGAAATACCCTCTCTCCGTGAAGTTGGAAAAGTGGTAAGTAAGGAGTAGTTATGAGTGAAAACAAAGTTTTATAGAAGACTTCTGAGAATTGGAAGAACGAATATCAGAAGGCGTACAGAATGTGGATGAGGTATAATCAGGATTATCGTTCTGCAAAGGGGAAAGATTTGGTGTCTGAATAGGAGATGCAAAAAGTTGCTGAATTATGGGCTTCATATGAAGACTTTTCTCGTCAGTTGAGCAAGAGATTATTTGATTGGTGGAAAGAACAGGCTGAATAGAATCTTCATAATTGAAAGTAAATGGATAATCTACATCCTCGCTATATCTTCTGGCTTCAAGATAGTCGTTAAACAAAGAAAGGCAAGGAATTATGATTAAAAACCTAGGGACTTCTTGATTTAATCTTGATAACAACACTCCCAATGACTTTTTCCCATCAGAATTAATCAGTTCTATGGTAGTTATTTGCCCTATGTTTCTTAAAAGATACTCTCCCTTATCTATCGTATCAATCTGTTCTTTATCTCTATGCTGCCACCCGAATTTAGGACACAGAGCTAATTCAGCTTAGCTTGCGCAAAAGTCTGGATGAGTGTAGAATAACCTCAAAAAACACAACACACTCATCAACATGACCAAAATTCACAAGCGAG
>SUVL01000003.1 GCA_015062005.1 Akkermansiaceae bacterium
AATGAAGTTTCATAGTATTTTCTTGTGTGTTTTAATTGGTTGAAGCAGGCGGAAAGCACCTTCTTGCGCACTGAAGACACAGTTCACCCACTGTCCCGCAGTATATCGCATTTCAGATGCGATGTACTGGATTTTCGATTTCCTGATTCATCTGCAATGCCGTATGTACGTCTGGTTGAGAAGTACGCCCACTATCTACGCCGCATCCGGCAGATTGGTGGAGATGATTTACACTAAAATTCAATTTCTTCTGCATTTTCTGCTGTACATCGCATCTGAAATGCGATGTACTGCAACACAGTGGACGAGCTGTGTCTTCAGTGCGCAAGAAGGTGCGTTTTTCCTGCTGCAATTCATTAAAAATACGCGTTGGAACAATTAAATTTCAAGCGGACAAAGTATATCGCATTTGACTCAGAGGCTTGTTATTCATGAGATTGATGTATTGAAGCATAGTGAATAGGGTTACTTTCGAAATAATTCGCGCAAACAGGCCTATTTGAGACTTCGCGTAATTTTTCCGAATGGCGAACTGGTCAACCAGTTGAGAAATGACCACTTCCACTCGCTTTCTGATTCTTTGGTAATCATCCGGCATGGTGTGTTGTAACAGCTCATTTTTGCGGCACGGCGTGGCAAGTTCTATGCCTGCATATTCAAAAAAGGGTAAGTCTCAAAGGATTGCTGCGATATCCTTTATCGCCTACGAGAACGCAATTTGATACTTCATCCTGAATGTCCTGCAGATATTTAATGTCGTGGTGGTGAGCAGGGCTCAAATCATAACGCACAATAACTCCGGCAGCAGTACAAACACAATGGAACTTGTATCCCCAATACAATTGCTGTTGAGCCGCACAATAACCATATGAGGGGGCAGAGTCCTCATTCTCTTTGAAAATGCGAAAGAGCAATAATCTCGATGTCTGAACAGGCAGGTATAGGTCCAGGATGAGGCAAATTTCCCTGAGAATTGAACGCAAGTGGAGAAAAAAGCTTGCAAATCGAAAGAATTCTGTCAAACTGAGCGTGTGGTTGCATAATGCGTTTGGTATATTTGTTAGCGCATTTATTATACTATAAATAAATGCATTATGCGACCACATTTTAAACATTATAACGTCATTTTTCTAAAAAATAATTATTCCAACGCGTGAAGTTTCATAAAAACTAATGGGTTAAAGTGAACGCACTTTCGCTCCACCAATATGAATACTAGTACATTCCTCGTGCGAAGAAAAGCTAAAAATTAAGCATAGCGTCATAAACAACACCATAATATATAGGTGGATATGCGCAGGAGAAGAATCACCGGAACCACTCACATAACCACAATTGATTAAATTACAATTTCTGCGAAAAAATCTTAAATACTACACTAAAAAGGAAGGAAATACAACTTCTGCGGGAACGGGGCAGAATCAGAAGCAAAGCAATGATTATGCAGATAAAAACAGAACCAGGGATTTGAACCAAAGCCAGCCCCATACTGCACCAGAGATTACGCTGTCTCACTTTCGGCTCGCCAAAAGGGCAGAAGCAATATATAATGCGCGCGTGAGCAGAAAGATACAGGTCTATACAGGTGGTTCCGTGGGTTGCAACGGCTACCTTATCGAAGCAGAGGAGGGATACGTGGCCATAGACGCACCGCTGGGTATGGCAGCCTGGGTGGCCCGCCAGTTACCGCCGGGGGCAAAGCTGACAGACCTGCTGCTCACGCACCAGCATTTTGACCATGTGGAAGGAGCCGCCGAGCTCCAGCGCCAGACGGGCTGCAACATTCACGCAGTGGCGCCCTACAGCAAAAAGCTCACGCTGGAGGAAGCCGCCGGAGCCTGGGGGCTGCCCCCGGTGGAGCCCTACACGGTAGATGATGTGCTGGGAACCGCTCCCCGCAAGGCTCACTGGGCCGGACTGGAGTGGCAGATTTTCCCGATATCCGGCCACGCCACCGATGGCGCTGCCTATTACCTGCCGGGGGATGCCGAACTCTTCGTGGGCGATATTCTCTTTGCCGGCAGCGTGGGGCGCACAGATTTCCCCGGTGGCAGCATGAGTGCGCTGGTACACGGTATACGCGAGCACCTCATGCCCCTGCCCCCGCAAACCACGGTCAACAGTGGCCACGGCCCCGCTTCCACCATAGGCGAGGAACAACTCAACAACCCTTACATCAGCTGATTCAGGGCAATGGACGATTCTACACAACAAACGACAACGGAAACCAAGATGACATTCGAAGAACTGGGGCTTTCCGCCCCCATTCTGGAAGCCGTGAAGGACTGCGGCTATGAGAACCCGACACCGATTCAGGAGCAGGCCATCCCCCACATCATGCAAGGCAAGGATGTCATCGGCGCCTCCCAGACCGGCACGGGCAAATCCGCCGCATTCGCCCTTCCTCTGCTCAACAACATCACCCACACCGGGCAGCCCCAGGTGCTGGTGCTTGAGCCCACCCGCGAGCTTGCAGACCAGCTGGCAGAGTCCTTCCGCACCTACGCGAAGCACACCGATATCAAGGTGGGGCTGCTCTACGGCGGCGTTGGCTACGGCGCCCAGACCGAGGAGCTCAAGAAGGGCGTCGATGTCGTCGTGGCGACTCCGGGCCGCCTCATTGATCATTTCTACCGCGGCAACATGAAGTTCAAGGCCGTGAAGACCCTGGTCCTGGACGAAGTGGATCGCATGACGGACATGGGTTTCCTGCCCATCGTGCGCAAGATCGTGAATCTCTGCCCCTGGGAAGGACGCCAGACCCTCTTCTTCTCCGCCACCATGCCGCAGATACTGCAAGGCTTTGCCAAGTGGTGCCTGACCGACCCGGTGGAGATAGCCATAGCCCGCCGGGAAGTGGCCAGCACCATATCCCACGCCTTCTATCCGGTGGGGCTCGACCAGCGAGATGAGCTGCTGCTCGCCCTCATCAAGGCCACGGATTTCCAGAACCTCATGATTTTCACCCGCACCCGCAAGGAAGCCGACACCGTGGGTAACATGCTCGCCAACGCCGGCTGGAAGGATGAGGTGACCGTGATGCACTCCGATATCGCCCAGAAGGAGCGCATGGCCGCGCTCAAGGGGTTCAAGGAGGATAAGTTCCGCATCCTTGTGGCCACGGACGTGGCTGCCCGAGGGATTGATATCAACGGCGTGACCCACGTCATCAACTACCGCGTGCCGGAAAACCCGGAGGACTACGTGCACCGCATCGGCCGCACCGGCCGTGCCGAATCCACCGGCGATGCCTTCACCCTGCTCACTGCCGATGAAGTGGACTTTGCCAAGAGCGTGGAAATCTTCATCAACCGCAAGATTGCCCGCCGCAAGCTGGACGGCTTCAACTACGCCTACACCGCCCTGCTGGAGGAAGGGCCCGTTCGACCGGTGCGCAAGCCGCGCCCCGCTGCCCCCAAGCGCCGCCGCCGCTGATTTCTGGACCAGAGATGCGCGTTGTCAGCATAGACCCCGCCATCCGCAACACGGGATACGCGGTCATCGATGGAGATTTCCGCGCCCCGCGGGCGCTGGATTACGGCACGCTCTCCCTGCCGGCAAAACTGAGCCAGAGCCAGTGTCTGCTGGCTATTCATGAGCATGTATGTTCCCTTATCGACAAATGGCAGCCCGATGAGCTTGCCATCGAAGGCATCATCTACGTGCAGAGCCACCGCACGGCCATCACCATGGGCTCCGCCCGGGGCGCCACGGTGCTGGCAGCAGCCCGCCACGGCCTGCAGATTATGGAATACCCGCCCAGCTGTGTGAAACTGGCCACCGTGGGGCGCGGTGGTGCAGGCAAACAGCAAGTGGCCTTCATGATGCGCGCCCTGCTCCACCTTACCGAAACACCGGCCCCCGATGCGGCCGATGCGCTGGCCATCGGCTACACCCACCTCGCCGCCTCCGATCCCATCCGCGCCCATCTCTTCCGCGAGCGCAAGTACATCTGACGTGGGCAGGCAGCCCTGCCGCGTTTATTCCTCATCGAAATCCGGTTCCTCCGCACCATCGGCGAAGAGCTCGTAGGCTATGGAATCCACAATTTCCACCTCGGCAAACTCGCCAACGGGGAGAGCCGGATCCACATGGATGGTGCCATCCACATCCGGGGCATCCCAGGGGCCGCGGGCAATGCCGGGAGCATCCACCAGCACACGCATGCGGGAACCGATGCTCTCCTGCCCGATTTCATCAGCAATGCCGGCCAGCAGCATGGAAAGCTCGTTGCTGCGGCGCTTCCTGGTGGCGTGGTGTACCTGGTTCTTCATTTTTGCTGCGAGGGAACCTTCCTCCCTGGAATAAGGGAAGACCCCGGCACGCTCGAAACGGAACTCCTTGATGAACTCACGCAGCTCTGCATGGTCTTCTTCCGTTTCTCCCGGCAGACCGGATATGAAGGTAGTGCGCAGGCCGATACCGGGCACCGCTGCGCGAATATCGCGGATGAGGTTTCGGATGTAGTCGCCATCCGTCTTGCGGCGCATGGAATCCAGGATACCGTCTGCAATGTGCTGCAGGGGGATATCCACATATTTCACCACCTTCTCGCACTGGGCAAAGGTCTCGATGAGCTCCCGGCTCCAGTGGGCGGGATGGGTGTAAAGCACGCGTATCCAGAAATCGCCGGGGATGGCATTTATCTCGCGCAGCAGGCTGGCAAGCGATTCACCGCGGGAGGAATCCACCCCGTCGGTCTTGCTGCCGCGCTTCTCCCACTTGTCCATGCCATAGTAGGTGGTATCCTGGGCAATGAGGTTGATTTCCCTGGCGCCCTGCGCCACCCAGTGGCGCACTTCCTTGAGGATATTGGCCTGCGGCCGGCTGCGGTGCCCACCGCGAATGCGAGGAATCACGCAGTAGGCACAGGCGTGGTTGCACCCCTCGGCAATCTTCACATAGGCATAGTGCGGCGGCGAAATCAGCTTGCGAGGCACGCCCCAGTCCGGCAGGTAGGTGGAAACCTTGCTCGTGTAGGTCTTCTCTGCCGAGCCGTTCAGGCAGGCAGAGGCAATCTCCGCCACCCGGGTGATTTCATCCACCCCCATGAAACAGCTTACCTCCGGCATCTCTTTGACCAGCTCCTTCGCATAGCGCTGGGAGAGGCAACCAGCCACGATGATATGCTGCTCCGCCGGGGCTTCCCCCGCCTCGCGGGCGCGTACGGCATCAAAAATGGTGTTAATCGCCTCCTCCTTGGCGGGGTCAATAAAACCGCAGGTGTTGATGATGAGCACATCGGCCTCCCCCGGCTCCACCTGGCGGAATCCGGCCGCCACCATGCAGCCGGTCATGTGTTCGGAATCCACCTGATTCTTGGCACAACCCAGGGAAATAAGAGCGAAGGATGCATTCATGCGCGCATTATACCCGCGAGCCGCCCCGTAAGCAAGCAAAATGGGCATTTGGCGAGCCGCAGGCGAGTCAAATGCCTATCCCTCATGCGCTAGCATGAGGGATTTCATACATGCCACAGGCATGTATTTCATGCACTGCGATAGCAGTGCTTTCATACCGCTGCGAGCAGCGGTATTTACATACTTGCGATAGCAAGTATTTCATTGAGCGAAGCGACTAGTTACCGCTGCATCAGCAGCGGTACTGCCATTTTCGCAATATATTGGCCATAAGCGTGCAATGGGATACATAAAGCATATAATTTTTCCCAGGGAAGGCTAATTTATTATGCGACCGCCCATTGGATGTACCGCTGCTAATGCAGCGGTAACTAGTCGCTTCGCTCAATGAATTACACCGGCAAAGCCGGTGTATGTAAATACCGCCTGCGGCGGTATGAAAGCGGCACTATGTGCCGCATGGCTCTGGCGTATACGCCAGAGCTGCAAATTCCAATAACGGGGGGGGGAAAGGAACCGGCTCCCCACCAGGAAAAGGCGAGGAGCCGGTTTTGAAGTCGGGATATAATAGAGACGCTATTAGTCCTTGGAAATCTTCTTAGCCATCTGAACAGGCGCAGTGTTCTTGCTGTTCTTGGCGATTTCCTTCTGGCGCTTGATGTAAGCGGTGCGGCGGCGACGCTTCGTCTCCTTACGATGTTGTTGACCCATGGTGGTTCTGTTGTGTGTTTGTAGGGCAGGCAAACAGGCCCGCCCGGGTTGATATAAGTGACTCTTAAATACAGCTTTTACTTTGGGATTGCAAGGCAAAAGTGTGTGTACTGGCTTTTTTATTGCCAAAAAAGGGCGTAAATGCTAGTCTATGGGCATGAAAACCGCCATATTGGGAGCAGGTGCGCTGGGATGCTACTACGGTGCCCGCCTGGCCGAAGCCGGGCATGAGGTGTGCTTCATCGGCCGCTCCGTGTATGAACCGCTGCGCGCAGAAGGGCTGCATGTGGAAAGTGTACATGGGGATATCCACCTGCCACAGGTGAAAGTATGCCGCAAGGCTGAGGAATGCGGTCCGGTGGACCTGGTGATTGTTTGCTGGAAAACCACCTGCAACGACCAGCTGGCCCACTACCTGCCCGCCCTGGTGAAAAAAAACACCGAGGTGCTTACCTTCCAGAACGGCATGGGCAATGCCGAGGCCATCTCCGCCTTTGTTCCCGCAGAGCGCGTTTTCATCGGTCTGTGCTTTGTGTGCTGCATGATGGATGAACCCGGCAGAATCCGCCACCTGGAGGGCGGAGATATCCAGTTTGCGCCCTTTGTAAGTTCACCGGCAGGTTCAGCCCGGGCGCGCGAGTTTGCAGCCATGTTCGAGCAGGCCCGCATCGTTTCCACTGCGTTTGACCACGCAGAGCAGATTCAGTGGTGCAAACTTTCCTGGAATATCCCCTTCAACGGGCTCTGTGTGGCCCATGGCGGTATCAGCGTCAAACAACTCTTCACCATGCCGGGAGAGGATGCCCGCGCACGCGCCATCATGGAGGAGGTATGCCAGGCCGCAGAGAAACGCGGCTTTCCCCTGCCGCTGGATATCGTACACCGCCAGATGGAGCGCACGCGCATCATGGGCGAGTTCATCCCCAGCAGTGCGGTGGATTACCTGCGAGGCCGACCCGTGGAGTACGATGCCATCTGGGGCAGCACGCTGGAAAGAGCCCACGAAGCCGGAGCAGACGTGCCGCACTGGGATAAACTGGCAGCCGATATCCGCGCAAGACTGAACCGCCCATGATACTGAATCCAGCCAGTTCCCTGCGTCAGGCTCTCCGCTGTGCCGGGGCTCTGCTCCTGCTGGCAGCAGCCGGCTGGGGGCTGCAACCACTGCGCCTGCACCTGCAACAGCAGGAAAAGGAAGCCCACCTGAAGCTGCCGCCGCCGGATTATGAACGCACGGATGCCCTCTCCCAGCAGCTGGTCCTGTTCGGGCTGGGCGGCTTACGTACCTTTGCGGCAGAGATGCTGTGTGTTGATGCCACGAACGCCTGGCTGCAGCAGGACTGGCCACGCGCCCGCCAGCGCTGGGAACAGATTACCACACTCTGTCCCCGCCGCGTCAATTACTGGATTCGAGCCGCCCGCGATATGGCCAAGAACGCCGTAGCCTGGGTGAAGCAGGATGAGCACCTGGACGCACACGCCCGCGCCGTGCTCTGCAAGGATTATCTGGATGCCGCCGAAACCTTCCTGCAAGAGGGTATTGCCAACAATCCGCAAAGTGCCCTCCTCTGGCTGGAAATGGGCGCATTTGATGAAGACCTGGCCCGCCGCACCAACTTCACCCGCGCGGTGGAGGATTACCGCCGCGCCGTGGAGCTGGGAGCCTCACCCATGTACAAGCGCTGGGAATTCTACAATCTCTGCCGTATCCGCGGCCGCGAGCAGGAAGCCTGGGAACTGGGCCGCAGGCTGTATGAAGAAGAGCGCCACCGTTCCCCCTCCCTCCGCTGTCTGCTGGTGGTGCTGCAGAATAAGCTCCAGGTTCCTGAGGAACAGAAATTGAGCCCGGAGCAACTCTTCGGTTCCCGTGAACGGGCGCTCAAATTCCTCCGTCCCTTCCTTCGCAACGACCTTCGCTTCCCCACCACGGGAATCAGAGAGTATCTTGATGCAGCGGAATAGGCCTTGAGTGAATGAGGTTGCTGTGTTAGAATAGCCCCATGGTAAGCGAGAAGCCTGTGGTGCAGGAACTGGTGGCGCTGATGCTGGCGCATGGTGTGACAAGAGCGGTACTCTGCCCTGGCAGCAGGAATTCTCCCATTGTAGCCACACTGGCGGCTCAACCCGGGGTGGAATGCCGCAGCGTAACGGATGAACGCAGCGCGGGGTTCGTGGCCATGGGCTGGGCTCAGCAGGCGCAAGCACCGGTGGCAGTCGTTGTGACCTCCGGCAGCGCTGTTCTGAACCTGCATCCAGCTGTGGCCGAGGCCTTTTATCGCAAGACCCCCCTGCTCGTCATTTCCGCTGACCGGCCTGCCGCCTGGGTGGGGCAGAACGATGGGCAGACGATACCGCAACCGGGTGTGTTCAACTCCCTGGTGCGCTTCTCCGCCCAGGTGCCGGAGGACGATACCTGGCACGCCAACCGGGTTATCAATGAAGCCTTGCTGGAGCTCCGCCACCGCGGCGGAGGCCCGGTGCATCTGAATATTCCGCTCACCGAGCCCTTCTTTTCCATGGTGGAGAAGCCCCTGCCGCCGGTGCGGGTCATCGGGCGCACGGAAGCAGCCCGTATGGGCGCGGACGAAGAGGAATCCCTGCTGGAGGAAGCCGCAGCCCTGCCTCGCCGGCTGATTCTGCTGGGGCAGCAGCATGCCCCCTCGCCCATTCTGGCCAGACTGGCCGCAGAAAAGCAATTTGCCGTGGTGGGTGAGCACATTGCCAACGCACCCTTTGCCGATTGCTGCCGGCCGGATACCCTCATTGGCGCCACACCGGCAGCCGACTGGAGCCCGGATTTACTCATCACCTGCGGGGGCGATATCATTTCCAAACGAATGAAGCGTCTTCTGCGCACCCACCCACCCAAGGCGCACTGGCATATCTCACCCGATGGCGAAGTGGTGGATACCTTCTGCGCGCTCACCCGTGTGCTGGAGGGCGAGCCGGATGAATTCTGGGAGCTATTTGAGGCCTTTGCCGAAGAAGGCGATGAGGGCTACCGCGCCCGCTGGCAGGCCGAACCGGCCACCCTGCCAGAGCACGAATTCAGCGGGATGAAAATAGTGGGCGAGGTGCTGAATAATCTTCCGGAAGGCTCCGTGCTGCACCTGGGCAACAGCTCCGCCGTGCGCTACGCTCAGCTCTTCCCGCTACCCGGGGGCGTACACAAGGTTCTCTGCAATCGTGGTGTGAATGGCATCGAAGGCAGTGTTTCCACCGCAGCCGGCTATGCTCAAGCCGAACCAGAACGGCTGCATTTCCTCATCATCGGCGACCTGAGTATGTTCTACGATTTGAACGGGCTACTGACCGCCAAACCGTGCGACAACCTGCGCATCCTGCTGCTCAACAACAACGAAGGCGGCATCTTCGGCACTCTTCCCGGCATGCCCGATTGCCCGCATATCCGAGCCCCGCACGGCGAAAGCATCATGGCCTGGGGCGG
The DNA here is from genome assembly GCA_015062005.1 of Akkermansiaceae bacterium. GTDB lineage: Bacteria > Verrucomicrobiota > Verrucomicrobiia > Verrucomicrobiales > Akkermansiaceae > Akkermansia. The sequence goes on from SUVL01000003.1 coordinate 9,520, forward strand.
ATGCAACTTCCGCGGCAGGCAGGTTATCAATGCAGCCGACTGGCCGGCAGCACTGGAGCTGCTGCTGAATCCCGAGCCCGGCGCCGTCCTCATCGAGACCTATACAGAAACCGGGCTGGACGCCGCCATCCTGAAAGATTTTTCCCAGAAGTACTGAATATGAAACGCGAGTGGACTCCCATCAAGGAATATAAGGATATCATCTTCGACAAGTTCAACGGCATTGCCCGCATCACGATCAACCGCGAGCGCTACCGCAATGCCTTCACCCCGCTCACCACTGCGGAAATGAGCGATGCGCTGCGCCTCTGCCGCGAGATGCAGGATATCAGCGTGGTGGTGCTTACCGGCGCGGGCGATACAGCCTTCTGCGCCGGTGGGGATATGAACGTGAAAGGCCGCGGCGGCTATGTAGATACTGAAGGAGTACCCCGCCTCTCCGTGCTCGATGTGCAGAAACAAATCCGCTCACTGCCCAAGCCCGTGATTGCCGCGGTGAATGGTTTTGCCATCGGCGGCGGGCATGTGCTGCACGTGGTGTGTGACCTGAGTATTGCTTCTGAAAATGCCATTTTCGGCCAGACCGGCCCGCGAGTGGGCAGCTTCGATGCCGGTTTCGGCTCCTCGTACATGGCGCGCTGCATAGGCCAGAAAAAGACGCGCGAAATCTGGTTCCTCTGTCGCAAATACAATGCGCAGGAAGCACTGGAAATGGGTCTGGTGAACAAGGTGGTGCCGCTGGAACAGCTGGAGGACGAATACGTGCAGTGGGCCGAGGAGATGATGCAGCACTCCCCCATTGCCCTGCGCCTCATCAAAGCTGGTCTGAATGCAGAACTGGACGGGCAGGCCGGTATTCAGGAGCTGGCGGGTGATGCCACCATGCTCTTCTACATGTGCGATGAAGCGCACGAAGGTTCCCGGGCCTTCCTCGAAAAACGAAAGCCTGATTACTCGAAGTACCCGAAACTGCCCTGATGCAGCTTATCGATGCCACGCCGCTGATGCACTTTCCGCACTCCTTCCGGCTGCGGTGGCAGCGGCGTGTGCTGCATTTCAAACACCCTGCCGCCACCTCGCGCGGGGCGCTGACAGAACGCACCACCTACATCATCGAAGCTGAAACGGCGCAGGGTTCCGGCCGGGGCGAATGCTGCATCATGCCCGGGCTCTTGCCAGAGCCGGCACCGGCTGAACTCGACACCTGGTGCGCACTCGTTGAAAAGAACCAGGGACTGACAGGACAATCCGCCCCCTCTCCCATACAGTTCGGGTTGGAATGCGCACTGCTGGCGGCGCTTCAACCGGGAAAGCCCCGCTGGGATACCCCCTTTGCACGGGGCGAAGCGGGCATCCCGATTCACCACCTCATCTGGATGGATAGCAGCGAGCGGATGCTGCAGGCCATGCAGCAAGGAATTGCAGCTGGCTTTACCTGTCTGAAAATGAAGGTGGGCGCCCTCCCCTTTGATGTCGAACTGAACCTGTTGCAGCAGGCGCATGCCTCCTTTCCGCAGGCGGAGCTGCGGGTGGATGCCAATGGAGCCTTTTCACCACAGGAGGCCCTGCAGCGACTGGAAGCACTGGCAGCAGCCGGGGTAAGCCTCATCGAGCAACCCATCCGCCCGGGTCAGCCGCATAAAATGGCGGAGCTCAGCCGCCAGTCCCCCCTGCCCATTGCGCTGGATGAAGAGCTTATCGGCCAAGCCCCCGGGATACTGGGGCTCATCCGGCCACAGGCCATCGTCATCAAACCCTCGCTGCACGGCGGCCTGCTCGCCGCAGAGAAATGGGCGCAGAAGGCAGAGGAAGCCGGCATCCGCTGGTGGGTCAATTCTGCACTGGAAAGCCAGGTGGGACTGACTGCCCTGGCTGAGTGGTGCGCCTATACTGCACCGGGGCACATGCAGGCATTGGGCAAGGGAAACCTCTTTGCCGATGATGCCTCCGGCCCCATCCGCCTGGAAGGCAACTGCCTGAAAATGCAAGAAATCTGATAGATGACTTGAACGATTCACGTACTACTTGCGTCAACAAGTATAATCATGAGCAGAATCATTACACTTAGCTCGGTCATGGCCCTGGCCATGAGTACGCCTATGCTTCTGGCAAATAATGCACCAGCCCTGCGCCCCATGCCCGCCGGAATTATGCCCACGCAGCCCCGCGGCAACTGCGATTTGATGGCGACCAACACCATCACCGCTCATTTTGTAGGTCTGCGCGACCTTGCGGTGCAGCGCGTAGACCAGGCAGAACCCACCACAGTGAAAGTGGCTGTGTTCCAGGTTATCAACAACCTGGCATACCGCCGGTTCAACCGCATCGGCGATGGTCAGCTGGTGCCCGGCATGCAGTTCACCATCGCTATGAACAAGCAGCTGCCCGGCCAGCCCTCTGAGAATGTGGACACCATTTCCACCCTGCAACCCGGGGAAGAAGTTGTCATGCGTGTCGACCACCTGTACCTGATTACCGGTCAGGAGGGTGAATCCATCCGCGTGTGTGCCCGTCTGAAGCAACGCAATGCCCAGCAGGCTGCCGCACCCGCGGCTGCCCCGGCTCCGCTGCCTATCCCCGGCGCCCAGGCACCCGCAGCCGCCAATGGCATACAGTACACCAGCAGCAGCTCCTCGTTCTCCTTCTCCTCCAATTCCAACGGAGAGGTGCAGTCTATCCAGACCAGCCGCTATTATGATTCTGCTACGGGTGAAATCAAGACCCGCATGATTATCAACGGCGTGGAGGTTGACCCGGTAACCCGCCAGCCGCTTGCCCCCGCAACACCCGCTCCGCAGGCTGCCCCCACGGCACCCCAGCAGGATGCCACGGGAGATGAGGAGGATGACACCATCATCGAGCACAATAACAACCCCATTGTGCAACCGGGCGACAAGCCCATCCTCACCCCGGAAACCACGCCCGATCCTGCTCCGGCTCCTGCCACCCCAGAGGGGCAGATACCGGCAGGCGACAGTTTCTGATTGCCCGACAACGGCCCCCCTTTTCCTGCCACCCGTTCTGCGGGTGGCATTTTTTTGCATTGTCCACCGGGAACAGGATGTGCTAAACTCCCGGCATGGCAGACGACACAAGAATTCCCTTTTTCGCAGAAGGGGTAGCGGCGGGCTTCCCTTCACCGGCTGTCGGCGAGCTGAATGGCACCCTGGATTTGAACCGGCTCTGCATACGCCACCCGGCGGCTACCTATTTTGTACGCGCCCGGGGCGACAGCATGACCGGCGCAGGCATTGACGATGGCGATATCCTGGTGGTAGACCGCAGCGTCACGGTGACGAACGGTACCATCATCATCGCCTCGCTGGATGGCGAATTCACCGTCAAACGCCTGGATATGCAAGGCAGGAAAGTGCGCCTGCTGCCGGAAAACCCGGCCTATTCTCCCATTGAAATAACAGCTGCCAGCGGAGCGGAGTTTTTCGGTGTCGTCACCTATGTCATCAAGAGCATGCACGCATCAAACTAAGCGTATCAATCACCGAAGAGTGACAAGCTTTGCGCTTGCGCTGGGTGGTACAACGTGCTAGATTGAGCAGTAATGAGCAACAAGTGCATACTAGTGGCTGAGGATGACGCCGCCATCCGGCGGGTGCTGGCAGATTCACTGACCGGCGCCGGATACGAGGTACGCACCGCACCAGATGGCCGCGCGGCGCTGGAGCAGCTGCTCTCCTCTCCGGTGGATCTGGCCCTGCTTGACGTGAACATGCCTGAAATCAGCGGATTCAAGCTGCTGCGCATGATGCAGAAGGAATGCCCAGGGATTCCGAGTATCATCCTCACGGCCTGCGGCGATGAACAGGACCGGGTGAAAGGCCTGCAACTGGGCGCGGACGATTACGTGGTAAAGCCCTTCAGCATAGCAGAACTGCTGGCCCGCGTGGCGGCGGTGCTGCGCCGCTCCCCCGGGCGGCAGCTGGCAGTGGCGCAGGTACTTCATTTTCCCGGCGGAACCCTGGATGGCGAGACCCGCCACGCCCGGTTCGACGATGGCACACCACTGCCCCTCACCGAGAAGGAATTCGAACTTTTCCGCTATTTCCTGACGCACCCCGGCCGGGTGATTCCACAGGAAGAGCTCCTGCTGCGCGTGTGGGGCAGCCGCAGCAAGGCTGCCCAGACCCGCACCGTAGCCGTCACCCTCACCCGTTTGCGCGAGAAACTGGGCCCCGGCCCCTCTGCGTGTATCGAAACCATCCGCGGACGCGGATACCGTTGGAACGAAGCATGAATAAGAAACTAATCCTCATCATCACCTTTTTCTCCCTGCTCACCCTGAGTGCTGCTGCATGGCTGGCCTACGAGGCTTTCACGCTCGACACACGCCTGCTGCAACTGGATAAGCAGGCCCAGGAGAAGCGCCTGATAGAGCTCTCCCTGCCGCGCATCCAGGCAGAAATCAAGCGAGTGCTGGAGCAGGAACGAAACAAACTGGGCTATGCCCCGCCCATCGGCCAGTTGGCATACGCCCCGCCCACCAGCGATATGCCGGATTATGTGCGCGGGTATTTCCTGCTCACCCCGGCCGGGCTGCAGGTACCGGAAGGCCAGGAATCCATCGCTGCCGAAATTGAAGGCAAGCCGGCTATCATCGATACGATTCGCCGCAAGGCCTTCAACCCCTCAGCCCCGGTATACGACCCGACGCAGCCGACCCACCGCACCATCGACCGCAAGACCCAGCAGCCTATTTTCGGTGTGTATGAAGCCGAGGCCAACGATTTCTCCAAACCGATGGAAATGAAAGGCGCCCCTGGTCCTTTCTACTCCTGGTACTACATCGACGACATGGTGTACATGCGCAACATCCGCACCACCCACGGCTCTGCCGCTGAAGGCATTCTGCTGGATGCCGCGAAACTGGCCGAGCGGCTCAAGCCCTATATTGAACCAGCGCTGAAAGGTGCAACCATCTCCCTCTGCCGCAAGAACGAAGCAGCCAACCTCTTTCCCTTGCCCATGGTGCTGCGCCCCGGAGCCGATGTAGAAGTGCCGGACACCGCAGCCCGCCGCGAAGCCATGCGGGGCACCCTGGCCTCGGCCACCCTGGTCACCGTGCTCGCCATCGGCATCCTCTTCGGGTTGCTCTTCTTCTACGGGCGTCTTGAACGGCGCCGCTCCGACTTCGTTTCAGCAGTCACGCACGAACTGCGCACCCCGCTCACGAGCTTCTCACTCATGACCGAGATGCTCAAGAACAAGCTCGTGCCCGCCGAAAAGCTCGATGAATACCACGAAACGCTGCACCAGGAGAGCCTGCGTCTCGGGCACTTGGTGGAAAACGTGCTCTCCTTCGCCAGACTCACACGAGGCAAGCCGCGCGGGCGAGCCGATAAGGCGCCGTGCCCCCAGCTTATTGACCGGGCCCTCAGCAAGGTAATGTTCCGCTTGAAGGAAGCAGGATTCAGCGTGCAGGTGAAGCACGACAAGCGCACCGAACTCATCACCCTGAACACCGACCTCATCTCGCTGGAGCAGGTTTTCACCAACCTGGCCGATAACGCCATCAAATACGCAGCCACGGCAGAGCACCCGGCCATCACCATCTCCACCATGCGCGGGCACGATACCCTCAGCGTCCGCTTTGCTGATAACGGTCCCGGCATCCCGCCCAAGCTGCAGCGCAGCATCTTCCGACCGTTCTCCCGCTCGGCCAAGGATGTCGAAGGCCGCAAACCCGGCATTGGACTCGGGCTGGCGCTCTCCCGCGATGTGGCCCGCAGCATCGGCGGCAACCTCGTCCTGGAAAAGAGCGATGATAAAGGAACCGCCTTCACCCTCACGCTGCCGCTGAATTGAGCCTCCAGCCCCCGCGCCTGATACCCCGTTTCATAGCCTGCACCCGGGATGATGAACGATGAAGAGTAAAACCATGCTTGTTCCGCCTTGCATTTCAGCAAAAGCGGCGTACAATGAATCGCTGTCATGTTGAGCATTTTACAGAGTATCAGTGCGTGGTTGTCGCGCTACACCTCCCCCTTTGTCATTGCTGCGGCAGCCGCTGCGTTTGTGGTACCAGGGCTTTTCAGCTGGGTACACGGCGATGTGCAGGCTCTGGTGCTGGGCTTCATCATGCTGACCATGGGTATGACCCTGCGCCCGTCCGATTTCCGAATCCTGGCCGCGCAGCCGCTGGATATCCTCATCGGAGCCGTGGCGCAGTTCAGCATCATGCCACTGGTGGCCTGGGCACTGGTGCAGGGCTTTGACCTGCCGCGCGGCATTGCGGCAGGGCTCATCCTGGTGGGCTGCTGCCCGGGCGGCGTCTCCAGCAACATCATGAGCTTCCTGTGCAAGGGAGATGTGCCCTACTCCGTGGGCATGACCACCGTCTCCACCCTGCTCGCCCCACTCATGACACCCCTGCTCATGCTCTGGCTCGCCGGCGAAAGCATTGATGTAGACGCCGCGGGCATGTTCCGCAGCATTCTCTTCGTAACCATCCTGCCCGTGGCCATAGGCGCCTTCTGCAATGGGAAATGGGGCAAGCGCCCCGGCTATGCCGAAGTCTGCAAGGTGATGCCCGGACTCTCCGTCATCGGCCTGGCCTGCATCGTCGGCGGCGTGACCGCAGCCAAAGGCGGCAGTTTCTTCACCAGCGGCGCGCTCATCTTCCTCACCGTCTTCCTGCACAATGCGCTGGGCTATGTCCTGGGGTACAGCGTGGGCCGCGCCACCCGCATGCCCCGCCCCAAGCGGCGCACCCTCAGCATCGAGGTCGGCATGCAGAATGCCGGGCTGGCCACTGTGCTGGCCGGGCGGCACTTCCCCGCCATGCCGGAAGCCGCCGTGGCCTCAGCCATCTGCTGCGTGTGGCACAGCATCTCCGGCACACTGCTGGCGGGCATCTTCAACCTCATCGACCGCAGGCGCAGGCAAGAATAAGCCCGCCACCGCCACGCCGTGGAAAATCATATTTTATTCTTGCAGAAGAGCTACGCATCTGCTACCCTCGTGCCGCGCCTTGCACCGTACCGATGAAATCCTGCGTCATAGAATCGGCCAGTCTGATTTGCAACCTTGGGAGCAACGCTTCCGATGTACTTATCGCACTGGACACTGGCAGACCTGGGCCCATGCACCAGATGAGCCTGTGTGGAAGAGATGTACCAGTCGGCGCAGTGACTACGCCCCTGCCTGCCATCCCCCGGAAGAAATGGAGGACGCGCACCAACCAACTGGTGCTGTGGTGCCTTAATCAGTTAAGCTTCTACTGGGAACGGATTCCGAAAAACCGACTGGGCATCGTCCTGGGTTCCAGCAATTCCGGTATCGAAGAATACCACCAGGCATGGACCCAAGGCCAGCAGGGCAATGAAGCACTGCACCTTCTGGAAGTGGGAAATGTCGCGCGTTTTGCAGCAGACATCACCGGAGCGACCGGCCCGGCTTATACCATCAGCACGGCTTGTTCCTCTTCAGCAAAAGCACTGGCAAGCGCAGCGCGCCTTCTCCGGGCCGGAGTGTGCGATGCCGTCATCGCCGGTGGAGGCGATGCCCTCTGCCGCTATGCGCTGAGCGGGTTCGATGCCCTGCACCTTATCTCCGACACGCGGAGCGCCCCCTTCACCCTGCAAGGAGGCGGAGTCAACCATGGTGAAGGAGCGGCTCTTTTCGTACTCACCCACCGGGAAGCGAAAGCGGGGGACATCACCCTCTCCGGGTACGGAGAAACCGCAGATGCATACCACACCACAACCCCTGAACCGGGTGGTCACCAGGCCACCAGAGCAATGCAGCAGGCCATGCAGATGGCGGGGATTGCACCGCAGGACATAGATTATGTCAATCTGCACGGAACCGGAACCGATGCCAACGATAGTATGGAGCTGGATTCCATGCGTACCACGTTTGGCGACCTCCGGCCACCCTGTGGCAGCACCAAAGCCTACACCGGCCACACACTCGGTGCCGCCGGAGCAGTGGAAGCAGCCATCTGCCACGCACTGCTGCAGCGGAACAGCACACAGCTTCCGCGTCAACCATGGCTTGAGGATTTCGCATATGAGGGAATCAACTTCGGAGCCGAGGCAAGGCGCCCGGTGCAGCATTGCATGAGCAACTCCTTTGCCTTCGGTGGCAACAACATCTCCCTGATACTCTCTCGTCATGTGTGATATCCACGCCTCAGAACTACTGCCGCACCGTCCCCCCATGCTTCTGGTAGACCGTATTCTGACGGTTGACATTGCCAGGGACTATATCTGCGCAGCGGTGCAGTGCTCCGAAAATGATTTACTCTACGATTCTGAACTCAACGGCATAATGACATCCGCAGCTGTTGAAATCATGGCTCAGAGCATCGGCCTTCTTTCCGGCTATTCAGACCTGCAGAAAGGGCACAGCCTCGCCAGTATGGGTAAATTACTCTCCATCAAGCAATACCAGGTATACACAAACGTAATTCCTGTGAACACACCGCTGCGGGCAGAAGCACGGGGCATCATGAATGCACCGCCTATCGGCGTTTATGAATGCCAGCTTAAAGCAGGAGAGCAGCTCCTGGCCGAAGCTGAGCTCACCGTCCTTCGCGAAGATTAAATCCCTTCCCATGAAAACAACCGTATACCACCAGGTGGCCTTCCACGAAATGGATCCCATGGGCGTCGTGTGGCACGGCAATTATGCCAATTACTTCGAACTGGCCCGAGCCGCCCTCCTCCGCGAGCTCGGACTCGACTATATCCAAATGGCCGAAATGGGGCACCAGTGGCCAGTCGTCAAACTGCGAGTCAAATACATCCGCTCCGCCAGGCTTAACCAGAAACTGGCCATTACCGCAGAACTGAAGGACTACAAGAACTCGCTGACCATGACCTTCACCATACGCGATGCCGAAACAAATACTCTGATTACCAAAGGTGAAACGATGCAGATGGCGGTAAACACCAGGACAGGGGAAACCGCTATCACCAACCCTGCCTATTTCATCGACCTTATCTCGAAAGCGTTGAACGTAACCGAGCCTTAATATTCCATGCCAAGCTTCAATCCATGCCTTGTCATTCCCTGCTACAACCACGGCAGAGAACTCATCCACTACCTGCCCAGGCTGGTGCGCACTCAGATTCCTGCCATCGTGGTGGACGATGGCAGCTGCGCGGAGGAAGCAGAGCTCATTCGCGATGCTTGCAGCCGGTGCGACGTGCGGCTGGAGCGACTTCCGGATAATAAAGGAAAATGGGAGGCTGTGGCAGCTGGCATGCGGCTCGCAGCCCAGGCAGGCTATACCCATGTTCTGCAATGCGATGCGGATGGGCAGCACAATCCTGACTGCATCGCAGATTTCATTACCACCGGGCAAAATGCACCGGAACACATGGTAGTGGGGCAACCCAGATACGGGGCGGATGTCCCCCGGGCACGTCTGCATGGCCGGAAAATCACCAATTTCTTTACATGGCTGGAAACCGCCGGCGCCTGCCGCTGCGATGCCATGTGCGGATTCCGGCTGTACCCGTTGGAGCGCAGTCTGCGCATACTGAAGCGGCACCGTATATCACCGGGCATGCCGGGTGATATTGAAATGCTGGTGCGTTGTTATTGGGATGGCATGCCCATCATAAGCAGAGAGGTCGACGTCTGCTACCCCGAAGGAGGACGCTCCAACTTCCGCATGCTGCGCGACAATGTGCTTATTTCCTTGACTCACACAAAACTCTGCATCAGTGCTTTATTGCACCCCTGGCGGCTGGTGAGAGCACATAAGCCACGGTAAGCCCGATACTGACAGCCAGCCCCATATCGCAAGTCACGGAAAAACTGGTGAAGGCCAGCACACCGAACATAGCCCAGGAGGTCAGAAAGGAAATTCCCACAGCGAGGGCCGGCAAGGTCTGCGAGTCCTGCTGGCTTGCCCGGAAAATCGCATAATCGCAACCCAGCCCCAGAATCAGGTAGCAGGCCAGCACATGGAAAAGAGTCAGCGGCACCCCAAAGGCGGCCAACACCCCGAACACGCAGGAAATGCCGGCGAGCACCGGGCCACAGATACCCAGGGCCGCCCTGAATCCGTAGCAATATGAAAGCAACGCCAGCACCACTACACCTACCACACCAAGCAGCAGCATGAGTTGCTCCCGCCATTTGCCTATCTCGTTCTTCAGCTCAGCAAAGCGATCCACGGCAGCAACCCAGGGCACTGAATCAAGAACAGCCAGCCGGGCTCGGTATTTACCCGGCACCAGCACCACAGAATGATTCCCATTCCACAGCGCAATGAGGGAGCTGAGGGACGAACTCGCCTTCAATAATTCATCGGGCAGCAGCGCTCCCGGCCATTCATCCGGCACACGGAGCGGCACCTCATCCGCATGCGCAGCCACCAGCTCGCGCACCATTTCAAAATTCTCGCGCTGGCGTCTTGCAGAAGGCACGAGTGATGCCACTGACGTATAGTTCTCCACACCGGCTTGTTCAAGCATATGAGCCAGCATCTCCTGACGTTGCAAGTTCTCCTCAGCGCTCTCCCCGCTGACCACCAGGGTCACCACGCCCTGCTCCATGCCAGTGAGGCGTGCGAACTGCTTTTCTGCTTCCATCAGCTCAGCATCAGGGCGGTAAAAGCCGCGCAGGTCATCGCACACAGCAAGCTTCCAGAAACTCAGGCCCAGCATCACCCCAGCCAGCAGCCAGGGGAGCAGCATGCGGAATCGCCAGCGGCTGATGCAGGCCCCAACCAGCAATGCACCACTGGTCAGGCGCACAGGTAAATGCCGGGCATAAACCCGCGGATAGAAAGCCACAATCAGCAACATCGCAGATAATAGCCCGGAGACAGATACCGTTGCAATCTGAGCCAGCAGACCAACCCCGGTCAGATAAAAGGTAGAATAGCCCAGCACACTGGTCAGCATGCCCAGAAGCAACGCCCGAAGCAGGGGAAGAGCTATACGCGCATCGGTATCTTCATGGTGAGCCACCAGGTAATGCACCATGTAATCTGACGATATGCCCACCAGGGAACAACCGAATACGAGCGCCAGTATGTGCACATTACCATGCAGAAGCATCGCAATACCCAGAGAAATCACCCCGGAGGCGGCCAGGGTCAGCACCATGATGAACATGCCGCGCAGCGAAACAAATACACCGAGAAACAAAGCTACCACCAGCAGCACCGAAACCACACTCAGCCCCCCCATGGCACGCTGGCTGGAGCTGCTGGCCTTCCATGTGTGCACCGGAGCACCGCAGAGCAAGGCCCCAGTCTGCCCGCACAGCTCCGCAAGCTGACTCATCTCCTGCTGCAGCAGGGAGAGGGAAGCGGCGGTTTCCTCTGCTATCATCAATGGAATGCAGGCATACCAGGAATCATCCAACCGCCCCAGCATGATGCCCTGGTGCAGCTCCAGGTTCTTTTTATTCAGCAGGGGGGACTCCAGCAGAAAGGATGTTGCAAAACCGTAGGGGTCGTCATCAACCGGATACAAGGCCAGCGGCACAAAGCTGTAGAGATTGGTCAGCGCCTCATCACGCAGCGCCTCCGTATTTCCTTGTCGCAGGAGCTCCCGATGCCGTGCAGAAAGGAGCTGAAAACGGTACGCTTGCAGCACTGCGGACATCCGCGCCAAGGCCTTGTCATCCGTCATCCGGCTCAAGGCAGGCGGAAGTTTTTCGCACAAAGCCAAAGCGGAATCCAGCACGACTTCCTCCGATTCACCCTTGAGCAGCACATTCACCTGGCGGCTGCCTGCCTCGGCCATGCGCTCCAGACTCCGGACCGCATCCCCACCGCCTGAGGGCAGCAAATCGTACAGATTCGTCTGCACCCTCACTCCCCGCAAAGAAAGGACGAGCACCGCTCCCAGCAGCAGAATGCCGGCAACAACGCGCAGAACAACACCTCCCTGGTTCAATTTAATCATGGGATAAGTTTGAATCCTTGTTCCGGAATCATTTGAGAGTGGCGTACATTGCGGAATATGACATGGGTCCGCCCCTGGCGGGCCGATTCATAGAAAACCTGCTCCAGCGTACGGTTCTTCACCACAAGCAGGAGCCAACGCAAATCACTGGCTTCATGCTTGCTTTTCAAACCGAGGACCAAGGTATCGGCCTGCGCATTCGAACGGCTCGTCATGGTAAAGGATCGCTCCATCTGGCGGATATACTCCGGCTTCAGCTCCTGCATGAACGCCCCGGTGAAACGGGATGACGGCGCACCGCTCACACTCAACTGACGAATAACGCGCCCCCGGGCATCATAATTCGTCAGCCATTCGGATGAAATCACCATCGCATTCCGCACCGGGAACTCCGTGCGCCACATCATGCCCACCCCACGGCGGAACTCGAAGGTTCCCCGGCTTTTCAATTTCCGGCCGGAAGGCGTGGTGCGTGTCATTTCAAACTCTGCCAGTGTATGGGGGGCATCATCAAACCAGGCACGCAGCGATTCATAGTCATTGACCCGGTTCTCAGGGAATTCAGGCATTCCCTGCGCCAGAAGCAGCGGGAAGAGGCTCAGCAGGCATATAACAAACTTCTTCATTTCCAGAAATGGTAAAAATTAAACCAGTTGGCCGGGTAGCGGCAGCAGAGCTTCTCCAGAGAAGCCACAAAGGCCTCCGCCAGGGGCGCTGCTTTGATTTCACCCCGGGCCGATAAACATTCTACATGCAAATCATACTTTCCGCCGTTCTCAGCCAGACACAGCGAATAAACCGGTACCTTCATGGCTGCCGCCCAGCGGAAACACCCCCGGGGAAACCATGCTCGCCGGCCAAGGAAGGAAAACTCATAATTGGCCGCGTCCGAGTCACGCCAGATCCGGTCACCGGCCATCACGAGCATGGCTCCTTCATCAAGCTTTTGTGCCATTTCCATGGAGAGAGCCGGTCCCAGCTCTTCAACCGAATGCACCAAGGTCTCCAGCTGAGCGCCGCCGTAACGCTTCTGACAGCGGACAAAAGCCTGCGTGGCTCTGGTATCCATGAACACATGAATCTCACCGGCCATTCCCTCGCGGGTGGAATCGAACAAGACGCGCAGCATATCAAAGCACCCCAGGTGAGACACGATGCAGAACACGCCTTTTCCCTGGCGGTACAACGCAGTAAGGCTCTCTGTCGCTTCAGGCGTACACACGCGCACCTGGTCAAATCGAAACAAGCCGGCGCGGCAGGCAAGCCGGTCAGCCAGCGTATAGGCAAAGGTGCGCAGATGCTTCAGGCCGCTGATACAACGGGTTGACGTGAACTGCTCCCACTGTTTCCGGAACGCGGCAGACGCCTGCCGGGCGGGACGCAGGAAGGGATATGCGAAAAAGATGACAGCAGCTATGAAGCAGCGGCACACACGCTGGCCGAAGGCCTTGTAGACAAACAGGAGCAAAGCTATGCCTGCCCCGCTGACATAGGTTTCGCGGGGCTTGTTCACGCGAGCACACATTGCATCAGCGAATACTGGTATTTGCCCAGAGCATGCCACGAGCGCTTCACGGAAAGCCCGGCCTCCTGCACACATTCCTCCATTTCGGCGGCAGTATAGAACTTGCTGTTGCCATTGGCCATGCAGGTGAAATACAGCGACCCTTGCGCCAGGGAATAGGCCGCAGCCTCGAAGGTCTGACAATCAATGAAGGGCTCGGCGATGAATATACTGCCGCCCGGTTCGAGCACAGCCGCAGCCTTGCGCAGGATATGCACTATCTGCGCGTGAGAGAAACAATCCAGGAACTGGGACATCCAGACCACACTAGCCCCGGTCGGCCAGTCGGCTTCGCCCAACACATTGACCGCTGCATAATCGCAACGGGTCCCTGCCCATTCCATATTCTGTTTTGCAAGCGCCAGCTGCCCGGGCAGGTCAACTATCGTCACCGCGGCCTCAGGAACGGTGCGCAACAGGCAACCGGCAAATTTTCCAGTATTGCCGCCCACATCAAACACGTGATTCAGTGAGGCGTTCCGACTCATCAGCTCAATAGCCTGAGGGAAAAAGGCATCTGAATAAAGATGGTCAAAGGCAAACCAGCTGGTACGGGCTGGTTCCGGCAAGCGGGATAAGCCTTCATATATAGTTGCCCAGTCGCCAAAGACCGGCAGCCCTGCGGGCCGCCCCTCTGCCAGTGCTTCCGGCAGATGCTCAGCGCCGGCGTAGCAGACGTCCGCCACGAAGTTGAAATTGGCAATCGTCATCGGGTCATTCAGCAGGCAGTACCCGACATCGCTGACGGATACCCCCGTTTCCTGCTCCTGCAGCACCCCGGAAGTCACCCCGGATTCGACCAGCACATCTGCCACGTAGCGGCTGTAGCGGGAAGCCAGGGCGCTTCGCATCACAGGTTCATGCGCCGCTACATACTCAAGCATCCCATTCAGCAGCATCGCGCGGACCGCCTGAAAGGCCAGCGGTGCAAATGCCAGTTTCTGAGCTTCCGCCAGGGCTTCCACCATTCTGGGCTGTCTGTTTCTTTTTCGTCTTCGCGGTTCTTGATTCATGCTGACAAAACGGGTAGCTGTATGTACCAGATTTTCCAATCTTTGTCAACACGTATCTAATCAATGCAAATGCCTAAATAAGAATTGACACCCGGCATCATCTAGTGATATAACATGCCGTCTCCGGCAGGAGCCGGACTCAAATCTACGATTTCATCAGATATGACTCAAATGCCCACACCAAAGTGGTGTCTCGTAACTGGTTCCAGCAGGGGGATCGGAGCGGCCATCGCAAGAAAACTGGCGGATGACGGATTCGCCATAGTCCTTCACGCGCGCAGCAACCGTCAAGCCTGTGAAGAGCTTGCCGCAGAACTGGGCAGCCGGGGGACACCGACACGCATTCTGATGTTTGATGTTTCCGACAGGGAGACCGCAGCCGGGATTCTCCAGGCAGACATGGCCGAACACGGGGCCTATTACGGCATAGTCTGCAATGCCGGCATCACTCGCGACACCCCCTTCCCGGCGATGGAGGGCAACCAGTGGGATGCCGTTCTGCGCACGGATCTGGACTCCTTCTACAATGTGCTCTCCCCCTGCATCATGCCCATGATCCAGAACCGCAAAGGTGGCAGAATCATCACCATTTCGTCCATCTCAGGCGTGGTGGGGAATCGCGGGCAAGTCAACTACAGCGCCGCCAAGGCCGGCATCATCGGTGCCACAAAAGCGCTTGCGCTGGAACTTGCCAAGCGCAACATCACAGTCAACTGCATTGCCCCGGGTATTATCGAAACAGACATGACCAGCAACTTACCGCTTGACGAACTCCGGAAAATGGTGCCGCTGCGCCGCCTCGGCACGGCCGATGACATTGCCGCAGCGGCATCATTCCTCATGTCCGATGGGGCGGCATACATCACTCGCCAGGTCATCAACGTAAATGGAGGTATGGCATGAGCAGGCGCGTGGTCATCACCGGCATGGCAGCTATCAGCACCCTGGGTCGCAGCCAGCAGAGTATCCTTGACGCACTGAAAGCGCGCAGGAACACCACCCGCCACATCGAGGAGTGGGACCATATCCAGGGGCTGCGCTCCAGATTGTTTGCTGCGATACCAGACTACACGGCCCCGGCGGATTTCACCCGCAAACAGATGCGCACCATGTCAAGCGTATCAGTCATGGCGGTGGATTGCACCCGCGAAGCGCTTCGCGATGCTGGGCTCGAAGGCTCGGAAGAATTGAAACACGGCCGCACGGGCGTGGCATACGGTTCCTGTTCCGGCTCGCTGAGGGCAAACAAGGGCTGTATCACCCTGCTGGAGGAAAACAGCACCAGGGATTTAAATTCCTCTACCTACATCAAGATGATGGGGCAGACCGTGCCGGTCAACCTCTCCCTCTTCTTCGGCACCCGGGGCCGCCTCATCAACAGCAGCACGGCCTGCACCTCCGGCAGCATGTCCATCGGCATGGCATATGAAGCCATCCTCATGGGCAGGCAGGACATCATGATTGCCGGTGGTGCGGAAACCCGCAACGTGGTGCAGACGGCTGTGTTTGACACGCTCTTTGCCACCAGCACACGCAACGAGGCCCCCGCCAGCACACCAGCCCCCTTTGATGCCAACCGCGATGGCCTGGTGCTGGGAGAGGGTGCCTGCTCCCTGATTCTGGAGGAATTGGAGCATGCCACGGCACGCGGGGCACACATCTACGCCGAAATCGTCGGCTTCGGCACCAATACAGACGGCACCCACATCACCAACCCCAATGCCGGTACCATGAAGGAAGCCATGCGGGAAGCCCTGGAGCAGGCCGGCCTGACGGCAGGGCAAATCGGTTATGTAAGTCTCCATGGCACAGGCACCGTGAATGGAGATATTGCCGAAGCAGAAGCGACCCGGAGCATTTTCACCACACCGGTACCGGCCAGTTCGCTGAAGGGATATACCGGTCACACGCTGGGAGCCTGCGGAGCACTGGAATCGATGGTTTCCATCATGATGATGCGCGAGGGGTGGTTCCACCCGAACCTGAATCTCGACACACTGGATGAACACTGCACAGGGCTCGACCTGATTGTGGGTAACGGGCGGGAAATGCATCCGGAATACGTCATGAACAACAACTTCGCTTTCGGCGGTATCAATACCAGCCTCATTTTCCGAAAATGGCCCCACTAAGCCTCTCTTTCCGGATTCTCGGCGCAGTGTTCCACCGGGAAGCGAAACCACAAGTGCCCAGGGGAGTCTTCCCCTGCCCCCTGCCCAGGCGCCTGAGCCCGCTGAGCCAGGCCGCTCTCAGCTGCGTTGCACGCCTGAGCCAGGAACTGGGGACAGACATACTCACCCTGCCTGTGATTTATGCCAGCCGGCATGGTGAACTGGAGCGCACACATGCCCTGTTCCAGGAATGGGCAGAGTTCGGCGAGATGTCGCCGGCGGGATTCTCGCTTTCGGTGCATAATGCCACGGCTTCCCTGCTGGGACTGGCCTGCCACAACCAGAATAGCAGCACCACCCTGGCTGCTGGCCCGGAAACCCTGCAGATGGGGCTCCTGGAAACCCTCATGATCAGCAGGGACAGCGGTCCCTGCCTGTTTGTGTATGGAGATTGCCACCCCTCTCTTCAGGCGGCGGCGCTTGTTCTGGAACACGGCTCCGGCTCCACACGGAATCTGCCTGATAATCTGGAAGCACTTGAAGCATTATGGATAAGCGAGTCCCACCCATGAGCACATCCACCCGTCTGCGGTGTGTGCTGGCGGTTATGGACTATTTCTTCTTCGGGCTTGGCGGCTTGTGCATCTCCGTCGTTCTGGTGCTGATACGCCCATTATTTCCCCGCATGGAAAGGCCGCTGGGCAGCTTCGTGCTCCGGTATTCCTGGAAGCTTATGTGCCTTCTACTGCGCTGCACCTGGAACCTGCGGCTGCATGCCCCGCAGAAGAAGGAAATGGAGCAGTTGCGTTCCGCCATCATTGTAGCCAACCACCCGTCATTGATAGATGTTGTCATCCTCGCATCCATCATTCCGCGCTGCATGCTCATTGTCAAGCCGGCATTGCTCCGCTGGCCCTTTCTGCGCCCCATTCTCCGGAGACTCTGCATTGTGAACAATGGCGACGCACAGCAAATGCTCAAAGCTTCGCGAGAAGCCCTCGCCCAAGGCTACAACATTATTATTTTCCCGGAAGGCACCCGGACATCCCCCCACAAGAAGAACAAGCTGCAACGAGGCGCTTTTCACCTGGCCATCCAGAGTGGTGCTCCCATTGTCCCGATCCACATTCATACCAGCCAGCCATTCCTGACAAAGGAGGTCCCGTGGTGGTATGTGGGCGAGCACTGCCCGGTCTTCTCGCTGACGCTCCATCCAGCAGTTTATGCCCGGCCCGGTGAATTGCCCCACCGGGAGGCAGTGCGGCTCAGCCACCAGATTGCCGAGCAGCTGGGGTTATAATGCATACTGCGGGGCAGATTCCTCCTGCTCCACACGAAGGCGCCCCTGGCAGACCTTGACTCCGGTCTCGCTGCGAATGTCTACTGCAACTTCACCCTCCTTGCGGGTCAGGCGCACCGTCTGCTCGTGGCCGGGAAGAGTCTCGGCTGAAAACTTGAGGCGAACAATTCCCACAACCCGCAGCCCCCAGTAGCGCTCAATGAGCGTATTGAGGCTCTGCAGAATCACCACCCCCGGCACCAGCGGATAGCCGGGAAAATGCCCGGTGAGGTAGAAGGAATCACGCACGAAGAGCAGTCGGAATACCAACTCCTGCGCAGACTTGGTAAGAGGGCGCATGACCGGCAGCTGCAAGCGCTGGGCAAACAAAGAGCGCACCGCAGAGTGCTGCACCTTCCCCTGAGCATTGCGGGGCAATTCGCCCACTACCCTCCACTTGCGCGGCAGCAATCCGGGTTCAACCTGGTGGGCAAGCACGCGACGCAGCTCCTTCTTGTATGCAGCATACCCATACTTTTGCAGAAGGTCTGTACCCTCCGCGGCGGGTACCACCGCAACGGCCAGCCGATTCACGTTCTGCACGGGGAGCACCAAGGCACATGCCTGCGCCACCAGGGGCGAAGACGTGAGACACTGTTCCACTTCTGAAAGAGATACACGCTTATCAGCCAGCTTGACGATGCGGTCCACCCGCGGCAGCAAGCAGAAACGGCCATCCTCCGAAATCTCGGCAGAATCCCCCAGGTGCGCCTTTGTGCCCGCCGGCACTGCCGGGGATGAAATGCGCATTCCCTGTCCCGGGGCGAGTTCCAGCCTCACCCCCTGGAATGGCTGCCACAGCTGGGTCTCCAGCGGGTAGCGGTAGGCTGCCACCCCGGTTTCAGAACTCCCGAATATCTCCAGCAGGCGGCCGCCGGTCGTGGCAGATATGGAGGCGGCAACTGCCGGGGACAGCGGAGCCCCTGCGGAAACGAGGCGCACCGGGCGGTGGAGAAAGGAAACCAGCCCGGCATTCGCAGCCCAGACATTCAGAAACGCGGGCGTTGTAACCAGCCAGATCAGCGCCCCGGGGGTACTCAGATTCTCTACCCGCGACACCCAGGGTTCGAGTCCGTTAAACGCATCCGTATCCGTCAGGATACAATGGCTCAGGGGCAGTAATAAACCAAAGATGATACCGTAGGCGTGGTAAAACCGCACCGTGGAAAAGACCTCCTGAACCTCCGTATAATCCGGCAGCACTCCCTCCAGCATCTGTAATTCGGCTTCCAGATGGGCGAATGTGCGAATAATACGCTTGGGAGCCCCTGTGCTTCCGGAGGTAAAGAACTCCACCACCACTCTCCCGGGCTGTGCCGGTTCAAGTGGAGCAGGTTCTGCCCCTGGGGTCAGTTCATGCACAAACACAACATCCTCCCCTTGCAACTGCCGGCGGATATTCTTGCACAGATTGCCGGGGATAATGGTATAGACTCCGGCATGCAGACAGGCAAACAGACCTACTGCAAAATCATAATTATCTTCCATGTGCAGCACAGCGCTGTGGGTTCCACGCTGCTGCAAGGCCGCCACCATGCAGGCTACATCCCGTCGGAACGCAGCATAGTTGACTATCGAATCACGGCGCCGGAATAAATGCAACCCTGGCGATATGGGTTCTGACAACAACTTTGAAGGAAGAATCTTCATAGAAATTATTGACGGACACGACGGCGGACCAACCATTCACCAGCCATTAGCAGCCCGATTAACATATACGAAATACAACCGTTGTACCAGGTCCACACCGCCCAACTGCCGATCAGCGCCGTCAGGCCGGACACTCCGATATTGAAGCAGAAAAAGCCCACCCAGACCCAGGTCACCTTGCGGCAGTAGGAAACCGCCCCTGGGGGAAGCGGGGCGTCTCCTCGCTGGGCCATGGCAGCAAAGCGCTCCACCACAGTCGGCGGATTAAGCAGAGACCCGGCAAACTGCACCAGCAGAAGCCCGCTGACCAGAATGGGATAAAGCTTGAAGAAATCCGGGCTGTCCGTTGCCAGAACTGCGGAAAACAACAGAATAAGCACTGCAGGGCTGAGCAGCCGGACCAGGCGGCGGTCCCGCACCCAGCGGATAAGGCACACCACCACCAGCACCGGCAAAACAGCCAGGCAGATGTGCTGTAACTGCTCCCGGTATGAGCTCAGTACCCACAACACCAGAAGGGGGTACAGGATGGAGCAGATACCCCCCAGCACTCTCAGTGTGCGCATCATGCTGCGCCGACTGCTGCCTTGCTTATCACATCCAGCAGGTCGCCGTAATTCCGGACCAATTTGAAATCCTCGGCCTGGAGACTGATGCCGTACTCCTTCTGCACCCGCACCACGATATCCACGGCATCGATGCTGTCCAGGTCAAAAGTCTCAAAAATATTCGTTTCTTCATTCAGGATGCTCACATCGCAATCGAATTCACTTTCGAGCACCTGGCGCACATACTGGTCTACTTCCTGTCGGGTCATATTTCTGTTGGATATTACCGGTTGTCTGCGACAAAACGGGCCAGCGAGGCCACATTGGCAAAGTGTTTATCAACGTCCTGAGTCTCCTGATTCAGGGCCACCTGATAGCGACGCTTCAGCGCCACCCCAAGCTCCATGGCATCGATGGAATCCAGCCCCAGTCCATCCTCGCTGAATAACGGCATCTCCGGCTTGATATCCTCCGGCTGCACATCTTCCAGTTCCAACGCATCAACAATAAGCTGCTGCAGTTCGGTAATCAAAAGCTCTTCTCTCTGTGTGTTGTCGTCACTCATGGGGGCACACATTCTAACAACTCTTTACCTGCATGTCAATTCCCGCTTGCAGAGCTTCAGCGACATAACTATTTTCGGCGAATGTTCTGAAATGCTCCACCTCCCTCTTGAATTCTTCCAGAGCCTCCGGGCGGGTGCGGGTGGTTTCAATGGTGAGCATGGCCCCCGGAGCCAGGATACCGGGAATGAAGCGGGCAAAATCCAGCATCCCGTGCCCGAGCCGCGTGTGGTCATCAATGAGCAGCTCCGGGGACTTCATATCTGCCAGGTGATACATGACGGGGTGCAGGCTGTTCATCTCATGCAGCATGCTCATCTGCTCCTGCTGCATATAATTGGCCGCACAGAGGGCATGAGGAATATCGAGGCAGAACCCGCAGCCGGCCACCTGCAAGACATGTCGGATTTCCTCCACGGAAGCCCCGCGACATTCCAGGATGCTCCCCTCATTCCGGGTGATGGCCGGTTTATTCTCAATCAGAGCACGGGGTTCATGCAGAGCTGCCAGCTGCCGGGCCGTTTCCGCAATGCAGCCGAAGGTTCCCCCGTGAAAAATGATGTACCGCGCCTCCAGCGCATCAGCAAAGCGGCGCATTTCATCATAAATTCTGCGGTTTGCTGCGGTGCAATCCTCCCTGGCCAGATTGAAGCCATGCTTGAAATGAGCTGCGTGAACCACGCAGGGGATTCCCAGCGCTTTCCACCCGGGCAGCGTATCGGCAGTGCCAGGCACCGCATACAGCTCCAGATAATCATACACCCCGGCATCATACAAGCGCCGCGCCTCACGCTGGCACACGCCTGTGTTCACCGACCACAATTTCAGGCCTATCTGATATCCCGGCACCGCACTCATAAAAAACGTCAATTCAAGCTAGCGGAGCATCCGACACCGTGGCACCGGTCATGATGTCGTGCTGTTCGATGAGGTCAGATTGCATCTTGCGCCCTGCGACGTCCACCAGGCGGCAGACGGATTTCCCGAGGCACGCGGATTCGTAGCGCTGAATCCAATCCTGCGCCTGCGGGGAAGAAACCGACTCCGAATCCACCGGCCGGGGATAGCCCGGCACGCCCACGCGGTATGGCTTGGGGGTGAGGCGGGCGCGCCAGCATTGCTGGCGGGTGCAGAGCGATTCATACAAGGGGTCGGCATGCAGCAGGCGGCATATCCGGTGCATCCGTTCGGAATCCGGCGCCAGTTCCCTGCCCGTCAGCATGACACGCCAGCCATTGTGCGTGCGGTACAGGCGGGCGCCCAGCGATTCATCCGCCGCGCACATATCACGCAGCGTCTGGAGCAGCTTTTCCTCCGGCGTGGTCTTTCTGCCGAAGAGGCCTTTCAGCCTATCCCCCAGCGAGAGCGGGAAATCATCCACATCCACAAAGCAGAGGGTAGTGCTGTTGAGCACCTGCACCCCATAGCGATTGCGAGTGATAATATTCTCCGCATCCACCTGCTCCACCACCGGCTCCAGCAGCAGGGTGGAGTATTCCTCCGACTTCAGCTCATCCAGTGCGCGCAGGCGGGCGCAGTGTTCAGCCACCGCCTCCTCGCTTACCCCGCGCCGCGCGGCAAACTCAGAGCGGATGCGGAAGCGCTCCTCCAGTCGCTCCCGCGCCTCGCTCATCGAGCAGTACGATATGCCGCGCAATTTCCACAGCGAACCATCGCTGCCCCTGCGCCTCTCTGTAACCCAGTAGGGAGGAATCTTCATAATCCGGATGATATTCCCCAGCCCACTCCAAGTCAACAAAAAACGGGAAGTTCTCTGCATTTGCTTGACCTGCCGGCCATTTACTGTATCCTATTGACGATGAAAGTCAGCATCCAATCGCCCGCCACAAAGAAATTCATTTCCTTGTATATTCCGCTTGAGGGCAGGATTTATTCTGAAAGCGGGCAAATGATTGCCACCCTGGAGTACCGCCATAGCAGTGATTGCTTTCCGAGGCTTTCAATTCAGATGGGTGAGAATACCATCGAAATACGCTCCGATTGCCGGACAGGCAGCAAGGGTGAAATCTGCTTCAATGGCTCCCGGCGTGGTCGTTTCGACTGCACCATCAGCCACTACCCGATGTTCTTTGACAAAACGGGGCGCAGGATTCTGCATATGGAGACCGATGACTCAGACCGGCGTTTTCTCTGGGCTTTCCGCAATGGATTCAGCAAGAAAGAAGCAAAGGCCTACGCCGCCGCGCGTCATGCCTTGCTCGTCGGGCCCGATTATGTGCTGGCTTCCATCAACTCCGGCGTGTACAGGCCGGATTCTCGCATGAACAACTCGCTCTACCCCCTGATGAACGAATCGGACGAGCAAATATGGGCCGCCCAATCCACCGAAACGCAGCTACTCATTCTGACAGGGGCCTGCTGGTGGCTGTGCTACGGTCTGCATTATGCCAGCAAAGAAAGTGAGCACGCGGTCAGGAGCTGGGATGTTCAGGTAAACGTGCCCTCGACACGCTGTCTGGAGGGGCGGCTCACCCTCAATCCGGAGCACCTGCCACCTGTGAACGCCAGAACGGAATACCTTGCCACTCACCCGCTCATTGCCGGCATCTGGCTGGTATGCGGGCTGATGCTGGGGCTGGTTATCCTGCCGCTCCGCCAGCAGGAGTTCAATGCGGACTGCCTGGCGGCCACCATCTATACCTCACTCATTCCGGCCATCTGGCTTGCGGTTCGCCACTTACTCAGCAAAAACTCTGCAAAAAAGATTAAGGAGATTGAAATTCAGATTAACTCTGCAAATCAAGCTTGAAATACACCCAGCCGGTAGAGGGGGAGAACACCACCTCCCCGCTCCTCTTCGTGCGCCACAGCAGCAACCGGATTTCCTCGCTGCTCATCCAATCGCTCACGGTCTCCCCGGTGTAGGTCTCGTACCCCTGCGGGTTTGCGGGTATTCCATTCCCGGGCAAAGCCTCGGGAGCAAGTCTGAATGCACCTTCGATGCAGTATTCGGCATCCTGCCGTGGAATGCTCCGTGATTTCTGCACATCCTCCCCGGTGAGCTTATCAAGAACTGCCCAGGAAGCCTCTGCAACATCATCCATCTCCACACGAAACAGCTTGCAGACCGTTACCTTCTTCTCCCCCGAATCCTCCGTTACCACATAAACCACGGCAAGCACCAGAACTAGCGCAAGTAACCATTTCAGCACAACTCTCTTCGTGGCGGGCATACTCAGGAACTGTACATCACTCACAGTCTCACAGTCAAGTGCCTTTCCTGATTTCGTGCAAAAATCTGCATGGCAGCATTGCGGCTTGCACATGAGGGGGAATGGTGGTATGCTGGCCGCGTTATGTGGACAGGACGTTTTTCACAGCCTACGGCAGATTTGGTATTGGAGTACGGTGAATCCGTTTCCTACGACTGGAAGCTTTATGAACACGACATTGCCGGCTCCACGGCGCATGCCCGCGCCCAGCTGAAAGCTGGCATGCTCACGCAGGATGAGTTCGATGCCATTGCCAACGGCCTGCAGGAGATTCTGGCCGACATCAAGGCCGGCAACTTCAGCTGGAGCATGAAACTCGAGGATGTGCACATGAACATCGAAAGCGAGCTGACCCGCCGCATCGGGGCCCCCGGTGCCAAGCTGCACACCGCCCGCTCCCGCAATGACCAGGTAGCCACCGATACGCGCCTGTACTGCCGCGCCCAGATTGATGTGACTCTGGAGCTGCTCAAGGATATGCAGCGAGCCCTGGTGCAGAAAGCTTCCCAATATGCGGAGGTCCGCATTCCCGGTTACACCCACCTGCAGCGCGCCCAGCCGGTCACCATCGGTCACCACCTGCTGGCCTATGTGGAGATGCTGGACCGCGATGCCGCCCGCCTGGCCGATTGCCGCCGCCGCGTGAACGTGAGCCCGCTGGGCAGCGGCGCCATTGCCGGCAGCACCATCAACCTGGACCGCGCGGGTATCGCCGCCGAGCTGGGCTTTGATTCCGTGAGCGAAAACTCCATGGATGCCATCGCCGACCGCGACTACATCATGGAAACACTCTTCGACCTCTCCCTCATCGGCACCCATCTTTCCCGCCTGAGCGAAGACCTGGTGCTGTGGAGCAGCGCTGAGTTCGGCTACTGCACACTGAGCGATGCCCACACCACGGGCTCCAGCCTCATGCCGCAGAAGAAGAACCCGGACGTGTGCGAGCTGACCCGCGGCAAGAGCGGCCGGCTGTACGGCAACCTGGTGAGCGTGATGGTGGCCGTGAAGGGGCTGCCCCTCACCTACAACCGCGACCTGCAGGAAGACAAGGAGCCCCTCTTCGATTCCTTCGAGACGGTGAGCCTTGCCCTGCGTGTGAATGCCGAGATGGTGGCTGCCATGCGCATCAACCCCGACCGCTGCGCCGCCGCTGTGAGCGACCCCCTGCTCCTCGCCACCGACCTGGCCGATTACCTGGTGCGCCGCGGCGTGCCCTTCCGCAAGGCTCATGAGCTCGTGGGCAAGGCTGTGGCAGTCTCCGTGGGTACCGGCACCCCGCTCAATGAACTGAGCCTGGAGGAGTTCAAGGAAATCTCCCCGGAATACGGCGAGGACGTACACGAGGTGTTCAACCTGGACCGCGCTTTCTCCCTGCGCACTAATCCCGGTGCCCCCAGTGCAGACAACACCGCCCGCCGTATCGCCTACTGGCAGAACAAACTCGCCTGATAAACCAGATGATACTTTTCTAACAACACAGTGCTCACCCCTATTGGTGGGCACTGTGTTTAAGTCTGGCCCAGAGTGCGGATTCTTCCACGCAATACGGTTTTTAAGCTTGCCTTTTCTACTGCAAAAATGCAGTATAGAGACATCTTCCCTATTCTTTTCTGATGAATACAACAACAACCAAAATCGGTCTTATTCAAACAGCCCCGCTACCCGGAGATTTTTCCAACAACCTGCGCGCCATTGTGCAAGGGTACCGGGAATGTCTGGAGCACGGTGCTGATATTGTCATTGCCCCTGCGGCAGCCCTGTGCGGGCTGGAACCACGCAGTCTGGCATCGCGACGCTCCTTCATCGCCCAGACCCGGGCTGCCCTGGATACCCTTTCACGAGAGCTGGGCAATGCCCCGCTCCTGCTGGCCGCATACACCATGATGGTGAACGATGATGAAATATACGTGGGTCTTGTCGGCGAGGATGATGAGATGGATGCCTCCATGCAGGAAAAAGACCAGAGCGTCATTCTGACTCCATACCTGCTTGAAAAGGATTGCGTCACTGAACTGGAGAACTGCAGCACGGTCACTATTAACGGCAAAACCTACTTCACCGAAACCAGCGATGAAGAACTCCTGCCGGACGAGGAATTTGATTTCATGGTGCGTCTGCCGAATAATCCCTGGTACGCCGGGGCCGCAAGAGACGATGCAGAAACCCGGAAATGGGAAGCGCGCATGTCCGGCACCACCGTCATCTGCTGCCGTCCGGTCGGCACCGTGGGGGGCAATGTATACGGCGGCGGCTCTGGAGTATATAGTGCAGAAGGGCAGACTCTCCTGCGCCTGCCCTTCTTTGAAAGCGCAGCAAAAGTCGTAGACATAGCCCGCACGGCAGCGCCGGTGCTGAACCTGCCGGAGGCGGAGGAACTACTGACCAGTGCGCTGGAACGCGGCATCCGGGACAACGTGCGCAACAATTGCTTCAGCGGGGTATGCATTCCACTGGATCACCCACACTCAGCCCTGCTTGGAGTCCTCTGCGTGGAAGCCCTCGGTGCAGCCAACGTGTGCGGCATCACCTTTGAGGCCGATGCTTCCCTTGCCGACAAGCTCGGAATCAACTGCTTCCGCCCCCATACAGAGGAACTGGCAGCGGCTGCAAAAGCAGCACTCGGCGGAGAGGAATCCGCAGCGCTGACGGAACGGCTCCGTAGTGCCATTGCCATCACTCACGCGGAATCCCGCGGCATGATGTACTGCAGCCCGCTGGGGCGCCGTGAAATCATGCTTGGGGAATTCCATATGTATGGTCTGAGCGCCGGGCACCTGGCACCGCTTGGCAATCTGTATGATGTGGATATCTACCTGCTCAGCGAGCGTTTCCGCGAGGAATACAGCGACGTATTCGGCAGCATAACCGAACCGCCGCACGGAGTCACCAACCGCATCATCCACGAACTGGCCGACCTCAACACCCCCCCCTCAGTTCTGGTGAGGGAAGAAATGAACTACCTCTTCAAGGAAAACGATGTGAGACTGATACAGCGTAAGCTGATGGCATCGGCCATCAAGCGCACGCAGCTTCCCATCATCCTGCATGTTGATGCACCGATTGAGCAGCTGTCATTTCCGCTAGCCAACCGGCTCAACGACTAATCATTAGGTATAAGTTATTGAATAACATGAGGGTATGCAGCATCCACACGCTACATACCCTCATGAAAAGCAAAAACCTGACCAGATACACCTACGAAAACACCGACTTCCAGGGTTGGAGAGTAAGTATCCAGCGCTGTGGCCGTATCATCACCCGCTATTTTTCGGACCTACAGTACGGCTCTGAAGAAGAATCGAAAGCAGCAGCCATCGAATACCGCGACAGGGTGTTTGCCAACATGTCACAGCACCGCAATGACCTGCCGGAATACATGGACCTGGAGCTGGAGCATGTGCAACAGCTGCTCAGGGAAAAAGGAGCAGGTCTTAATCCTCATCGTGGTCAATCTCGCGGAGCTTCTCGCGCTTAGCTCGCTGGGCCTCAGGTGAATCCAGCACCTGGGGAGCCAGCAGTGCCTTCAGCTCCCCATTACTGAAGAACCCGGCATTCTTCAGGCGGGCAAACTGCAAGGCCAGGCGCTCCAGTTCATCCACAAGAGGCTGCTTGACACCGGGGGTGTTATCAATGTAGAGCCAGAGCTCTTTCTGATCCACCTCCATGAGTGATTTCAACGCCGCGAGACTGGAGCGCAACTCCTCCAGTGCCGCGGGAACATCCTCAGCCATCTGCATCCGGGTAAGCGCTGCCGTCTCCTGCTCCAGGGCAGCAGCCAGACGGTCGCACACTTCCGCCATCGGGTCAGTTTCGGCAGCATAGAGTGCCGTCGTTGCGAGGAGTACGGGAACCAGAGTCTTGAACATGCTGTCATTCTAGGCTTTTCCCCGGGTGAATGTCAAGCAAAGAGCTGCCGGAAGCCTTAATTTGTGCTTTTCTTCGTGACAAATTGAAGCATATGCGCTAGTATAGACGCACAGGAAACCACCTGTTTCTTTCCTATGTCACAGTCCATTCTCATCGTAATTCCCGCCCGTTATGCCTCCACCCGCCTGCCCGGCAAACCCCTGGTCAAGATTGCCGGGGTGGAAATGATTAAGCGCGTGGCCGACATTGCAGCCTCCATCTGCCGACACAACGAGAACTGCAGCTACGTGGTCGCCACGGATGACCAGCGCATCGTTGACTACTGTCAAGGGGTAGACGTGCCCGTAGTAATGACAGCCGAGACCTGCCGCAGCGGCACGGAACGCTGCTGGGATGCCGTGAGCCAGCAGGCCACCGCCCCGGATTTCATCGTGAACCTGCAGGGCGATAACCCGCTGTGCCCGCCCTGGGTGATTCAACAGCTCATCGATGAATGGAAAGCCTGCCCGGCAGACGTGTTCACCCCCTGCATCCACCTGGACTGGGCGGAATACGACCGCCTTGTGGAGTCCAAGAAGACGACCCCCTACAGCGGCACCACCGTACTGGTGGACAAGAACGGCTATGCCCTCGCCTTCTCCAAGAGCACCATTCCTGCCATCCGCAAGCCGGAAAAGGCCCGCGAAACCATGGAGAAAAGCCCGGTACGCCGCCACGTGGGGCTCTACGCCTACACCTACACCGCCCTCAAAAACTATTTCGAGCTGCCGGAGGGCGACTACGAAAAGGGCTGCGTAGAAGGCCTGGAGCAGATGCGTTTCCTCTACAACGGCCTGCGCGTCAAGATGGTGGAAGTGAACTACCGCGGACGCAAGACGACCAGCGGCGTTGACTCCCCCGAAGACGTGGCCCGCGTAGAAGCCATCCTGGCCGAATACGGTGAGTACGAGCTGTAATTGCGCATGAGCCAGGTTCCCGAGCATATCGCCATCATCATGGATGGCAACGGCCGCTGGGCCAAACAGAAAGGTATTCTCCGCGCTAAGGGGCACGAGGAAGGTGGGCGCTCAGTGCAGCGCGCGCTGGATTTGTGCCGCGAACACGGGGTAAAGTGGCTCACGTTGTACGCCTTTTCCACCGAAAACTGGGGACGTTCAGCCCTGGAGGTCAACGCCCTCATGCACCTGCTGGATAAATACCTGAAGGAACGCACCCCGGAAATGATGGAGAAGAACGTGCGGCTGCACGCCATCGGTGAGCTGCACATGCTGCCGGAAAACTGCCGCAGGCAGCTTCAGGCCAGCATTGAAGCTACCAGGAACAACACCGGGGTCAACCTCGTGCTGGCGCTCTCCTACGGCTCTCGCCAGGAAATCACAGCAGCTGTGCGCCACCTGGCCGAACAGGTGAAAACCGGTTCTCTGCAGCCGGAGGATATCACGCCGGAAACCATCGCCACCCATCTCTACACCGCCGGAATGCCGGACCCGGACCTGCTCATCCGCACCAGCGGCGAAATGCGCATCTCCAACTACCTGCTCTGGCAAATCAGCTATGCGGAGATTTTCGTAACGGACGTCCTCTGGCCGGATTTCGGCCGCAAGGAGTTCGAAGAAGCACTGGCAGAATACGCCCGCCGCGAACGCCGCTACGGCAAACGCTGACCGCCGCTCCACCTCATTTTCCGCAAGCCAGTTCCCCAGCATGGGAAACTGGCTTTTTGCTTTGAAGCATACTACGCCGCGTGAAATTCACGATTCGCATGCGTGCTTCTAGCTTGAAATGCCGCATGATATATGATAAAATCCGCGCAATCCATGAGCAAAGAAATCACACCCGTATACCTGCAGGAAAACCCGAGTCTTATTCAACGGATGTTCGGCGATTACTATCTGGAATACGCATCGTATGTGATTCTGGAGCGCGCCGTTCCCCATATCATTGACGGCTTGAAACCCGTGCAGCGCCGTATTCTGCACTCCATGGAGCGCATGGACGACGGGCGGTACAACAAGGTGGCCAATATTGTGGGCGATACGATGAAGTACCACCCGCATGGCGATGCCTCCATCGGCAGTGCGCTGGTCACCCTGGGGCAGAAAGGGCTGCTCATCGACCCGCAGGGTAACTGGGGCAACATCCTCACCGGCGATGCCGCCGCCGCCCCGCGATACATAGAGGCCCGCCTCTCCCAATTTGCCAAGGATGTGGTCTACAGCCCGAAGGTGACGGAATGGAAGCTCAGCTACGATGGCCGCAACAAGGAACCCGTAGCCCTGCCGGTGAAGTTTCCGCTGCTGCTGGCGCAGGGGGCGCTGGGTATTGCCGTGGGCATGAACTGCCTCATCCTGCCGCATAATTTCAACGAACTGATTGAAGCCGCCATCCACTACCTGCGAGGCGAGGACTTTGAACTCTACCCAGACTTCCCCACCGGTGGCCTGCTCGATGTGAGCGGCTACAACGACGGCACCGGCAACAGCCGCCTGCGCTGCCGCGCCAAACTGGACACCAGCACCAAAAAGATCATCCGCATCACGGAAATCCCCCACGGCACCACCACGGAATCCGTCATCCAGAGCATCGAGAATGCCATGGAGAAAGGTAAGCTGAAGGTCGCAAAGATTGAGGACAACACTGCCGCCACCGCGGATATTCTGGTACATCTGCACACCGGACAGGACGTGGAAAAGACCTGCAATGCCCTCTACGCCTTCACCGAATGCCAGGTGAGCATCTCGCCCAAGGCAGTGGTCATCGTGGATAAGAAGCCCGTGTTCATGGGCGTGAGCGAGATTCTCAAAATCAACGTCGATAACACGAAGGACACCCTGCGCCGCGAGCTGGAAGTGCAGCTGGCGGAGCTCCAGGAAAGCTGGATGCAGGCCAGTCTGGAAAAAATCTTCATCGAGAACCGCATCTACAAAGTGCTGGAAGAGAGCGAAAGCTGGGAGCAGTCCCTCACCGAGATTGAGGAACGCCTGCAACCCTTTGTGCAGGACTTCATCCGCGCTGTCACGCGGGAGGACGTCATCCGCCTCACCGAAATCCGCATCAAGAAGATTGCCAAGTACGAAATTCACGAAGCGGAAGAGCACATCCGCGGGCTGGAGGGCGAAATCGAGCAGTGCCGCAAGAACCTGGCACAGCTCACCAGATACACCATCCGCTGGTTTGAAAAGCTCCAGAAAAAATACGGTGCCAACTGGCCCCGCCGCACCGAACTCACCACCTTCGACACCGTCACCCGAGCCGTGGCCGCCGTGGAAAACGAGACCCTCTACATTGATGAAGAAGGCTTTGCCGGCTACGGAATCAAGAAGGGAGGCGAAGCGGTGGACAAGTGCTCCACCATGAGCGATATCCTCATCATCGACAACCAGGGGGTGCTCTCCATCCGGCGTGTGCAGGAGAAGTTCTACGTAGGCAAGAAACTGCTGCACATCAGCGTGCTGCGCCCCACGGACGACTGGGTGTTCAACATGATATACCGCGATGGCAAGGAGGGCATCACCTACGCCAAGAGATTCAAGCTGGGCGGCTTCACCCGCGACAAGGAATACCAGCTCACCCAGGGCACCAAGGGCAGCCGCGTGTTCTTCTTCACCGTTCATAAAACGGAGGAGGAAAGCAGCGCCATGCAGGTGAATGTGTACCTGAAGAACCAACTACGCCGCCTGCGTCGCCCCATTCCCTTTGACTTCGGCAAGCTGCGCGTGAAAGGCCGCGGTGTGCTCGGCAACATCGTGACCAAGAACCAGGTGGAGCGCATCTCCCGCATTATTCCCAGCGCTGCCGGCGAGGAAGGCACCGATGCCCCCGCACCGGAGACACCCGCCACCCCGGTGGGCACCCTCAGCGCCCTGCTCGACGGCACCACCGAAGCCCCCGTTGCAGAGCCGCAGCCCCCTGCACCGGCTGCCGCCCCGCCCGCCCCCACCGATGAGCAACAGGGGCTCGATGACTCCATCCACGAGCAGATGGGCTTCGAGTTCTGAGCCTTCTTGCCCTGCGAATACCATCCCCCGCCCCGCTGCGGCAGCAATCCATAAAACAGCAACCACCATGTTCCTGGGCAAAAGCTCAATTTACAGCATAATCTGTACCAGGTTCCTGGTGGTGGCAGGTTTTCCCCTCTGATATCTGATGCCGGACCTCGATTGGAATTACGAATACTGGGGGCCCCGGCAGAAATCGTGAAAATCAGCATGAGCGCGGAAAACCCCGGCTAATTGCACGTGAAGGGTGTGTATGCCCGCATTTTCATCGTGCGCACTAACTGCTTTCAACATCAGAAAAAAGAGTGGCTTTTCCGGCAAATTGTGCTATACTCAGCGCGCAACCGCAAAATTTCGCATATGACAATCGACTTCGACAAGTGCGGCGGTCTGGTTCCCGCCATTATTCAGGATGCTGCCACGGGCAAGGTGCTCATGCTGGGCTACATGAATGAAGAATCCTTTGCCAGGACCCGGGAAACGGGACGGGTGTGCTTTTACAGCCGCAGCCGCAAATGCCTGTGGACCAAAGGCGAAACAAGCGGCAACTTCCTGGATGTGGTAAGTATCAAGGTGGATTGCGACAACGACACGCTGCTCATCCAGGCCACCCCGCATGGTCCGGTCTGCCACACCGGCACGGATACCTGCTGGGGTGAGAAAAACGAGGCCAGCCCGCTGCTTTTCCTCACCGAATTGCAGGATTTCATCAACAAACGCCACGAGGAAATGCCCGAGGGTTCCTATACCACCAGCCTCTTCCGCGACGGAGTGAACCGCATGGCCCAGAAGGTGGGCGAGGAAGCACTCGAAGCCTGCATCGAGGCTTGCAACGGCACCGATGAGCGTCTCATCTACGAGGCCTCCGACATGTTCTACCACCTCATTGTACTGCTCACCTCCAAAGGGTTACGCATTGAGCAGGTCATCGAAGAGCTTGCCTCGCGCCACAAGCCCGGCTGGCAGAAGCACTGAGTTTTACCAGGTCAGCTGATTTTCTCCACCCTGAGGATGCCCATATCCTCAGGGATTATTTTTTTGCCAGGACCTCCAACAGTCGGGTGACAGGAAGCCCGATGACGTTATCCAGGTCACCCTCGAAGCGCTCGATAATCAGTTCGCCATGCTCCTGGATGGCATAGGCCCCAGCTTTGTCGAACACATGCACGAGCCCCATATAGTGACGGATGGCGGCTTCATCGAGCCTGCGGAAGGTCACGTGGCTGATTTCAGCGAAATCGCGGCGCTCTCCGCCCGGCATGATGACCGCCACTGCGGTGCACACACAGTGGGTCCGCCCTTGCAGCCGCAGCAGCATAGCCACGGCCTCGGCCTCATCAGCAGGTTTCCCCAGCGGTTCGCCGTCGATAAACACGAGCGTATCTGCACCTATCACCGTATCCTGAGGAAACTCCCGCGCCACGGCCTCGGCCTTGGCACCGGCATTGATGGAGCAAAGCGTTTCCGGAGAAAGCGCCGCATCGTGCACTTCATCCGTCTCACGCACTTCTACGCGGAACTCCACCCCCTCGCGGCTGAGCAGCTCGCGGCGGCGGGGCGACTGGGATGCCAGAATAATCATTTTCCCATGGGGGACATGCGATCCAGCACGCGGCGGCGCACTTCATCCGGTAGCTCATGAATGCCCTGAATCGTGGTACCCAGCATGCGGGAAGCCTCTGCACGGCAGGCCTCGCGATCCTCCAGGGTTTCGAATTCCATGCCCACCAGGGCACGGCCCACCTGCTCACCAGAGTAGCGGTAGTTGAAATAGCACAGGTGCGCGTATTTGCCGGTGACTCGCATAAACTCAGAGAACGCACCGGGGCGTTCCGGGAATTCTATCACAAAGAACACCGGGTGGGTCAGGCGCTCGCGGTCATAGGAAATCATGCGGAAACGCACGTCATCGTGGTTCGTCACGTCGCGGGCCTTCAGGCCTTTTTCAGAAAGGGCGCGGTCAATCTCATTGAACTGAGCGTCCGTAGCCAGCACACCGAAGACCGGATGCTGGATTTCCCCCGCAACGCGGCCGTACTGGACATCCGTCAGCTGCACCCCGGCAGGTATGCTTTCCAGATATTTGAGAATCTGGCCGCGCTTCGTCTCCATGGGAATCTGCAGGAATTTCTCATGACGGTCACTTTCCTGGACACCGGCTCGGCTGGCCACCACGCCCATCTGAGTGAAATCCATGTTGGCACCGGAAAGCACCACCAGGCACTTCTCGCCGGGCTTGATGTTACCGTTGCGCCAATCCTGCAGCAGGGCAGCCAGGCCCATGGCACCGGAGGGCTCGGTAATTACGCGCAGCCCATTCCAGAGCGAACGAATGGCCTTGCACACCTCCTCATTGGTCACCGTCACAAAGTCATCAAGCAGCTCCTGGCAAAGTTCATAGGTGAGTTCACCGGCGGTGCGCACCGCGGTACCATCGCAGAACACATCCACGTAGGGCAGAGTCCTGCGCTCCCCGCTCTCCACGGCCAGTTTCATGGAAGCCTGGTTCACGCCCTCCACGCCTATGCATTTGCACTCAGGCCAGAACTTCTTGAACCAGCAGGCACAGGCCGCAGCCAGGCCACCGCCGCCAATCTGGAGGTATACACGGTCAAACGGCCCCTGCCCGCTCATCACCACTTCATCAGCCAGGGTTCCCTGCCCACCCATGGTAAACAGGTGGTCATACGGATGCACGAAGGTGAGCTTATTCTCCTCGGCAAACTCATGGGCGGCGTGTGAGGCAGCATCATAGGAATCGCCCACCAGCACAATCTCCACCAGCTCACCACCATGCATGCGCACGGCATTCTGCTTTACCACCGGGGTGGAACGCGGCATGAAGATATGAGCCTTGCAGCCAAGGTGTCTGGCAGCCAGAGCCACCCCCTGGCCATGATTGCCGGCGGAAGCGGCCACCACGCCCCTGGCCCGCTCCTCAGGGGCGAGCTTGGCCATGCAGTTGAAAGCACCGCGCCACTTGTAAGCCTTAATCGGCCCCAGGTCCTCGCGCTTGGCAAATACGGTAACCCCTACCTCGGGCAGGCAAATTTCCTGCATAGGCGTGGGATTTCCAACGGCATACACGCGCTGGCGCGCTTGCAGAATTTCATCGAAAAGCTGGTCTTTCAGTGTGCTCATAGCCTTGTGCGCTCCATTGTACACAACCAGCCAGCCATGCGCAAGCGCGTTGTGTGTATTATTGACGCGGCAATTAAAGATTGATGTGTTATACGTACCGGAGGGGTAACAAATTGGAATTTGTGGGGGAACTCTGTCGGAGCAATAATTGCGGCTGCGCATTGGTACCCGGGGCTGAATTCCATGCTCCGGCAGCATTCCCCACGCAACTTCTCATATATCGGACAGGAGCCACGTGAAATAACGCTGTTATCTGTGCTTTTAGCTTGAAAAACTCTACGGTTCAGGTTAGATTACAAGGTGATGAAGATTCATTTTTGTGGAGCAGCTGAAACGACGACAGGCTCCCAGCATCTGCTGGAAGTGAACGGCAAGAAAATTCTGCTGGACTGCGGTATGTACCAGGGGCACCGCGAGGACCAGTTGCGCATCAACCGTGAGTTCCCGTATTTCAATCCTGCGGAGATTGATTGTGTGGTGCTCTCCCATGCGCACATCGACCACTCCGGCAACCTGCCCAACCTGGTAAAAAAGGGATACAAGGGTTTCATCTACAGCACGCATGCCACACGAGACCTGTGCCAGGTGATGCTGGCGGATTCAGCCCGGATTCAGGAAAGCGACTGCAAGTTCATGAACAAGATGAGCGCACGCAAAGGCGGCAGCGGCAATGTGGCCGAGGTCATCTACACCGAGCAGGATGCCGAGCTCTGCCTGCGCCGCTTCATCAACATTGGCTATGAAATCCCCTTCCCGATTCTTCCGGGGGTGAGCCTCACGTTCTACGATGCCGGGCACATCCTGGGGGCAGCCCAGATTGTACTGGATATTGATGATGAGGAAGACGGGCAGCACAAGCGCCTGCTTTTCTCCGGGGACGTAGGCCGCGGCAACAACGAATTACTGCGGGATCCGGTACCGGTACCGGATGTGGATATCATGCTGATGGAGTGTACCTACGGGGGACGGTTCCACGAAGCCCCCAGCCGGGATGATGAAACATTCTGCCGCACTATCCGCGAAGCGCTGAAACGCGGCGGCAATGTGTACATCCCCTCCTTCGCCGTGGAGCGCACGCAGCAGCTGCTCTACCTGCTGAACCGGGCCTACAAGGAAGGCCGCCTTCCCAATTACCAGGTGTATGTGGACAGTCCCATGGCGGTGAGTGCCACGGAAATCTTCCGCATTCACCCGGAATGCTTCAACAAGGAAGTGTACAATTTCCTCTTTGAAGAGCGCGACCCCTTCCAGTTCGAACAGCTGCACATGGTACGCAGCATTTCCGAATCCCAGCGGCTCAACAACCTGCGGGAAAACGCCATCATTATCTCCGCTTCAGGCATGTGCGAAGCCGGCCGCATTCTGCACCACCTTAAAAACGGTATCGGACGCCCGAATAACACGGTACTCTTTGTGGGCTACTGCGCGGCCAATACCCTGGGACGCCGCATTCTGAACGGAGCCCTGGAAGTGCGGATTCTGGGTGACCTGTACCCGGTGCGAGCCCGCATCGAATCCCTGGATTCCTTCTCCGGCCACGCGGATCACGATGAATTGCTGGGCTACTTCAAACGCACCGGCGGCAAAAAGTCAAAGGTGTACCTGGTACACGGAGAAAAGGAATGCTCCTCAGCCATGCTGGAGACTCTGCAGGGCATCCACGGCGGCGATATCCAGATAGCCAGGCTGAACACAACGGTAAGCTGCTGAAAATGCAGAAAGCTTCACCCCGCCTGCTGCATTGCGGCAGGCGGGGTGCTTTGTTAACGCTGAAGAGGCGGTCGATTCAAGGCATGAACTTCCAGAAACCGGCGGCCACCATAGAATCGAAGGCCTGCTGCGGCGCCAGTTCACCGCGTTCCTCCGCCATGCGCAGGTAGATGCGGGCGCGAGACGGGTCTGATGCCTTGGCTGCATTCCCCAGCTGGGTGATGACGGCCATGAGCGTGTAGCTCTGCGGAACCCCCACACTAGCAGCTGCAGTAAGGCAACTGATGGCCTTAGCCATATCGGCGGGAACTCCGGCGCCATTGAAATAGAGGTCTGCCAGCGCCAGATTAGCATAAGGCACACCTGCATCCACCAGCTGCTGGAGAATCGCCACGCCGCGCTCTGCTTCCGGGGCGCAACCACGGCCGGTAACCAGGCAATAGGCATAGGCCACCCCACCACGGGGATCCCCTGCATCTGCCGCCTGGCGGTATAGCTCAAACACTCGCTCTGGTGCGTATTTTTCCGGCTGCTTGTGGTATTCACCGGCCAATGGAATCAAGGCCGGAGCATACCCCAGCAGCACAGCCCGGCGGAACAGGCGGACCGCGGTCTCCGAATCCGGCTTGATGATATTCTTCAAGGCAGTGCTGAGTTCAGCACCAGGCAACATAAGGGCCGCCAACTGGGCCAATGCCTCCGGGTGGTCGCGGTCGGCTGCGAGTTTCAGAAAATCATAGCCCAGGGCATCCTTACCCTGCTGCAGGTAGTAAAGACCCAGCGTAAAAGCTGCCGCCGGGCTGCCGTGAGAGGAAGCCAGCGTGAGCCATTCACGGCTTTTTTCCTCATCTCCCGGTTTCGTGAAAGCCGCGAGGAACTCCTCCACATAAAAATTATTCTTCTTCAACTCGGAGGCCACCGCAGCCCCCGCAGAGCCTTCCTTTTCGAGACGTCCGGAAAGCAACAGGTAGGCGGCACGGGCGCGGGCGCTGTTTTCCCTGCACGCCCGCATCAGGTACTTCATTCCTTCCTCTTCATCCGCCGGAGCACCAACACCACTACCACAGAAATGAGCCATTTCCACCACAGCGGGCAAATAGCCCTGAGCCGCAGCCTGCTCCATCACCGCGCGGAGACGCACCGCCTCGGGCGCCGTCTCCAGGTTCGCCCCCTGCGCCCGTAGTTGCAGCATCGCCTGGCGCGCCAGCCAGGTGAGAGCTACCGGGTGTCCGGCATCGGCGGCTTTCTTCAACAAGGCCGGATACTGGCGTTCATCGCCACCAGTGGCATCCATCACCGCCGTCACCACAGGCCCCAAGTACTCAGATTGGGCGTGTTTCACAGCATCGAGTGCAGCCAGGCAGGCGGACTCTGCATCAGCCACCTGAGCCGAAACCGGACAAAGGGCGAACGGCAGAAGATAAAGAAAATGCTTCATTGCGCCATTCTACTTCTACCAATCTGTTCTTGCAAGCTGATTTTACGGCGAAGACAAGGAATTTCCCGTAAGTCAATAACACATTTCAGCCTTTACAATCGGCCGCAGGGGATATATGATGACCCGCATGAGCCACACGAAGGTATCGGACAACATGGAAGCGCTTATCAAATTAGCGCTGGAAGAAGATTTTGGTGATGGAGACGTGACCTCCCTCTATTTCGTACCCGCAGAGCTGCAGGCGCGCGCCCTGCTGCGCCCCCGTACCCAGGGTGTGCTTTCCGGCGTGGAAGTAGCGCGTGCGGTATTCAAGGCGGTTGACCCCACGCTGAAGGTTGAGGTATACCTGAACGATGGCGATGAGGTTTCCCCCGGAGCCGTTGTCATGATGATTGAAGGCAAGGCCCAGTCCATCCTGGGTGCAGAGCGCACCGCCCTCAACTTCATCCAGCGTCTTTCCGGCGTAGCCAGCATGACCCACAAATACGTCAAGGCCATAGCCCACACCGAATGCAAGCTGCTGGATACCCGCAAGACCACCCCCGGCTACCGGCTTCTCGAAAAAGCAGCCGTGGTACACGGTGGCGGCAACAACCACCGCCTGGGGCTCTACGACCGCGCCATGGTGAAGGATAACCACCTGATGACCGATGGCAACACAGATCACCTGCAGGCCTGCATTACCAGGCTCAAGAATGAGCGACCTGGCGTGGAAGTGGAGCTGGAGGCCGACAATCTGCAGCAGGTGGAAGCCTTCCTGAAGCTGGAAGGTGTGGACTACATCCTGCTGGACAACATGAGCAACGAAGACATGCGCAAGGCTGTGGAAATGCGCGGCCAGAACTGCAAGCCATATTTCGAAGCCTCCGGCGGGCTCACGCTTGCCACAGCTCCCGCAGCTGCCGAAACCGGCGTGGACTTCATGAGCTTCGGCTGCCTTACCCACTCCGTACCCTCCCTCGACCTCGGGCTGGATTTCACCGTCGAGCGCTAAAATCCCCCCCATGCTCACCCCCGGAGAAGCACTTATCACACTTAACCTCATACCCGGTATCGGTTCCATGAGGGTGCAATCGCTGCTGGAGTTTTTCGGCAGTGCAGAACTCGTGCTGAGTGCTCCCGAAAAAATGCTGACGATGGTACCGCGCATCGGCAGCAAGCTGGCTGCCGCCATTGCAGACTGGCGCCACTGCACCAATGTGCATGCAGAGTTGCAATGCGCAGCTGATTACGGGGTGAAGGTGATAACTCTGCTGGACAAGGAATACCCGGCCTTTCTGCGCCGCATGAGCGACCCTCCCGTGGTGCTCTATGTGCGTGGGGAATGCAGGAACAGCGACAGCGACCACAGCGTGGCCATCGTAGGCACGCGCCATGCGTCTGCCTACGGGGTCACCACGGCCCGCCGCTTTGGCCGGGAACTGGCTGATGCCGGCTGCACTATCGTATCCGGACTGGCCCGCGGCATAGACACCGCCGGGCACTGGGGCGCGCTGGATGCCGGTGGCCGCACCCTGGCCGTGCTGGGTTTCGGCCAGGCGGAACTCTACCCGGAAGAAAACGCGGAACTCGCAGACCGGATCAGTGATGGGCACGGAGCCATCCTGAGCGAATTCCCCATGCACATGCGCCCCAGCCGCACCACCTTCCCACAGCGCAACCGCATCGTTGCGGCATGGAGCCGTGCCACAGTGGTGGTGGAAGCCCCGGAGCGCAGCGGATCCATACACACTGCCAACATGGCTGCGGAGGAATACGGCAACAGTGTCTTTGCCGTTCCCGGCCCCATCACCCAGCTCAACTCCTATGGCTGCCACAAGCTGATACGGGATGGCGCCACCCTCTGCACCTCACCGCAAGAGTTGCTGTCCGACATGGGCTGGCTTGGCGAACCCAGGCAGATGGAGTTGTTCGCCCCTGCCGCCCCACAGCAGGAGCTGGCCACAGCCCCTCCGGTGGATGATGAATCAAGGCTCGTTCTACAAGCGATTACCGCTGGTCATGACACGCTGGATGCCCTGTGCTCCGCCCTTGGCATGGGAGCCCACTGCATTACCCCCATACTGATGCGTTTA
This sequence comes from Akkermansiaceae bacterium, assembly GCA_015062005.1. GTDB lineage: Bacteria > Verrucomicrobiota > Verrucomicrobiia > Verrucomicrobiales > Akkermansiaceae > Akkermansia. Next base: position 49,658 of record SUVL01000003.1, read on the forward strand.
CAGATACAGAGGCTCGTCACCCCTGTGCCCGGGGGGCGGTTCTGCGCCGCAAGCTGAACGCACTTTAGGCTTGCAAATGCCCAGCCGGTAACATAGACTCAGGCGCCATGCGTTTCATTGCCACCACAGTAACGCTCTTGACCTTGATTTTCACCAGCGCGCCGGTATCCGGGGCGTTCCTTTCGCCTTTTGCCCAGAACCAGAATCTGAGCAGCAACCGCCCTGCCCCCATTCCTGCGGAAGCCCGGCGGGTGCGCCGTCCCTACGCCAGCCAGCTGAACCCCTCCCGGCCGCTGCGCACCCCCGCCACCCCAGCCCCCAGGCCGAACTGCGCGGCGGTCTGCGTTATAGACCCCTACAACGGCAACGTTTTGTACGGCTACAACGCCAACACCCGGCGCCAGGTAGCCAGCACCCAGAAAATCATTACAGCACTCTGTGTGTGCGACACCAAAGACCTGGATAAGGTGGTTACCATCAAAGCCTCGGATCGTCTTGCCCCCCCCATTCGCCTGAATCTGCGCGCCGGAGAGCAATACACCCGCCGCGACCTGCTGCAGGCCATGCTCACCGGCAGCTTTAATGATGTGGCCGTATCGCTCGCACGTGACTGTGCCGGCAGCGTAGATGCCTTTGTTGACCGCATGAATGCCCGCGCCAAGCGGATGCGCATGTACAACACTCACTTTAAAAACCCGAACGGCCTGCCTGCCCAGCAATACTCCACCGCCTATGACATGGCTCTGGCAGCATGCTACGCCTACAATAACCGGACTATCCGCAGCATGATTAACATACCGGCCTATGAGTTCCGCCGGAACAATGGTTCAGTGCGCATCATCCGCTCCACCAATCGCCTCATCTACACCCACCCCTGGGTACACGGTATGAAAACGGGTTATACGAACCTTGCAGGCAAATGCCTTATTTCCTGTGGTTCTTCAAACGGCAGGGCCGTCATCGTCGTGGTACTGGGCAGTACAAGCCGCAAAATCTGGGGCGAATCCCTGAAATACCTGCGCTGGGCCCTCGGGGACGTCTGATGCCTGCTCACAAGCCCCCTGTTTGTCCTGGCTGTGTTTGCTTGATTCTTGACTACACACCTGCTGGTGTGCTAACATCGGTGTATGAAACGTTACTTGCCCGTCTTCCTGCTGGCTCTGGGCTGCGGTCTCGCCCTTACCTCCTGCAGCCAGATACTGCAGCAACAAAACAAGCCCGATACAGAGGAAGAAACTACACCGGAAATTCCGCCGCCGCTTTATCTGGGCTCTGTTCACCAGGTATTTCCGGACGATAAATTCGCACTTCTCCGCATCATCGGCCCAATGCCCACGGAGGGCACAGTCCTCATCACCCACCCGACAGATGGCTCAACTGAGCGCATCGGCAACCTGATTGTCTCCTCTGCCCAGCACGCCCGCAATAACATTATTGCTGCCGAAATCCGCGCCGGCGTGGTAATCAAAGGCGACAGAGTCTTTAAATACCGTTCCATAGCCTCCGCCCCCATTGAAGAAGAGGAGCCCGAGCCATTCACCATGAGCGGCACCGAGATTGATGTAGGCTACACGCCACCGGAAATCAAAGAAAATATCCAGGAATCGCAAGTCTCCACAGAAGAAACGCCTGTAGAAGAACCAGCCCCGGAGCAGGCTGAAACCAGCATTCTGCCGGCAGCGGCCCCCCCGGTTCCTGCGATTCCGCCCCCCCCGGCCAGCGGCAAGTTTGATGACATACCGGATAACATAAGCGACTGGGATTCCATGTAACGAGCAGATTATAGATATGAGACTTCAATATTATGTAGATGAGGAAGGAGAAAGCACCATTGGCCTCTGGGTTCCCAAGCGCCAGTGCTTCATCGACGTAACCGCCCAGGATGAACAGCTCTGGGCCGCTATGCTGCCGGGCGGCAAAAAACTCCGCAAGGAGATTGAAACCTGGATTTCCAAGGGAGCCGAGGACGGGGTACCCGTGGATATGAAGGGGCTTGTCGTATCCAGCGCCCTGCACGTGCAGCCCTGCACCCTGGCATGCCTGGGCAAGTGCTATGCCGACCACGCCAGGGAATTCAGTGGTGATTCCCCCACGGAACCCTCTCTGTTTCTGAAGGCGACCTCTGCGATTTCCTCGGATTTATCCTATGTGCTGAATCCGGAAGGAGCCACCAAACTGGATTACGAAGTGGAACTTGCCGTCATCATCGGCGACACACTGCACCGGGCCACAGAAGCAGAGGCCCGACGAGCCATTGCAGGGTACACCCTCATGTGCGATTACTCTGAGCGCAGCTACCAGCTGGAACACGGCGGCCAATGGACCAAGGGGAAGAGCTACGATACCTTTGCCCCTTTCGGCCCCGTGTTCGTCACCAAAGACGAGATTCCTGACCCGGACAATCTGGAACTGGAACTCAAAGTGAACGGAGAAGTCAGACAGAAGGCCAACACCTCCCAGCTCATCATGCCCGTGGCCCGGCTGGTGGCCTACGTCTCACAATTCATGACCCTGAACCCGGGAGATGTCATCTCCACCGGCACCCCGGGTGGCGTGGCGCTGGGCATGACCCCACCGCAATACCTCAAACCCGGCGACGTGGTGGAATTCTCATGCCCGGCCATTGGCTGCGTCACCCAGGTAGTGGAAGCAGAATAAAAAGTATTGCAATTATAGGGGCTTTTGCATACAATAGCGCGGTCTTTCAACTAACTCTCTTTTTCTCGGAATGATATGAAGATTCTCATTACAGGTGCAGCCGGCTTTATAGGATACCATGTTTCCAACCACCTCATCGAGGCCGGGCACCAGGTCATCGGCATCGATAATCTCTGCGATAACAAAGACCTGGTAATCAAGGCCGCGCGTCTCTCACTGCTTGGAATTGACGCGGAAAAAGCCACCGCAGGCCAGCCCGTCTGCGGCAACAGCGGTTTTACCTTCATCCGTATGGACGTGTTGAACCGCCTGGCGGTCAGCGAGCTTTGCCGGCAGGAGAGTTTCGACGTCATCATCCACCTGGCTGCGCTCACAGGTGCCACCAAAGCCCGCATGAACCCGGCAGAGTTCTACGAGACGAACGTAACCGGCACCATCAACATGCTGGAGTCCGCGCGCCAGCACGGGGTGCAGCATTTCTTCTTCTCTTCCAGCTCAAGTGTATACAGCGCCCTGGCCACCCCGCCGTTTGCGGAAGAAGATCATGTGGACACCCCGATGAACATGTATGCCGCCTCTAAACGTTCAGCAGAGCTCCTTTGCTATTCCTACGCTAAGGCATACGGCATTCCGGTCACTATTTTCCGTTTGTTCAGCGTGTACGGCCCCTGGGCCAGGCCTGATTCCATACCCATGCAACTTGCGCACCGCATCATGAAAGGCGCGGAAGTCCGCGTGTTGAATAATGGCCACATCGTACGCGATTTCACCTACATTGACGACTTGCTGGAAGGCATGGATGCCGCGCTGCTCAACCAGCCTTTCAGCGTGAACGGAGTGCCATATGCCCTGTATAATGCAGGCCGCGGCAAGCCCGTTCCCTTCCTTTCCTTCATCCAATCCCTTGAATACTCACTGAGCCGCAATGCGGAAGTAGTGCTTGATGAGGCATCCCCGCTGGCGCTGGGTGAGCGCGTTGAAATGTACGCCGACACCACCAAACTGGAACGCGAACTGGCCTACTCCCCAGTGTGGGATTACGAGGAAGCCATTCCTCGCTTTGCAGGCTGGTTCCTGGAGCACTACGGCAAGACATTCAAGATGTAATCCACCACTTTTTTACAACCCCAGAATCTGATACGTGTCCCCTTATCTCTACAATCTCGCAAAAAAACTTCTGTTCTGTCTTGACCCGGAAACGGCACACAAGGTAACACTGGCAGGCCTGCGAACAGCAGAGCACATGCACCTGCTTCCGGCACTGGCTGGCACCAATCCTGTCTCTGACCCTGTAACCGTCATGGGGCTCCAGTTCCCGAACCGCGTCGGCCTGGCGGCTGGCATGGACAAGGAAGCCAACACCGTAGCCGCATTCGGGCATCTTGGTTTTGGTTTCGTGGAAGTCGGCACCCTCACGCCGCGGCCGCAGCCCGGCAACCCGAAGCCCAGGCTTTTCCGCTGCATCCCCCAGCAAGCCATCATCAACCACATGGGCATCAACAACCCCGGCGTGGATGAAGGCGTTGAGAACATCCGCCGCACACGCCGTTTCAATGGTGTTCTGGGGGTCAACATCAGCAAGAATAAAACAACCCCCAACTCCGAGGCTCACCAGGATTACCTGGAGTGCCTCCGCGCCGTGTGGGATGTGGCTGATTATGTGGCCATCAACTTCTCCTGCCCGAATGTACCGAACCTCCAGGACCTGGCCAAGGCCGACAGCGCAGCAGACCTGCTCTCCCTCATGAAGAGCGAACAGGCCAATCTTTCCAGTGACACTGGGCGCTATGTTCCCTTGGTCATGAAGGTTTCCCCGGATATGAGTGAAGCCCAGATTCGCGACCTCGCCCATGTATTCCAGGATTGCCAGCTGGACGGCCTCATCTGCACCAACACCACCACCACCCGCACCGGCGTGGAGGATTCCCCCCATGCCTCGCAGAGCGGCGGCATGTCCGGCAAGCCCCTCTACAACAAAGCCAATGAAACCCTGGCTGCCTTTGCTCAGGAACTCAACGGCAGTATCCCCATCATTGGCGTGGGCGGCATCACCACGGCGGAAGATGCCGTTAACAAAATCAAAGCCGGTGCCTCGCTCGTGCAGCTTTACAGCGGATTCATCTACAATGGCCCCCCCCTGGTACATGCCGCAGCAACGGCCATCCGGGACCACTGCAAAGCCTGAGCCCGTAGCCTTCACCTTCACGGCGCTTTCCCGGCATGCGGGGAAGCGCTGTTTTTTGTAAAATGACATCTTTTCCGTTTAAATGAACGATTTGAGGTTTGCATGATGGAGTGCAATATGATAGACTGACGATTGAGATACCATATCCCCTTTCGAACATGAAGAACACGTCCCTTCTGCTTTCCCTTCTGGCACTGGGTTTCTCGATGGCCCAGGCAGCACAGGTGTACACCATCACCCTCACCTCTGCTGAGCGTTTTACTGACTGCACGGTCATTTACAAGAGCAGCAGCACCACCAAATTCCGCGGCAAGGATAAAGCGGGTAAGACTGTGACCAGGGAAATCCCCACCGGGAACATCATCATGATGCGGGAAGTGGTGAAGGATGAGCCCGAGCCGGAACAGAAAGACGAGGCACCTTCCACCCCTGCCCCTGCAGCGGCGGAAACCAACGCTGATGCCACCCCGGCGGCCCAGACTCCAGCCGGAGCCCCTGCTGCTGAAGGAGAACAGAAAGCCGAACCCATAGCCGATGGAAACATTGCCCAGCGTGCTGGTGAAGAAAAGGCAAAAGACGCCACTCTGCGTCTGCGTGAGAAACTCACCAACATGGAAACACTGATGAGCAAGATTTCCAAGCCCAGCCGGGCTCTGCAAAGCCAGGTTTCCCAAGTAAAGCGCCGCGTGACCAGCCAGCTGGAAGATATGGATAAGAAGGCTCTCGAAGTTGCCCGCCTCCAGGAGGAGTTCAACAAGGCCGGTGCAGCCGACTTCACCTTTGACAAGGTAAGCGTGGAGCAGCGTGACCAGTTTATGCGCGATGGTGAGGCTGCCTACAAGGCCATGCGCATCGACATGAAGGAAAAGAAAGGCCGCCGCAAGGTCGCAGGTCTGGACAAGTTTGAAATCATGCGCGAACGCTACCAGGGCATTCCTGAGTACAAGCAGGCCTACGAGTGGTATGTAAAGACACTCTATGCTCTCCAGAAAAAGTGGACGGCCATGCACAACAAGGAGGAAAACGCCCGCAAGCGTCTCCCTGCCGATAAGAAGAGCCTGCGCCAGCGCCAAGATAACGCAGAATACGAAAATATTGCAGCCAAACTTAAGGAAGATGGCGATGATATCGCCACCGTATGGTTCACTCCCCCCGCCCGCAACCTGAAGATGCTTTCCATCAGCGTCAACAAGGTGAAGGACGCCATACGCCGCAATGAAGACCGCCCGCTCGATGACGAGGTGGGCACCGTTCCCTCCCTCATCACCCAGTTCTGGGACAACATGGACAAAGTCCGCATGTCCATGGTGACAGGTGACCTTGAGGCAGCAGAGAAGCAGCTGCGTGAAAATGGCGCCTACCCCATCATCATGCGTCTCAAGAACTACATCCTGCCCAACGAGTACCGCACCCCCATTGTGGAGCAGTACAAGGCAACGCAGAAAGAGATTCAGACCCGCATGCGCGGATACAACAACCTGAAGCGTAGCCTGGAGCGAGCCACGGCCTCGCTTGACCGGGTCACGGCCAGTGCAGAAGCCCAGATTGACAGCGCCACAGCGGCGGTACAGAAAGAGCTGGATTCAGATGTGGGCGATAACACCATGGAAGTTGAGCAGCCTAAAGCAGAAGCAGCACCGGCTCCGGAGCAGCCGGCAGCAGAGCAGAAGTAACCCACTTCCGCCCCATCAAGCATGAAAAACTATTGCTTTGCGCTTCTCGGATTAAGCATTCCTGCCGTATATGCAGCTCCCGCAACGGAGCTGCCTGCGGCGGTGCAACAGGCGTTTAATTCGTACACCGCCCTGCCTGCCCAGCTGGTTCCGCTGATGCAGAAGGCGCAGGATGCAACCTCCGCAACAGCTGTGGCAGGAGAATTGAAAGCCGCCCTGCCCGCCATATACGCGACCAGGGAGCAGTTGCACAACATGCCCCAGCTCACGCCGACTCAGGCCCAGCTTGTGCGGGCCCGCTACGGGCAGCGCATGCGGGAGGAATGGGCCCGGATGTACGAGCAGATCAGCCGGCTGAAGGCAGCTCGTTGTTATCAATCCGCTGATTTTGCAGAGGTATTCCACCTCTTGTGCATGATGATTGAACGATGAATACCCGATTCATACTTCTGACAGGTCTGCTCGCACCACTCTGTCTGGCTCAGTCCCCTGTGGTCACGGAAGAGGATAAGACTCTTCAAAATGCCCTGGCTCAGCTGCCGGAAGGACAGCAGCGTATAGTCAACGGCATCATTTTGTTGCAGCAGCTCTACCAGTGCATGGCCGAGGTAACAGATAACGACACCGCTGAGGCAGCAGTCCCCAGACTTTTGAAGCTGAATGAAGAGCTGCTGCGCTGGACGCAATCATTCGCTAATCTGCCGCCTCTCAGCGAACCCGAGGTGGCAGCCTATGAAGAGAGATTTCTTCCCGCCATCCGCAAAATCAACCAGGCCATTGAGGCTCAGGCCGACCGCATAGCTGCCGCAGAGTACTACGGTTCCCAAAACCTGCCGGCAGTTCTGGTTCGCATCGCCCGGATAGGGCATCCATAAGGTGCGGATGTGGGCAGCGGCAATGGTTTTGTAACGCGAGGTTGTAATATAGGCTTGTGCATTCTGTTGAAAATGGAATTGGCAACGCTGCCAAAGCACCCCCGTAAGTGTCCGGGCTAAGGCTGCACGAATCCCCATATGGTCATCACTTGTAACGGTAAGTGGGCGATTCATGTCTCTCATTATCAGGCTTTGAACAAAAGTTGACCAATGCTCTGCAGCTTCGGACAAACCAACGGATACCCCCAAAACAATGCGTCTGCCGGTTTCTGCTTCAATGCCGACGGCTACAAAGACGGCACAATCAGCAATAACACCATTAAGTCGAGCCTTGGATATTGTTCACATCCCAAGTGTGCATCACGCTGAGCTAAAAGAGCAGTATTGATAAGAGTGCGAATGGCTTCTGCAAACAAGTTTCCGGTTCCCTGAGACTCATTATTTGTGTTAGGACAGAGAAAAGGCTTGATTACAACGTCAAATATGTTAGCTTTGTCTTGTTCGGTCATTGGTATTGTTTGGTATTTGAGCAAACGGACGATGCCCCAAATGACCGAACATTCCAAGTTTCCATCGCGACATGCCGGCTCGCGCCTCGGGGCTCGGTCTGAGCCCGACCGGGACGCTGGGTGGAAACTCGGTGTTCATATTTTACAGAAAGAAGTATACACCAGCCATCCATAACCTGTCACTCTCAACCGAAAACAAAACAACATGGCTACCATACGCCCCTTTGCCGCAATACGGCCTCCGAAACAATACGCAGAGCAAGTATCCTGCCTCCCGTATGATGTGATGAACCATCATGAAGCCTGCGCCATGGCCGCTGGCAACGCTTCCTCCTACCTGCATATCTGCCGTGCCGATATCGACACCAGCGAGGAAGCCATTCACGATACCATCACCTACGAAAAGAGCGCCGAGAACCTGCAGGATTTCCTGCGCAAGGGCTTTCTCATGCGCGAAGAGAAACCCTGCTACTACATCTACCGCCAGATGATGTGGGGACGGGTGCAAACTGGCATCGTAGGCTGCGCCAGTGTGGATGAATACCTGAATGGCACCATCAAGAAGCACGAGCTCACCCGCAAGGAAAAGGAGCTCGACCGCATCAACCATTTCGACACCTGCTCCACCCAGACAGAGCCGGTATTCCTGGCCTACCGCAAGCATGAAGGCATTTCCACCACCATCCGCGAATGGATCAAGTTCCACAAGCCGGAGTATGAGTTCACCAGCAACGATGGTGTAACCCACCTGCTCTGGCCGGTCACGGATGATGAGGCTATTGCAGCTATCCGCCAGGGATTCGAGGAAGTGCCCGTGCTCTACATAGCCGATGGGCACCACCGCACGGCCTCCAGCGCAGCGGTATCAGCCAAGCGCCGGGCCGAACATCCGGACTATACCGGAGAGGAAGAATTCAACTACCTCATGGCCGTTACCTTCTGCGATGAAGACCTCTTCATCATGGACTATAATCGCGTGGTGCTCGATCTCAACGGCATGACTGAAGAGGAATATCTCGCCGCCATCTCCGGCAGCTTCACCGTGGTCCCGGCAGCTCCCGGCAAGCCGCATGCCCCGCGCAACAAGCACGAATTCGGCATGTTCCTGGGCAGCAAGTGGTACAGCATCACCGCCAAGGAGGGCACATTCAACGCCACCCACCCCATCGAAAGCCTGGACTGCGCCATCCTCCAGAGCAACCTGCTGGCCCCGGTGCTCGGCATCACCGATCCCCGCACCAGCGAACGCATTGACTTTGTAGGCGGCATCCGCGGCCTGAAAGAGCTCGAAACGCGAGCCGGCAACACTGGGGTGGCCTTCTCACTCTACCCTGTCACCATGGCAGACCTCTTCAATGTGGCCGACAGCGGCGAAATCATGCCTCCGAAGTCTACCTGGTTCGAACCCAAGCTGCGCAGCGGCCTGTTCGCCCACGAGATTGAACGCTAAACATACCATTCCAACTCCATAGTTTATGAAAATTCTGATTCCCACCAAGCTGGATAAAGCCGCAGCCGCCAACCTGACAGCCGCCGGTTATGATGTAGTGCAGGATGACGCGCTCCCCATCGAGGAACTCGTGGCCGCCCATCCTGACGCAGCAGGCCTCATCGTACGCTCCGAAAAAGTAACCCCGGCCATCATCGATGCCCTGCCCTCCCTCAAATGCGTTATCCGCGCCGGCGCCGGTTACGACAACATCGATTACGTCTATGCTCGCACCAAGGAAATCGACGTGATGAACACGCCTGGCGCCAATTCCAACGCGGTGGCAGAGGAAGTCGTGGCCATGATTCTGGCCGCCTACCGCTACGTGGTGCCGGCGGACACCACCACCCGGGCCGGCGAGTGGAACAAAAAGAAGTACATGGGCCGCGAACTGACCGGCAAAACCGTAGGCATCCTGGGTCTTGGCAATATCGGCCGCTTGCTGGTCAAACGACTCCAGGGTTTCGAATGCAAGGTGCTTGGCTACGACCACTACCTCTCCAAACAGCGAGCCCTGAACATTGGCGCCACCCCCACCGAGCTCGATGAAATATTCTCCGAGGCGGACATCATCTCCCTGCACGTACCGGGCGGTCCTGCCACCCGCAACCTCATCAACGCCGCCCTCATCAGCAAGATGAAGGATGGTGCCATGCTTATCAACTGCTCCCGCTACGGCGTGGTAGACGAAGACGCCATCCGCGCCGCCAAGGCCGCAGGCAGGAATATCATCTACTGCACCGATGTGCATCCTAAAGATACAGCAGCCATGCAACCCAGCGCAGATGTGGCAGATCTGATGCTGCCGCACCTGGGCGCCAATACCAGGGAAGCGAACAAGAACGCAGCCATGCGCGCCGCCAGACAGATGATTGGCTACTTCGCCCACGGTGATACATCCTGCGTCATCAATGCAGAACGCCCGGCCGACCTTGCCCCCGCCCACCTTCAGCTTGCCTCCATGCTTGGTAAGCTTTGCTACCAGGTCGGGGGCTGCAAGCCCATCCGGAAGGTAGAGTGTACCTTCTACAACAACCTGCGTTCCTTCCGCAAGTGGTTCACTCCGTGGATTCTTCAAGGCACCGTCCCCGGAGCAGAACAAGGGCTCATGCCTGCTGCTGCGGAAACCTCCTTCCGCGAGCATGGTATCGTGTACAAGGCACGCGAGCCCAAAGATGAACGGCAGTATGATGATGCGCTCACCATCGATATCTACATGGAAATCGACGGGCAGCAGATTAAGAGCAGTGTGCGCGGTATGGTGGTGGACGGAACTCCGGTTGTGTCGCGCATCGCGGAATTCGACCATCTCTATGCGGCACTCAGCGGCAATACAATCGTGCTGCGCTATGCTGACCGCCCCGGTGTGGTGGCAGCTATTGGCCAGGCCCTTTCCCTGGCTGGCATCAACATCGAGAACATTGTGGCCCCCACCGATTCCAATAGTGGCGACTCACTCGCGGTCATCAAGACCAACATGCCCATCTCCGATGACCAGCTGCAGGCCATTGCCAAGACCATCGGTGCCAAGCTTGCCTTCTCCATCTCCATGTAAGAAGGCTCCTCCCCATATCTGAAAAAACACTCCCCCGGTGGCAGGCCTGCCACCGGGGGAGTTTCTGCATCTGCCTCACCAGGCAAACCAGCCGGGAGCCTGCGCATGCTGAGCCCTTCGGAACTCGATGATGCAGCAATCAGCCCCGGACTCGCGCAAAACCACGCAGAGCGTACCGTCGCCCTCCCGCATGAATGCCTGCAGGCGGGAGCCATAGCGCGCGGGGCGCTTGTATTCCACACGCACCGCGGCAATCTCGAAGCCCGAAGGCAAGTATTCAAGAGCCATGCGGATATACTGGGCATTATTCACATGCTGGTTATAGTCAATATCATTTCGCTGCACAGCAATCTCCGGGAGGGAGATTGCCGGTGAGCAAGGCAACTCAATTTTCCGTGGGAGATAAGTCATCTCATGTTTCGGCTCCAATTGCAGCTGCTGCATCACCTCGTGGGGGATTCGGAACAGCCTGCCGGAACCAGCATTCACGAATGCGCCCTGGCTCCAGCTCACGTAGCAGGGTTTTCCTTCGGCATCGCAGATGATGGTATTACGGAAGCCATTTGCCCCTTTACAGTCAAAAACCCAGGTGCGGCAGGTCAGTTCTTCATACAAACTGGGCACGCGGAGGATTTCCAATTGGCGATACACCAGGAGCTGCGCCGCGCGATTATCCTCCAGGCATTGTTTGAATGCCGGTTCGCTTGTTTTCCAGAATTCGGAGCAATCCTGCATCAATTGAATGGCTGAAAACAGCTTCAGGCGGGCATTCCGATCCGTCATACTGGAACACACGGTACGTGATAACTGAAACATGTATCTAGCTTTACCCGGTTTTTACTAACAATACAACTGAATTCTCCTGTTATCGCGAATATCTACTGGCACCGGCAATACTGGCGAATCGTGACAAGGGGGATGACAAACAGCAAATACAGGCGGGTCGAGTTGCAGAACCGGCGCACGCGCAGCACGGGCAGACAGGCAAACAAAAACCAGTCTACACGGCTTGGCCGTTGCTTCCGCCGCAGAACAGGCAGTATATTGAATAACCTGTATATGGAATTCTGCTTCGGAGCACCACCGGAAACCACTTGTTTCTGCCTGGACGGGTAATTTCGGATTAACCCATAGGCAAGCTGGTACACTCCGGGAGAACACCGGACAAAGCAGCGCAAAATATCCAGAGCCGTTTGCTGGTGTACGCGTCCCATGATTCGCTGCATGAGGTCATCGTCCATCTGCCCCTGGCGGAGCAGCCCTGCCGCCTTCTCCCCCAGAAGTGTCAGCCTGGAGCGCTCACATTCCTGCCGGGATAAAGAATCCGCCGCAGAGAACCCGCCCATCCGGAACGAAGTAAAATTCAAAGGCACATACACCCCCGGTTCTCCCGCCAGCAACAGGCGGAGTACAAGGTCGTAATCCGCTGCACTCCGGTAGTGGGCATCATCAAACCCGTTCGCTCGAAGCAGGGCATCGCGCCTGGTAAACATGGTCTGGTGGCAAAACGGCATCAGGCAGGGAAACACGCCCAGCCCCGCGGCTTCTGTGCAGTAGAAGGAACCATCCTCATTTATCAAGGTGCGGGGGGCGTAGGAGAAAGTTGCACCACTTCGTTCCAATGCCTCCACTGAAGCGGAAACGGCCTCCTTGCGATGCCAGAAATCATCGCTGTTCAGATAAGCTATGTATTTGCCCTGAGCCATGCGCAGCCCTTTGTTCATGGCATCGTATATGCCAGAATCCCGTTCAGAGAGGAAACGGATCCAGCCAAGCTGGGCATACTCCTCCAGCAGGGTTGCCGTCCCATCAGCAGAGGCGCCATCAATAACCAGGTGTTCGATGCGGTGATAATCCTGGTCGTGAACAGAGTGCACGCATTGCCGGAAGCTGTCTATTCTGTTATTGGTGTACAGATTCTGGCAAACCGTAATAACTGTAACCAGTGGTGGTTCCTTTGTCGGCATAATCAATAAATGCAATTGGTGAATAAAGTGCTGATTTCTCTATTGAGCCTGGCAGCCTGCTGCTTCCAGCCTTTGCTGCAATGGGCCAAGCCGGCATACCACCACCGCTGAAAACGCAACTGGGTGTGCAACATCAGACGCCGTGTGACACTCAAAGGCTCAATCACCGTGCGCACAAAATCTGCCATGCGCACAGCATCCGCCTGCGGCACCCCTTCCAGGGGATTCAACATCATTTTCTTATTAGCGTACCGCCGCAGGTGCTTGATGATGGTGTGAATCAGCAGCGGCTTGCGACAAACTTCCAATCGGCAATCCGCCGCAAACTTGAGCAGAAGTTCAAAGACATCCCGGCCGGTGGCTGGAGCAGATGATGCTCCCCCTACATGAAATCGGGCTGCCACCTCAGGTACCACTTCGCAGGAAATCCGCGCCACATACAAGCGACGCATCAGGTCTGTATCTGCGCCAATGGGGAAGGCATCGGCATCAAAACCACCCATGCGCACCAGCAAATCCCGCCTGCAATACATGGCCTGGTGGCAGTAAGGTTGCCGCCAGAGACTCCGTTCACAACGCGGCCGCAACTCACGTTCGCGCTTGCCGTCAACGCAAAGAGCCGATGCCACCGCATACTGCGCCTTCCCGTTCAATACGGGTGCACAGCAGGAAACGACGGCTTCGGGGCACAGTTCATCATCTGCATTGATGAAAACCAGCACCTTGCCTCGTGCAAGCCATATAGCTTTGTTCATAGCGTGGTAGATCCCGGCATCAGGCTCACTGATGAAACGGGTAATCCGTCCGGCATGACACTGGCACCACAGAAAGGGAACGCTGCCATCGGTCGAGGCACCATCCACCACCAGGTGCTCAACTCTGAGAGGAGTGCGGTAAACAGGCTGGATGGAAGCAATACAGCGTGGCAACACATGCAGTGCATTGCGGCACACTGTTACAATCGTAAGGTCGTAGGGTAGTTCTTGATTCACAGCGCCCCCAGCATACCGCAGGCACCGCACTCACGCAAGAAGATAGATACGCTGTCTTTCTAATAGATAGTCACAAACAACCCCTTCCTTGCGGAAGGGGTTGCCGGAAACTTAGTCCTGTTATACCGGAATCAGGGCTTGATTACGGAAGCCAGCACCACCGTGCCGTTGAAGGGGGTGCTCACATTGGCGGGCAGCTCCACCTGGGACAGACGGAAGGATTCCTTCATACCCACGTTGGTGATGTCGGCGGTGATGCAGGAGGGGATGTCCTTCACAGCGCACTTCACGGGCATCTCGTGCACAATCTGATGCACAACGCCACCCATGGCGGTACCCACGGGAGTACCCACAAGCTTCACCTGCACGCGGGTCTTCACCACGGTGTCGGGAGTCACGGCGCAGAAATCAACGTGGTTCATGTTGTCGGTGAGCCAGTTGCGCTGCACGTCCTTCACCAGAGTCAGCATGCTCTGCCCGTCCAGCTCCAGGTTCACCAGGATGGAATCGGTATCAACGGTAGCGAACAGGGCGCGAACCTCGGAGGCCTTGAGCTGCACGTTGATGTTCTCGGCCACGGAGGCACCGTACACCACGCCGGGAAGGTAACCCTGAGCACGCAGTGCGTTGAGCTTGCCGGTACCAATGGCCTCACGCTTGGTGGCCTTGAGGGAATATGTCGTCATAGTTCTAATTCTTTCTATGTCTTGAAATTGCGTTTTGTTTGGAGTTCTTCCGACGTCGGTGCGCATGCGTCACCCGCCGGGATTGTCTCACCTGGCCAGCGAAAGCAAGGTGGGCCCCCAGAATACGCTTTATTTCACAAAAGTCAAGCAAAATTCGGGCATTAGCGCCAGATTTTCCTTGAAAAATCAGGCTTCAGCACCTAGTATGGTGGTGTATGAAGCGAATCCTCCAACTAACAGCGGCACTCGTGCTCCTTCTGGGCAGCTCCTGCCAGCAGTTTGCGCAGCGCCCGGTCGAACCGATTTCCCCGCCTGCACCGGAAACACTGGTGAAGCCTCTGTCTCCTGAGCTGAAAGCCCGTTATACACTTCCCAAACCCTTATAAACAGCCATCATGAAACTCAGTCTCGTCCTTCTTGCCGCAACGGGAATCCTGCTGGGTGCCTGCCAGCAGTTCCACCCGGCAGCCCAGAACGTACCGGTGCTGGAAGTCCACCACTGACGCAGGCCCCCAACCGCGTCAACAGTAGTGATTTTGATTGACAGACGCTTTCAGTACGCGTAGAATTACCGCACCATGAAGAAGCGACTCCGCAAGAAATACCGCGTAGGGGAGTTCAAGGAACTCTGCTTTGAATTTTCCTTTGACTACAAGGGCGACGTGGCCGCCCCCGAGTGCGAGCAGTTCCTGCACGCCTTTGTAGAGGAATGCATCGAGGCCAACGGTCTTGATTGCGAAGGCAACATCACAGACGACAGCTGCAACATCATCGCCAAGGCTGTGGATCCCACTCAGACAAGTGAAGCCCAGCGCCAGGCCGTAAAGAGCTGGCTGGAAGCCCGCAGCGACGTGGAGCTCAAGAGCTTCGGTGAGCTGCAGGATGCCTGGTACGCCAGCTGCTGATTTTGCCCCGCCATTTCCCAATCGGCCCTCGCAGACGGCCTTGTAGTCTGCCCCCACTTAACATACGATGAACGAGAACGCACCAGAGCAGAAAAAAGAAGTCATTTACGCCAAAGGACTCAAGGGCGTCATCGCCACGGAGACAGGTCTGAGCGACGTACGCGGCGCGGAGGGGCACCTCCTGTACTGCGGTTATGAGATTGAAGACCTGGTAGACCTTTGCAGCTTTGCTGAAATCATCTACCTTCTCCTCAATAAACGGCTCCCCAACCGTGAGGAGCTGGAGGGGCTGCAACAGCGCCTGCGCAATGACCGCGAGCTGCCCCAGCCGATTCTCGATTTCTTTAAAACCGCCACCAAGACCGCCCGCCCCATGAGCGCTCTGCGCACGGCCGTTTCCATGCTCGGCATGTATGACGACCGCACCAAGGACCCCAGCCAGATGAAGGAAATCGGGCTTTCCCTCATTGCCAAGATTCCGGTCATGGCAGCATATTATTACCGCATCTGCCAGGGGTTGGACCTGCCCCCCATCCGCACCGATCTGGGCGAAGCAGAGCACTTCCTGTGGCTGCTGAAGGGCACCGAGCCCGACCCCGCCGAGGCACACATTCTGGACGTGGCCTACATTCTGCACGCCGACCACGGCATGAATGCCTCCACCTTCTCAGCCCGTGTGACCGCCTCCACCCTTTCTGATATGTACTCTGCCATTACCTCCGCCATCGGTTCCCTGAAGGGGCCGCTGCACGGTGGTGCCAATGAGGCCGTTATCGAAATGCTCAAGGAAATCGGCGAGGAGGATAATGTGGAAGAATACATCAACCGCAAACTGGCCAACAAGGAAAAGATTTTCGGCATCGGCCACCGCGTGTACCGCACGCTGGACCCCCGTGCCCCGCTCCTGCGCCGCATCGCCATCCGTCTCACTCAGACCATAGGCGAGCCGAAATGGATTCGCATGAGTGACCGCATTGCCAAGATTATGCGAGCCCGCAAGAATCTGAATGCCAATGTGGACTTCTACTCCGCCACGGTATACTACAGTCTGGGCATACCCACGCGCATGTTCACCACGCTCTTTGCCATCGCCCGCTGCGCCGGCTGGGTGGCACAGATTCTCGAGCAGCTGGAGGACAACACCCTCTACCGCCCGCTGGCCGCCTACAAGGGGCCGGACGACCCCCTGCTGGTTCCCATGCTTGACATGCGCTAAACCATTTTCCGAAAAGCCCCGCTTCACAAGAAGCGGGGCTTTTCGGGTAAAGGGAAATAAGGCAAAGCCTTATTCATCCTCATCGTTCTGAGAAAAATCCGCAGGATAGATTCGCAGCACATCTGTATAGAAGCGACTGTGGTTCTCGTATACCTGTGACATCTGCATCGAAACCATAGTCCCCGTTCCAGTTCCCCAATCGCCTGAGATGAGCGGCAGCATCAGGGTTTCCATGCTGCCGACATACCGGCACCAGGCATATTCAGCATCATCCAGGCAACGCTGCATATATGCGTAGTGAAGCTCCCCGTCAGGAATGACACGCGCATAACAGCCACCTATCAGCAGTTCGTACCCTTCTTTGAAAGCGTCCTTGTAGGCGCGGCGCACATCGGCGCGTACGGCATCTCCGGAGCAGCGGTACAAGTGGACATATTCAGACTCTCCCTGAGTTCCTTGTATTATAAACGACGGAATCGCAACAGGCTGCATGGGTGGGGTGGGAATGGAGTCCAGTTTCTGTTTCTTTTCATCCGGAATCCAATCGGCGTATGCTCGCAGAATCTTGATATCATCCGCGAAAATCTGTTGGATTTTCGCTAATTCCGTCTCGAAATAAGTGAGGTAATCTTCATCACAAAAGCTGTCTTCCCCCGTGTAGGTGGCATACGCCTCACAGAGATAACGCAGCTGTGCGAGATAGGCCTCTTCCATATTCCGCATCAGGAGCTCCAGTTTCTTCTCCGTCTCCTGGCGAATCTCAGCAGCTGTTGCATCCTCATCCTCTTCATCGAAAGAATAGTCCTTCAGGAGCAAGTCGTGGTTCAGACTCACAAACGAATCCTTCTGCTTCATTTGCTCAACCAGGCAAGGCAACTGCTGCGGGCGGGCATCCTCAGGAAGGGTGTACTCAAAATCAGCGCCGGGAAATGCCTCCAGCATGAGGATATCAAGAGCCTTCTGCTGTGCCATATTTATAAGCAGAGGGGCAATCAGACTCCGGTAATCGCTGGTATGTTTCAGGAATAGTTCCTTTTCCCCCGCATCTGTGATGGTGTAATAGCTGTAGCCGCCATCGGATCGCACAGAATCCCATGCTTTGCAATATTTACCGAAAAGTCCAGCCACATAAAGATTAACCAGCTTCTGATCCCTGTTTTTTTTCAGCCATGCATCAGAAGCGGGAGATGGCTCAAAGCCCCTGGCCAAGGCGTACGGGTGTTCCGGCACCAGTTGGGCAGCCACCCGGGCTGCAGTTGAGTCAAGGCTCTTTTTCCATTCCAGAACAATAGCCCACACAGCAACACAAACCTCCTCCTGACTGCCGCTTTCAATAACATGCTGAATCCGGGCCCTGTATTCTGCCGGAATCCCCTCCGGCAAATCATCTACCGTAAACGGTCTGGACTCATTTGCGAGCAACTCACCCATTCTCTCGGTTAGTTGCCGGTGTACTTGCGAAAGGTGATCCTCAACCTGTCTGATCTTTGCCTCGGCCTCAGCCGGGGACTTGTACTTTGCCGGCATGACGACGTCCAGATAACGGCGGGACGCCGGCACCACATCCTCCCTGATTGATTGAGCAATAGCACCCAGATGCGGTTTTTCGACCAAAAAGTAATCCTGGTGCTCTTCACAAGAATCAATCTGCGGCGCTTCCTGAAAATACAGAAACGCCCCCAAGCCGACCATGGTCCATACTCCGGCTCCGATAAGAAGCGTCAACAACGTTTTGGGTTTCATAGCGTTTATCAATCTTATCGTTGAGCGAATAAATTACTCCTCCGGCTCATCCCCGGCGCCGAGCACATATTCGTAGAATTTTTCGTAGTTAGATACAAAGTGGAGTTTCGTAAGATAACAGACACGCCCGGTTCCACTGCCCCAGTAGCCACGCAGCGGCGGCATCAGCAAAGCACTGAGCTCTTCCATATAGCATTCCCACGCATACTCTGCTTCCTGCGCGCAGCGGGATACATAGACGGCGAGTAGTTCAGATGCATCTTCAGAATCCAATTCCAATTGACGGCGCACATACGTATCGCAGACGGAACGCATGGCTTTCCTATATTCAGAAAGTGCGTATTCCCCCTCATTGAGTACCATGGCTCCATCGTATGTATTGCGATAACTACGATTCATCAGCTTCAGCACCATTCCGGGCAGCATATCGGCCTCCAAGGGAGCATCCCAGCAGGAGCCATCGGCAATCCAGTCACTCCGCTTAATGAGGTGTTGAATATCATTCTGGTACAAGTGGCGGAGCATCTCATCGTATTTCTTGAAATCCTCCTCCCGTGCTGCGGCATCCAGCTCATTCAGGCAATTCAGGTAGACGCGGCGGAAATGCAGTTGTTTCTGGTATGCAAGAAGCATTTTCTGCATGGCGGATTCCAATTTTGTCTGAAACAACTTACGCACCTCACCAGACGAGGCATGTTGCCCGGTTTCCAGAAGTTCGCCTTCATCGTCAAAGGTGTATGCCTTCAGCACATTCTTTTGCATGGCCTTGACAAACCCTTCTTCCGCAGATGGGAGCTGCAATTTTATTTCAACCGGGAACGGAGCCACCGCTCCTTGCAGTTGAACAGCCCCCTTGACGGCAGAGAGTTCCTTGGTGAGAAGTCCCAGGAACAGCTGGTATTTCTCCAGCCGGTGAAAGGTCATCAGCAATCTGGAAAGGCTGTACTCCTCCAGGTTATATTCGTTCACCAGGCCATACACCTCAAAGGACACCTCCTGCTCCTGTTGCACAAGGCTCAGTGCACAGTAGCGCAGGGCCTCTGGCCGATTCATCCAGGCGATAGCGCCAGCACTTGTTTCCGAGTTGCGGGATCCCGAAAAATCCAACTCCGGCACCAGGTGGTTGAAGAAACGTTTTTCGGCATGCTCCAATTCCTGGCACCAGATTTTCCAGCACTCCAGCAGCATCTTCCGGGCTTCGGGCTCCGCCACCCTGCCCTGTATGGCGGTCTCTGCCAGGAAACGGGCAGTTCCCGGCATGCCGGCAGGTATGTCATCGGGTGTAATTTCGGAATCCTTCTTTGCAAGCAGACGCAGAAATGCCTGATTCGCAAGCTTGCTCTTTTCCGCATATTGTGCGCAGAATTGGCTGAGTTTAGCCTCCCGTTCACCTTGTGTGGGGCACATGGCCTTGAACAAAGCCTCTACAAAGGAGCTTTCTTTTTCGCTGGCAGCCGTACTCACAGGAGAAGATTGAAGGTTAACGGTACTTTCTGCGGCATGGGCAGCGCAGCAGATATTGCTCAGCAGCAACAAAGAAACAGACAGGGTAATGAATGTGCGATTCATAGGGAATGATGACGGGTTTTATTATTCAGAAGGTTCCACCTCAGGCAGAGAATCAGGCTCCAGATACTGGAGGTGCGGGGAAATGATGAAGGCCAGGTACTGCTCATGCGTAGCATAAAACGGGAAGCGCAGCATCTGTGCCTCTGCTGATATCTCGGTATGCGCCATAGCGCCCTCGGATGCCTGCCAGCCGGGGTCATGAGCTGCTACCATCAACTCCACATAAGCATTCCAGGCATTTTCTGCATCCTGGAACAACTGCCGGGTTTTGTCCTGCACAGCCTGGTAGAAACTCATCTCAACCGCGCCGGGCAAGGGCACGCCGGAAACCAGGGCACTCCCGCGTTCAGAACCGAAGCTTTCCGTAATCTGTTCGGCACAGAGCTTGAGGTACCCCAGCCAGAGCTTTGCAGCGCGGCCCGCTGCGGCAGACCTGGCGGCATCAGTAATCCCCGTTTCGTGAGCCAGCTCGTGTACCATGAGGGGCGTTTCCGGAGCATCTACCACGGGACTTTCCGCCCCGCCGGTCATCAAATCTACGGTTCCCTCCTCTGCCTCCTCGCTACCGTGCGAAGGGGCGGTATCATGCAGTTGTTCGTCCACCGCTTCTTCATCCTCAAGCCCCCAGGGCACGGCAAACAGAAAAGCATGAAAATCCTGGCGGTATTCGCGCTGCAGCTCCTGGCGGAAGTGGTGCGTGCATTCCCGGACCGTATCCTCATCCAACACACAGGCGGCCATACCCAGCTGGGCCAAGGCAAAGCGCATCTGTGCTTCATAGGATTTCTGCGCAGCGGCCAGCGCAGAATGGGCGGCAAGCTGGATAGAGTGTTTCTCCCCCTCCTCGGCATCGGCGGAGTGTTGCCAGAGATTCAGCACAGCGTGCAGCTCGCTCCGGAGAGAATCCCAGAACAATTGCTCCTCCGGGGTGAGTCCGGTGTAGCCCATGCGGGCTGTTTCGATGCGGCGTTTGCAGGCCTTGCGCTCAGCCGCCACGGCCTTTTTCTCTGCTGCACTGGCAGCATTTTTCTCGCGGGCGTCCAGATACGCAGAGAACTCCGCCAGGCGGTCATCATAAAAGCGGCTGGCTGCATCCCCCTGGGCCTTCGCACCAGAAGTCAGGGCAATCAACATTATCACAGGGAGCAGCCTTCGCATGTCCACAGTCTACCACACCACCCCGCCATGGCAAGTAAAAAGCCCGCTATATGGCGGAAACTGTGGCATACGCAGCAGTATGCAGCACTTCTCGCTTCCCCGCACGCGCAGCATGTGCTAAAGTCCGCAGTAACACGTTATGGATACCCCGAAGAACTACTACATTCCCACCGTCATTGAGAAGACCAGCCAGGGCGAGCGCGCCTACGACATCTACTCCCGCCTGCTGCTTGACCGAGTCATCTTCATCGGCACGGAGATTGACGACACCGTGGCCAACTCGGTAATTGCGCAGCTGCTCTTCCTGCAGATGACGGATCCCAAGAAAGATATTCACATCTACATCAACTCCCCCGGTGGTTCCGTAACAGCTGGTCTGGCCATCTACGACACCATGCAGTTCGTCTCCTGCGATATCAATACCTACTGCATCGGCATCGCCGCCAGCATGGCCTCTGTGCTGCTGGCTGCCGGCACCAAGGGCAAGCGCTTCTGCCTGCCGAACTCCCACGTGATGATTCACCAGGTGCGCGGCGGCGCCCAGGGCACGGCGGCAGATGTGGAACGCACCATCAAGTTCATGTTCAGCCTGGACAAGCGCCTCACCGGCATCCTCTCCCAGCACACCGGCAAGGATTTCGACACCGTGAAGCAGGACCAGGACCGCGATAACTACATGACCGCCGAGGAATCCCTCGCCTACGGTCTGGTAGACCGCATTCTGGAGCACACCCCGGCGCAGAAGAAGTAACCCCTGCCCCTCATGGCCAAGAAAACGAAAACCTGCATCATCTGCAACGGCGAGGAGTGCGACGGGCGCCCCATGCTCGACCTGGACGGCAC
Source organism: Akkermansiaceae bacterium (assembly GCA_015062005.1). Lineage (GTDB taxonomy): Bacteria > Verrucomicrobiota > Verrucomicrobiia > Verrucomicrobiales > Akkermansiaceae > Akkermansia. Next base: position 71,681 of record SUVL01000003.1, read on the forward strand.
CCACATCTGCTACCAGTGCGTGGAAGGCATGGCCTACCACATGTTCCGTTCGGAGATGGGTGATGTAGCAGCCGACCGTATTCTCGCCCTCATCAAGGGCACCCACCCCGAAATTCTCCCGCAGGAAAAGGCAGACGACTCCCCGGTGCTGGAAGTACAGACCCGCCAGCAGGATGAGCTGCCCACCCCGGAGCAGATGCACAAGATGCTGGATGCCTACGTCATCGGCCAGGAGCGCGCCAAGCGCACCCTCTGCGTGGCAGTGTACAACCACTACCTGCGCCTCCGCCAGCCCAAGACGGATGACGGCGTGGAAATCGAAAAGAGCAACATCCTCATGGCCGGCTCCACCGGTAGCGGCAAAACCCTGCTGGCCAAGACCCTGGCCCGCATTCTGGATGTTCCCTTCTGCATTGTGGACGCCACGACGCTGACGGAGGCCGGCTACGTGGGCGAGGATGTGGAGAACATTGTGCTGCGCCTCCTGCAGGCTGCCGATATGAACGTAGCCAAGGCGGAGCGCGGTATCATCTACGTGGACGAAATTGACAAGATTGGCCGCAAGACCCAGAATGTGAGCATCACCCGCGATGTCTCCGGCGAAGGTGTGCAGCAGGCCCTGCTCAAGATTGTGGAAGGCACGGAGTGCAACATCCCCCCCAAGGGTGGCCGCAAACACCCGAATGAGCAGTACATCCGCGTGAACACGGAGAATATCCTCTTCATCTGCGGCGGCGCTTTCGTGGGGCTGGAAGGCATCATCCGCAAGCGTCTCGGCTCCTCGGCCATGGGCTTTGCCGCCGTGGAGGAAGACCGCGATGCCAAGGAATACACCGAGGAGGAGATTCTTTCCAAGGCCATGCCGGAGGATTTCTTCATGTTCGGCATGATTCCCGAACTCATGGGCCGCCTGCCCATCTTCACCCCGCTCACCACGCTCACGGAAGACCAGCTCATGCACCTGCTCACCGAGCCGAAGAATGCCCTCGTGAAGCAGTACACCAAGCTCATGGCCATGAACAACGCCAAGCTCAAAGTGGAAGAGGACGCCCTGCGTGCCATGGCAAAACAAGCCATCGAGCGCGGCACCGGCGCCCGCGCCCTCCGCGGTATCTTCGAAAACCTCATGCTCGATGTCATGTACAAGGTACCCAGCGACAAGAGCATCGAGACCGTCACCATCACCGAGGATGTGGTGCTGGGCAAGGCTGAACCGAAAATCAAACGCCGCAAGGCCTGCAAGAACTAAACTATGCTGGTACTGGGAATCGAATCGAGTTGTGACGAGACCGCCGTGGCCCTCATCGAGGACACCGGCAGCGGGCAGCCGCAGCTGCTCAGCTCGGTCATCTCCACCCAGATTCCCCTGCACCGCATGTATGGCGGCGTGATTCCCGAGCTCGCCTCCCGCAACCACTCTGCCAACCTGCCCGCCGTCCTCCAGGAGGCTCTGGAAAAAGCCGGGCGCAGCATCCACGAGGTGGATGTATTTGCCAGCACGGCCGGTCCAGGACTGGTGGCCGCCCTGCTGGTGGGCAACACCGCTGCCAAGGCACTGGCCCTGGCCGCCCGCAAGCCCTTTGTGGCAGTGAACCACCTGGAGGGGCACATGCTCTCCCCCTTCATCACCCACCCCGCCGGTCTGGTACCCCACCTCGGTCTTGTCGTAAGTGGTGGGCACAGCCTGCTCATTGATGTGAAGGGGCCTGGCGATTACACGCTGCTGGGACGCTCCCGCGATGATGCTGCCGGCGAGGCGTTCGACAAAGTGGCCAAGATGCTGGATCTGCCCTATCCCGGCGGTCCGGAGATTGACAAGCTGGCCGAAAAGGGCGACCCGGAGCGCTTCAAGCTCCCCCGGCCCATGATGCATGAAGACCACCTGGATTTCTCCTTCTCCGGCCTCAAGACCGCCGTGCTCTACACCCTGCCCAAACTGGTGGAAAGCGGTAACCCGCACGACCTGGACGAGCAGACCATGTGCGACCTCTGCGCCGGGGTGCGCCAGGCCATCATCGATGTGCTGCTGCACAAGGCCATGAAAGCCCTGCGCAAGAGCCGCCACAAGGTGCTGGCTGTTTCCGGCGGTGTTTCCTGCAACCGCGGGCTGCGCGCCCAGCTGCAGGAAATGTGCGAACGCCGCCGCATCGAGCTCATCCTGCCGCCCAACAGCCTGACCACCGACAACGCCGCCATGATAGCCTTTGCCGGCTTGCTCCGCGCTAAAGCCGGTGATTTTTCCCCGCTCGACACCCCCGTCGACCCAAACCTCAAACTTGCCGGAGTGCAGCTGAGAAAGTAAGGATTAAGGATAAGGGATTAAGGATTAATATTTTGAATATATGGCCGAGTATACAAATGAAAGGTACGATGAACTCAAGTCCCGCACAAAAGCGTTTGGGTTCCGCGCAATTCGTTTATGGCAGAGTCTCCCACCCCGGACAGACGCACAAGTTATAGGGAAACAGTTGCTCCGCTGCGCCACATCAGTAGCAGCCAATTATCGTGCAGCATGTCTCGCAAAGAGTGACCGTGATCTTCTCAACAAAATCAAAATTTGCCAAGAAGAGGCAGATGAAAGCACCCTGTGGTTGGAATATCTGCAAGAGGCCAATATTGTGTCAGCCAAAGCGCTGGCATCATTACTCGATGAATCGAAGCAACTTACCTCTATCATGACAGCATCCTCCATTACAATCTCTCGGCGTCTCAAACAAATTAATCCTTAATCCCTAATCCCTAATCCCTAATCCTTAATCCTTAATCCTTAATCCCTAATCCTTAATCCTTCGACATGGCCCTGCGCGAAAAATTGAATAAAATTCTGCCGACAATCCTGCCGGAGAAAGCAGAAAACGCCATCAAGGGCAAGGAATTGATTGCCCGGGTGCGCGCCGTGCTGGGCGATGCGTATTCTGACCACTCCCTGCGCTCCCAGTTCTCGTTCATGGTGCTGGATGCCGCCTCCTGTCTGGCTCGTGTGGAAAATGGCCAGGGCTACTACCTGCGCAGTGATGAAGACGCCCCCAGCCTGCAGACCGTCTTTGGCGGCAGCGCCGTGGGCGATACCATGCTGCACCGCGCCATGGCACTGGCGGTGCGCCTGTACGACACAGCCGGGCAAGGCGTATTCGTCTACCCGGTAGATGAAGAGGAAAGCTGGGGGCACCCCGACCTGGTAGCCGTGCAGTGGCCCTCCGGCGCCTGGGATGCCGAAGGGGCCTACATCATGGAAGGTGAGCAGGAGGAACTCTCCTTCCGCGCCATTTGCGTGGGCTTTGCCGAGGATGAGGAGAGCTGCCGCCAGGCCTTTTTCCGCACGCTGGCCTGTGGCCAGTGGGCACAGGAATGCGAGCTTCTTCTGCTGCCCGGTGCGGCCAATGAGGAAGAGCTCACCAGCCTGGCAGCCCGCTACGGCGTGGGCATCCGCTGTCTGGATGCCGATGAACCAGCACTGGAAGCCATGCCGCGGGCCGATGAGATTTTCCGCCTCAGCACAGATGATGCCCGAACCCTGCTGGCCAGTCTGCCGCAGACCACATTGGCCCGCCCGCGTCATCGCGAACTTTCAGCCCGTGCAGCTGCCGCCATGCCGGATACTGCCGTGGTGCTGCAATGGGCCCACGGCTGCACCGCGCGTGGGCGTGTGGAATCCTTTGAACACCGAGTTGCTGTGAACTGATATCTATGGTAAAAACCTTTATCAAACGACTGGTCGGCCCACGCGCCAACAGATTGTTCCTGGTGCTGGGTATTCTGCTCACCTGCCTGGCCCTTTACAAGCTCCTGCGCACCGCCATGTACGTGCATGAATCCGTGGTCGTCAGCGCCACGGTGACCGATGTGCTCCAGAAGCCATTTGAATCCACCAGCGAAGCCCTGAGCCACGGCAACCTGGCCCTGGGCGGCTCCACTTCATACCAGGCCATTGTGCGCTACACCGTGCCGGGCGGCATGGTCATCGACCGCATGATGACCGACGCCGATGACACTGACTACACCGTGGGCCAGCAGCTGGAAGTCATCACCCCGGAGCTGGATCCCAGCCGGGCCCACATCTACAAGTGGAAATTCATATGGGGCAGTAACTGCATGCTGCTGGGCAGCGGCATTGCCTGCCTGCTGCTCTGGCTGGCACTGAAGGAACGCAAAGCCCCTGCGCCGGCAGCGGGTTCCCGCAAATCTGCAGGCAGCCGGAAAAAGAAGGGCAGCAACACACCCGCCGCATCACGCAAGCGCTCACCCCGCAAGAAAAAGCAAGCCTGATTCCACCAGTCCATGGCGCAGCTTCACTCCCGAATCCCAGTGCAGAATATGCAGCGAGGCGAGCGCCTGGTGTATGAGGCCATGGTCAACCTGCCGCCGGACTGGGTCATTTTCCACAGCTGCAAGGAAGATTACAGGGAGGATAACCGCTACGTACACTATGAGGCGGACTTCGTGGTGCTGGTGCCGGAGCGCGGGCTGGTGGTCCTCGAAGTGAAGGACTGGCCGCAGGTGCGCATCCAGGATGGCAGGTGGCAGAGCCGCCGGCACGAGGAAGAGGAATGGCGGCCCCACGCCCAGTCCCCGCTGGAGCAAGCCAACATAGCCCTGCAGAAAATCATGCGCAGTCTAGCCCGCTGCGGTTGCCTGCCCGCCGCGCCCCAGCGCTGGCCGGAGCACCGCCACATGGCCATCCTCACCCAGGCAACCCCGCTTGGTGAAAACTGCGGCAACCTCCCCTTCGACTCCCTTTACCTCTGCGGGGAAGGCTCCCTCTCGCAGCTGCAGCAGCGCATCGAATCCCTGTTTGTCCTGAACCAGGCGGAGCGCATGTCGCCCCGCCGCGTGCAGCGGATAAAAGAAGCACTTTTGCCCAGCGTACTCTTCCGCCTGAGTGTGACCAACTACCTGCTGGAAATGGACATGGCTGCCGCCCACCTGCTGGAGCTCCTGCCCGCACTGCAGGAATCCACAGGCGGCATCCGCGTGGAAGGCTGCGCCGGCAGCGGCAAAACCGTGATGGCCTGCGCAGAAGCCGCCCGCCAGGCAGCTGCTGCACCTCGCGACGGGCAGCACCACGTGCTCATGCTCTGCTTCAACCACGCCATGGCGGCAGAGCTCACCCGCCACCCCTTGCTGGCAGAACAGAAGGACGCGCTGCTGGTCAGCACCTTTCACGACTTCTGCATACACCACATCCTGGAACCCCGCCAGCTCAACCACCTGGTGAACTACACAGGCACAGGTGACCGCCTGCCGGAAGATGCTATCAGCCACATCTCCACCCTCCAGCCTGAGCTTCCGCACTACGATGCTATCTTCGTCGATGAAGCCCAGGATTTCCGCAGCTCCTGGTGGCAACTGATTCAGTCGCTCCTGGCCCCCGATGGGCGCTTCTATATCTTTGCCGATGAGCACCAGGACTTATACGACCGCTACAGCCAGCTCCCGGAGCTACCCACCCGGCTGCGGCTGAACCGCAACCTGCGCAATGCCCACCAGATTGCCGACTTCAGCCATTCCATGCTTCCACAACCAACCCAGGCTCCGGGCATCCTGCCCTTGAGCGGTGCCGGTGTCCACATCTCCCCAGCAGCTGATACCCCCGAATCCCGGGCCGCAGAAGTAACCCGCATCATCAACCAACTGCTCCTGGACGATACCCAGGTGCATCCCTGCGACATCGTGGTCCTCTCCCCCTGGCGCACCAGCCACCCCCGCTGTTGCCTCAACCTGGTGCCCGGGCTGGCAACCGCCCCACCCGATGAATCGCCTGCCGCCGCTGCCGCTCGCCGGGAGAGCTGCCGCCACCCGGAAGCCCCCCTCATCTTCGCCTCCACTGTCAAATCATTCAAAGGCCAGGAAGCCGCCTACGTCATCGTCACCGATGTCATCGGCCTCGGTGAAAGCCGTGGATTTGATATAAAGGAACTCTACACAGCCTGCACCCGAGCCCGCTACGGTCTCTTCATCATTCCCACCACCACGGGTAAAAAGCTCGTGGAATCATTCCCCCACTCATGAAGCGCCTTTCCCTCACCCTCTGCGCCACCCTCCTCCTGCTCACCTCCTGCAAACGTTTCAACCGCAACCCCTACGGAGGCTACGAAATGAGCGATATCGAGGCCATCCCCGCCAGCAAATGGGGCGGCGCTCCCTACCACCACCGCAACTGACCCTCAGAGCCCGGAAAAGCACCCCCAATCTTCTCCAGGATTGCCGCCACCGGCACCCTGCTCCACCCTCGCTTCTACATTCTACGAGCTCAACAGCTCATCAATGACTTACGAACCCCATGAAGACTTCGCTATGGAATAGGCTATTCATCATTATGACACGTCATCCTTCTCTCACTGCGGAAGTTGCGGGGGCGGAGCGGTGAGGCGGCGGCCCAGATACCGCGCTTAGCGGCGCGGGCGCGGGCTTCGGCAGCAGCCAGCAACTCATCTCCTGCGGCGTAGTGGCGGTAGAGCCAGGCCAGACCTTCCTTGAGCATGAAGCGGTTCACATAGCGGGCACCGGCGTAGACCTTGCCCACGTAACGCCCGTACTGGTCGATATCCTGCACTTCCACGCGGATGGACTTATCATAGACCAGGTAGCCGAGTTTCTTGCGGGCTTCCCGGGCAAAAGGCTGGTCTTTCTCCGGAGCATCAATACCGAAGAGACGCACGCGCACACGCTCGCCGCCCGGCAACTCCAGAAGCAAGGAATCACCGTCCGACACGCCCACACAGGTGCCAGTGAGCACCTGAAGCGGCGGTGAGCTGTTCTCAGGCTTTTGCATGTAACATACTTCCTGTGTACACCTGCGGTCAGTATGAGGTACGCACCATTTGGAGTCAAGACAAAAAGCAGAGAGTATGACCTATGCACATGTGTCCCAAAGATTATGGGATAATAGCCCTGAACGATATAAGGGCATAGTGTTCTGTGAGAAAATTCGTAGTAGGGTATCTCCCGCCTCACCATCGGCAGTAAGCATGCATTTGTGGCTCTATCGGCGTAAGTCGCTAACTTTCGATTTGTCAATCGTAAATTGTCAATTGGGGACTTCTAAAAACTCGCAACGAATCAACAAATTGGAATTTGTCGGGCTGAAAGCCCAGGGAATTCTGAGCCCTCGGAGAGGGCGACACAATAATAGCCCAGCGTGGAGCCGCAACGCGGCGGAACGCTGGGTAAAATGAAAAACATATCAGAACCCCGGAGCGTAGCGGAGTGGGTGGCAGAAGCTTCGGCTTAGTGTTTTAGCTGCGCTTCCCTGCCACCCCTCCACGTTGGTCGGGGTTCCGGTTATTTTTTATTCCAAACCCAGCGTTCCGCCGCGTTGCGGCTCCACGCTGGGCTATGATTATGCCGCCCTGCGGGCTCAAATTTCCGCTCGCCTGCGGCTCGCAAATTCCAATTAAGTGTTTTTTTAGAGTTCCCAATTGTAAATCCACGTATCCCAAATCTTTGGGATACGTGTGCGACCTATGAGAACGCGGATGCTCACCGAGGCGTTCTGCCTTACTGCTTAATCCTTCAAATTGTTCTATTTTTTCCTTTACTTTGCGGGCTAAAATCCGAATACTGTTTTCGGTTACATGGCAAAACGACACCATCAATTATCTCTCTTCTCATGAACGGATTACAACGTCTTCTGAAAAGTGTATCAACGCTTGCGCTTTCTGCCTTTGCGGTCATCTGCGCAAGCGGCAAGGATGATGACTCCCGGGAAAAACTGCAAATGATTGAAACGCTCCTGAAAGTCCGCCTGCCAGCCATGGCGATGGAGCCGGATTCCACCTTGAACAGCCAGCTGAACAAAGTGGAGAGGATATTCAAGGAAAATAGTGCGCGATTCAAGCTTGAGAAGGAAGCATCGACCAATGATTTCGAAAAGGACCTGGGGAGCGCCGTATTCACTGACCGCGTATCGATTCCCGGAGGCGTGGCGGCTGAGGTTCTTACGCAGCTCTGCCACGCCGCAGGCTGCGCCTACCAGGTGGTAGGCGACAAAGTCTATGTACACCAGGCCAGTACAGATGAAATCACCCAGGACAGGACCTATCCCCAGCCCGTTGTGGACATGTTCTTTACGAAAAGCAAGAAAAAGAGCCGCATACCGGAAGCAAGTCTGAGCATCAAACCGGCAATCAAAGCCTCGAAGGCACGTGGACGGGCTGTGTTAACCTATGATTTTGAGCGTTTCCGGCTCAGCATGAAGGGAAATGCCTTCAATCTGTATGAAACGAACCAGATGCTGAATGATATGTACTTTGACTGGCTGCGCTTACCCGAAGCCGCCAACTGGGGGGCGGTCAACACCCGGGACAAACGCTTCCAGTTTGATTGCCAGCTTGCCCACCACCGCGCGGTGCCTACAAAGTTTAAAGCAGGCACTCCCCTGAAGGAGCTGGTGCAATACCTCGGCCTGCACTTGCGCACCGGGCAGGTCAAGAAACCGGTGCGCATCATCGTACAGGGTGGCGATGCCGACTTGATAACCCTGGAGCAAGAACTGGATTTCAGCTATGCCACGGTGCTCGATGCCCTCATTGCCGTCTGCGATGCCTGCCGGGGTCACTACTTCGTGAAGGGCAGCAAGCTTGTCATCGTGCCGAACAGGCTTGAAAGCCGCCAGTACGAAGCGGCGGGCCCGGCCAGAAAAGCCTTCAAAGCAGGCAATGCACTCTGGAAATACGAGAAGGACAGGAAGAAGCGGCGGAGATACGACACGCAGGTAATAAGCAGCGACAATGTCGTGAAAGTTCTGCGGCAGTGCGGCATTCACATTCCGAGGGCGGGCGGGGTCTTCTTCCCCGAAGGGTGCTTCTCACTCACCATTGAGACCAGCCAGCAAGGGTTCCGCGACCTCGAGTGCCTTCTTCACTACCTGCGCCACTAAAATAAAGCACAAGGGCAGATTTTGCAAACAAGGGATGGATCCCCTGCTCAAGGGTCAGCACCGCATCATGAAAACAATTTCCGCCGCTTCTCGCGGGGAGAAGCGGCGGAAAGAATGAGGATTTTCAGCTGGCGTTCGCTTTAGTTGAACTTAGCGAGCATAGCCTGGCGCTGAGCCTCGAGCTCGGCAGGCAGCTTGTCACCAACCATGGCGAACAGCTCAGTCTGAGACTCGAGCTCAGCCTTCCACTCGGAAGCGGAGATGGTCATGTTCGTCTCGAATGCAGCCTTGTCGTAGCCCTTGAGACCATCGGTGTCAAGTTCCTCGAAGGCGGGGGAGATACCAAGCACAGTCTCCACGCCGTCCACCTCACCGCGGCAGCGGCGAAGCACCCAGTCGAGCACGCGCATGTTGTCGCCGAAGCCGGGCCACACGAAGTTGCCCTCGGCGTCCTTGCGGAACCAGTTCACGTTGAAGATCTTGGGCAGCTTGCAAGCGCAGGTCTTGGTGCCCATGTCCAGCCAGTGCTGCCAGTAGTCACCCACATTGTAACCAATGAAGGGCTTCATGGCCATCGGGTCGCGACGCACCTGGCCAATCTGGCCGAAGGCAGCGGCGGTCATCTCAGAGCCCATGGTAGCACCCACGTACACGCCGTGGTTCCAATCCTTGGACTGGAATACGAGCGGCATGGTGGTAGCGCGGCGGCCACCGAAGAGGAATGCGCTGATGGACACACCCTCGGGGTTGTAGTACTCGGGGTCGAGCGTGGGGCACTGGGAAGCCGGAGCGGTGAAGCGGCTGTTCGGGTGAGCGCACTTGCGGCCGCAGTCGGGAGTCCAGTCATTGCCCTGCCAGTCGATGGCGTGGGCAGGAGCCTCGCCGTCCATACCTTCCCACCACACGTCACCGTCATCGGTCAGACCCACGTTGGTGAAGATGATGTTCTCCTTGATGGTGTCCATGGCGATGGGGTTGGACTTGTAGGAGGTGCCGGGAGCCACACCGAAGTAACCGTTCTCGGGGTTGATGGCGTGGAAGGTGCCGTCCTCGTGGGGCCAGATCCAGGCGATGTCGTCGCCGATGATGCTGGTCTTCCAGCCCTTCTCAGCCAGTGCGGGCGGGGGCACAACCATGGCCAGGTTGGTCTTACCGCAGGCGGAGGGGAATGCGCCGGTCACATAGGACTTGCGGCCCTGGGGGTCGGTGATGCCGAGGATGAGCATGTGCTCAGCCATCCAGCCGTTCTTGCGGGCGATGCCGGTAGCGATACGCAGAGCAAGGCACTTCTTGCCGAGCAGAGCGTTACCACCGTAACCGGAACCGTAGGAGATGATCTCGCCGGTCTCGGGGAAGTGGCAGATGTACTTCTCTTCGTTGTTGCAGGGCCAGGTCACGTCTTCCTGACCGGGCTCGAGGGGAGCACCCACGGTGTGCAGGCAGGGCACGAAGTCGCCGTAGCCGTCACGCTTGGGGTTGCCGCCGCCGTTCACCTCGTCCTCGAGGCGCTTGAGAACCTTTTCGCCCATGATGGTCATGATGCGCATGTTGGTCACCACGTAGGCGGAGTCGGTGATTTCGATACCGATCTTGGCCAGGGGGGAATCCAGCGGGCCCATGCAGAAAGGAATCACGTACATGGTACGGCCCTTCATGGAACCATCGAGGAAGGGGTTGAGAATGGCGCGCATCTCAGCCGGGGACTTCCAGTTGTTGGTAGGACCAGCGTCCTCCTGCTTCTCAGAGCAGATGAATGTGCGTTCCTCTACGCGGGCCACGTCAGAAGGAGTAGAACGAGCCAGGAAGCAGCCGGGGCGCTTCTCCGGGTTCAGGCGGATGTATGTGCCTTTCTCCACGAGCATGTCGCAGAGCTTGGTGTTCTCTTCCTCGGAACCGTCGCACCAGTAGACGGAATCGGGTTTGCAGAGCTGGCGGATCTGCTCCACCCACTCAGCAGCCTTCTTATGTGTAGTACCTGTAATCATGGTGCCACTAAATTACCACACAACAAGCAAACTTGCAACACGAAAAATTTAGAATTTTCGGCAGCAAGGCCATCATGTGGCCCACATGCTCCAGAAAGGGATTGCACGGGAGGCCGGAATGTGCTAAAGTGCTTCCACCGCGATGAGAGAGGAACTTTCAGCCAACGAGGATATCATCTTCACCCAGCAGATCGACAAGGTTGTGCAGGGGCGCGGCAGCACGGCCAACAAACCGCGCCAGCTGGTGAGTGTGGGCGGGGTCATCTTCTGGCACCTTATGGTTCTCGTGGCGCTGGATTTGTGGCTCCTGCGCCTGCTAGGGTATATCCACCTGCCCTGGTAATATTTTCCAGCCTCGATTCCTGCTTTCCTCAGGCAACATCGAGTTCATCTGCTCTGCAAATTTCTCTAACCGTTCCCGCTGCATGCGTTTCAAATCCTGCAGCTGCCCGCCTGTTTCCTCGGGGCTGCCATTCTGCGAGCGATTCGTTACTTCAGGCGAGAGTTCAGAAGCCCCTGCCTTTTCCTGCACACTATGTTGAACAGGCCCGTTGCTTGTCTCTGGATTCGATGACGAAAGCGGCTTCAGCAGAACTAAACCAACGATCGCAAGCAAGGCTCCGGAAACCAGCCCGGCAAGTCCAATCCACCAGCGGCTGCGCCGCTTTTGCAACTGCGCATTCCACTCTGCGGCGCTCGCGGTGCGCTGCTCCCAGTCCTGCACTGCCGCCTTTCTCAGGCCCTCAACAAAGCTACGCGGGTAGCGCCGCAAGCTCTGCGCCGGAATATGCTTGGCAAACGAATGCGCCAGCGCATACAAATCCGACCATGCGCCCACTTTCCCATGCTGCTGGAATTGCTCCGGGGCTGCATAACCAGGAGTGCCGACCAGCGTAATAGTGGTAGGAGGAGTGCCCAGCATGGCCGCGCCGAAATCGATGAGCACAGGCTGGCTCCCTGTGCGAATGATAATGTTGGACGGCTTGATATCCCGGTGCAGCACTTCGTTGCCATGCAGATAGCTCAGCGCTTCCAACAAATTCTCTAAAACAGAAGTGACATGCTCCACTTCACCAGCATGCTCGGGCAGCCACTCTGTCAGCCGCGCACCGTCCACATACTCCATCACCATGTAAGCTGTGCCGGCGGCCTGGAATATATCATGCACCTTGACAATGCCCGGGTGATTCAGGCCGGCCAGAATACGAGCCTCGCGGCAGAACGCAGCCAACGAGCGATTGTACGGCTCCGCCTGAATGGCCTGTACCTCCGCAGTACCCGGCGCGCGATAGCAGAGCGAAGGCGGGAAATGTTCTTTGATGACCACCTCACGTTCCAAATGCGAATCATAGGCAAGGTAGCTGATACCACCGCCGCCCTGCCCCAGAATCCGCCGTATCTCGCAATGCCCCAGTAATGTGCGCGCGGGCAGACAGGAACCTTTGCTGGCAGATGCAGTCATCACTTATTTAGATGGCAGTATCACCTTCCGCGACGTCAGCGCAGGCGCCTCGTCTTCCAGCAAGCGGGAAATAGCCTGTGCTATCATGCCTTCCATCGTAGTGCCGGAGGCCATGGCTCGCTCCGCCAGGCGATTGTATAACTCCGGAGCAAGCTTAATTGTGAGCGAAAACGCAGCATTCACGCTCATCCCCTGCACCTCAGCCGCCGTCCCCCCCTGCTGTACGGCCGGCAGCTGCACCATCACCCGCTCAAGCAACTGCTGCTTCAGCGGTGGTATATTCTTCTGGCTCATCCAGTTGCGCACCGTAATCTCCGATACGCCGCATTGCTCGGCAACCCAACGGTAATCGAGCCCATGGCTTTTCAGCCATGACTTCACCGCGCTTTTGAATTCCGTCTGTTCCTTGCCCTGCATAGACCGCTGTTATCTTACCACAGGCGCACGCGATGTCAAGGCATTCCGCACACACTTATTCCACCAGCTCGCGCACAGTCTGCGCCACCAGTTGCTCCAAGGTCACGCCCTCGGCTGCAGCCTGCTGTGCCAGCCGCGCCAGCATATCCATCGGCAGCTCAACCTTTACCTCACACATCGCATCCCGCGACTCGTTTTGCGATACAGAATATTTTTCCTCTTCCATACACATAATGAAAACTGATTACTGGTTTTCTTTCACTTGCGCCATTCCGGCAGACGTACTATAGCACAATAATCCACCCCTGTAAATTATCTTTTTGATATTTCGCTGTTGACATATTCGCGATTTGAGATAAAATTAAATCCGAGGCGTAAAACGCATGCGAACTTAGGCATGTATTCCCAGAAACACGCCTCTATGCAAAAAAAACATCAAACTAAAAAACAACATATTATGGAAAACCAAACAACAAACACCTCGACAGCAGCATGGAAAGACTGGTTAAAGAAAACAGGAATTTTCCTTCTTAAGCTGTTCTTTTTATTATACACTCTTAAATTCCTGTGGAAAGCAATCAAAAATCTGGGCACATTTGTGTGGCATGGTTTGTGCGATGGCGGCAACTTGGCTCGTTCAAACGCACAACAGTACGGTCAGAATAATGGCAAGGGCGGCAGATACCCTTGTCAACATTGCGGAGAATACATTCTTCCATCTGCGAAAGTTTGTCCCTACTGCGCCGGCAAGATAACTACTGGAAACTATGGCAGCGCCTGGTTAGCATTATTCCTGCTTCCCATCAACCTGACTATGGCGTTTGTCTGCGCTGCGCCTACTTTGCTTCTGCTTGCTCTGGCAACAGGAAACATGGCAGCTGTTGATGCAGCTATCAATGGCCAGCTCCCGCAGTAATCTTTCTCGCCTGAGATTTTCTCAAAAGGGGACTTCTAAAAACTCGAAACTAATCAACAAATTGGAATTTGTCGGGCTGAAAGCCCGAGGAATTTTGAGCCCGTCAGGGCGACACTTTCCATAGTCAACTCTATTGAGCTTACCGCCCCGCCAGTAGGCGGGGCTCAGAATTCCGCTCGCCTGCGGCTCGCCAAATTCAAATTTAGTGACTTTTTAGAGTTCTCCAAGGAGAAAACAGCATGGAAACCAGTATAGTACGCATTAAGGACGGTGGTGTCCAACACTACACAGAAAGCTCTGTTTCCTGGTAATACGAGCGCCTCTCAAATTCCGGACGGCACAGCCGGGCATTACATCATTCTCAACTCACACATCTGTTGTATCAATCGAGCAGCGGGACTCCCCCCCCTAACCACATGACATGCCAGAGGCAGCCCAGAAAAGCCCGCCGGTTGGCGGGCTTTTTTATTTCAGAGGGGCAAGGGCATGACTTCGTGGTCGTGGTTGGCGGGGTCCTGCGGGGCGGAGGGTATCTCCTCGCAGGCACCGCCGTTGAGCACTTCCAGCTGCGTGATGGGGCGCACCGGCATGACCACATCGCCAAGGTCGGCGTAGTAATGTTTCTGCGTAATGCGGACAATCTGGCCAGTCTTGAGCTCAGCGAGCTTCTGGCGCATGTCATCCGGCTGCCCGGGCACATCGGCGCGGGCGTCCACCACCAGCATATTGCCGGCGGCAGCCTTGTCGTCACCATACTTGCCGGGCTTCTCGTAGGCTTCATTGCTGAGCACGCGGAACTGGGCGGCTTTCATAGCGTGGTCGCAGCGGTCCGGGCAGAGGGCTGTGCGGAAATAGCAGGGGCGCTCCTGCATACCCAGGAACTGGGCGACGACGGTGTTGGAAGCCAGGAGCTCAGCCTTTTCAGGAAGCGGAGCGGCGAATACGGCGGGCAGCAGGGCTGCCATCATCAGGAAAAGTTTCGATTTCATAGTGTCTACTCTTGTTTTGATATAAGTCAGGCGTATTTCGTTGAAGCTTTTGTTTAGATTTTCCGCAAAAGGCAGCAGAATCCCCCTGCCCCGAAGCCATGAGCAGGCAGCAGGCGGTAGGCCGGAAAATCGGCCAGACGGGAGCGGAAGGGCGCCAGCAGAGGCACTTCCACAGCTTCCCAGCCGGGCACGCGTTTCAGGATGTAGGCCATGACCTTCTCGTTTTCTTCCGGGTCGTAGGTGCAGGTGGTGTAGACGATGTGTCCACCGGGGTTCACGCACTGCACGGCGGAGAGCATGATTCCCTTCTGCCGCTTGGCGTTGCCATTCACCATGCCGGAGCCCAGGCAGCCCGGGTTCTTAATTCCCTTGCAGAGCAGCGACTGACCGCTGCACGGAGCATCCACCAGCAGGAGGTCAAAGGTCTCGCCGCTGCGGGCCCACTGGTCGGGGCGGTTACCAGTCACGCGAACCTGGGGCATGCCGCATTGCTCCAGGTTCTGGCGCAGAATGCCGCGACGGCCGGGGTGTACCTCATTGGCGGTGTGATTCTCTGCCCCGAAGCGCGCGGCCATGAGCATGGTCTTGCCGCCGGGTGCGGCGCACATATCCAGCGAGGATGCCGGCGGAGGCACCACCGCCAGACAGGCCGACTCCCAACAGGAAGACAAATCGAGCGAATAGTACAGGCCGCGGGCATAGTCCTCATGCGCAGTGGGCTTCACCCCTGCTTTCGGCACGTAGACCCGCGGCGGGAGCCAGGGAGCCGCCAGTTCTGCGCAGGGGAACGGAGGTACATAATCCAGCGGTGCGCGAGCCGTGAGCACCACCGCCCCGCGGGATGACACCCCCGCCCGCATGGCTGCGAGCAGAGCCTCTGCCTCTGCCCCCTCTAATCCGAGGCGGGCGCAGAGTCTTAATTCACCTTTGCCTGCGGGCTCTGCGCTCATGCCTTTCCGCGGGCTTCTGCTTCCTCCAGTGCCATTTTGGCGGCGCCGATGATGCCGGCCTCGTTGCTGAACTGCGCCGGCAGGATGCGCAGCTTCTCATAGTGCGGGCCGTAGGTCTGCGCTTTCAGGTAGCGGTGCAGCGGCTCAAAGAGCAGGTCACCGGCCTTGGCCACGCCACCGCCGATGATGAAGGCTGCGGGGTTCAGGATGTAGTGGCAGCTGAGCAGACCCGTGGCCAGCTTGCGGGCAATATCATCCCACATGGCCAGGGCCACGGGGTCACCCGCCTTGGCAGCAAGCTCCAGCGGATAGGGTGCGCAGTCTTCCAGCGCTTTCTCCTGCCCGGCGGCGGCATAAGCTGCAGCGGCATCTTCCTGGATGCGAGGATGGCCGATGTAGTTCTCCAGCGCACCGTGGTTCTTGTAATAGCCCAGGCGGCCCTGGTAATCAATGCTCAGGTGACCGAGCTCACCGGCCGCACCCAGGGAGCCTCGCAGCATCTGGCCATTGGCCACAATGCCGGAGCCCACCCCCGTGCCCAGCGTGAGGCACACCAGATCATTCAGCCCCTTGCCGGCTCCGAGCTTCCACTCTGCATAGGCCATGCAGTTGGCGTCATTATCTACCGCTGCAGGCAGACCGGTCATCTCCTCCAGCATATCGCGCACCGGCACATCATACCAGCCCGGCACATTGGTCAGAGAATCGGCAATGCCGCGGTCATGGTCCACGAAACCAGGAATGCCCATGCCTACGGCTTTCACATCCGGGAACTGGGCAATAAGCTCTTTGAGACGCTTGCCGACTTCGGCAAAAATCGCATCCGGAGACACAAAATCCTGAGTGCGCACGGGTTCCGCGCGGCCGATGAGTTCTGTTCCGCGCACTACGGCAAACTTGATGGAGGTACCCCCCATGTCCACACCGATACTCAAATCATTCTCTGCCATATGCAGGTCATGCTATCATATTTCCCTGCCCAGTGAAAGATAAAAAAAGAAAAGCAAGAGGGATTTGTTTCACATGTGGCCCAATGATTGAAGGGTAAGAGCCGTCATCTGCCCACATTGAGTACGATAAAGAGAAAAAATGCGCTCGGGGTATCACAAACTTCGCCAACGGCAGCAAGCCTCCATACATTGTTTCATCGGCGCCCTGCGGGCTACGCCGAGACTAGTTGCCGCAGCCGTTTAAAATGGCGAGCCTAAGGCGAGCGGAACTCCTAAATTGTCCTTTGTAATTTGTCCTTTGTACATCCCGACAGATTCCAATTTAGTGACTTATTAGAAGTCCCCTATTGTCAATCCACGTGTCCCAAATCTTTGGGACACGCATGGATTTGTTAGAACGGTTGCCTTCCTCCCTGGTTTCTATCAGCATGGGGTGCGGCAGAAGCCCACTGCCCACCCCTACAGGGAACGTCACAGTTAGCAGCAACGCACAACAGGATGCTCGGAGACCTGGAATCATCCCCCCTATTCTAACAAAGTTTACAGTTCCACCCTACTCCCCCGCAGACCGACATATAGCACAACAAATTGATACACAGGCGCTTTGCGCTTCCGGATAAGTTTAGTATACTCCAAGACGAACCGTAACGCCGGCCACTTTCCACCTCCTTTCCATTGACTATCAGCTATAAATCAACAAAAAAATAACCTTGTCATGAATGGCAGGATGGTGTATTCTGTGGGCGACCCAACCCAAAACAATATGGCACTTAGCGATACTACCCAATTCATTGAAATAGAGATGCCCAATCTGAGCGAAGCAGTACCCGCCTTCGTCAAAGCACTGCGGATGCGCGGGTTCAGCGTAGAGGAACGCAGCATGGCCGGCAAGGTATGGGAACTGAACCTAACCAAGGGTGGCCAGTTCATGCAGGTCATGGGGCTGCAGGTGGGGCTCAAGCTGCAGGTATGGCAGGAAAGCGGAGGCGTAGCCGTTCGCATGAGCCCGAATCTGCTCACCCGCCAGGGGATTCAGGCTGCTGCTCTGTATATCATCTGGGCCCCTGCTCTGCTTCTGCCTGCCTGGGGGCTGTTGCAGCAATACAAGCTGGATGAGGAGATTCTGGCACTCCTCATCCGCTGCCTGAAGCATCATCCGGTCACAGAGGTGCGCTGAACCGGCACCTTACTTCTTCGGGAATGAAACCTTCACCTTCTTGCCCTTCCAGGCCCGGATAAAGGCCTGCTCCAGTCGGGCATCGGTGCGGTATGGTTCGATGAGGATTGCGGCAGCGTCATCGTGACTCTTGCCGTCCAGCATAGCCTGAAGGTATCCCTTCATTGCTTCCAGCCCCCGTTTTCCGTCGAGGTGTACAAAGAAGGTTATCATCATGGCAGAAAGCAGGTAGGTATCCTTGCCCCGGGACATGTAGCCATACATGGTCTGCTGGTCCATGGTCAGAAAATCCCGGAGTTTAAAGTCGAAATCCAGCGCATTGTGCGCGGATTTCTTCTTAGCCTCGTGCAGGATGATGGAGAAACCTCGGTCGAAATCCAGGTCTTCGCCCACATACGGCACATAGCCCACATATTCGGCCCATCCTTCGTTGGCCCAGATGGGAAGGCTGTTGAGCAGGAACTGCTGGTGAGTCAGCTCATGCACCAGCGCGTGCGTATTGATATCCTCGCTCTGCACGGCGCCGGATTTGTTAAAACCAAGCGAGGGGAACGGAATCATCACCTGATCCATGGCAATGTCTGTTTCCTTCAGTGGATAAGCCCCTTTGCGGTACGCCCCCAGGAACACGCCGGCAGAGTCCTTGGGACCGCCGGCGGCGAAGTAGGCTTCCATCGTGGGGTGCAGTGTGACGATGAACTTGCGGTCACCGCGGTCGGTGGACGGACGAGGAACGGGAATCACCTCGGAAATGGCTTTGTTGGCGGCAAATGCGCATTCGCAGAGCCGGGCCAGCGTCTTCCGCGCGCCCGGTTCGAGTTTCACCGGTGAGAAGTAGACGAAGTTATTAGACGCATACATGTGTCCGGTTTTGCCGGGCGGCAAGGGCTGTTCCTGCAGCTCGGTATCCTCGGGAACTGCCACTTTGCGAGGCCAGTCGCCAGGCGCTTTAACACGAACGTTCTTCACGCCCATTTCGCGCAAGGCCTTGCGCTTGTTGCTGGCGGCCTTGCGCACATTACGTTCCGTGTTCTGTTTCTTCTTTGCCTTTTTCCTGTTGGAAATAGGGGCTGTATCATCGTCTGCCCATCCCTGAGGGGAGAACAGGAGGAATGCTGCCAGCGAACTCAGAAGTATGAACAAACGGTACATGATAATAATCAGCGGGTCAGGCCATCGCGCTTGGCCTGGTTCCAGTAGGCGTATTCAGAGCGGTTGAAATCCACATACTCGGGAGAAAGATCGGTAGTGTAAACCACGTAATCTTCGCTGCCCAGGTTCAAGTTGATACGAATTTCGAACTCGCGGGCCTGCACCAGTTCGCGCAGGTCATCGCTGGGGGTATCCGTCTGTTCGCCGCCGCGGCAGGCAGGCAGACCGGCGATATCAATATCAATCTTCTCCTCCACCACGCGGGAGCCGGAATAGCCCACAGCATGAATGATGCGGCCCCAGTTCGGGTCGCCACCGTTCCAGGAGCTCTTCACCAGGTTGGACTTGGCCACACCTTCGGCCACTTTCTTAGCCTCCTCCTGAGTGGGGGCACCCTCCACCCGCACGGTCACAAACTTGGTCACGCGCTCGCCGTCCTGCACAATGCGCTTGGCCTGCTCCAGCATCACATAGTGGAGAGCAGCCACGAACTCCTCCCAGCCTTCGGCACCGGGAGCCAGCTGCACGCCGGATGCGCCGTTGGCCATCACCAGCGTGGTATCGTTGGTGCTCATGTCGCCGTCAATCGTGATGCGGTTGAAGGAATGCTCCACCCCGCTGCGGGTGATGGCATCCAGATCTTCGCGAGCCACGCCGGCATCGGTGCAGATAAGGCAGATCATCGTAGCCATGCAGGGGGAAATCATGCCGGCGCCCTTGCAGCAGGAACCGATGCGCACCGGCTTGCCGCCGATGGTGATTTCCACGGCCACTTCCTTCTCACGCGTGTCGCTGGTGATGATGGCAGAGGCCACATTGTGACCGTTGGCGGCAGAAAGATTGGAGCAGAGCTCCGGCAGACGCGGCGTAATGCGCATCATGGGCATGGGCAGGCCGATAACGCCGGTGGAGCATACGGCCACCTCGCTCGGGTTCAGCCCCAGATGCTCCGCCACCACGCGGCATTCCGTGCGAGCGTCTTCCACGCCGCGCACACCGGTGCAGGCATTGGCATTGCCGCTGTTGGCCACGATGGCGCGGATATTGCCACGGTTCAGGTGGTGCTCACTCACGCGCACACAAGCGGCGCGCACCCGGTTTGTCGTAAAAGTGCCGGAGGAAGTGGCAGGCAGCTCCGAATACACAAGCGCCAGGTCAAGGCGCGTGGCTTCAGGCTTCTTGATGCCGCAGCTCAATGCATTGGCCACATACCCCCTGGCGGCGGTCACACCACCCTCAATGCTCTTCATGGTACAATCAGACATGGTATAATGTGCGATTTTCTATGCGCCTTAATTTGCCACATTTTCCCCATTTCTTCAAGCTTAATCACGCCTCATGCCGTAAATCCCACGCGTGTCCCAAAGATTTGGTAAGCAATAGAAACATCAGCAACATTTTGAAAGAAGCCCCTATCTGATCGACAAATGGGAATTTGTAAGTACAATGTACAAAGGACAATTTGAAAGTTCCCTGCGGCTCGGCCGCAGCCGTTTAAAATGGCGGGCCGGAGGCCCGCGGAATTTCTTCAATTGTCAATAGTCACTCGTCAATTGTCAATTCTGTTAAATTCCCATTTATCGAGATTAACACTCAAACTTTGGGACACGTGTGCCGTAAATCTGACTCATTCCGCAAGCCGGCATCCGGCCAGATTTCACTCTACTCCTGCTCCCCGATTATGACGAGGGCATCTCTTTCCAATTTTATCAGAACAAAATAATCCTCTGCAAATTATTCTTCTCCCCCCACCACAACAAAGTTTACAACCTGCTCATCTGGAATAAGAACGATTCCAATTATGATTTTGATTATCTCTCTTTTACCAAAAATGTTCTTCATGTTCACACCTTAAAAAAACACAGCTCTTACAATGAGTTTGATGAAGACGATAAGCACAACAAAATCCTGAGAAATCTTTCCCGGATGACGGGTCTCAGAAATATTATCGATTACGATGTGGAAAGCAAGTTATGCATCGGTAATCAAAATCTATCGGATTTCAGGTTGCAAAGTCGCTCCCGCCGATACCAAGAATCCGAAGACAAAAGGCACATCAACAAGTGGTCTTTCGGCATTGCCAACAGCAAATACAAACTTACTACCCTACCACAGCCCGCCCCCAAACCCTTCCCGACAGAAAATTCCCCATGGCCAACCCGCGCTGCACTTTCCAATCTTACCCCCCCCCGCAGCTGTACAGCAGGCGGCTGTCACCCCTGCTCCTGCGGAGCTACCAAAGCAAAACACTCCCTTACACACCCCGACCCCGCCGGATAAGCGCTCTATCCAAACACATATTACTCCGGCAGAGGCCATCCAAGCCTACCTCAACAGCCTCCAACACCATATCAAGTAAATGGCTGAATCTCACAGGGTAAACGCATTTGGAATATACACGTTTGCGCTAATGTATTTGCCCTGCCGAATCACAGTATCTGATACCGGGAAACCTTGCCTTTGCCTTCGCATTTTTTGCATGGTATACGAACCTCAACACGTCCGCTTCCACCGCACGAACGACAAGTACTTTCACTTGTGACGGTGCTATACCCTCTCGTGTTCGGGTCATTGGGATCACAACCTGCATACCAATTACTTTTAGTATAGCTGCTGCTAAGTGTCCCGCCTCCGCCGCAAGCGCCGCACCTTGCCGTACTCCAGCCGGAAATACCGTCGCCACCGCAGCTTGGGCAGTCAATGGGTGGTGCTTCCGGTTGCGATACCATGATACCCCCCAGTTTTATATACAAATCCAAATGACCGGCTTCCGCTGCAATAAACTGGTAACTATTCTGATAAAGTGGCGCATTTAAGCTCAAGCCTGCATCTATCAGCATGCGTGCGGCGGTTGCGTCTCCTGTCTTGATGGCCTGTATGAGCATGTCACTACTCGGCGCGACCCCCATACTCATCAGTTTTTTGGCATATGCGTAATTTTTATTTGCCAATACGATACATAAATCACGGCCATCAGGCTTTATCCCCATGCTGATAAACTTATCTGCGTAGGTCGTATTGTTTTTCTTTAGAGCCTCACTCAAATGCTCTTGTTCCGGCTTTATCCCCTTGCTTAAAAACAAATCTACACCCGCCCAATTACCTCTGCTTATAGCTGTGCTCAAATGCTCTGTTCCCGCTTTAGCCCCCATGCTCAATAAGCGCTGCACTGTCTCATTTTCGTCTCGCTCCAGAGCATATTCCATAGCCAATCTGTACACATTCACTGCTGCGGCAGATCTGTTCATCTTAGGTGAAAAAGCCATGGCGTAGGCCACCTCAGGCGAGTGCACTATCTCTGTAGCACTCGTATTATACGCTCCATACACGCCCTCTGTCAACGAGAAGTCTACCACAGTTTCGGCCACACTATAACATGGCCAACAAAATGGAAAATATATGATGCACAATGGTATAGCGCCTAACCCGCCCGTACCATATACAAGCGCCAACTCAGCAAGATCCAGCGTTGCAACAATGGGCAAAAGCGGCCCCCTCCAAATCCAATGAGCACCCGAGGGTTTATCATCCGGATCTGCTCCCTTGGCCAATTCTCGTTTGACAGCCGTTACATTATTGGACTCTACCGCCTTATAAAGCGGGGTCTGACAGGCTGTAATAGATAAACATAATGCTGCGCTTATAATAACATGGGAGAGTTTCATAAGTTTCCAGCCGGAGCGTATCACATTTTGAATGCGATGTACAGAGTTTGTTTTATATTTTAAACTGGCCGCATTCGCGTATCCCAAAGATTTGGTAAGCAATAGAAACATCAGCAACATTTTGAAAGAAGCCCCTATCTGATCGACAAATGGGAATTTGTAAGTACAATGTACAAAGGACAAAGTACAATTTGAAAGTTCCCTGCGGCTCGGCCGCAGCCGTTTAAAATGGCGGGCCGGAGGCCCGCGGAATTTCTTCAATTGTCAATAGTCACTCGTCAATTGTCAATTCTGTTAAATTCCCATTTATCGAGATTAGCACTCAAACTTTGGGACACGTGTGCCGTAAATCTGGCTTATTCCGCAGGCCGGCGTCCGGCCAGATTTCACTCTATTCCTGCTCCCCGATTCTCTTCATACCGACAGAAAACCCCGGAGCCTCGCGGCTCCAGGGTTTCCAAACCAATAGAAAGGAAAAATTACGGGCAGATTCTTCAGCCCAGGGTCGGCTTCTTGGCACGACGCACAGCACCGAAGCGCTTCTGGAACTTGTCGATACGACCCTCGGTGTCCACGAACTGGTTCTTACCCGTGAAGAAGGGGTGGGAGTCAGAGGTGATACCGCAGGAAATCACATAGTGCTCAACACCATCAATCTCTTCCTTCTTGGCGGAAGTGGCAGTGGAGCGGGTGATGAAACGGCGACCCGTGGTGATGTCCACGAACACAACAGGATTGTACTTAGGATGAATGTCTGCTTTCATAGTCTTTGAGGCTGCGTTACCGTCGCAGCGCGGCGAGATTTTACTACGCTTTTCTTTATTGTCAAGTCGTATTTTACTCCAAGACGCCTTTTTGACATGAATTTCAATATTTATACAATTCCTGCCTAATTAGTGGAAATTATTGTTGACAAAGCCCCTTCCATATGGTAATTTAGAAGCATTCCAAGCAACAAGATAGAAAGGACACGAATCATGAGCAATTACACATCCACCACAGTACACGAAGGGAGCATGCGCTGCGTCACGAATTTCCCGCAGGGGGACGCCAAATTCACCACCGATGTAGGCTCCGCGCTGGGTGGCCGGGGCGAGCAGCCCTCGCCTGCGCAGCTGCTGGCTGCGGCTGTGGCCTCGTGCATGGCGAGCATGATGGCCTTCATGGGGGCCCGCCGTGAGCTGAATACAAGCGGCATTTCCATAGAAGCCGGGTATGAAGAAGGCAAGAACGGCATCACAGCGTTGAATTTCCACATCACCGTGCCGCACCCCACCACCTCCGCCGAGCGCGCCGTGCTGGAAGCTTCGGTGAAAGGCTGCCCTGTGGGTGCCGCCATCGCCCCCACAGTAGAAAAGAAGATTTCCTGGACCTGGGCCGAGTGACCCGCTATAGGCTAACGACAGAAGACACAAACCATAGAGAGAAAGGTGACCGGGAGGGGCAAGTGTGTGGCCTCTCCCGGTTTCCTTTCCCTGCATCCGGGCCACGCCCGGATATCGGGTACCAGGCAAACGCCGCTGAATCTTCCGCAGGCAGAGGGAAACGATATTCCCGGGTTCAAGCCATCTACACCAACCACGACCAGCACAGCATCCGGCAAATGGGAACTCTAAAAAGTCACTGAATTGATGTTTGTCGGGCTGAAAGCCCGAGGAATTTTGAGCCCGCGGAGCGGGTGAAAGACCTTAGCCAGGGGTAAGCCCGCAAAGCGGGCGCAGCCCCTGGCAGAATATAAAAATACATTCAGAGCCCACGAAGTGGGTGAAAGATCGGTTGCTGTAACTCATTGCCTCTGATCTTTCACCCGCTTCGCGGGCTCCAGTTCGTTTTTTGCATGATACAGGGGCTGCGCCCGCTTCGCGGGCTTACCCCTGCCTACCATCTTGCGCCCGTTTCACGGGCTTAAAATTCCGCTCGCCTTTGGCTCGCCAAATTCCAATTTGTTGATTAGTTTCGAGTTTTAACCGAGTTCCCCGTTGCCTTGTGCAGGGGCGTACGGCCGTAGGCATCGGTCTCATTGGCATCCACCCCGGCGGCTATGAGCAGGCGCAGTAGCTCCGCATCACCCTTCTGGGCTGCTTCGAGCAACGCCCCCGTACTGGCAACCACATTCAACTGCCGTAAACTATAGGTTGCTTCCTGCTGTGAGATAAAGTTGGTTCCGGGCTTCATGCGTTGAGATTCTATTTAAAGAAGATGTGCTGAGGGTGCGTCTGGTTATTTATCGCACGCCATACCAGCTTACCAGACAGCTTGCAATTATCGTCAGGGCTTACTCACTGTAGCGAGCAATATCAAACAATAATCCCCCCTTCTCCGTAATCATATTGCAGCACTCAATATGATTGTTGTTATACGCAGACATGGCTGGGTAATGGTGTTCGTGGTTCTTGATATTCACCTCTATTCCCGTGCTTGCAGCAACTCCCTTACACACTCTTCGTGTCCATTGGATGCTGCCTCTTGGAGAGCAGTATCGCCATATTGGTCCGCTTTGTTGACATCTATGCCCCGTGCTTTCAGCAACTCTCTTACGCACTCTGCGCGCCCATAGGCGGCTGCCCAATTGAGAGCGGTTTTTCCATTCTGCGACTGCATGTTAACATCTATGCCCCGTGCTTTCAGCAACTCTCTTACGCACTCTGCGTGCCCCATGAAGGCTGCCTCTTGGAGAGCAGTACCGCCATATTTGTCCGCTTTGTTGACATCTATCCCCTGTGCTTGCAGCAACTTCCTTACGCACTCGGCGTACCCATTGTATGCTGCCTCATGGAGAGCAGTCTCGCCATTCTTATCGCCTTTGTTAACATCTATGCCGGGAGCCTGCAGCAACTCCCTTACGCACTCTGCGCGCCCCCAGTCGGCTGCAACATGGAGAGCAGTCCTGCCATTCTTATCGCCTTTGTTAACATCTATGCCGGATGCATCCACCAGCGTCTTCACGCAACCCGGTCTGTTGTCACAAACAGCCTTAAAAAGCAGTTTCTCCTCATCAATACCCGGAAGCACGAGGTAACTGCGCAGCAGGAGGGAATAATCCCTCTTCAGTGCCCACATGGGGCCTATTGTGTAGGCACTCACCAGCCAGGCACCCAACAGAAGGCAGCCCATAACGCCACCGGCGATTTTCAACCACATCTTCCGGGAGCCTCCCTTTCTGCCACCCTTTCCTGCCTTGGGCTTTTTCGCCTTCTCTCCGCGCCCGCATTCTGTCGACGGCGCCGCAAGCTCTGCGACCGGACTCACCGCAGCAGGCGTTTCCGCCGGGGGATCTTTCTTCTCCGATGATTGCTCAGCTGCCTGTTTTTGCCCGGTAGGGGCCTCTGCCCCGGTCTCGGGCTCCGGGGGG
This sequence comes from Akkermansiaceae bacterium, assembly GCA_015062005.1. Taxonomy (GTDB): domain Bacteria; phylum Verrucomicrobiota; class Verrucomicrobiia; order Verrucomicrobiales; family Akkermansiaceae; genus Akkermansia. Next base: position 97,574 of record SUVL01000003.1, read on the forward strand.
ATAGTCTCTCCACGGGAAAACGGCTCTGCGGGGGTGGTGGGGAGCTTTTGCAACGGTTGGGCGGCGGGCTCCACGGCCTGCGGTTCCACGATGGGTGCCGCTGCCTGAGATTCGGATTCACGGGGGACTGTTTTATCCCCGGCGCCCGCAATCTGTTTTTTTTCTGAGGCGGCCGCTCGGGTCTCAGTCTCGCGAATCAGCCGGGCGCACTCCGAAAGCCCTTTCGACAAAGCCTTGAGGAGCGGCGTGCGGCCATCCTTCGCCTTCTTGTGCAAATCAATGCCAGGCGTGGACAGCAACGGCACTGCGCACTCAGCAAAGCCTTTCTCGGCGGCCAGGTAAAGCGGCGTGCGGCCTTCCGCATCTGCCTTGTTCACATCAATTCCCGGCACGCTGAGCAGGCGTTTCACGACCTCGGTGCGCCCCTGTTCCACCATCAGGTGCAGCGGCGTGCGCCCGGAGGCATCCGCCACATTCACATCAATCCCGGGCTGCTCCAGCAGCTGCCGCACGCAGCCCATGTGCCCTTCTCGCGAGGCCGCCCAGAGCGGGCTGATCTGCTGTTTATTGCGCAAATCGGCCTCGATACCGGGAGTTCCCAGCAGCAACTGCACACAGGCCGCATGACCGCCAGCTGCCGCGCGGTACAGCGGGGTATCGCCCGCAGAATCCGCCGCATTCACCTCCACGCCAGGCGCTGCCAGCAGCTGCTGCACACACGCTGTGTTGCCGCGCTCCGCCGCCTGATGGAGGGGCGAGCGGCCACCCTTTCCTGCGGTGTTCACCTCAATCCCCGGCACAGCCAGCAATTGTTTCAAACACTCAGTCTTACCCCGGGATGCCGCATGGAAGAGGGGCGTTGAGCCATCGCTCCGGGGCTTGTTCACCTCGATTCCCGGCGCCGCCAGCAGCAGGTTCACACACTCCGACATTCCCTGTCCAGCCGCATGGTAGAGCGGTGTGTTCCCAGCCTCATCCGCCGCATTCACATCGACACCCGGTACCGCCAGCAACTGCTTCACACACTCCGTGTAGCCTCGGTGGGCTGCCATGCTCAGCGGACCGCCATGGCCATAACTGGCCGCACTGCAAAGGGGTGTGCGGCCGTGATTATCTGCCGCAGAGGCATCTATCCCGGGGGCGGCCAGCAGCAAACCCAGGCACCCGCTGTTGCCCTTGTACGCAGCCCGGTTAAGCGGGGTCCAGCCCTCGCAGTCTGCTGCGTTCACCGCAATTTCCGGCGCCGCCAGCAACTGCTGCACACACTCCGTGTGACCACGCTCCGCTGCCTCATGCAGAGGGCTCCAGCCATAATCGTCCGCTTTGTTGACTTCAATACCCGGAGTGGACAGCAACAGTTTCACACACTCAGTACGGCCATTCTCCGTTGCCTTGTGCAGGGGCGTACGGCCGTAGGCATCGGTCTCATTGGCATCCACCCCGGCGGCTATGAGCAGGCGCAGCAGCTCCGCGTCACCCTTCTGGGCCGCTTCGAGCAACGCCCCCGTACTGGCAACCACATTCAACTGCCGTAAACTATGGGCTGCTTCCTGCTGTGAGATAAAGTTGGTTCCGGGATTCATGCGTCGAGATTCTGTTTAAAGAAGATATGCTGAGGGTGCGTCTGGTTATTTATCGCACGCCATACCTGCTTACCAGACAGCTTGCAATTATCGTCAGGGCTTACTCACTGTAGCGAGCAATATCAAACAATAATCCCCCCTTCTCCGTAATCATATTGCAGCACTCCATATGATTGTTGTTATACGCAGACATGGCTGGGTAATGGTGTTCGTGGTTCTTGATATTCACCTCTATTCCCTTCGCGCTCAGCAGCGACTTCACACACTTGGCATGCCCCCCCATAGCAGCCACATGAAGAGCGGTATTTCCATTCTGCGACTGCATGTTAACATCTATGCCCCGTGCCTGCAGCAACGCCCTTACGCACTCGGCGTGTCCCCCGGCGGCTGCAGCATGGAGAGCGGTCGCGTCATTCACCGAGACTTTGTTAACATCTATGCCCCGTGCTTTCAGCAACTCCCTTACGCACTCTGCGTGCCCCTCGAAGGCAGCATAATGGAGAGCGGTCAAGCCATTCTTCTCGACTTTGTTAACATCTAAGTCCCGTGCTTGCAGCAACTCCCTTACACACTCTGCGTGTCCATCGCAGGCTGCACAATGGAGAGCAGTTAAGCCTTCCACCGCGACTTTGTTAACATCTATGCCCCGTGCTTTCAGCAACTCTCTTACACACTCTGCGTGTCCCCCGGCGACAGCACAATGGAGAGCAGTCGCGCCTTCCACCGCGACTTTGTTAACCTCTATGTCCCGTGCTTTCAGCAACTCCCTTACGCACTCTGCGTGCCCCTTGGATGCCGCAACATGGAGAGCAGTTACGCCTTTCACCGCGACTTTGTTAACATCTATGCCCCGTGCTTCCAGCAACAGACTTACGCACTCTGCGTGCCCCCCGGCGACAGCAGAATGGAGAGCAGTTAAGCCTTCCACCGCGACTTTGTTAACATCTATGCCCCGTGCTTGCAGCAACTCCCTTACACACTCGGCGTATCCCCCGGCGGCTGCAAAATGGAGAGCAGTCACGCCATTCTTCGCGGCTTTGTTAACCTCTATGCCCCGTGCTTGCAGCAACTCCCTTACGCACTCTGCGTGCCCCTCGGAGGCTGCAACATGGAGAGCGGTCGCGCCATCTTTGTCCGCTTTGTTGACCTCTATCCCCTGTGCTTGCAGCAACGCATTCACGCACGCACTGTGCCCCAGCTCGGCAGCTTTATACAGGAGAGTTTTACCATCTATGGCTTCCCTGTTGATATTGGCAATGGGAGCACGCAGCAATTGGCTGAGTATGGCGGCATTATTCTGCGTCACCGCAAGAGCAAGAGCATTCCACAGACTATCCTCTGCCCCCGGAATAGCCATAAGTAGTTTCACGCACTCGGAGTGGCCATTTGCAGAAGCGATGAGAATCGGAAGCTCACCGGCTCGATTGGGCTTATTGGCATCAATACCCGGTACATGCAGCAGGAGTTTCAAACACTCGGTCTTTCCTTTTGAAACAGCCAGGAAAAGCGGGGTCTGTCCTTTCATATCCTCCAGGTTGACTTTGATACCCGGAAAAGACAGGATATATTTCAAGCACTCAACGTGCCCCAGCCCGGCTGCAATGTGGAGAAGCGTGCGGCCCTCCGGATCTTGCTTGTTGATATCGCCCCCCGTAGTCTTCAACAGGCGTCTGAGCAAATCCGCATCATTCTGCTCCACAGCCTGAACGAGGGCATCCCGCAGGATGTTTTCATAGCCTGGTACGTTCTGCAGCGCTCTCACACACTCGTCATGACCATTCAAGAGAGCCTGGTAGAGGGGCGTTTTTCCGGCAGGGGTCCTCTTGCTGACGTCGATTCCGGGGGCATCCAGCAGGAGTTTCAAACACTCCAACTCGCCATTAAGCGCCGCCAGTTGAAGGGGAGTCCAACCGTACTTATCCGTCTGGTTGACATCAATACCCTCCACTGCCAGCAAGGATTCCACACAAGCTACGTGCCCCTTTGAAACGGCCAGACCGAGGAGGCTGTACCCATCGCGACTCAGACGGTTGACATCCACCCAGGAGAAAGACACCAACAAATCAAGCTCCCTCGAATCATTACGCTTGATAGCGTGAATACAAGCATCTGATGCGCAATCTTCCATTCCGGGCACCGACAGGAGACGCTCCACGCACTCCCGATGACCACTCACGGCTGCTATATGAAGGGGCGAATAACCAGACTTCGATGTCTTGCAGGCATCAACCCCCGGAGTATCCAGCAGCTGTTTTAAACAGTCAGGTCGATTATACCGGGCCGCCAGGTAAAGCGGGGTGGCACCGTAACAATTCACCCTGTTGACATCTATGCCGGGAGCATTCAGCAACTCTCTTACGCACCCTGCGTTCCCCTCCCATGATGCCTCATGGAGAGCGGTGTTGCCATCATACTTATCGCCTTTGTTAACATCTATGCCCCGTACCTGCAGCAACTCCCTTACGCACTCTACGTGTCCCATATAGGCTGCCCAATGGAGAGCAGGCTTGCCATACTTATAGCCTTTGTTAACATCGATACCGGATGCATCCACCAGCGTCTTCACGCAACCCGGTCTGTTGTAATAAACAGCCTTAAAAAACAGATCCTCCTCATCAATACCCGGAAGCACGAGATAACTGCGCAGCAGGAGGGAATAATCCCTCTCCAGTGCATACCTGGGGCCTATTGTGTAGGCACTCACCAGCCAGGCACCCAACAGAAGGCAGCCCAAAACGCCACCGGCGATTTTCAACCACATCTTCCGGGAGCCTCCCTTTCTGCCACCCTTCCCTGCCTTGGGCTTTTTCGCTTTCTCTCCGCGCCCGCATTCTGTCGACGGCGCCGCAAGCTCTGCGACCGGACTCACCGCAGCAGGCGTTTCCGCCGGGGCATCTTTCTTCTCCGATGATTGCTCAGCTGCCTGTTTTTGCCCGGTAGGGGCCTCTGCCCCGGTCTCGGGCTCCGGGGGGATAGTCTCTCCACGGGAAAACGGCTCTGCGGGGGTAGTGGGGAGCTTTTGCAACGGTTGGGCGGCGGGCTCCGCGGCCTGCGGTTCCACGATGGGTGCCGCTGCCTGAGATTCGGATTCACGGGGGACTGTTTTATCCCCGGCGCCCGCGGTCTGTTTTTTTTCTGAGGCGGCCGCACGGGTCTCAGTCTCGCGAATCAGCCGGGCGCACTCCGAAAGCCCTTTCGACAAAGCCTTGAGGAGCGGCGTGCGGCCATCCTTCGCCTTCTTGTGCAAATCAATGCCAGGCGTGGACAGCAACGGCACTGCGCACTCAGCAAAGCCTTTCTCGGCGGCCAGGTAAAGCGGCGTGCGGCCTTCCGCATCTGCCTTGTTCACATCAATTCCCGGCACGCTGAGCAGGCGTTTCACGACCTCGGTGCGCCCCTGTTCCACCATCAGGTGCAGCGGCGTGCGCCCGGAGGCATCCGCCACATTCACATCAATCCCGGGCTGCTCCAGCAGCTGCCGCACGCAGCCCATGTGCCCTTCTCGCGAGGCCGCCCAGAGCGGGCTGATCTGCTGTTTATTGCGCAAATCGGCCTCGATACCGGGAGTTCCCAGCAGCAACTGCACACAGGCCGCATGACCGCCAGCTGCCGCGCGGTACAGCGGGGTATCGCCCGCAGAATCCGCCGCATTCACCTCCACGCCAGGCGCTGCCAGCAGCTGCTGCACACACGCTGTGTTGCCGCGCTCCGCCGCCTGATGGAGGGGCGAGCGGCCACCCTTTCCTGCGGTGTTCACCTCAATCCCCGGCACAGCCAGCAATTGTTTCAAACACTCAGTCTTACCCCGGGATGCCGCATGGAAGAGGGGCGTTGAGCCATCGCTCCGGGGCTTGTTCACCTCGATTCCCGGCGCCGCCAGCAGCAGGTTCACACACTCCGACATTCCCTGTCCAGCCGCATGGTAGAGCGGTGTGTTCCCAGCCTCATCCGCCGCATTCACATCGACACCCGGTACCGCCAGCAACTGCTTCACACACTCCGTGTAGCCTCGGTGGGCTGCCATGCTCAGCGGACCGCCATGGCCATAACTGGCCGCACTGCAAAGGGGTGTGCGGCCGTGATTATCTGCCGCAGAGGCATCTATCCCGGGGGCGGCCAGCAGCAAACCCAGGCACCCGCTGTTGCCCTTGTACGCAGCCCGGTTAAGCGGGGTCCAGCCCTCGCAGTCTGCTGCGTTCACCGCAATTTCCGGCGCCGCCAGCAACTGCTGCACACACTCCGTGTGACCACGCTCCGCTGCCTCATGCAGAGGGCTCCAGCCATAATCGTCCGCTTTGTTGACTTCAATACCCGGAGTGGACAGCAACAGTTTCACACACTCAGTACGGCCATTCTCCGTTGCCTTGTGCAGGGGCGTACGGCCGTAGGCATCGGTCTCATTGGCATCCACCCCGGCGGCTATGAGCAGGCGCAGCAGCTCCGCATCACCCTTCTGGGCCGCTTCGAGCAACGCCCCCGTACTGGCAACTACATTCAACTGCCGTAAACTATGGGCTGCTTCCTGCTGTGAGATAAAGTTGGTTCCGGGATTCATGCGTCGAGATTCTATTTAAAGAAGATATGCTGAAGGTGATTGTACCAGAGGGAAAAGAAGATGTGAAGTACAAATCCAGCGTACCAGCAGAGGTGATTTGTGTAATATAGCGCACAAATCGCGAATTTCCGAGTTTTCGTTTTTTAGAGTAGGGAACTTCTAAAAACTCACTTAATTGAAATTTGTCGGGCTGAAAGTCCGAGGAATTTTGAGCCCGTCAGGGCGACACTTTCCATAGCCCAGGGCGTGAGCCCTGGGTTTGACGATAAAATAGACCGGAACCCCGCCAGCTGGCGGGGTGGCAGATTCGCATGCGCGTTCCGTTTATGTTAAGCATTGATTATTTGTATATCAACGCGCATCCACGTCTGCCACCCACTCGCTCCGCTCGGGGTTCGGTTACTATTTTCACTTTACCCCAGGGCTTACGCCCTGGGCTATTGAACTTACCGCCCCGCCAGTAGTCGGGGCTCAGAATTCCGCTCGCCTGCGGCTCGCCAAATTCAAATTTAGTGACTTTTTAGAGTTCCCAGTAGCCTTTTGTCACGGCCCGGATTCCACCGCGGTATTGGGAGAAAGGCCGTAGACCTGCGGTTCGTACATGAGCTGGGCCTGGGCAGGCGGAGCCATGGAGGAACCCGCGCGCTTCACCCGGGCGTAGTAGCGCAGGTTAAGCAGGTCACGGCCCTCCCAGCGGGTGCAGAAGCCGCGCACGCGGTCGGCCAGATACTCGCGATGGTCAAACCACTGGCTCCAGTCCAACGCCGGGAGACCGGCAGACTGGCTGGGCACATTCGGGTTGATGGCCTCCATGCAAGCGGGCAGATAATCCTCCAGCACCAGGTATTTCAGTTCCTCCGCCACCTTGGCGCAGGTGAGCGTGACGCGCACCACATCGCCCACCTTGAAACGGGTAGCAGGGCGCCAGATGCCATCGGGGCACTGGGTTTCATACAGACGGGTAACCTGCAAGCCGCGCTCCGTTACGCCTGGGTAATCAGTAGTGGCAGGCAAGGCACGCACGCGCAGCGAGGCATACACCGTGCCACCGGTGGCGGATAACGCGGAGGGCAGGTTTCTCATCTCCTGCCCTGGCTGCCAGGGCAGTGGCACCACCGTGGCCCCCTTGCCCAAGGGAACCAGCGAGCCGTCCTGCAAGGCCAGCGTGGCGGTACTCCCCTGCTCCTTCTTGAGATTCAGATATTCCACCAGGGCAAAGAGCGTCCAGGAATTGCCCTGGGTAGTGCCGTGGCGGTGGTCGCGGCCCACGCTGCGCATCCAGGTGCGGAAGGCCGCATCTGCCCCGGCGGGATTTTCCAGCATGCTGAGCATGAATTGCAGGCTGGACTTAGTTTCGCGCAGAATCCAGTCGCGGGATTCATCCTCTTTCAGCATCTCACGCAGAATATCCTTCATCTGCCCGGTCTTGCCACGGGTGCGGGCAATGGCAAAGCGCGTGCGGGCCGATTCCTTGCTGGCAGAGGTCCACCACAAGTAGCTGTAGAGCCTTTCCATGGCCTCCTCCGGCACCTCGTATCCCATTTCCTGCGCCAGCTTGAGCACATAGCCTGCGTGAGCCGTGGCCCACAGGCTGGAGTGGTGCCACCCGCCCCAGTAGGAGAGGCCACCATCCTCGCACTGGCGGGGCAGCAACTCATCCAGCACTTTCTGCACTACCTTCTTCACCTCCTCCGGTGGCGTCTGAGCCATCTTCGGGCAGAAGGGGGCCAGGTGTTCATACAGCAGCCAGGGAATAAGCGCCGAAGCACGCTGCTCGGTGCAGCCGTAGGGGTACTCCAGCAGGAAATCCGCCGCCCCGGCCAGATGCAGAAGCGGATTGGCCGAAGCAACGAGCACCAGCTCTCCGCGCGTGGCAGAGCCCACCTCATCCCCGAACAAGGATGAGAGCTGCACCGCGGCATCGCCGGGAGCAAGGGTGAGACGGTGCGTTTCCTTGAGCACCGGCGCGGGGAAACGCACGGAAAACTCACCCTGCACGGCATCACTGCCAGGTTTGCCCAGTGCCGTCCAGCGCAATTTCTGCTCACCTTCCGCAACAGCCTTGAAATCGAAGAAGAGCGTGCCACTCTGGTGAGACTCCAGCGTAATTTCCTGCGGGGCGGCAGCGCCCTCCAGCGTGACGCACCAGGTGCCAGCTTCATCGGTATTGTTCACGATGGAAAGCGGCAGGCGCAGCTCATCGCCCAGGCTCATGAAAAGAGGCGTGCCGGGCGTCAGCATCACGGGCTGGGCCACGGAGAATTCCCCCTTGGCCGAACCGAAGCGCTTGCCCCCCTTCTCCAGAGCCACGGCAAACACCTTGTAGGTGGTCAGCGTATCAGGCAGGGTCACCTGGGCGGAGAACCCGCCAGCGGCATCCGTACGAAGAGCACCCTTCCACACCGCAACAGGGGCAAAATTCGTGCGGAGGCGCGGCTGCTCTGCCGGGTCGGCCGCCAGCGCCATTTTCTCAACTGCATTGGCAGCACCGTCTTCGGCCACCACGCAGGGGGCGGGCGCCATGGAGCATGCATCGTACTGCATATCGTCCCCAACCGCCCGCATGAGCATACTCTTGCTCTTCTTTGCAACACGGCTCAGGTAGCCGCCTTCACCGGGCAGACGGAGCGAAGGGGTAAGGGAAAAACCACGCCCCAGCAGATCCCCCCGCCAGAAACCGGGCATGAATTGCAGCAGGGATTCACGATACCGGGCGCCGCTGTGATATTCCCGCTCCAAGCTGAAACGACGCACCCAGCCAGAGAAGAAGAAGGACTCCGGGTCAGGGGCGGTGTAGCGGCCAACAGAAAGCATACCGGCATCCACTGCGTACAGGGTCACCTCCGCCTCTGCCGGGTTGCCCACTGCTGTCACCCGTCCGGAAAGCGTAACCGTCTCCGCCGGGCGGCAGACATGCTGCGGCAAATCCAAGGCCACATCCAGATGATAACGGCGGATAGGTACAAAGCAGGAGGCGGAAGCGGAAATAGCCTTTTTCCCCGGGGCGTTTCCAGGCAGAACCATGGTGAAACTCAGCGTTCCTTCCTCGTCCCCGGCAAGGGGGACCCGATACGTCTGCGTGCCCGCCTGCACCGGCAGCGTGAGGTGGCGCAGCTTCTGCCCGCAGCCCACCAGCACATGCGCATGACCGGCGTGCGGCAAATCAATAAGCAGCTGCACCGCGCCATCGCCCGCACGAGCCTTCAATTCCGGCATCGGCTCCTCCATCCTGCGGAAAAACCAGACAGACTTGGAGGCCTCGCAACTGCGGCCGGCGGTATCCTGACCGCTCACCACCAGGCGGGAAGCTTTTTCACGCAAATCCATGAGCTCCCGGGGCAAGGGCAACCCCAGCTCGCAGTTGGCCGGCAAGGTCATACCCCCGCTCCAGATGGTAACCACCTGGAGCTCCCGGTAGCCCAGGCCATTCTGACCATGCTTGCAAAGCACCTGTTCATTCACCAGCTTCAGCTGCACCGTCTGCTCACGCCCCAGCGGTTTTCCGCTGCGAGAATCCACCAGTTTGATACGGTCAGGAGCCAGGTTAATCCAGAAATCGGCAGGGTACAACTCCTGCCGCAAGGGCTGGAACTTCACATGCTCCTCGCGGTCATTCACCACATCGCCACGCACATGAATACACTTATCGTTCTTCATGTCCACAGTCACCTCGCAAGGAATGGTAGCCTTGCCCGCTGCATCCAGCGTGATTTCCTGTTCCCTGCCGGAAATGAACAACTTGCAGCGAGCCCCGGCCAGCGGGGTGCCGCTGTAATCTTCTGCGGAAACGCGCAGGGTGAACGATTCCGGCGCCACCGGGTCGATATCCATTTCCAGCGTTGTCTTGAACGCATCGCGCCGGAACACTTCGCAAGGCACCGCCACACGCTCCCGGAACGCGCCACAATCCACGCGCAATTCATAGCGGCCCGTCACATCGTCCTCACCGGCCGGCAGGGTGAAGGTGGTCTCGAATGCCCCGAAAGCACCCAGCGGGAGCTCGCGGCTTTCCACCTCCTGACCACTAGGGTGGAAAAGGCGGACCTTGGCCGTCTTTTCCCCGGGGAGGGCACAGCTGCCGTCTTCCTGGTGGACACGCAGCACCCCACGCACATTCACCGCATCCCCCGGGCGGTATATCGGGCGGTCCAGCACCAGCATGGTGGAAACTTCTTCCCGCATCTGCGCCTCTCCCATTCTGCGACGCGGGCTCAGGGGAGCCTCCGCCATCACCACATCATCACCGGCGTGTACCCAGATTTTGTCGCCGCCCAGCCAATCTTCAGGCAACCAGGCAATGCCGTTGCTGATATTTATCTGCCTGGGCTTGTCCTTGGCATCCAGCCAGGAAACAGTGCCCGCCTTCACCGGGCTGCCATCCGAGAAATGGTTCACCAGGATGGCGTCCTCCCCGAAGGTCACGTTCAAATCCGTCACCTGCACCACCACATCCTGCTGGGAGTCAAGCGATTTGTCGTACCGGTGCATCTGGCGGAGCGCGCGCTGCACCTGCTGATTCGGCTCACTGGTCAACCGGAGCAGGTACATACCCGGTTGCGGGGTACCACCGGTGACATCATCCATCTGAACCACCGTTTCACCGCTCTGCAGCATCCCCGGAGCCAGCGCCGCCACCGCCCGGCCAGCAAACTCAGTGGCACCCTGTAATACCAGGCGGCTGCGCGCGGCAGCCCGCTGCTTTGCCTTGCGGGCTCTGTCCAGCATCTCATCGGCATGCTCCAATTCCTCCCCATCATCCAGCCCCCGCTTATCACGGAGTTTCAGCAAATCATACTCCATCTCCCGCTCCTGCATACCGGAAGTATCAAGCAAGGCATTCTGATAGGCCGTGGCACTCATTTCGTGAGCCAGCCGCCAGGCCTTGACATTCACCCGCGCGAGATTCGTCGTGGGAATGCGCAACTTGCGGTCGCCTTTGAGCGGAAGAACCGTGACTGCTTCCGGATTAAGCCGGGGCCAGGCGGGATTCAGAGCAATGCGGTGGTGGTGCCTGCCTGCCACCTTGAAACCCAGGAACGACTGAGTATCCGCCGGCAGCACCACATCCAGCACCTCCGCAGCTGTTGCAGAAACTTCCACCAGGAACCCCATGCTCTGCCCCTGCGGAACATACCCCAGCGGTGGTTCCCCGTTATTTTCCTCGCTATAATAGCGCCGGCGCGGAGTTACAGGTTCCACGTCCAGCACACCGGCATAGCGGAACTCCAAGGCGTGACCATCCAGCTTCAACACCTTCCGGCCAGTGCCGGCAGCGTTGGCGATGTTCGTCCCCACCGACAACTGCATACGGTCAAAGAGCCGGGGTAACTCTGCTGTAGACATCGGGTCACTGAAGCGCACCTCCAGGCGGTAGCCCTTGCCGGCATCGGGCAGCCAGTTCACCCCGGTACCCAGTTCCGGGCGCAGGTTCAGCGCCGAGCAGACCGGCGTATCTCCGCTGAATCCCTGCCCCTCCTCCGGCAGCACCAGCAGGTGCCACTCGTCATCCACCGACAAGGGCTTCGCGGGGCGCACCACCAGGTGCCCCGGCAGAGGGCTGTCATCCTGCAGCTTGCTCCAGACCTCCTTACCACGCAACTGCAACTGCACCAGCGATGTTCCCGAAAGCCCCTGCTTCAGATAGGCAGGCTCCACCACGCCCTCTACGCGGCCCACATAGTAAGTCTCCCCCGTCCAGAAGCTCTTCCTCGCTTTGCGGAACACAAATCGTATGGGGGAAGCCGGCGAGAACTCGATACTCTCCTTCGTGAGGTACTTATCAGGGCACACCAACACTCCCAGCCCCCGCTCATCCCTGAAGGCCTTACCCACCAACTCATCCGGCGGACAGCGGAACGCCACCGGCTTGGTGGGCACCGGCTCACCCCCCAGATACCGGGTGCCGGGTTTCATCTGAAAGGTATACTCCGTGGCGCAGGATGTACCTTTCGGGAAGTTGATGACGAGTTCATCCTGGTCCGTCCATCTGGTGATTGGCTTGTGCGCATCATCCCCCGAGATGGAGAACAGGTGGCGGCCCAGGTCTTCATCGCTGTAGTCATATCCGTCATTTCCCCTGCCATTGCCCACCACTGTCCAGCTCACCAGCGGCTGAGGGTATTTCAAATCAATGCGCTGGTCGTACACCCCCGCAGAAACACGCGGTACCTCTGCCCCTTTCACCACCGGCAGGAACATGGCCACTAAGAACAGAAAAATCAACACGCTACGCTTCATAACAAAACCTTTTTCCTTATTGTAACACACCCGCCATCCAACACAAGCAAATTATGTTTCAAGTCCGGATAAAACCCATATCTCCGCCCGGTGAAAAGGATATACTCCCCCATATCAGATTGTAAAAAATTCAGTTTTTTCGAAACAAAATCACATTTTATACAAAAAAAGGCTTGCTTCCGGTGCGGAGATGAGTATAATAGCCCCGCTTCCACGCAACACCCGGAAACGGGGATGCGGGACAAGCAAAAAGCGGATGTAGCTCAGTGGTAGAGCGCAACCTTGCCAAGGTTGATGTCGTGGGTTCGAATCCCATCATCCGCTCTCACCAAAAACACGCGGATGTAGCTCAGTGGTAGAGCGCAACCTTGCCAAGGTTGATGTCGTGGGTTCGAATCCCATCATCCGCTCTCACCTAAAACATCGCGGATGTAGCTCAGTGGTAGAGCGCAACCTTGCCAAGGTTGATGTCGTGGGTTCGAATCCCATCATCCGCTCTCACAGAAAGCCTGCTCTCAAGCAGGCTTTTTTATTTCAGGGCATTCCCGATTCCAAGGTTACGGCATCGCGTCAGCAGAACACGCGATTCTTCAGTTGAGCATTCATTCAGCGCGTTGCAAGAGGGCGGCATAGGCACCGTCTGCCTGTTCCCGGTGCGGGAGGGCGAGGTACTCCTCCACAAAGGTAAAATCCTTGTGCGTTGCAAGGAAAGCATCGACAACGGCGCGGTCTTCCTCGCGGTCGATGGAGCAAGTGCTGTACACCAGGCGACCACCGGGGCGGACGGCAGCGCAGGCCTGCTCCAGAATCTGCAACTGAAGGGCAGCAAGACGCGCGATTTCATCCGCCGAGAGACGCCAGCGTGCATCCACACGCCGCTGCAACACGCCGCTGTTGGAGCAAGGGACATCCAGCAGCACGGCATCAAATGCGCTGCACCACTCAGCCGGGCAAGGCTGAGTCCAATCATGCTGAGCTACCTGCACATCCCGCCCACCGGCACGCAGCAGGTTCTCGCGCAGAGGTTTGAGGCGGAATTCCTCCACATCCGTAGCCAGCAGATGCAAATCCCCGCCGGTAGCGGCCAGCATGGCGGCAGACTTGCCGCCGGGCGCGGCGCAGGCATCCAGCACGCGCTCACCGGGCTGGGGCGCCAGAAGCTTCACACAGTAGCGCGTGGAGGGGTCGGTCACATACAACTGCCCTGCCCTGAGAGCCTCCAGCGGCAGCGGGCCATGCAGTCGATACCAGAGAGGCAGCAATGGCAGCGGTTCCCAGCACTCCGGAATCTCCGCAGGGGGATTCTGGGGATTCAAACGGGCATACACAGGCGGGGTGAGAGAGTTCCACTCCAGCATGGCGCGGGTATCTGCCTCGCCGAACTCACGCAGCCAGCGCTTCACCAGCCAGGAGGGCGTAGAAAAGCGCACCGGAAGAGGCAGTTTTTCCAGCTCAGCATCGAACTCGGCCTTGCGGCGGACGGCATTTCTCAGCATGCCATTCACCACGCCGCGCACGCGCTGCGGAGCCAGACGCACTGTTTCCCCCACAGCGGCATGCTCCGCTTGGCGCAGCACGAAGAGCTGGCAGAGCCCCACGAGCACGAGCCAGCGTATCTTCTCCTCCAGCTTGCCGGGGCGCAGGGTTTTGCGGATGTGATCCAGCCAGCTCATGTGGCGCAGCGTGTCGTACACAATGGCCTGCAACAGGGAGCGATCGGCATGTGGCAGTTTGTGCTCTGCGGCAGCGCGGGCAATGAGGGTTTCTGCAAAGATGCCGCCCTGCGACCAGCGCAGCAGGCATTTCCAGGCCAGATGGCGAACTGAAGGCGTGTCACTCATACCCGTTTAATCCATGTTCAAAGCTTCAAGCAAGGGCAGTCTGCCATTCCACGCAATGATGGAACCAGTGATTCCCGATGCATCCTGCGGTTCAAATTCGAGGCGTCCGCCGGCGGCTTCGAGAATGACGCGGGCGGCAGCAAAATCCCACAGGCAGATGCGCCCCTCCACGTAGGCATCAAACCGCCCGGCGGCAATGTAGCAAAGGGTCAGCGCTGCACTACCGAGTATACGGATTTTGCGCACCTGCCGGGAAATGTGGGCAAAACGGCGGATTCCGGCTTCGCCGGAGCCATCGTGAGTACCATGCCCGATGAAAAGTACCGCCTCGCGCATCTGCGAACGCCCGGAAACAGCAATGGGCCGGCCGTTGAGAGAAGGCTGTTTCCCGGCAATGGCAGAGAAACATTCCTGCTGCATGGGATCATACACACAGCCCAGCACCAGCTTGCCCCGGTGCTGCAAGGCGATACTCACACAGAAAATGGGGATGCCGTAGAAGTAATTGACCGTGCCATCAATCGGGTCCACAATCCATTTGAATTCGGCATTTTCCGCACCGTCATCCCCTTCCTCGCCCAGAATGGAGCTTGCGGGAAAAGCGGCAAGCAGCTGCGCGGCTATGAGCTGCTGGCTCTCCTTATCCAGACGCAGCTTGATATCGTGCGCAAGTGCTTCATCCACCTGCTTGATGCTGTAGAACTGTTCACGCAGAAAAGCACCGGCACACCTGGCAGCCTGCTCTGCGGCAGCAAGATAATCTGACCAACACGGAGTCATGAGGATTTCTGCGGGGTTGCGGCAGCGGCTTTCTGCACTGCTGCCGCCTTCTGCTGCGCCCTCAACTCGGCACGCGCCTTATCAAAAATCTCTCGTGCAAGTCGGGATGCGGCGCGCGAAAGAAGCGGGCGGAGCTCCGGTGCCGCAGCCTGGGGAGAGGCGGCATCATCATACCCCATCCACACGAAGGTGCAGACACCGCGCTGACGGAAAACCATGGCCCACTGGCCACCCCCTTCAGGAAGGCTCTCATTCAAGGTAACGGGCGAGCCTTCGGTCACCTTGAAGGGCGGCAGCTCGGAAACAGCCGTAGCGCTCTGGCGGCAGATGTATTCGGGAGATTTTTCAGGCTCATAGTTATAAATGGCCTGCTGGTTGCTGTTCCAGATAGTATTCACCATGCTGAGACGGTAGCCCCAGCCTTCGTTCTGCAGACAAAACAACAGGCGGGCCAGGTCCAGACGCCGGATCTGGAACAAACCATTGTACAGGTAGAGTTCCTGTTCGCGGCCGGGAAACACCACTGGCAGTTTCAGCGAATCGTAAAAGGAACGCACGACGTCATACCCCAGCCGGCGCCCCGTTATTTCGGTGCTGCTGGCAACAATGTGCGAATCGTCCTCACCCGGCATACAGGCACAGCAGAAGAGGAATGGCGCAGCCACACGCCCTGGGCGCACGGTTTCCTGCCAGCGGTCGCGGCCATCGGCTGCGCTGCGGCCACCCACCACGGCCAGCACCTTGCCCCGATGGTTGCGCCGGGCATCCACCACCAGCACACAGCACTGCAGCAGCCCCTTGAGGTCATTGTTTTCACCCCGGACCTTCAAGTCCTTGGGGCGCTTCAATTTGGCAAACGCAGCGCGGGTATTCAAGGCTTCCTCCGGCGACAAGCCGGCAAGCCAGGCCTCCGGGTAGTTCCCTGGTTGTTCAATGGCGGTCAGCGCCTTTTCCACAGCCTGCTCCACATACTGCTGCACCGGCAGATTCAGGCTGGAGACCACGGAGATGCCGCCGGAATGTTCCGGCACATCGCCACCGAGTTCATCGAGTTCCCGGCGAGCCCACATTACCGCATAGGAACTAGGAATTTCCGATGGCAGGACTCCTTTTTTCAGCACAATGGGGGCAGCAGCCGCCTCATTGTACTGCTCCTGGGTAATCATCTCGCACTCCAGCATGCGCTGCAAGGTCTCGGCCTTGACTTTGCGGGCCTTTTCCATGCTGCGTACCGGGTTATACAGAGAGGGGGCCCGGACCAGGCCTGCAAGTGTGGCACATTCCACCAGGTCGAGGTCTTTCACCTCCTTACCGAAATAGCAACGCGCAGCAGCCTTGATTCCGTAGCAATTCTGGCCGTAATAAATGCGGCTGAGGTACTGCTCCAGAATGGTGTACTTGTCGAATCGGTGTTCAATGCGCAGTGCCAGCATGGCCTCCAGCAGCTTGCGGTCCATCGACTTGCCGGAGAGCTCAAACACGTTGCGCGTGAGCTGCATGGTAATAGTCGAGGCTCCCTGTTCATAACGCATCGAGCTGATATTGCGGATGACGGAACGCAATACCGAAGTGAGCACGATACCGTCGTGCTCAAAGAAATTCTCATCCTCACGCGCCACAAAGGCATTCACCAGATTCTGAGGCAGCTCCTGCCGGGAAACCAAAGCATCCGCATCATCCGCAATGGCGGCTATGGGTTGGTTGGATGAATCATACAGCATGCTGGAACTGAGCCCGGCGCAGACCCGGTTCAAATCAAATTGCCAGGCCCGGTACCCGTACACACCCAGCACCGTGCAGATGCTGACCAGAATTACCGCGCAAATTGAGCAGATAACAATCAGCTTCTTCTGCCCGATGGTGAGCAGATGATACCAGCGTTTGCGACGGTTAGGCGTGGCGACAAAAGACATGACTCAGAACAAAATCAGGGCTGGGGAGCACCAAAATCGGGGTCATCCAGCTGCAGCATCACATTGGCAGAAGGAGACCACTGAGAGAACTCATTTTTCAGAGTCTGCTCGTACTGGGCAGCCTCCCCCTCACGTCCTCCCTTCTTGAGCGCGCAGACAATCTTGTACAAGGCCAGCGGTTTGAGCTCTTGATCGCTTACAACATTGGCCGTTCGGCCGTAGTATTTGGCAGCTTCAGCGTATTCCTTATCAATGTAGTACGCATCGCCCAGAGTAATGAAGAGGGAGGATTTGATAGGGCCATCGATACCCAGGGCAATGGCAGACTCGCACACCTTGCGGGCATCTGCCCCACGCCTGGAACCAATGAGCAGCATAGCCTGGTCACGCATGCCTTCCGCCAGGCGGTACGGTTGCTTCTCCATGGAAACATAGTGCTCAGCCGCCTCAAGGCCGCGCGAGTAGAGCTTCAATTCCAGGCGAGCTTTGGCAAGTGTCTTCCAGACAATGGGTTCCACCTTGGGACGTTCCTGTTCGGAACCATCGGCGGCTGTGTATTTCTCGCGCGGTTCACGGGGCAAGGCATCGGAAAGATACTTATTGGCAGCGCGATAATCATGGCTCTGGAAGCGGGTCCAACCACACCAGCGGAGAATGGCCGGGGGCAAGGCAGCGTACGAAGCAGAGTTGCTCTGCTCCAGCACCTCCAGTGCCTTCTGCAGGTTCTCGGCATCCTTCATTTTGAAGAAACACTGCACCAGGCGCAAATCCACCAATGAGGCATACTGCTCCGGATACATGGTGCGGGCCTCCTGGAAATGAGATACGGCAGCTGCCGGATCCTTTTCCGCCAGCACACCGGCCACATTGTAGTGAGCCTCAGCCAGAGCACCAGGCTTCACTTTCTGCCCTTGCCTGGTCAGTTCATCGCACTGCTTGATAAAGCCCAGGTAGTAGTGTACCATCTTGTCCGCATCGCGACCGGCACAAAGCTTGGCCGCACGCTGCCAGCACACAGCCACCGAGTCTGCATCCGGATAATCCTTAATCACCCGGTCAAAATCAGCCAAGGCATCGCCAATCTTATTCTGCTTGCCCAGGAATGTACCGCGCAGCGTCAGCGCTTCGGGCATGCGGTGGTCTGCCGGGAATGACTCCACATAGGTATTCAGGGTAGGCAGCGGGTCATACGCGTTCCCCTGAGCTGCTGTCCAGGCCTTCTTGTACATGGCATCCGGACGCACAGCCTCCGGGAGGTTCTCGAAGTTCAGAGCATCGAACTGGCGTGCAGCGGCCTCTGTATCGATGGTGATGAGGCGGTCTGCATACATGAGGCGCACCAGGTCCACGCAGGGGAGGCCGACGGTCATCGAACCAGGCTTGGCATATGTATCGAGATATTTCTCCGCCTGCTGGAAAAAGTTCATCCGGCGCACCTGCTGCACGCAAATCATGCGGCGGTAGCCGGCATCCGCCGCCAGCGGGGTCCCCGGCTGCACGCGTTCCGCCATCTCAAACCAGAGGACGGCAGCCTCATACTGCCGGAGTTCCATAGCAGACTGGCCGACGATAATGGCACGGCGGATTTCCTTGGCCGGGTCATCCAGGCTCCTGGGTTGGTTAGATGCGCGGCGCACCACCTCTGCATACTTACCGGTCCGGTACAGGGAAAGGATGTTTTCCATCTGGGCCTCACCAGCGTATTTTTCCATCCCCTTGATGCCGGCAAGCTGGGAATAGAGTTTCTGGGACTCTTCACTCTTCCCGAGGCGGGCCGCCAGTCGGGCAGCCTGCAGCGTGGCCGTGCCGCGAACCCGGTCATCCAGGGTCTGCATATTCAGGATATCGCGGAACAAGGTGTACGCCTCAGCGTCCTTACCATCTTCCGTCTTCATCTGAGCCATGGAAAGCAGAGAGGTCTGCAAAATCAACGGGTCAATCCCCTGCATGACCTGCAACGTGCGGAAGGTGGACTCGGCATCCTTTCTCTTACCGGACTGAAGCTGGGCACGCCCCAGGCGGTAAAGAGCATCATTGCGCAACTCGGCTCGCTGAGTTTCCCGCACGGTGATATGGTAGTACCCTATGGCCTTGAGCCACAACTGGCGCTCCGTAGCCTGGTTAGCCAATTTGTATGCGGCTGCGGCGGCATACTCACCTTTCTGGCCATTGGCAAGTTTTCCCAGGGTGTCGTTGGAAGCCACGGCATCCCCTGCTTCAGCCAGGCAGACAGCCTGCAGGTACATGGCTTTTCCCAGGTTGGCGGATTTCGGGAATCTCAGCACATAGTTCCCGAAAAGGCGGGCAGCCTGCCCCATTGCCTGTGCTCGCGCAGCGGCATCCGGCGTGTGACACGCCTGGGAATACAGCTGTTCCGCAATGGCAAAGCTGTCAGTCTCTGCATTGGCTACCAGCGGCGCGTCATCTGCCGCCGGCTGCTGCGCGAAAACCGGCACAAGGGAAATACCCAGTGCCAGAATGGTGGAAAATCTGTTCTTCATCGTAAAAGGTGGTGGGCTGTAGATAGGTAGCCAGGCTGCTACCTTATCCGGTTATTTCTTGGCCTCCGGCATCTGCTTGGAGAATGACACATTCCAGACCCCTGCCTGGGAGCAGGTCGAAATCACATCTGCCATGCGCTGCCAGCTCATCTGGGCATCTCCGCGGATTCGCACCGGCTGGTTCGGATTCACGGCAATCATACGCTGCATCATGGCATAAAGCTTTTCGCGGGTAAACACCTCACGGTCAATAGTGATGATAAGGTCACCATCTTCCTCCCGGGCATTGATGATAATCTCATCAATGGCGCGGGATGTTTCTTCCGTTGACTTGGGCGCCGTGGGCACCTTCACCTTCAAATCCTGCTCATTGAGAATGAATTTCTGCGTGACCACGAAGAAAATGAGCAAGAGGAACACCACATCCAGCATGGGTGCCAGCTGGAAGCCGATAGGCTCGGGTATCTTGGTGTTGAACTTCATGAAAAAGTCTCCGGTGAATTAAAAATCTTCTTCTTCCAGCACTTCCTGAGTAGTACCACGCTGGTAGGTGCTGCTCAGGCGGCGCTCCCGGTCCATCTGCACCGCAATCACGGAGAGGATGTGCGTCACCGCAACTTCCATATCTGCAATGCGCTTCTGAATGCGGCTGCGGAAGAACACATAGGCCGCCATGGCAGGAATAGCCAGCACCAGGCCGCCAGCGGTTGTAATCATGGCCTCGGCAATGCCGTGTGCCATCTGCATCTGTTTCACACCTTCGAAATTACCGGCTGCCATTTCCATGAACGTCTTCATCATACCCACCACGGTACCCAGAAGACCAATCATGGGAGCAATGGCACCAATATCGGAAAGCCAGTTAATCTGGCGTGTCAGAATATTGGTCTGACGGGCACCCTCGGCAGAGGCCACTTCGCGCACTTCATCAATATTGGCGCGGGGGTTTCGCTGCAGGAACATCACAATCACGTGCATGGTGAGAGCAAAGCTGGAGCCATCGCGCTCGCACATACTCATCAGGCCGGCATAGTCCTTGCGGCGGATGCAGGATTCCACGGACATCACCATGCGCGTGGGCAGCACGGCAGAGGCACGCGTGGTCCACAGACACACGAACATAACCATGAAGGCAACAACAGAAAGGAAAAGCAAAGGCCACATGAGGGGGCCACCCTTCTCAAAAAGCTCCATAAGTCCCCAGCCCATCGAATTGAGGGGATCTGCTGCAGAAATGATTACTGGCATGTTCACGCGCGCAGTATAAGTGAAATCGGAAGCAATTTCAAGCTAGATACCTGTCTGCATCGTTTTTTTTACGCAGGTGGACAGGAAATAAAGGTTGCAATTAGGCAGCAGCGGGCATAGAATGAAGGCATGCAGGATACTTCTCTCTTCCGCGCCTGGGCCGAAGTTGACACAGACGCTATGCGTCATAATTTATCCGTGGTGCGCCGCGTGCTGCCCGGCCACAAGCAGATGGCCATTGTGAAAGCCGAAGCGTATGGCCACGGCATAGAGGGTGTTGTCAAGGCTCTGGATAACTGCGACCTGGAGTTTTTCGGTGTGGCCACCCCGGCAGAAGCCGCCCGCGTGCAGGCCACCGGAGCACGCACCTGCCCGTTTATCCTGGGGCCCTGCTTCCCCGCTGAGCGTGAGATGGTGGTTCAGAACGGCTGGCGCGTGGCGCTCTCCAGCCTGGAGGAAGCCGAGCACTACAACTCACTGGGGCAGCTCTATAATAAGAAAGTGCACCTGCACATCAACGTGGACACCGGCATGGGGCGCGCAGGCTTACTGCCGCACACCGTTGCGGAAATGGGAGCCCGCCTGGCGGATTTCGAATACCTGGACATCGAAGGAGTCTACTCCCACCTCTCAGCTGCGGCCGATGATATCTCGTTCACCCACAGTCAGATTCGCAGTTACGAAAAAGCAGTGGAGGAACTGAGCACCTACCTGAATATCCCCTACCGGCATCTCTGCAGCAGCTCTGCCGTATTCAACTACAAAGCCCCCTGCACGAACATGGTGCGCCTGGGCCGCATTCTCTACGGCTATTCTCCCATGCCCTCGCCGCACAACCGGGAGCTGCGCAACACCCTCACCCTGTACAGCCGCGTAACCCTGCTGCGCACCCTGCCCAGTGACCATGGCGTCTCCTATAACCACACCTACATCACCAGCGCCCCCACCCGCGTGGCCACCATCGGTCTCGGCTTCGGCGATGGTTACCTGCACTACCTTTCCAACACCGGGGCCCGCGTCTACCTGAATGGCGAGTACTGCCCGGTGCTCGGCCGCGTGACCATGGACCAGATTATGGTGGATGTGACCCACATGACCAAGGTACTGCCCGGCGATGTGGCAGAAATCATGGGGCCCAACGTTCCCTGGGAGGAATTGACCGCCCGGGCCAAGACCATCCCCAGCAACATCATCACCAGCATTACCGGCCGCGTACCCCGCATCTATAAACCTTGAACCGCACTCCAGAATTCCCTGGCTGCTTTCCGCAAGGCTGGCGCCATATAACGGCTGCGTAGCAAGGAAACATCCCGGTGCCCCATCTCCAGCTGCAGCTCAGGCAGATTCCTGAAATAAGCCGCGTGGTACGTTGCAAAGGTATGCCGGCAAACATCCGGCACCCAGCGGGTAAACCCGGCGGCACGGCGCAGAGCCTGCCAGCGGTTCTGCCAGTTCGGCGGCACATAGCAGTCCTGCTGCCGTATACCTGGCAACAGCCTCAGCGGCACCACTCTGCCGCCTCCGGTCTTGCTGTTCCGGGCACGGATGATGACCTGCCTCTCCTCCCAGCATACATCCTCCGGGGAAATGCGCTCTACCTCGGCCGGGCGAACTCCACTGTATAACAAGAGACTCAATGAAAAGCGCATATCCCTGAAGCGTCTTGTTGCTGCCATTGAGGTGAGTTTTTCCACCTCCTCCTGCTTCAGCGGAGCAATCAACCTTTCCACTACTTCCGGATTATCAATGCGGTCTACAGGATTGAAATCGCACCACTCCTGCCTCATGCCATAGGCAAAGATGCTGTGCAGGATAACCCGCCCCTTGCGGTAGCTGTGCACGCTCTGCCCGAATGCCTTCTGCAGAATATCGCGGCACTGCGCCGCCGTCATCCCACGCAGCGGCATCTGCCCCACCCCTTCTACCTGCAGCATACGCCGCACATAATGCCGCAAATCCCGAGTTGTTGCAGGCCGCCTGTTCGCCCGCGCCGCCACGCTCTCCCACGCCGTCTTTTCAAAACACTCCGTCCTCTCCTCAGCCTGTATGGTGGATATCCCCGCAGTAATGACGCGCCTCACCAGGCAGAGCAATTCGGCCCGCTCCATTCCAGCAGCCCGGTTCCCCAGCCCTTCCACACACTCCATCACCAGTCGAGCGGCATCGAGCACCTGCAGCGGCTGCCCCCTCATCAGTTCTTTTATCAATCCTTTATTCATAGCGGTTGGTATGCATTCGAAATGCGTAATTCTCTTTATAGCTAATAATCAATTACTAAAACGTTTCAATAGAAAGATGTTCCCTGTGTATCTTTTGGATTTTAATTTATGCGTTGACGTTATATCATTCATTCTTTGACATGTAGAAGTTATGCTGTGCAATTTAGCTTGACTACGCATTTCGAATGCGGTACCCTCTCCGCGTGACTATCTTCCCCAAGCAGCAACGTTTTGCGGTCATCGGTGCTGGCATCAGCGGTCTCTCCGTGGCCCGCATGCTGAGTGAACAAGGGCATTCCATCACCCTCTTTGAAAAGGAAGGCACCCCGGGCGGACTGGTGCGTTGCGAGCGGGTGGAAGGCGTGTTGTACCACTGCGTGGGGGGGCATGTGTTCAACTCCCGCAATAAAGCGGTGCTCGACTGGTTCTGGCAGCAGCTGGATAAGGCAGATTTCGATCTGGCTACGCGCCACGCAGTCGTCTCGCTGGCAGATGGCACACGGGTAGACTACCCCATTGAGAACCACCTCTACCAGATGCCGGAGGAAATGCGGAATGCTGTGCTGGAGGATCTGCTCCACATCGTGCAGACCGGTTACCCGGAGGATACCAACTTTGCCGATTTTCTGCGCTACCGATTCGGCGAAACGCTTTACCGGGAATACTTCGCCCCCTACAACCGCAAAATCTGGCGTCGTTCCCTGGCAGATGTGCCGCTTCACTGGCTGGAGGGCAAGCTCCCCATGCCCACGGTCAAGGAAATTCTGGCCGCCAACATCGGCCAGGTGAAGGAGATGCAGATGGTACACAGCACCTTCCACTACCCGCGCAGCGGCGGCTCCCAGTTTGTGGCCGATTCCCTGGCCCGCGGGCTGGATATCCGCTACGATAGTCCGGTGGAAACACTAACCCGAAATGGTGATAAATGGAGCATCTGCGGCGAAGAGTTCGACGCCGTCATCTTCTGCGGCAACGTGAAAGCCCTGCCTGCCATGCTGCAAGGCGCCGGCATTTCCCTGCCCGGGGTGGAAACACTGCAATACCACGGCACCACCTCCGTGCTCTGCGAAGTAGAGGCCAATCCCTACAGCTGGATTTACATGCCCGGCGAGGCGCATGAATCCCACCGCATCATCTGCACCGGTAACTTCGCCGCCAGCAACTCCCCTGCCGGCATGAGCACCGCCACCATCGAGTTCTCGGAGGAAATGAGCCGGGAGGAGATAGAGGAGCAGCTGCGGCGCATCCCCTTCTCCCCGCGCTACATCACCCACCGCTACACCCCCTGCACCTACCCGGTGCAGGATGGTGAAACCCGCAACATCATCGAGACAGCCAAAACAACCCTCAAACCACACAGTATCTATCTGCTGGGGCGTTTTGCCGAGTGGGAATACTACAACATGGACGCCGCCATGGCTGCCGCCATGAAGCTCATCCGTCAGCTTGAAGCATGAACCGCATCCTCCAGCTCATCCACCGGTACAACAGCGCAGCCAAATTCCTCATTGTCGGCGTATCCGCCTCAGCAGTGCATGGGGTAATCTCGTGGATATTCTACTACCACATCTGGAGCGGGCTCACCGTCCTTTCCACCCTCATGGGCTATGCCGGCGGCTGGGTCGTCTCCTACCTGGGTAACCGGCTCTGGAGTTTCCGCTGGCAGGCTAAGGAAACAACCGTTGCTGCCTCCGCTTCCAAATTCATCATCAGCCAGCTTGTGGCCATGTGTGTTCTGCTGAGCAGCACCTGGCTGGTGCAGCAACTCATCATGCTCTACTTCTGGTGGTATATCATCACCAATCATCTGACACTCACCCCCGAACTGGAGCAATTCAGCGCCGGAGCCTCCTATCCACCGGCCCTGCTCTGCGGCATGTTCTTCGCCGCCATAGCCTCCTACCTCATGATGCGCCGATTCGTCTTTTCCCAATAAATCCGTCATGCCAAACCCGACCTTTGCCATCTGCATCCCCATGGCCAACGAGGAAGACTCCTTCCGGAGCTTCATCGCTTCCCTTACCCGCGTCATTGATGAATACCCCGGAGCCTCCGTCTACCTGGTAGTGGACAAGGCCTCCACCGATGCCACCCCCGAACTCTGCCGCCAGCTTCAGGAACAGGACAGCCGCTACCACTATGTGTGGGCTCCGGAAAACAAGAACGTGGTGGATGCCTACCTGCGCGGCTTCCGCGAAGCCATGAAAAGCAAGCCGGATTTCATCGTGGAAATGGATGGGGGCGGCTCGCACGATCCACATGCCCTGCATGCCTTTGTGCGCGCCATGACCGAAGGCAACGAATGCGCCTTCGGCTCGCGCTATATCAACGGTGGTTCCATGGTGGGTTCACCTTTCAAGCGACGTTTCCTCTCCAAGTTCGGTTCCTTTGTAGCCCGAGTGTTGCTCGGCTGCCCCATGAAGGACGCCACCAGTGGCTACGAGGCTTTCAGCTATGAGGTGATGGAGAAAATCCTGGCCTATCCGCTGCGTTCCAAAGCGCATTTCTACCAGACTGAGCTGCGCTATCTGCTGCGTTACCGCAACTGGATAGAGGTGCCGATTCACTACACCTCACCCTCACCAAGAGTATCAGCCAAAGCTTTGGCAAATGCCCGTCAATGTCTGATTTACTATACATTTAAACATTGGGTATCCGGTGGCCTTTCGCTTTAATTTCATCATGGACCTCACACAATCCTTTAAAAAGTCCGAACTGTGTATCAGCGCAATATTGTTATGTTATACAGCGTTGACAATTTTGTTTACAACCATAGAAGCTGTTTATCACAGCATCGACAAAGGGAGTTGGCGATTTACTGAATTTCTGATAAATTACCAGGGTGGATACGTACGGCGCGGACTTATAGGCGAAATTCTGTATTTTCTGAAACAACGCCTGAACATTGAGCCCATTCTTATCATTTGGATACTTTGTATTCTCAGTTCTCTTGCTGTTTCCTGGATTTTAATCCACCAGTTTCGAAAAGGCAATCTCAGTCTGTGGGTGTTACCCCTTTGCTCCTGCTTATCCGGCGCTGATTTTTTACGCAAAGACTTCACGTGTTATCTTCTCATCGCGGCATGGCTGTACACATACAGCAAAAAAATAAACACACCATTCAAGTTATTGCTCATTAACAGCATCGGCATACTCCTATTCAATATTCACGAAGCCTCATTCTTTATTGTCTTTCCTTTTGCTTTCCTCTGTTTGTTGACGGAGCCCCACACAAAGCGGAGTTACCATTACCTGACCATTCTGATTCAAGGCATTGCATTTGGTATAGTAATTCTGAACAAAGGAGACACTACCATCGCTCGCAAAATTCAGGATTCATGGGCATTATACTACCCCAACCCCTTTGCTAAAGAATTAATAACAACGATACAATCAATAGGATGGGAAACTGAAAAAACCATATTAATGCATCTACATGAGAACTTTCTCCGATCAAGCTTCGGTATACAAGGCTGGTTCAGCAAACCCATCGTTTGGGCATCCACTTTTTTCATTATTCCTAACCTCCTTTTCAGAAAATATTCATTCACGTACCGAAAAGAATCTGTTGAAGTTAGAAATTTCCTCGCTCTCTTGATAATTCAGTTTGTATCACTCTCTCCCTTGTTTTTCTTCCTGAGCTGCGACCCTGTCCGGATTTTGTCATACTGGACCATATCGACATTCCTTATATACACATTCATTCCTGACAAAATAGGATTCTGCTATCCTGTGTGCTTAAGAAAGATAACCGAGCGCGTCCAGCAGTTCATATTTTTCCGACAAAGTCTTGCGTTGTCAATTGCGGGTATGTTTTTCCTGTGTATATCCTTTACTTGTACCGATGTGAAAGACGCTTTCTATCGTAGTATCGTGGGAACGTTCTACAGATTTGGCGAGTGTCTGTACAGCCACTTCTGGGGGTAATAAACTATATTTGTGCCCCGGTGGGGTGCAATTATTGCTCCGGCAATTAAAGAATATTGCTTGGACTCAACGACAAATTGATATTTGTCGTTCCGACAAAAGTACGAGGTGGGAGGTACGAAGTGAAAGTTCCGCGAGCCTTGCGGCTCGCCATTTGTTATCAATAGAAAACACCTGCAGGCGCAGCCTGCCTGACTTTATACTTCGCACTTCCCACCTCGTACCTCGTACTTCTCCATATTCCAATATAGTGAGTTTTGAGGAGTTCCCAATTTTCAATTCCCTGTCATTCTTTAAGACCTACGCGCTCGGCGTAGCGTTGCATCAGCATAGCGCCGTATTCGCGGGGCAGCAGCTTATCGGCATAGTGGGCGCGGTATTCATCCAGCTCCCAGGGCAGGAACTGGTTGCGCCCATAGAACTCGCCGTTTTCCTCATCCACGCTCTGCAGACTCAGGAAATCAGAAAGGCACTGCTGCTGGGCTTCGTTGAGAAGGCTCTTCTTCTGGCGGATGTGTTCCTCCAGCTCACTTTTGGGACTCAGACCGGGGTATATTTCCACCACACCGCGCAGGGCTCCAATCATGAAACGGGGAATCAGGAAACGGTACGCCTCCGGGCCGACGAAGCACAAGGATATCGAGCAGGCAAAAAGCAAATCATCGGGGATGGCGTGCCAGTCATTCCTCTCCTCGCGGGCAGCCAGCACATCCAGCACCTCCTGGCTCAGGTAGTCATCCATCGCTTCTCCGCAAATCAGCACATAGGGTTCATTTAGGCACTGCACCCCGGCAAAAGCCTCCTCAATCTGCTCCACCAGCCTTTCCTGCAAGGGGGTCAGCGGCATTAAATCCGGCTTGTATTTCTTCCGTGAACGCTCAACTCGATGCAGGAACTCCGCAGCCGCAGCCAATGCCCCGGGACTGGCAGAGCCCTTCTTCAGCCCGGCCTCCCGCACTTTCTTTTTCCCGCCCTGCTTTGCCATGCGCACAAGTATAGCACCGGCGCCATTCGACATCAAGTTCTTACTTGGCACCGGAAATTGATTCTGCTATAGTGGGGCGTATGAGATGGCATTTGCTGATACTGGTAACCGGCGTGTTGCAACTGGCACAGGCAGTGACGGTGGAGATGCGGCACACCCACGGCGTGTTCTACCCGGAGCTGAAGCAGCAGGGTATCCTGCAGCTCAAAATCACCGGTGAGCCGGGTGAAAAGATTACCAGACTCGATTTCAGTGATGGCAAAACCACCCAGACGTCCGATATCCAGCTGGCGCGCCTCTCCACCTCCGGCAACTGGAACGGCTACACCCTGAACACCAAGCGCCTGGTGCAGGAGAAAGACAAAACCAAACCGAATAAAAAAGGTAAATTCTTCTTTGAAACGCCCATTGAGGTCGGGCCGGAACCGGTCTATTACTGGTTGAGTTACGATTTATCGCGCGGGGCAAAGCGCGGCAACCTCATTGACGCGCTCTGCACCAAGGTGACCCTGGCGGATGGCAGCACCGTGAAGCCTGTGCTGAAACGCGCCAAGGCACTCAAAAAACGCGTGGTGGGGCGCATCTATCCCTTCCCTTACCGCATCGTGCCCTACTACCGCCCACGCTGGGTGAAGGGCTGGGGCAATGCCACGGAAGCCGTGCACCTCACGCCGGAGCACTTCAACCTGTTTACCGACCTGGTGCATTTTGCCTATACCGTCTCCGCGCAGGGCGATGTGGCATACCAATGGGCGGGCGAAGGGGTGGAACCCGCAGAGATTGCCGATGACGCACTGGCGGAAATCAAGCGCCTGCACAAGGAAGGCAAGGCGAAATCGCTGCTGCTGGCTGGCTTTGCCCACATGGATGGGCCCATGACCACCGCCGTGGCCGACCCCGCCACCCGCCGCCGGCTGGCCCGCAACATGGCCACCTGGGCCATCGAGCGTGGGTACGATGGCATCGATATCGACTGGGAATACCCGGACACCAACGAGCATTGGACCAATTTCGGGCTCTTCATGGCCGATTTGCGAGAAGAGCTCGCGGGCTCCGGCTTCTCGCTCAGCATTGCCGCCTCCGTCACCTACAAAGTGCCCACCTTCATGGTGACCGACCAGCTGGATTTCCTCATGACCATGTCGTACGACGATATCGGGCCGCAGCACGCCTCGATGGGACGTTTCCAGAGCGATGCCAACAAATGTCTGAAAGATTTCCGCATGCCGAAGCCCCGCGTGGTCATCGGCCTGCCCTTCTACAGCAACGAACAAGGCAAACTGACCGTGCAGCACGGCTATTCCCAGATTCTCAGCTGGTACCCCCGCATCAAGCCCACCGAAAACCAGTTCCAGGCGAAGAATGCCGATGGCAGCCCCGGCCCCATGCATTCCTTCAACGGCCCCGCCCTCATCGCAGAAAAATGCCGCTGGGCCAGGCAGGAGAAGTTCGGCGGCGTGATGATCTGGGCCTATGATACGGACGTGAAGCTCAGCCACCGCGCCTCGCTGGGCAAGGCCATGTACAAAGTGCTGCGCCAACCCCGGAACAAAGACTGATTCATATGAAACTGCTTTCCCTGCTGCTCCTGCTGGCGTATACCTGCCCGGCCCTCACCATCATCCCCGACCCGGAGGGTGAGCGCCGCTATGCCGCCTGGGCAGAATATGCCACCAGCGTGTGCCAGCGCCTGCAAAACGTGACGGATAAAGCCAGCGCCGATGCCGCCGCACGAGCCATTAGTACAGCTAGGAAAAAATTTACCAGCAGGTTCAAGTCCGGCGCCCTGGGGCTGTACGGCCCGGAGAAAACAGAGCTCGAAAAATGGGAAAAGAAGCTGAGCAAAGAATATTTCTATGGTTCGGAAGCATTGGCCAGAGTGCTTGATGCCCCGGCAGAGGAGGCCCTGCTTCCGAGTCCTGTGCCGCCTGAACTGATTGCCGGACTGGAAGCCGCTGCCAGGCAGAAAGCCGGGCGGGGCGATAGCATCTCGCAAGGCTGCGGATTCACCCGGGAAACAGCATGGGTGGTAGACATCGAGGATTTCCGCCGCAGTTACATAGCAGCCTCCGCCCTGGCCTTTGATACGGTGGGGCCGGTGTATTCCGCCAGCCACCGCGTAGAACTGGGGGATTCCGCCCGCTACATGGTGTTCACGCTCACCCTGCTGCGCGAGGGGAAGAAGCACATCGTGGAGCAGTGGTGCGATATCACCGCCACCGGCAAGGTATATCCCCCGCACAAGCGTGAACAAGCCCGGCAGGAAATCACCGCCAGGGCAAAGGAAGCCTATGAGCTGCTGCTCAGCATCCGGGATGAAGAAACAGCCGATGATTTCGGCGGCGATTTGCTCGATATAGGCGAGGACATCGACGATTTAAGCCGGATCTGCGAATCATACAGGACACTGTGGGGGCACCTGTTTGAGCCGCTCAGCCTGCCTGAACGGGAACGCCTCGACGCCCATGTGAACACCCTGGAAAAGGCCGAGGGATTCGGGGACGAAGACCTGCAGGAGTTTCTGCGCCTCCTCCTTCCCGATGCCCTGCCCCACTGATACGAGATGAAACTGCACCCCGCTCACCTTCTGCTTCCCCTCCTGCTCTGCTCCTGCCAGCAGGAGCCGGTGACCTGCACCTGGGCCGAGGCCAGGGACTATCTCGAAACGCCACAGAGCATGAGCCGCGGCGTGGATTACCTGGGCAGCGATGCCCGGTTCCACTATTTCGAGCACAAGTTGGAAATGGCCCGCGATGTGCGCTTCCGCATCAGCACGGCGGAAGAGATATATGCCCCCTACGAAACCATGCCCTACCGCAGCTGGTTCCCGGAGCGGCGCGATGCCTGGACTGCACTCCTGGGGCTGTGCCTCTCCATCAGCCCCGACTCCGGCTGCGTGCTGAATGGCACCCGGTACACAACCCCGGCGGAAATCCCGCCCGACTTGTGGCCCAAGGTCGGCAGAGTGCATTTCGACACCAAGAGTCTCCAGGACATCCGCCGGCTGGAGCAGGAGCTGCAGCCCTACTTGAAAAACGCCCCACGCATCCGCTACACCCACGCCACCAGCAGCCTGCCGCCCCACCTGCTGCCCAGCGGAAAACCGGTCTCCGGGGAATAATTATTGATGCGGCAATTAAAGGAGGATGCTTTGACGAAATGCTAAATTGGAATTTGGCGAGCCGTAGGCGAACATATAATCAGCCCCGAGAGGGGCGTAAAATTCCGCGGACGTTCCGGCCTCACCGCTCCAGCTCGGTTTTGATGAAGGGGGCGGTGGGTGATTTGGCGCGGGAGAGCTGGCGCACGGTGCCCTGGACGGTGATGGTGCCGCCGGCGGCACCGGCACCGGGGCCTACGTCGATGATGTAGTCGGCCTCGCAGATGAGCTCGAGGTTGTGCTCGATGACGACGACGGTGTTGCCCATTTCCACCAGACGGCGGAGCACCTGCACCAGCAGGCGCACATCGTGCGGATGGAGGCCGATGGTGGGTTCCTCGATGATGTAGAGGTCCTGCGGCAGGGCCTTGCCCTTGCGGATAGCATTGAGCGCGGCGCGGCGGCCCTTGATGAGCTCGGCCACCAGCTTGATGCGCTGGGCTTCGCCACCGCTCAGCGTGTTGCTGGCCTGGCCCAGGGTCAAGTAGCCCAGGCCGGTATCGCAGAGCAGGCGCAGCGGGTCGGCCAGGCGCGGCTGGCTGGCGAAGAACTCAGCGGCTTCCTCCATATCCATGTTGAGCACCTCGGCAATGTTCTTCCCTTTGTAACGCACCTGGAGGGTGCGTGAGTTGTAGCGCGCGCCGCGGCAGGTCTCGCAAGGCACGGTACACGGCGGGAGGAAATCCATCTCCTGCCGCTGGTAGCCGGTACCCTTGCAGGCCTCGCAGTGGCCGGCAGCGGTGTTGAAGGAGAATCGCCCGGCATCGAAACCGAGCCGGCGGGCATCCGCACTCTGCGCAAAAAGGGCGCGGATTTCATTGAAGATGCCGATGTAGGTGGCGGGAGTACTGCGCGGGGTCTTGCCCAGGGGCGACTGGTCCACCTGGTACAGCGCGCGCACGGAATCCAGCCCCCTGCTCTTTTTCCACGCGGCGCGTTCCTCGCGGGAGATTCTGCCGCCCAGAGCCTCGCGCACGGCGGGCCCCAGGGTTTCGGTGATGAGCGAGGTCTTGCCTGCGCCGCTGGGGCCGGTCACCACGGTGAAACGGGCGCGGGGGATGCGCAGGTTCACATTCTTCAGGTTATGCAGGGTGCATCCTTCGATTTCCAGCCACTCGGCATCCTTCATGGGCAGGTACTTGCCGCAGCAGGGGTGTTTCTCACGGCTCAGCAGGGCACGCCCGGTCACGGAGGCAGGGTTGTGCTCCACTTCATCGAAACTGCCCTGTGCCATAATCTCGCCGCCATGCACACCGGCCGCCGGTCCCAGGTCGATGATGTGGTCGGCAGCGCGCATGGTGTCCTCATCATGCTCCACCACCAGCAGGGTATTGCCGCGCTGCTTCAAATCGGCCAGGGTGTGCAGCAGTCGCTCATTATCCTGCGGGTGCAGACCGATGGTCGGTTCATCCAGCACATAGAGCACGCCGCGAAGCTCGGAGCCCAGCTGCGCCGCCAGTCGGATGCGCTGCGTCTCGCCCCCGGAGAGGGTGGTCGCGGCGCGGTCCAGCGAGAGATAGCCCAGGCCCACGCGCTGCAGGAAACGCAGGCGAGGCGCAATCTCCGCCATCACATTGCGGGCAATCTCGGCATCGCGTCCCTCGAATTTCCAGCTTTCCACCACCGGCAGCGCATCATCCGCCGCCAGCCTGCCGATTTCCGCGATATTCTTCCCGAACAGGGTCACCCCCATGGCAAAGGAATTCAGGCGCGAGCCGTGGCACACCGGGCAGAGCACGCTTTCCTCCTCCCTGGCGGCAGCACGCTCCACATCGCGGTCGTATTTGAGCT
Source organism: Akkermansiaceae bacterium (assembly GCA_015062005.1). Classification (GTDB taxonomy): domain Bacteria; phylum Verrucomicrobiota; class Verrucomicrobiia; order Verrucomicrobiales; family Akkermansiaceae; genus Akkermansia. Next base: position 130,314 of record SUVL01000003.1, read on the forward strand.
CCACCTCCAGCTGGCTGAGTTTTTCCTCCGGTTTGGCACCGGCCTTCACCTTGCCCACGCGCCCGTGACCCAGGCAGTGCGGGCACCAGCCTCGCGGTGAGTTGAAGGAAAAGGTGGAAGGCTCCGGCTCGGCAAAGGATTCGCCGCACTGCGGGCAAGTGAGGCGCGTGCCGATGAGCTGCTCCTGCTTCCCTTTCAGCAGGCGGATGAAGCCATCCCCCATTTCCAGGGCGCGGG
>SUVL01000027.1 GCA_015062005.1 Akkermansiaceae bacterium
GCGACCTCTCTTGTGTATTTTTTCGTTTTGCATGTCTGTGTGTTGGTTGGATTATACACGCACACGATGCTTTGCACAAGAAAAAGGGGGCTTAAACGGTTGTCTTAAAATTAGGCGCCATTATAGAATGCCGCCTGCCGGGCTGGTTGTTGTACGCGAATACATGGGTGGCCCGGAGTCAGGCGCTGCTCTCTCCCTCTTTTCCTGTTGCTGGCTGAACCACCGTGGCTTACCTCTTCGCAAAATAGGGCGGGACGCTTTTCAACAATCTATACTACAAAATAATTACGAAACACATATGATATCAACAACATTAGCAAGCACCTTTGGTGTATGGGATGCTCTTCAGTGGTCTGTGCTGTCCGTCTGGCGAGATCAGTTCCTGATGTGGGTTACCGTCGGCATAGTACTGGTTTTGCTTGTCGGAATTGGTGGTGGTCTCTGGCCCTGGCTCTGGAACAAGAAGTGGGCTCTCTGGAAGGCTGATACTTTATCCATTGTGGGGGCAGCAGCCTGCATTGTGCTGATTGGCGGTTCCACCTTGTCCTTGGTGGGGCAGGGGGGATTCTCTGCACGGCATGCTTTGGATAAGCCCATTACGTCTGCAGCCGAAATTTCTACATTGAATGGTGATGCGTATGCTCCCTTGCGTAAACTGGTTTTCGCGGATATCTCCGACCCCATGAAACTTGCGATGTTTGGTACGAAAAATGTAACAGTGTTGCATGCGAAAAATCCGGAAGCCAAACTGATGGAACGCAAGGTGAACGACGTAAGGAAGACGAAAGATGGGAAGCAGATACGCTGGACTGCGAACGAGGTTGCGGGTTACGTTAAAGATTGCCGCGACCAGATGTTCGCTAAACAGGGCATATGGAAAAAGAGCTATATGAATACCCTGTATGTTGCTCTTGGCGGTCTGGTTGTGTATCTCGCTTTCATCTGGTGGCGCGCCTATACCGATATCCAGGTCTACCCCATCCAGACGGAGGAACCGGAGGAAGAGAAGAATGAAACCGACGAGTATGCTGCTTGAATATTTAGATTAGAAACATTAGTAACATTTTAACAGAAAAGATATTATGGCATTTAAGAATAACTTCATCATTGCCCTTGGTGGCACGGGTGGTGCCGCACTCAAGGCATTCCGCGAGGTAACGGTAGAGCGCAAAGAGGAACACGATGCTCTGCTGAAGGATAGACGCCGTTTCCAGTATCTCTACATTGATACGAATGATGCGGATATCGACCAGGCGATAGCCTGGAGTCACCAGGGCGAAGATATCAGCCTGGTGCAGGGTACGGAGGCTCTTTCTATCGCGCTTCCGCCGAACCGCACGGTGGCTGGTGCCTGTGCACTGCCGAATGTGCTCCCCTGGATTGGCCGTACCACCTCGATGGAGAGCGATGGTGAAATTGCCGAGGGTACCATTCAGGGTGCCGGTCAGCGCCGTCGCTACGGCCGCCTGCTCGCTGCTTCCAGTGCGGCTGCTATCCGTCAGCGTATTGATGCTGGTATGACGACCCTGGCAGAGGGGCTTACCGATCGTGACCGCAGGGTAACCTTCCATGTGTTTGCAACCCTGGGTGGCGGCACAGGTTCCGGCAGCATTGTGGACGTACTGACCCTCATTCCCGAGCTCTGCCGCGCGAGGAATCTGCACTGCAAGGTTGTTGCCTACCTCTTCGTGGGTGCCGGTGGCGTGGGTACGCAGAATACCGGTTTCTTCTACCAGAACGAGTATGCAGCGCTGCGCGATATCAATGCCCTCATGGCAAACCGTTACCGCCCCTTCCGTGCGTTCCTCAACAATCCCAACAAGCCCTTCCATGATAAGGCTGATCCCATCGATGCTGTGTACATCAGCACGGAAGAAAACGGTGTCCTTCTGGATGCTCAGGTGAAGCGCTTTGCCGCTGCATGCTTCGATTTGATTTCCTTCGTTCCCAGTGCCGATTCGGCCGCCGCACGTGCCTTCTCCGGTGAAGATATCTATGCTTCGAATCCGGGTGAAAAATCCATCGTTGAGCGCAATCCCCACACTGGCCGCGATGTAGTGACCCAGCACTATGAGAGAGATTACGCTGGTCACGACAAGTTGGAGCGTTCCTACCGTTTCCAGACTCTCAGCACGGTGCGCGCCAAGCACCCCATGAAGGAGCTGCGCGGTATCCTGGCTACCTCCCTGGGTGCAGTTGTCATCGAACGCTGGATTAACGGTGATATCCTGAACCGTTCTGAGCGTGATAAGTCTGTGCAGGCCAATCTGGATATCTTCCAGTACAATCAGACTGATACTGTCATCATCGATGAACTGGGGACTGCTTATACCAATGCCCGCCTCAAGGATTATGATGCCCGCGTGGAAGCTCTCCTGGACGAAGGCATTTCTGAGACCACTCTGGGTAAGGTACAGAAGATGACAGAGGAGCTTTGCACCAAGATTCTGGCCGATGCCACGACTGAAGTTCAGCCTGTTCCCGGTCAAGAGACCGGTGTGGAACGTATTTGCCGCAAGCAGGCCATTGCTGACCGCTCCAACATCATCGCACGCCTGGAAAGCCGCCGCCAGTGGGCAGCGGGAGCGCGTCCGGTCGGCTCCGTGTGGGGTATCAGGGATATGATTGAGTACCTGAACAATGTTCGCCAGGAGCTGGAGAAGAAGGGGATCAGTGGTGTTGACCAGATTCCTGAGGACCTGTTCAAGAACGCACGTGCTCGAGTCCGCGAGTGGCGTAAGATGGGTATCCTGACTCAGAAGGCCACCCCGAAGCCCAGCGCCATGTTTGAGTACCAGAAGGTGGAGTGCCGAGGCCTGGTAGAGACTGCCTGTCAGCTGCGAATCGATGCCATCCGCCGCGTCCGCAACAGCATGCTGCGCCAGATGCTCAATGATGATATCAACTTCTACAACCAGGCCGTTGCCGAGCTGGAGGCCCAGTCGCAGGGGCTGTTGCAGCAGAAGGCTCAGCATCGCGTCCGTCTCGGAACGTCCGATGTAACCGTGCAGAATCCGGAGCTCCACGACCTGGATGACAGCGTGTCCGTCTGGAGCGAGGCCAACCTCACCCGCCATGAGGAGTTCTACCTGGACAACGCCCGTTGCAGTGAAGAAGTAATTCTTGCGATGATTGCCTGCGAGACCCGATTTACCCAGATTGCCGAACGAGCTCTGGACCTGGTGCAGCACGTGGCTGGCCGCACGACCTCCCGGGCCAAGGCTCTGGTGGACGATATCAACAGGAAGATGCAGGGTGCCCTGTGGGCGGAAAGTGCACGTATCCACGATGTTCTTTGCCAGCGTGTGGGGCAGGATCGCTATCCGCTTGCCTATGCTCCGACCATTTATGATTACCTGGCTGACAAAGACACGCAGTACAGAACCACGCTTCATGATATGCTGATGCGCAAGGTGGCCAGCAGCGCTGCCGTCACCCCGAGTGAGCATGGTGGCCCGACACAGCGTGACACCGATATTGAGGAAGGCCCCTGGAGAGCGGCCTGTCTGGGTATGCTGCCGGTCGGACTCTTGCTGAACGCGAATGCAATTGAGGCACATGGCGAAATGAATAGGCGTCTCTCTGCCAGTCTGAGCGGCAGGGCTAATACGGGCCGTTTCCGCGGCTACGAGCACAGTGATGGCACGGAAATCCGCATTGCCTACACGGAGTACTACATGCCGCTGCGCTTCTTCCGCGTGACCGAGTACCTCGAGGAGCGTTACAATGTTACGAGTCGTGCGTCTGGCGGCAGGAACACTGGCGCAGCGTACTTCCCGAACATTGACGAAGACGGTATGCTTGACCCCTGCCCGGATCGTCCCGACCTGCTGCCTGTGCTGAATCCTGCCAGGTTTGTTGAGCGAAACGAGGCTGCCAAGAACCAGAAGCAGCAGCGTGTCAGCGGTGACCTGTACGATGACGGCGAGTGGGAACCGACCTTGCGGGTCAAGTCTGAAAAAAATAAGGCTGCCACAGAGGACGAATATTGAATTCAGTGAGCAGAAAGGCCGCGTTACCACCCGTACCGGGTGGTAACGCGGCCGGACTCGTCCCCCCCCACACACTCACTCAGACATTCTTTTAAAAATTAAACTTATTACCTTTGAACTGATATGGAGACACAGAAGACGGCTGGAAAATCTCGAAACGGTAAAACGAAGGCGCAGATGAAAGTTCAGTTTCGGCGCCGGTGCTGGATTGCCGCCCTTTCGGTAATTGCACTGGCTATTCTCGTCCGCATACTGTACACCCCCGGGATGACGGAAGATGATACCAATCTGTTGGAAAAATGCGAGACGTACCAGGACCCCTTCGAACAGGTGATAGGAGCGCTTCAGGATAAAGAAGCTGAGCAGGCAGCACAGGCGAGTAAGGAGATGGCCCAGCGCAATGAGACCTTGCAGCGCATAGTGAACCTGGCGAACGATGCTGCGCGACTGACCGCTGATTTCAAGACCAAGGTGGGGGATTCCTCTGCACCGGAGGATACCGAAAAGAATGCGGATAGAAACCGCCGCCGGCAGGAGGCGCTTACGCTGAAGAATCGGGCAGAGTCGGAACGCCGCGCCCTGGCCTCTTTGTTGGAAAGCTCCCAGTCCTCCACCAGTGCCACGGAGAAGGACGCCGCGACGGCTGGCGAACATACGCCGGAAGATGTTCAGGATACAGCAGGGGATGAGCAGGTGGAGGCCGGTGACGATATGCAGGCGTATGCTCCTCCTTTCATATGGGGCGCGGTAAGACTGGCCAACGCCGATATATATGCGGAGTATGGAGATTACGAAGAGTTTGCGGATGAAACTGACGCATCCGGAGAGAGTGCCTACGAAGAGGAGGACGCGCAGGATGCTGAAGGGAGCGGTGAGGAAGCAGAAGGCGAAGGGAGCGGTGAGGAAGCAGAAGGCGAAGGGGTGGGTGTGGACGAAGGTACCGATGCCAATCTTGACTATGAGAGCAGCTCGACCTCCGCAGCTTCCGAAGACGTCAATTCTCTGTGTGGTAGGATCCACGAGTTGCTGGAGAAGAACGACTTGCCCGGCGCTCGCAGGCTGTTGAAGGAACTGAGAGATAATTTGGATAAGTTTTATCAAAACGCCAAAGCGGAATCTCAAGACGCCAATGAAGCGTTGGAGCAGTATCGTACCAAATTTGAAACGAATAAACGCCGTGTAGACGAGCTCCTGGCGAATGAGCCGGAAGCCACGGATCTTACGGAGCAGACGAAAGATTTATTGAAGAAGGCGGATGAGGAGCTGACCCGATTCGAGACGATGGGCAAGGATAAGGATTTGAATTATGAGCTTGCCTACAAGGAGAAAGAGCCTGAGCAACTGCCGCCCTTGCAGCCCGGGGAGGCTGATTTCAGCATTGTGACCACAAAGGAGATGGCCGATGGCCTGGTTCGCAACCTGGTGGAGCAGTGGGCGAAGTACCACTCCGGCGCCACCAATAAGGTAGAATCCGTGGAGTACCCGAATGGCTGGCGCTATGTGTTGCAGCGCAATGGCGGGACGCAGACGGTGGATGTGATTGACAGTGGTTCCCCGACAGGGGCTCACGTGTACATATCCCCGCAGCAGAACCTGCGCATGGCGGAACTGGCGCGCGGTAGCAGTCACCGCACCATTTGCCTGGATGCCCTGGTATTCATGAATGCTGATGCCGAGCGCCCGGTGATGAAGCTGGATGATATCCGCAGGAGCAAGAAATACCTGATGCCCGAGGGGACAATCGACCGTGCGGCTGCTGAGTTGTTCAACTTTGTGCCGAAGGCTGGTGATGTGCAGTTGAATGAGTATGCACCTGCGCTTCCGAGCGATGGCCTGCTGGCGGTGACCTACCACAACCGCGCTCGATTCGGCGGCAAGCCGGTGAGCATCGAGTACAACGCGCCGCGCAACTGCCTGCCGGATGCAACGAGCATCTCCAGCCGCCATTACCTGTATGCCTTTGACATTGTGATGGAGACTCTCCAGAAACTGAAGGGGGCAGCCAAGGAGCTCAAGGATTCCTTTGAGCACTACATCGTGGAGACGAAGGATGCCACCGCCCTGGTGAAGGAACACGGCTTTGTGCCGCTGTACTCCAGTGCAGTGCTGGAGCCTGAGCTGCTGACCCAGGATGATCTCCCTGTGCAGGATGTACTTGAGGTGCTTGAAGAGCAGAATAAGGCTGCCCTGCGTGGGTTAGGTTACCTCTCGACCCGCAGCACGGTGAAGGGCGTGCTGCTGCCTTACCCGGTGCGTTTCCCCACAAACAGCGATGAGGAGAAGCGCTGCGTGTTGCGAGATGATGACCTGGCCCTGCTGAAGCGCATGGTTTCCGAAAACCTGAAGGAACTGCAGGCTAAGTACGGCACACTGCTGGTGGTGGTGACGGGACACGCCGACGTGCGCGGCAGACTGTCTGAAAAAGAGAAACAAAAAGGGAAGGAGTCAGTCAATGTCAAGCTGGCCATTAACCGCGCTGCCCGATTCCTGGCAAGCAGCCTGTGTGCAGATATTGCGCCGGATTATGTTTCCGCCCCCAAGGGTGTCAAGAGTAATGAGAATATCAAACCGTATACAAACTCCGATGGTTCGCTGACGGTGATGACCTACGGCTGCTCGGATGATTACTACCTGATTTCGAAGGAGGAGGCCGAGACCTACGGCACGGACAAGGGAACGCTGGATAAGGTATACCAGCCGGACCGCCGCGTGAATATCTACGTAATCGTGCCCGATAAATGATATACCAAAATAACACATCAGTTTAAACAAAAGATAAGCCCACCAGCGCCTCTAGGGTAAGCCTGGTGGGCAAACTCTCGCAATCATGGAGAACATTCTTACAGCAGAACAAACCGTCACAATCTGGACTGCCCTGATTGGGGTAGTCTCTGTGGCGGCGCTGCTTTGCTGGGCATATGCCATGAGGGTGTGTTCCCGCCGGTTGGATGTATTCCGTGACGGTGAATTCTCCTGGTTTGAGTCATCCCGGGATACCGGTTCCCGGGAGCAATCCCGCAGCAAGATGCTTGGCTTACTGACCGGGGTTCTGCAAATGCCTGACCTGGCAGAGAAGGTGGATGAACCGGCGACGCTGGCAGAGGCGTTTACCCTGCATTTGCAGGAACGCCCGTGGATGCACCAGCTGCACGGTAAGGAATCCCTCCTGAAGCGCATACACCGCGCCTTTGCCGATGATGGTGAAAACCGGACGTATTTTCCGGCTATTGAGCAGCGCATACTGGCCATCACCAGCATGGTGAAGGAGAGCAATGCTTCCCAGTTCATGCCGCATTTGAGCGATTTATCCCAGATGACCCGCGAGCGCGATGACAGCCGCGTGACGGTGCAGGTGTTCAACTGTGTGTGCAGCGTGGTGCTGTTGATGGGGATTTGCGGCACTTTGTACGGGATTGGCAAGCAGTTGCAAGGCACGGGTATTTCCTCATTATCGGTGTTGCGGGATTCTTTGCTGCCCAGCGCCATGGCGGTGCTGGCCGCGGCCATTCTGCGCGGCCTTCGCGAGGTGTACCAGGCATCGGCAGAGTCATTTTACACGCGTCTGGATCGTTTCACTATGCTGGTGCTGGTGCCGCTTTTCCAGCCGTTGACGGACCTGAAGGGCGAGTCTGAGCGGTTCCGGCGCTTGATTCGCACCCTGGATGCCGTTAATCCTGCAAGAACCAGCAGTTTTTTTGAGGTGTTTCATAATTTGTGCACCCTGCTGCTGACGAGTGAGGAGAAGATCCGCCGCATTGAGGAAGTGATAGTGACGCGCTTGCAGCGTACCCGCGAGGCCCAGCATAACCTGATGCAGCAGATGGCTGCTTTGCTGGGGGGGCTGAAGAAGTATGCCGGCGTGCTGGAAAGGAGCCTGGTGGTGTGTCACGGGGTGCTGGTGCACTACCACAGCCGCCCCGAACTGCCGACGGCAGCTGCAAGCAACCTGGATGCGGGGATGAGCCGTTTGCTGGCGAGCCGGGCGGCGCTTGTTTCGCCGGAAAGCCTGCATTCCTGGCGGACAGCCTGGGAGCAGGGCCTGGCTGCGTATAAGACCTTGCAGAATTCTATTGAACATTTTAACCTGCTGGCGGCGGAAGTGAACATGGGGACGCTGCATGTGGCATATACCGAGATGCAGAGAACTGTGAGCGAGACCCTGCCCGGGTATTGCAAAAACTGGAAGCTCCACAAGGTGCAGCCTATCGCAGAGGGAACCTGCGGCTTGTGGAGTGGGGTTCATGAGGCGTTTGCCACACATGCCAAGGTCTGGGAGGTGGCTGATTCCATGTGTGGCCCCATGAATGAACTGGGGGGGATGTCCCGCCAGTTGCGCGATGAGCTGCGCATGAACAAAGCCCAGATGAGACAGATGCAGCAGCACCTCAATCTGGATGGCCGCATGGGCGAGCTGGAGTCTCACTTGAACCACATTTATCTGACCCGCTGCTGGGAGAACCTCACCCACCGGCGTTTGAAGGAGGCCTGGCGCTTCCTGCAGAAGTGGCTTGAACTGGGTGGTGTGGCCCGCAAGCACCGCCTGGCAGACCGCGCCGCCATCATTATCCAATTGATTATCCTTTATCTTTTCTGAGTATGAATACTATAGCATTCGATTTCATGCTGGCGGCGGCTGGCAATGGGCAGTCTCATGCCATCACGGGGCTGATTACAGCCGCCATCTACATAGTGGCGGTTGTTGGTGGCCTTGCCTTGTTCTACTCGTGGTCGAGCGTCCGGCGCGAGCGAGAGGCCTTGAAATGGGTGGAGGATAAGGTTTCTACCAGGAAGCTGGGGCTGGTGACACTGCGGAAGGAAATTCTGGAGCGAGAGGATCAGACGGAGATGCCCTACCTGGAGACGAGCCTCGTGTACAGCCGCTTGAAGGAGATTGAGCGTGTGCTCAGCCGCGGTAAGAAAAAGAAGGATGACGAGGTGGCAGAAAAGCAGATTACCCCGCCGCAGCTGCAGGATTTGCACCGCATGACCCTGCAGGAAATGCAGAGCAGGACGGCACCCACCTTGCTGCGAATCGCAACCTCCGTGTTGTTGATTATTGGTATTTGCGGTACGCTCTGGGGTGTGCACGAATGCATCGGTAATCAGCATGGCGCTTCTTCTCAGCTTTCTGCATTGAGTGATGCCTTGAATCCTAGTAAGAATGCCGTGTTCTTCACCATTCTTCTGTACATCGGCCAGAGTTTGTACCTCATGGGCCTGGAGCGTTTTATCTGCTACCTGGACCGCCTGACTATGACTAAGTTCCTGCCCGACTTGCAGCCGGCGAGCTCATTTACGCAGATTATGCAGCAGATTTCTGAGCGAGTGCTGCAGTTCGGTGAGTTCATCAGTGGCTTTGGCTCCATTGAGTCTACTGTAGAAAAAATGCAGGACACCGCAACGAAGTTTACCGAGATTGCCGATGGTTATGAGCAGCGCAGCCTGGTCATCAAGGAGAATCTGGATGCCATCAAAGGCACTGGCGAGAGTATTGAAAAGGAATACCAGCGCTTGAGCCAGGAGGTGCAGTCTGCTTCCGATAGTGTGAACAGCCTGGCACTCAGCCTCGAGACCGCTATGAAGCGCGAGGAGGAGGTGGCTTCCGCTGCCGAGTCATTCGCGGCCTTGCTGGAAAATCTTAAATCACACATCGCTACGGTGGAGAACGCTGCGGGGCTGGTGGTGGCCACCCAGCAGAGCCTTTCAAGCCTGACCGAGGGGGCGGCTTCACTGACCCCTCTGACGGATTCTGTGGTGGAGCTAGGCCTGAATTGCCGCCAGTTGAAGGAGCAGGTGGCAACCACGAGCGAAGTAACGGGCAATATGACGGCCGTCATTTCGGGTGAAGTGCAGCGCCTGCAGGGGGCTTTTGAGGGCTTGGAGGCAGAAGTCCGCAAGACCACTGGCGATGTGGAGCAGATGTCCGCCAATGCTGAGGAATTCAAGCAGTACGCTGATGAGATGAAGACCAAGATGCGCGAAACGCTGGAAACCGGTAAGGCTGCCATCTCAGAGCAGGCGGAGCACCAGTCCGACATGCAGGAAAAGCTGCAGAGCTTGAATGATACTTTCGGCCGTTTGAATGCGGCTGTTCGCGGTAAGTAACAACCAAAAGAACTATACAGATGATGAAAACGAATCCTAATTTAGTTGTGATGGCGGGCACGCTGCTCGCTACTTGTCTGAGCGCTGGAACGGCAGAGGCTGCCTCTGCCACCACGCGTAGCTGGCGTTTCTGGAACCAGCAGGCTCCGGCTCCCAGGGTTTCTGCTGCACCGATGGAGTGGACGGTGAGCTGCCCGAATGGTGCTTCCATTCCTGGTGCAGAGGGCCGGGCCATGGCTGCGGCTGTGGCGCGGGCGCTGGACGCACTCTGCGGCGCATCCGAGACCCGTGGAGCGTATGAGATTTCCATTGTAGGGCATACGGATGCCAGTGGTAGCGATACTACCAACATTGTGCTGGGGGCGCAGCGAGCTGCCAGCGCCAGAAGGCTGCTGGAGAATACCTTGGTGAAGATGGGTGCCGAAGGCTCCGCCAGAACGGGCATGTCGTATAAGGGCTGCCGCATCGTCTTCCGCTGCTATTCTGCTGGCAGTGGGGTTCTGGCTGACCCGGCCCGGCCTGCTTCGGCGGTGAACCGCCGCGTGGAGGTGGAGCTGAGCAGATTGCGCGCTTCCAAGGCGGCCAGGGTGGTTACTGGTGCCGCTCCGCTGACCCCTGCACCTGACGAACCAGAAACCTGGCGGGAGTTCCCCCAGGAGGTGGAAAAACCCATTTTTGATGACGGCATAAACTATTAAGCTGCTTGCCGCATAAACCGAAGGGCTTGGCTCCTTCCCTTCCAACTCACCAACATATGGCGCTTGACGAAAAAGCACAGGACTTTAATTACTGGCCGAGTATCAGTGATATGTTTCTGGTATTTTTCATCATGGCCATGGCCATTGTGATTACCCGGGTTGGTGTAGATGCTGAGGGTGACAAGTTCCTGGTGGATGATGTGATCCAGGAGTATAATTCCCTGGTGGACATGGTGGATGAACGAAGCTCCGGGGAGCTCGGGCATTTGAAATACCAGAAGTCAGAAGACGATATCCAGCTCGATGGTAATGAGGTGCGCCGCCAGCAACTGCGGCGCAAAATGGCGCAGTTGCTGAAGATTATTGATAAAGAGGGGCTGCTGGAACCGCTGCTGACGGAGGCGAAAATCCAAAAGATAAGAAAGCAGGAAGATGGAAAGCCCCTGAAGTTTACTTCCCAGTTGAGGCTTCCTATCTTTATGAAGGAGACGGGGGATTCCTGGGCGGAATATCCCTTCACCATGGAGCACAAGGAGGACCTTGTCGCTTCATACCGTTCTGCTCGTGATAAGTATGCCAGTGCAGCGGAGGCGTCGGCTGGTTTCGGTTATGATGATTCGCTGCGCCTGCTGGCTTACCGCGTGGCTTGCATGGGCCAGTCGAGTCTGGCTAAGATGGATGTGGCGTCGATGGCCCGTCTGGTTCGTCTGGCCTTTGCTGAGCTCGCTAATAAACAGAATGATACGGCAGCTATGCTGGCGGGCGCGCGTGCGGATGTAAAGGAGAAGTCGGACAAGATTCGACAACAGGAGAACGAGCTGGCCGCGCTGAAGTCTGAATTGCAAGAGTTGAAGGCGCGCCAGGATACAGACCAGAGGAGAATTGCAGAACTGGAAAAGCAAGAGGAAGATTTGGAAGAAAAACTCCGCTTTGCCCAAGGAAAGTTATCTACCCAGAACGTGGATCGCGAGGCGCTGGAGCGCATTCGCGAATTGCTGGAAAAAGTTCCGGAACTGGCGGACAAAGGCAACTTGGAGGAGGCTGTGGCCAAGCTGGTGCAGCAGTCCATCGACATCTCAAACTCCAACCTGTATACGGATAGTCTGCAGGAGGATGATGTCTCCTTCAAATACAACAGCGCCGACCCGGTGGTGCACCAGAAGGGGCGCGTAAAGCTTGCTAATCTGCTGGTGGCGTTCGACTCCGCCCGTTCATCGCACAAACCGGTGGTTTATGAAGTCATCATCGTGGGGCACACTGATAACAAAGGCAACGCAGAGCGTAATCTGGAGCTCGGCATGGAGCGTGCTCTGTCCATCAGGGACACTATCATCGCCGCATTACAGAAAAGGGAGGTAATCACTTTCAGCTCCATGGCTAATATTTGTTCTTATGGTAAAACTTACATTAAGTTTTACTGTTACTCGGGCAGCTACCACAATCCGCTTGTTCCCCAGATGCCCGAGACTGAGTGTGAGGCCAACCGCCGTGTGGAAGTGAAGCTGTCGCGGGCTGATGAAGCGAAGGCAAAATCAGTAATGGAGGATTTTGCCAGCTATACAGGCATGAAGCCAGATTTCAGCGAGGATTTTTATGAATAACAGGGAGGGCGACATCAATTACTGGCCGTGCATCAGCGACATGTTCCTGGTGTTCTTCATCATGGCTATGGCTATCGTCATCACAACGGGTGGATATGAAACCGCGGGTGATAAGTTCGTGATTGACGACGTGGTGCGCGATTACCAGTTCCTGGTGGAGAAAGTGGAAAAGGTAGAGAAGGGGGATGCGGCGAAGAATGCGGCTGATTGCTACTACCTGCCCAAAGGCTCTTTCCAGATGGAGGCGGAGGGGGACTCCCGCGATCCCGAGCCGGATGCGGAGCGCCGCCCGCTGTTGCGGCTCAAGATGCTGCAGTTGCTTCGGGTTATTGATGCTTCCGGATTCTGCGAAAGCGGGACGTACCGCAAAAAGATGAACGAGCGCGGGTACTTGTTCTATGAAAATGGTATGCCCAGGTTTGAGGTGGAGGGAAGCCTGGATGTCGGGGCTTATCCGTTCGATTTACCCGCCGGCGTGACCGGCCCTGATGCGATTGCGCAGGGCTATAGGCAGATGCTGAGCCGCCTCGAACAAACTGATGAGACGGCGGAAGGCCAATTCAGCTATGGTGATGCCTTGCGCCTGCTGGCATTCCGGGTACTTTGTGAACCGGAAGCCAACCTGCGCGGCGCGGATAATGCCACCCTGATGCGCAAGCTCTGCATGGCTTTTGATACGGATGATGGTGTGGCTGCTGGCTCTGGAGCTGATCTGAAGGACCAGCTGGAGGCCTTGAAGAAGCAATTGGCCCAGAAAGCGGAGGAACTGAAGGTATTGCAGGAAAAAAATCGCGAGCTGGAGCGCCAGCAGGCGGCAAACAAACGCATGGAAGAGCTGCTGCAGGAGCTTTGCCGGATCACCGGGGTGCAGCGCGATTCGGATTTGCCGGCGTTTATCTCCCGACTCATGAAGCAGGACGGTATGGAGGCCTTGCAGCAGGAGGTCAGGAATCTCAAAAAGAAGATTGCTGACTTGCAGGCCCAACTCGAGAAGGCTAACCGCCTTGCTGCCATGCTGGGCTCCAGTACGCTCGATGAGGCTACTTTGTCCAAGGTTATCGCGTATTTGAAAATTGGCCTGAATGCCAGACCATACGCGACTTGCCTTGATGAGAAGGATGGGACGTTCAGTTCCGGCTCCGCCCAGTTTAAGGCCAATTCGAGCGGAAGGACGAAAATTGCAGAATTGGTGCGGCAGCTGGAGATGAAGGCTCAGGGAACGAATGGACCTGCTGCGTATGAGGTGGTGGTGGTTGGCTTTTCGGACGCTGAAGGCAAGGTGGATGAAAATATCTTGCTGGGCATGCAGCGGTCTTTGGCCATCAAGAATGTCATCCTGTCCGGTATGCATCTCAACGGGCAGAACGCTGGGGATAAGCTGGTGTTTCAGTACAAGGGAAATTATGTAAAGTTCAGTTGCTATTCCGGCGGCTCGTTGAATCCGCTTGACCCGGCGAATCCTGCGTCTCCCGAAAATCGCCGCGTGGATGTGAAAATTGCCCCGGGCTCGGTCAACGAACTCCAGGCAGAATATGCTGCTCAACAGGCAGCTGCCAAGGCCAAGGAAAACAGGAAGAAGGAAGAGGATAAGAAAACAGAGGCATCGAGAAGGGAGTCAACAGGGGGAAGCAAGCCTGACCGGAAAGGCAAGAAGGGTAGAATCTTCCTGAATGGTCGATGGATAGAGGTGGATACCACGAGCCCTAATATTGTGGATGAATAAGAACTTGTTTAGAAAGTAACGAAATATGTTGGATTTTATTGCAGACGTGCTGGCTGCCGTTTCCATGGGGGAATGGGTGGGTATAGCTGTTGGCAGCCTGCTTTTGGGTGCAGGAGGGACCTGGCTTGTGTCCGTGTTGTGGAATAAGACCTGGTACGAGAAATGCTGGGAGGCCTTTTTTATCGTGGCTCTGCTTCAAACGGGCATTGTGGCCTGCTGTTTTGGTCTCCGCACGGGGGCCGCTAACCTGAGCCAGTTGAAGGCCGGCGATGTAGTGTCCGCGGCTCAAGGTGAGTTCTACGTGCAAAACAAGAAATTCTACAAGGAGCAGTGCAAAAGAAATGGGAATGTCTCCTTCAAGGATTTTGCGGCGCTTTTTGTCAACGACCCCACTTGGAAGATTCCTTATTATGGGCATGTGCGGGTGAATGCAGCTGAGCCTTATGCAGAAAAATTGTATGAACAATGCTTCCAGCGGGCGTTCGGGAAGAAAGTGAATGACCATCTGGCCATCCCCTACAAGTTGCAGGGTTGGCTGAATCTCTCCTCCCGGACCAGCGAGCCCCTGAGCTCCAAGTTGGATGGGATCCAATTACGAGACCTCAAGACCTTTTTTGTGCTGTGGCATTACCACTACGCCAAAAAGCAGAATGAACAGCGGCTTGCCGAGCTGCCCGACGCCGTGAAATTATATGGCCTGCTGCTCTACCTGGCTGTTATGGCTGGTGTCTCTGTCTTCGCTTACAAGGATATCTATAATCCCCCAATCCGTTCCATCATTGTAACCAATACTGAAGATGAAGAAGACGATGAAGAGTAAGGAAAAGCCCGAGCCAAGCGTTTTTTTTAATATATTGAAACTATTTGCTCTTGTTTTTGCTGGTCTGGCGCTTTTCTGCTCGTTGATGATGGATCTGGAACGTCCCGAGACTATTCCCGGGGGGCGTTCTACCGTGCTGGATTCCCTGGAATCGCTGGATTCCATCATATCTGGCAGTGAGGAGACTGAGACACCGGAGGAGGAGGAAAAGTCTGCCCCGGAGAAACGCCTGGGGGTGAAAGCTACCAAGGTGAACGGTGGCCGCTTGTATGCAATGGTAAAGCGGCTCTACGAGACGGGCGTACTCCCGTCTCAATTGCCCCGGGCCTATCCCAAGAAGCTCAAGCCGCTGCCTGTCGTCAAAGATGAGAAAGTTTTGTTTCACTTTTTGCATGCCAGCGCAGAGAATGGACACTCATATGCGCAGTGTTTAATGACAACAAATCTGACAGACGCTACAAGCCAATTGTCTCTGGCATTTCTCAAAATTGTCAATTCGCAGCATCGTATAACCGATTTCACTTCCTTTGTTTCGATGCCTGCGAAAGAAGGTTTACTCATGCAGCTGCACTGGATAAATTCTGATTTTGTCCGCATGAGTGAGGCTGTTCAGAGCATGTTGAACGTGGCTGTACAGGAAAAAATAAACAGGAAACGCTCGCGTGCATGGGAGCCGATGTGGCTTAACCTGAATGTGGAGGAAATTCATGCGCTGGAGAAGGCCCTGGCTATGCTGGAGAGCTGCGTGAAAAAGGGTGATTCTAAGTTGCAGCGAGCCCGCAATCTGCACGATGCGCTTATCCGCAAGGTTGAATACCATCGGGTGGAAGATGCTGAGAGTGTGTTTTATCGCAACCGCAACAAGTTCATCATTTACGCTATGGATGGACACGCTATTTGTGAGGGCTATGCCCAGGCATATGGCTTTTTGCTACACTTGGCAGGGGTTCCTTCTATGCCGGCCGCCGGAGAGATTTTTTCTGATGAACCGGAACCCCGCTCATTAGGTTACCACGCATGGAATCTGGTAAAGGTCGATGAGAAGCAGGGCTGGCGTCATGTGGATGTGACTTGGGATGACCCCGATAGACCCGATGCCGAAATAAGCTATAAATTCTTTATGATTACGACCGAGGAAATAGAGCGGATAGGTCACCGTGACTGCGGTAAATGGTCGTATTTACCTGCTGAACTTGTTAACTCTGAGAAAAAGTAAGAGGCTATGAAAAAAAGGAAGCGCCAGAACAATGGGCAGCGCATGCTGAAATTTTATGCTACCATCATCGCATCAATGATGCTGCTGGGGTATTGCTCAGAGGTTTTTTCGTCACCTTCCCTCAGGGTTGTTGAGGATGAGTCCCGCGTTATGGCTGTGGAGGAACAATTAGAGCAGGAAGCTGAGTTTGTGGAGAAATTGAAAAATTTCGCACCGCGACCTGTTGTGGAAAACGCTATTTTTGCCCAGGTTCCTGATCTGGATGATTTCTTAGCCCTGCAAGTTGGCCCGTACAAGCACCGTCCTCTCCATATTGCGGGGCGGGATTCGAAGACCCACCGTACACAATTGCTCAACTATATACAGGAAAGCATCATGCATAAACGTGAACTTGTTTCCTGGGAGTGCGGATTTGACACAACGCCTGCCGGTAAGCGAGGTGAAAAACCTTTAATTGTTCCTCATATTGCAAGAGAGACACAAGTCGCGGTTAAGAATGATCCAAGCCTTTTGCAGGAACATTTGTTCCAAATGCCTGCCTTTGATACATTTATGCCAGAGGAGGGGCGGGATGGAAATTATGATTATCCCCGCGTCCGGTATCGCGCGCCGATTGTGCACACGGATCTGGCCCGCCTTCTGTATTTGCACACCCATGCGTGCAAGGATGGGAAGCTGACCCATTGTTCCTTGAATGGCTCCCAGCCAATCACCGGTGAAATGTTTGCCGCATACCAGTTGGCCGCCAAGGTGGTAAATCAGGTCAGGAAGACCTGTAAGAATGATGATGAGGTGGCTCTGGCTCTGCATGATTTCCTGTGCAATAATGTGAGGTACGAGATGAATATGCATGCCGGAGCCAATGAGTCTCTGGTGGTGGGGGCCTTGCTGCGCCAGCAGGCAACCAGCCACGGCTATGCCCGTGCCTACATGCTGCTGCTTACCATGGCTGGCATTGAGAACCACTACGTTACCGGAATTTTTAAATTACGGGACATGAAGAATCCTGTGCCGCGCGCCTGGAACCTTGTCCGCCTCGGGGGGAGCTGGCTTCACGTGGATGTGGCGGCCGATGACCCCGCACCGGATGATAAGTCATTCATCAGTCGTAGTTACTTTGGCCTGCCTCAGCAGCTGCTGCGGAGAACCCACGAGGTGCTTGCGACCGATGCCCGGGAACAGGATATAGAAAAGACGGGCAGGGTGTATTATTTCTCCAAAAACAAGTTTTGCTTCGATTCCGTAGAAAAGCTGTTGCTTGCAGTTATTGATAACGCCTGGCCTAAGCGTATCCGCTGCGCGGAGTATTGCTGCACCAAGGCGAACATGACGCTTGAGGCTATTAACGCGGCGCTTCAGCAGCCTTCCGACGCAATCAAGGAAAAGCTGGAGTCTCTCAAGATTAAGAAAATTCGTCTGAACTGCCAACCAATCGATGCGCACGGCGTAATCCGCATCAGCGTGAAGTTGAATGACGAAGTGGTGGAATAAGCGTGTTCATATCCATCCCGGGAACATGTTTTTTATAAAACCGTGCATTCTGCATGCTTGCCCAAAAAGTGGACTCTCTTGAACAAGACGTGTCCTGTCCATTAACAGCAAATCACTCCACTCAAAATTCAGCGGATATGTGGGTATGCACCACGCTGCCCGGGCCGCAGGATCCGAGTGTATGAAAGTTGGCGTAGCGCCTCCTCCATGGCCCGGGTTGTGGGCGCCCCTTGCCGCAGATGAGGTCGCTGTTCGCCGTGCACGAAGCATTCCATGGATACGGAACGCGTCTGTCTGCTGGCTCACAGCATCGTGAGCACGAGCATGGTGCCCGTGATGACGAGCTTGGCGAGCACGCCGGCGAGCAGCCCCAGGGTGGCGCCGAGACCGGATTTGGCGGAGTCTCTGGCGTTTTTGCTCTGAAACTTGTATTCGGCAATGAAGGCGCCCAGGAAGGGGCCCATGATGATGCCGAAGGGGAAGATGAAGAAGGCGCCCACGAAGAGACCAATCATGCTGCCCCAGAAGGCCTGCTTGCTGCCGCCGAACTTGCGCGCCCCCAGCGCGGTGGTGATATTATCCGCCAGGGTGCCGAGGATGGCCAGTGCCAGCAGAATGCCCCAGAACCACCAGGCGGGGTAGGGCGCGCCTGCGGCCAGGGCATAGCACACGCTGCCGCCCAGCGCCACAAAGCAGCCGGGGTAGGGCAGCACTGCCCCCAGAAAACCGGCGATATACAGCACCACGGCGGCGGCGTACAGCGCGCCGCTTCCGTAATCCACCCCTGCCAGCCAGTTCCAGAACTCAGTCAGTATTCCCATTAATCACTAATAATTAATCACTAATCATTGTGCTAGGTTTGCTTCCTGAATGCCGGCGCGCTTGCGGGCGGTGGCATCCAGAATGCGCTTGCGCATGCGGATGAAATGCGGCGTGGCCTCCACCAGCTCGTCCGGCTCGATGTATTCGATGGCGCGCTCCAGCGAGAACACGCGGGGTGGCGTGAGCTGGATGGAATCGTTCTTGGTCGCGGAGCGGTGGTTGGTGAGGTGCTTTTCGCGCGTGGGGTTCACCGGAATATCGATGGGTTTCGGGTTCTCGCCCACAATCATGCCTTCGTACACCTCATCGCCGGGCGCAATGAAGAGAGAGCCTCGCTCCTCCATGGCCTGCAGGGCGTAGGGGCGGGCAATGCCGTTCTCCATGGAGATGAGCGTGCTGGTCTGGCGGGTGGTGATTTCGCCGGCGTAGGGGGCGTATTCCTTGAAAAGGTGGGAGAAGATGCCGTGGCCGCTGGTCAGGTTCACCAGCTCGAACTCGAAACCGATGAGGCCGCGGGTGGGGATGGTGGCCTGGATGATGGTGCGGCCGCTGCCGTTGGTTTCCATGTTCTCCAGGATGCCGCGGCGGTTGCCCAGGATGCGCACCGTGCCGTTGGCACACTCGTCCGGCACCTCGATGTAGACCGTCTCGAACGGCTCGCAGTTCACGCCGTCAATCTCGCGCACTATCACCTTCGGGCGGGAGACCAGCACCTCGTAATTCTCGCGGCGCATCTGCTCCACCAGAATCGCAATCTGCATGGTGCCGCGGGCGGAAACCATGAACACACCGGCCAGGTCCGTGTCCTCCACCTTGATGGAGATATTCGTGCGCATCTCGCGCATCAGGCGGTCGCGGATCACGCGGCTGGTCACATTCTTGCCATCGCGGCCACCCAGCGGTCCATCGTTGATGCTGAATTCCATCTGCACCGTCGGCGGTTCAATTTTCACAAAGGGCAGGGGCTCGCCCTCCGGGTCGGCGGTGAGGGTCTGGCCGATGTCCACATCCTCGAAGCCGGAAAGGCCGATGATATTGCCGGCCTCGCCCACGGTCGAGTCGGTGGTCTGCAGCCCGCTGTATTCGAAAAGCTTGGTGACCTTGGCCTGCAGACGGCTGCCATCCTGGCGGATGAGGTGCAGCGTGTCGCCCTTCTGCACGCGGCCGCTGGTGATGCGGCCTACCGCCACGCGGCCCACATAGTCATCCCAGTCGATATTGGAAATGAGCATCTTGAAGGGCTTGTCCGGGTCGGCATCCTGCGGGGCGGGGATGTGCTTCACAATCTGGTGCAGCAGCGGGGTGCAATCCACCGGCGCCTCGCCCTCCGGGCTGTTCATGAAATAGCCATCGCGGGCGGAGCCGTACACAAAGGGCGCCTCAAACTGCTCCTCCGTGGCATTCAGGTCGAGCAGCAGCTCCAGCACCTGGTCGTGCACCTTCATCGGGTCTGCGTGCGGGCGGTCAATCTTGTTGATGACCACGATGGGTAAGAGCCCCTCCTCCAGCGCTTTGCGCAGCACAAAACGCGTCTGCGCCTGCGGCCCCTCATAAGCATCCACCACCAGAATCACGCCGTCCACCATCTTCATCACGCGCTCCACCTCGGCGCCGAAATCCGCGTGCCCGGGCGTATCCACAATATTGATGGTGTAGTCATTCCAGTGGATGGACGTATTCTTCGCCTTGATGGTGATACCCTTCTCGCGCTCCAGGTCCATGGAATCCATGACGCGGTCCTGCACCTCCTGGTTTTCGCGGTAAGTGCCGCCAGCCTTAAGCAGCTGATCCACCAGCGTGGTCTTACCATGGTCTACGTGCGCGATAATCGCCAGATTGCGGAATTTGCTCGGGTCACTCATAACAAAAAATGTTCCTTGCCGCCACATACTGCGGCTGCGCCGCAGAGTCTAGCACATTCATCCCCACTTGAAAAGACCAAAGTGAGGTACGAAGTGGCGAAGTCGGAAGTTCGAAGTGCTGGGTCCGCAGAATAAAAGTGAATTGACCGCTCTGAATAGCAGACTGGGGTGAGGGGTCAGGCGCACCAGGAGAAAATATGGTTCAGTTCTGTCTGGAAATCTTTGAGCCGTGCAAAGTAGTTGGGATAGGCCTTTTCCAGTTTCTGGATGGAATCCATCTTGACCAGCACCACCTGACGTGTGCTTTCCTGGCTGCTGCGCTGTTCCTCTCGCACATAAGCCTCATAAGCGAGGTCATAATGATCCTTGTGATAAATCGTAACGTTGGCAGATTTTGTGACACTGTCGAAAATCATCAGCGCCAAGCCGCCTTTCTGGCGATATCGGGGTGCCAGATTGTTCGCCGCAAGAGAGAAACTTTTCATGATGAGCCCCACTTGCAACTCATCTGCCTGCTGCTTGATTTTGTGTGCCAGCTCCTGACGCGTCAGCAGAGCATGCTCCGGCAAGGGAACCTGCTTTTCTTTCAAGGCAAAAGCACTGGATACCAGGGCAAAGAAATCGAGCCATTCCTGGGCACCTTGGCTGGATTTAAATTTCTCGCCCATGAATGCCTCAAAAGTTTCCACGGCAGTAGCCCAGGTGTGTTGCAGCTGGGTGCGCAGCTGCATTTCAATGCGCAACCCATTGTACCCCGCCTTATCCTCCTTCTTGGTCTGATAACGGAAAACGAGGTGAATCCCGCGGTACCCGGAACTTTTGGGGGTGGCGATGTAGTCATCGACGCGTTGCATCTCGTGCAGCAGCCTGTGGGAACCAGCGGTATAAAGCTCGCGTAATTTCTGCAATTCTGCCATGCTGCCCACAATGGCACGTATGCCGCCAATGTCATCCATCTGGTCCAGACGCATCGAGCGGAACCGCTGCAGCTTTTCCAGAATTGTAGGTTTGCGTTTGATTCGCTGTGCTACAATGGCATCCTCCAACTCCAGCTTTTTGAGCCTTGCCCGCAGTGTGTTCTGGAACACATTCAGAGGCTCTGCATGCAGTGCCCGGAAATTATCAAGCACTCTCATCGCCCACTCCACCTTATCAGCCGATGATGAGGTGTCGCGCAAAATACTTCCCGCCTTGGCTATCTGTGTGGCTGAGAAAAGACGCTGTTCCGTGGGTGACATGCCGTACCCATATATTTAGCACATTTACACTGAAAGTCAAGGCGCTCCTACACCTTGTTACGAAAAAACGCAAACAACAAGAAACCGTAGCAAACAAAATGCTTTTCCAATCGACCTCTCACACCGAGTCCCAGCCCCGGTGGGAATCGACCCCATTACCTCTTTTGGGGTTTATGTGGAATGTGTGATTTTGAGGGGGCTTCAGGGTAGCTTGTTGAGCTCCTCGATAAAGGCGGGGCGTTTTCTGTACTCGGAGCGGAGTCTGGCCACCAGTGCCTCAGTCAACACCCGGGCTCCGGGGAGCTTTGCCAGCTCCCGGATGCGGCTTGCAATCTGGGTGTATTCCTTGCGATTGCTGGCCCGCGAGGCTTCGCTTGCCAGTTCATATATTGCCCGCTGCAGCAGGGGCTCATGATATTCCTCCGGCATGTTCGGTAAATGCGATTTCACCAGTTGCTGAATGTTGTAGCCCTCATCCATAATTGCCTGGAAGAGCGCCGGATAATCCTTTTCCGCAGCATAGAGCCGAATCAGGAAATCCTCATCCTCGGATTGATTTTTAATCAGTTCATATTGTGCCGGCCATTCCTTCTGTGGTACAAGCTCTTTCAACTTGTAGTAATAGTGGAAGGTATTCCAACGCGCTGTCAGCAGAGAGCGGTATAGATTGATGAGGGCAGTGGTATCGCCTACGCGTTGCAGGAAGCGGATCCTCCGCTCCTCCATGAACGAATCCGCCTTGCCCTGCATCTTGGCCAGGTCAATCAGATTCAGTGCTGCGTAGTCCTCGCCCCGGGAATAGAGTCGCTCCAGCTCCGCATCCAGCACCGATTGAAAACAGAGATGGGTGCGGATGATATCCTGGGCCTCTCGTTCCCGGCCGGATTGCCGCAGCAGCGCCACATGCTTGTGCACCATATCTGCGGATTGATGTCCCATGGCCGCTTCCCGGTTCAGACGTTCCAGCGCCTCTTCCGGCGATTGCATGTGCACGAGATAATCGGCGAAGAATGATGCAGTCAGGATGTCGAATATCTTCATGTTTTTCGAGTGGCAGATCTCGTGAAGCCTGGGGTACAGCGCCTTTTTCTCCTCCTGCGGAACCTCCGGATGCTGCACCCACTGCGTCAGCAAGTCCTCGCACGCTTCTCTAGCCGCCGAAATATCGCCCTCATCCTCGCTCATGAAATCCTCCTCATGTTCGCCCAGCAGCTGGTAGAACCGCAGCACCGGCGGAACCACAACGGCATGAACTCCGGCCGCCAGCTTCTCGCTCAGCGTGTGCACCAGCTTCTCCATCCCCGTGTCAATGGCATCCCAATCCAGCCCTATATCTTCATAGTACCGACTCCTGTTATACCCGTGATATTTCTCCTCCGTCAGGCAGAAAAGCTGCTCCACCTGTGCCACGTAAGTGGCGGCATCGTTTGCGTGCCGGGCATACTTGCTCATCAGCCACTGGCTCAGCTTTACTGAAAACGCCGCATCGCTCGCCGCATAACGCTGCACAAAATCCCGCAGCTCATCCACCCCCGCATTCGGAAGCAACTGCTCAATAACACCTCTCGGTTTTTCACTCACAAGCAAACTATACCACATTTCTGCGCGCTCACAATGGAAATGGACGTCTGCGCCTCCAATTTTCAGTAGCGTATCCGGGTGACACTTTTTCTCTTACCCAGTTTGTCCGATGACTGGGGTGGAGCATACATAGCAAATGAAAATACAAAATTTCCATTAGAAAAGAAATAGGATAAGTATATAAAACAAAAAGAATAAGAAAAAAGTAAAAATAAGTAGTAAAAGATTTGATTTTTTCTGGGGCTGGTGTTATATTGGGGGCGTGAAGAAGAATGATACAGCTGCTTCCATGGAGAAACGCATCCTGGCTACTTTGCGTCGCTGGGGGAGGGGATGTGTCTTTTCTAATAGGGATTTTTATCACCTGGGTAGCGAGGGTAATATAGCCTGGTGCTTTTATCAACTTAAGAATAAAGGAGTTATTCGTGCACTTTGGAAAGGGATATACGATTACCCCAAGTTCAGCACCCTGCTTCAGGAAACGCTTGCTCCGGATTTGGATAAAGTGGCCCAGGCCCTGGCCCGGAAGCATCAGTGGAGTATTCAGCCCTCCGGCAATGTGGCACTGAACTATCTGGGGTTGAGCACTCAGGTTCCCACCAGATGCCTGTATTTATCCGATGGTCCCAGCCGGAGCTTTGAGATTGAAGGCCGCACGCTGGAGTTTAAACACATCCCCGTTCGCGAGGCGCGCCTGGGCAACAACGAATGCTCCATGTTCATTCAGGCTGTCAAAGAGCTGGGGGAACGTGCATTGAGTGATGAGTACAGTGCCGCCCTTTCCTCGTTGCTGACCCCGGCTCTCTGCAATCAGCTTCATAAAGCACTCCCGCAGCTCTCAGAAAAACTTCGCCGCATTCTCCGCCCACTCCTGCCCACACCACATTATGGATAAATTTATCAAGCTTCCCCTGCCGCAGCGCATGGAGCTGATTACTCAGACCGCCGCTAAAATGGACATGTCGCCCGCTGCCATCGAAAAGGATTTCTGGGTGTGCTGGATGTTGCGGCGCTTGTTCCAATCGCCCCTGAAAGACTCCATTATATTCAAAGGTGGAACCAGTCTCTCCAAGGTGTATGGTTACATAAAGCGTTTTTCTGAGGACATAGACCTCATCCTCAATTGGAATGAATTCAGTGCGGACACCGAGTGGAATCCGGGCGCCCGGTATGGGAACTCTGGTCGTGCAAAGATGCTCAAGGCGTTGGATGAATGGAATGCCCAGCAAATCGCAGAATCTATTCTGCCGGTTGTTCAGGCGTGCTGTGGCAATATCTGTTCGGCCGCATTATCGCCTAAATCTGCTGAAATCATCATCATCACGTATCCGAAAACGTGTGTCGCTTCCTACATTCGGCCAGAAATCCTTCTGGAAATTGGCCCAAAAGCAGCATGGAATCCTCATGCTGAGCACATCGTACGTCCATACATGGCAGAGCTCTATCCCAGACTCTTCCATAGCGCCGATGTCTGCGTGACAGTCACGACTGCCGAACGCGCTTTCTGGGAGAAAATTACCATCCTGCATGCCCAGGTGAAACGCAATTCTGCTTTACCTTCCCGCTATGCCCGGCACTACTACGACACCATCATGATGGCACGTCATCCGGAGCTGAAAAGCAGAGCTTTTGCCGATATGAAATTGCTCTACCTGGTTGCCGCCTTCAAACACAACTTCTATCGGGCCGGGTGGGCCGATTACCCCAACGCAGTACCGGGAAGCATGCACCTTATTCCCACCGAGCGCATTTTATCGGAATTGGAAGCCGATTATGAAAACATGAAGCGCGAGATGCTGCCTGCCGATGCTCCGGATTTCAGCATCATCATGCAGGAACTCGTTCAGCTGGAACAGGAAATCAATCAACTCACCCCGCTTCCCTTGGATATCAGAAATTATCCAACTATGGAACCCTGACAACCGCCCCTCCCACTACAGAGTTGGAGGGATAGGTACCCCCATCTGCCGGAAAAGGGAAGTCTCTAACCTGAGCCGGATTCTCCAATCGTCAATATCTTATTTCTGCCGCTGTTTCAGCGCTATGCCAATCAGTCGGTCTGTTTCATCAGCCATGAACAGGGGGATATTCAGGACGTCGTCATCTAGCTTCAGGTTATCCAGCGAGAACCGCACGCGGAGCTTGACCTTATCCGGGAAAAGTTCTTTGAACTTCCTCATGCTTGCACTGGAGAGGTTGCTGGCAGACTTGACTTCGATGGGAATCAGATCATTTTCGCGCTGAATCAGAAAATCGACCTCATAGGGTGGATTATTCTGGCTCCAGTAACGGGGCGTTGCTTCAAACTGGGGAATCAGGGATTGCAGAACATAGTTTTCAGTAAGCGCTCCCTTGAATTCGGTGAAAAGCCGGGTTCCCTCACCAAACGCCGAAGGAGCCAGCAGGGCCAGTCTCCGCAGAAGCCCTACATCCACCAGGTAAATCTTGAATGCGGAAATATCATCGTAGGCCGCCATGGGTAATCCCGGGGCACTGCTGCGGTATATCTTATGCACCAGCCGGGCGTTGACCAGCCATTGCAATGCATCCTCGTATTCCCGGGCCCTGGCTCCTTCCTTGACCACCTTATAGATGAATTTTTTGTTTTCCTTTGATAATTGCGACGGAATTGATTTCCATATCATCGAGATTTTAGGGAACTCATGGCTGTTTGGATGCTTGGCAAAGTCCCGCTCATAAGCATCGATGATTTCAGAGAGCGCCGTCTGCATAGCCTCCGTATCCCGGGCTTCGGTCCACATCTGCACGGACTCCGGCATGCCTCCGGTAATGAAATACATCTTCAGCTTCTCGCAAAGCGGATTGAAAAATGCATCCGGAATGGGAGCAAGCGTGTCCACACTCTTCATATACCTCAGCATGTTCTCATCCCCATTCGCCAGCAGAAACTCGCTGAAGGTCATCGGGTCAATCTGCATGAAATTCACCTTACCCACAGGAAATGCTGAGGGCTTGGTCAGGGCAATACCCAGCAGCGAACCGGCACAGGCAACGTGATATTGAGGGGCGTTCTCGCAGAAATACTTCAGCGAGTTGATAACCTGCGGGCAGTCCTGAACCTCGTCAAAGATAATCAGAGTCTTCTCCGGCTCTATTTTCTGCCCGCTCACCAGCATCAGATTTTGCAGAATGCGATTAACATCCTTTGTCGTCTCAAAGAATTGTCTGTATTCCTCATTCTCGTCAAAGTTGAAGTAAGCCGTGTTCTCATAATGCAGCCTTCCGAACTCTTTCAGAACCCACGTCTTCCCCACCTGACGGACCCCTTTCAGAATAAGAGGTTTCCGGTAGACCGATTTTTTCCAACTCAGTAGTTTTTTTAATATAAGACGTTCCATGTCCGATTGCGAATCTGTCTGCCCTCAACTTTCTTTTGGTGCGCCGGAAGGGCAGGGGGCTACGCTCCCATTATATCTTGCGTCCCCACCCCGCGCAACTCTTTTTTATTGAAATTTGTATAAAAATGTGGCCAAAATCACATTTTTATGTAGAATTATGTGGTAGGAATCACGTTTTTATAAGAAAACAACACCCGCGAATCCCACCCGCCACGGGCAGGGGGAGCGCACGCCCTGAGTCCCGGGAATGGATAACCTTTCAAACTGTTCAAATTTCTTCAATAGTCAATCGTCAACAGTCAATCGTCAATGCCTTGTTCCTGCCGATTATGTGCAATTTTTGCTCAACATTCCTGCCGATTATGTGCAATTTTTGTGCAATATTCCTGCCGATTTTGTGTAAAAGTCTTGCTTAATAGTTCAAAATGAGTATAATAGCGCAGTAGGGGTAAAAGGCCATGAAAAGACTGTTAACAGAGCGCTTGGTGAAGTGGAAAAACAGCCCACGCAGGAAGCCTATGCTGTTGCTGGGAGCCCGTCAGGTAGGCAAGACCTGGCTCATGCTCGATTTTGGCAAACAACATTACAAGCAGGTGGCTTATGTTCGCTTTGACCGCCACGAACGCATGCGCCAGTTGTTTGAAGAAAGCAGCTTCGATATGCGCGAGTTGCTGGTCAACGTGCAGACGCACGTGGGGTTCAAGATTACCCCGGGTGATACTCTTATCATCCTGGATGAGATTCAGGAATGCCCCGCCGCGCTCACGTCGTTGAAATACTTCTGCGAGGACTTGCCTGAATACCACGTTATGGCAGCCGGTTCGCTGCTGGGCGTGCAGCTGCACGAAGGTACAGGTTTCCCCGTAGGCAAAGTGAATACCATGCACCTCTACCCCATGAGCTATCGTGAGTTCCTGCTTGCCATGGGATATGAGCTGGACATAGAGCAACTGGAGAAGGCAGCATGGGACAATATCCGCCTATTTTCCGACCGCTACGCCCACTTGCTGCGCCTGTATTGTTATATCGGCGGCATGCCGGAAGCCGTGCAGACCTATGTGGATACAGAGGATTTCAGCGCCGCGCGCGAAGTGCAGCAGGAAATCCTTTCCAACTACGCTCGGGATTTCAGCAAGCATGTGCCCAGACCGCTGGCCGCCAAATTATCACTGCTCTGGAACTCCATTCCCCTTCAGCTGGCCAGAGAAAACAAGCGGTTCATGTACAAGGATGTGCAGAAAGGAATGAGAGCCCGCGACCTGGAGGACGCTATGGATTGGCTGCAGCGCGCCGGTCTCATCTACCACACCCCCCGCATCAATGAGCCGGCCATTCCCATCGGCGCCTATCGGGACGGCGCCTTCAAGCTGTACTTTCTCGACGTAGGCCTGCTTGGCGCCAAAGCCGGGCTGTCCACCTCGGTGTTGCTGGAGAAAACAGCCGTATTCCGCGAGTTCAAAGGGGCGCTGACAGAGCAGTATGTGCAGCAGCAGCTCAGGGCAGAGTGCGATATTGAGCCCTGCTACTGGCAGAACGAAAGCACCCGCTCAGAAATCGACTTCGTCTTCCAGCACGACATGAGCATCGTTCCGGTTGAAGTGAAAGCAGAAACCAACACCAAAGCCAAGAGTCTGCTCAACTACTGCCGCAAATACACTCCCCCCGTAGCCGTCCGTTGTTCCATGAACGACTACGCCACATCCATGCTCCCATTATCCGACCAAGCAACGACCCGCCTGATAGACCTCCCCCTTTATGCTGTGTTTCTGCTGCTGCGTCAACTATGATCGCTGTATTGTCGGCAGATACTTAATTTTCTTAATATTGCTTGCAATGTAGGGAGGTTGTGCTATCATCCTGACATGAACGGATCGATGAACCACACCCCCAAATGTACAGCAAGGCTAACTTACTTAAGTCGTGCATAGATGCCAATTCGCAATTATCGGTAAGAGACTGTCATCGCTGGGCCAAAATCCGTATCCCGTTTCCGTTTCTGAATTGTTTTTAATGATTGCCGACTTGAGCTGATAATAAAAATATGCTAGGATTAGTTCGCAGTGAAGTGAAGCGGTGATATATTAGAGTCGCAAATAGTGGAGCAAAACGCTAATCATCTACTAATGACTGATACAGAAGTAAAGAATTTGGTGAATTCGTTCCGTATTCGGTATGCGGAGACCTGCGAACCTATACAAATTAACTTTCGCGAGTTGGTCTCCAATTTAAATTCAAGTGAGCGGTATACGCATCTTATACATTCATATCCAGCAAAATTGCTTTGTCATATTCCTTACTTCTTTTTGCAGACAGATTATTTTTGTCCTAAAACGGGGACTGTCTTGGATCCGTTTTGCGGAACCGGTACTGTATTGCTTGAAGCAAACATAAGTGGTAGAGATGCAAAAGGCGTAGACGCTAATCCATTGGCGAGGCTTATATCAAGGGTCAAAACGACATATGTCAAGACTGAAAAGTTACAAAAAACGTTGACAACATTAGTTCAAAGTGCAAAAAGAGCTAAAGTGAGTGAAGTTCATGATTATTCATCTATCTCACGATGGTTTTCTCCGAGTACGATAGACCAACTTCAACGCTTGGAATTAGCTATAGAAAAGCTGAAGGAAACGGAGGTGAAAGAGTTCTTTTTGTTGTGTCTTTCGAACCTGGTAAAAAAAGTAAGTTTTGCGGATCCGTGTATATCGGTGCCAGTGCGCCTAAATCCAGATCGCTTTGCGCAAAATCCCTCAAAAAGAGAGTCGTTGTTGTTTAAACTAAAGACGCTCGAAAATATTGATGTCTATGATAAGTTTGAAGGTGTTTGTAGTTTAAATATAAATCGAATAGAGAAGCTTCGCAATATTTATGGAGGAGATGTCAAATCCGAAATCGTGTCTAGCGATGCAAGGTGTATAACGAAGCAAATTGGAAATGACGAAAAATTACCAGATAAAAGTATCGATTTAATTCTAACGTCACCACCTTATGCTGGGGCACAAAAATACATCCGCTCATCATGGCTTAATCTGTATTGGCTTGGGACAAAAGATAATGAAGAGATACGAGAACTGAATAAAAAGAATATTGGTAGGGAAGATTATGTAAAATCCGAAATCTACGAAATAAAAACAGGTATTGATTCAGCCGACCGAGTCCTCAATTCTCTATATGATGAGGGAAAATACGAAAGAGCATAAGCTGCTGCCCTCCCTTTGACACGAACAAGCTATTTCTTCTTGTTTTTTGTCCGGATGAGCGCAAATGTTTTATAGCATAATGCAGTGCGGGCGGTCAATCCATTTTTTGCGTGATTTTGTAGC
>SUVL01000004.1:0-102461 GCA_015062005.1 Akkermansiaceae bacterium
CCTCGAACTTCCTTTCCCACGGTTTGTTACCTCCCCGCAGTTGTTCTTCAGGTCTGGGATTCCGCATCATCGCGGCTCCGAGCGGACTTTCACCGCAGTGCGCATATCGCGTCGGTCGTACAGAAAATCTGCCCCGGAGCGGGAGGCTCCGGGGCAGATGGGTTTGAGGTTAATACCTGGCGGGCTCGGATTAGAACGAGTACTTCACACCGGCGCTGCCGCCCACTTCGGTCTGGTCAGCGCGGAACTCGGAGGTCACGTTCATGAAGAAGCCCGTCTGCTCGCCGATGGGCAGCAGCCAGTTGGCGTTGAGGCGCAGGCCGATTTCACCAGCCTCGGGGCCGACGAGTTCGTAGGTCTGACCACCGCCGATGAACATGTTGTTCACCTTCGGGGTGTTGTCGCCAGCCTCAGCCACGACCATGGCTTCCAGGCTGAAGAAGCCCGGGTTGAGCACGCTGCCGTATTCGTAGGTGTAGCGGGCACCCACACCGAAGGTGAAGCTTGCCACATCATCGAATTCGGAGCGGACACCGGCATTGCCCATGCCTTCTTCCTCCATGCCGTCGATCTGGGCGAAGGTAGCTTCAGCCATCACCACGGAGCCGAAACGGTGACCATCATCCGACTTGAGGAGGTCATAGGCCATCTCGTAGGACATGTTGATGGCGACAGCGCTCGTGGAGCCTTCAGCCGTGCCGGAGTAGCTGTGGCCGGCGGCGTTCACGAGAACATCGCGCTCAGTGTCGAAGTTGATGAAGGCAGCACCGATGGTGCCGGTCTGGGTCAGGCGGGCGCCCTTGTGCATCATGGCAAGGTCAACGTAGATGAAGTCGCCTTCCATGGAGACATCGCCGCACTCAGCATCAGCATAGCTGAAGGCGAAGGAGGCACCGAAGGTCCAGCCGTTGTAGAGGGCGTGGGCCATGGCCACCATACCGCCGAAGCTGTTGCGGGAGTAATCGCCGCAGTTGTCATCGCCGTTGAGCTCGGAGTTACCGCCCGTTACGGAGGCGGAAATAGCCGAGGACTGCACGCCTTCGATCGGCTGACCGCTGGCATCGAAGCGACGGTTCACGTCGGCGCTCAGGGCCTTCATGGTGGAACGCAGGGTCTGCAGGTGCTCCTTGGTCTCATCCGTGATAGCCTTCTGCAGGCCGGTGATACCAGCACCGCTCAGGGAATCCAGAGCAGCCTTGGCATCGGCCTCGCTGCGGGTGTGGGCCAGGGCATCCATCACCTTGTCCAGCTCGCTGCCATCCGGCAGGGATTCGACGTCGATGGAGGCCAGGGCATCAGCCGTAGCGGCCTGGTTCTCGGTCTTGTCAGCAGCGCCCTTGTAGTTCTTGGAGAACACAATGTCACCACCTTCGGCATGCACGTTCAGCGTCTCATAGCCATGATCCACATCCTCGTGGAAGCTGCCGGTTGCACCCTTGGCGATGGTGTAGCGGTCGTTGCCGCCAACAGCCACCAGGGATTCATCCGTCTCTTCATCGATGAGCACCACCTTGGCGTTGGCCAGGTCGAGCTTGCCCTCGATGCGGTCGTGCAGCTGCTGGGCTGCGCGGGCATTCGGGGTGAGGTTCAGGTCAACCTCGACCGTCGTGCCGGCATCCAGCTTACCGCCGTTCACCGTCAGGGTACCGATGTTCTCCTCACCGGCCACCTGCAGCGTGGTGCCATCAGCCATGTTCAGCTTGCCGATGATACCGGCAGCAGCCAGCGTGGATTTATCATTCACCGTCACGGCACTGATCTTGGTGTCGTCAGCCAGTTCGAGGGTGTCGCCACCGGTCTTCACGATGGTACCGTCGCCGGTCACCGTGCCATCCAGGGTCACCTTCTCACCAGCATTCAACGTACCGGTGATGACGATATCCTCGCCATCGATGGTCACCTTCTCAGCGCCCAGCGTACCATCCAGGGTCACCATCTCACCAGCGGAGATGGTCACATCAGCAGCTTCGAACTCACCAGCCAGGGTCACATCCTTGGCGGCGGTCACGTCGGCATCGATGGTGGAGCCCTTATCACCCGTCAGAGCGATGCTGCCCTTCGTGGACTGGAGAGCACCCTCGAGTTCCACGGCACCCTTGGCGCTCAGGTCGCCAGTAGTAGAGGTCAGGGTAGCACCCTTCTCCACAGTCAGGTCGGCCAGGTCAGCAGAGCCCACCGTGGAAGCGGAATCCACCGTGGTGGTGCCGTCAACGTCCAGCTTGCCCGTGATAGTGGCCTTATCGAGCGTAGTGTCCTTCGAGGCCGTCACGTCGCCATCAATCTCACCGTTGATGACATCCAGCGTGGTGGCATCGGTCACATCGGCAAGAATCTTGCCACCGTCCACACTCACAGCACCAGCGTTGGTGATGCCATCGCCAGCCTTCACGATGCCGCCGTCGGTCACGGAAACACCCTTATCAGCGGCGTTAATCGTGCCCTTGACATCCACCGTGGAAGCCAGACCAGAATCCTTGCTGGTACCTTCAACCGTCAGACCATATTCAAGGTCATCGGAAGTCAGAGACTCAAGGCTCAGATCCAGGAAGTCAGCAATGAACTGGTAACCTTCCTTCACGGAGACCGAATCGGTCGTCACATCACCAAGGACCTCGAGTTCACCAGCGCCGCTCATGCCGAGGTTGCCCTCAACCGTAGCATCGCCCTTCACTGTGGTAGAACCGCCACTCAGGGACGTATCGCCCTTGGAGTCCAGCTCATCGATGGTCACATCCGTACCGCTGATCTTGATGCCGCCGTCGGCCGAGAACTTGCCAGCAGCCACAGAACCACCGTTCAGCACGGCCTCACCCGTCACGTACACGTCGTACTTCGTGGTGCCGTCTGCGCTGTTGGCATGCAGCGTACCGTCGTTCACGGTCAGCGAACCAGCCGTCACACCGCCCTGCACGGTCACATCACCCGTGGTGGTCATGGAGCCCACAGTCAGGGTGTCGCCACCCATGCCGATGATAGCATCGTTGGTCAGCGTAGCCTTGTTCACCGTGCCGGTGATCTTACCAGTCTGGGCACCTTCCTCCACGGTCAGGTTGCCGTTCATGGCAACATCGCCCACCACGGCGTTGGCACCGCTCACGGTCACATTCTCTGCACCCGAGATGGAGCCCACCGTACCGTTGGTCACAGTCACGTCTGCGGCATCAGCGATGGAGCCCACGCTACCGTTGGTCACGGTCACAGCGCCATCAGTATCCACAGAGCCCTGCACGGAACCATCGGTCACGGTCACAGCGCCGGTGGCATCCACAATGCTGCCGGAGATGACACCCTTATCGGTCACATCAACCGTGGTAGCGCCGGTCACATCGCCACCGATGGTGGAGTTGTTGCCGGTCACGGTCACAGCGCCGGTGGTAGTCACAGAGCCCGTGATGGTGCCGCCCGTGGTCACCTCTACAGAGGCAGAGCCGGTCACAGCAGCATCCACAATAGCGCCGTTCTGCACGCTCAGGCCACCTGTGGTCGTCACCGCATCAGCATCCACCTTGGTGGTGCTGCCGGTCAGGGTCAGACCATCGGTGGACTTGTCGGTCAGCGTGCCGTTTACGGTCAGCGTGCCGTCGGCAACCGTCAGGTCGTCCGTGGTCAGGTCGCCCTTCACGGTGGCGCCGTTGGTTACGTCGGTCGTGCCGGTCACGGTCAGGCCGGAGCCGATGGAGGCACCGTTGCTCAGCGTAGCGCCGGTCACCGTGCCGGTGACAGCACCGGTCGTGCCGCCGTCTACCTTCAGAGCACCGTTCATGGTCACGTCACCCACGGAAGCCTGGTCATCCTTGGCAATCACGGTCACATCCGTACCGCTCACAGCGCCGCCGATGGAGCCATCGGTCACGGTCACAGCGCCGGTGGAGGTCACAGCGCCCGTGATGGAGCCGTCGGTCACCGCAACAGAGCTGGAACCCGTCACAGCACCGTCAATCTTACCGCCATTCACGGTCACAGCCGTACCGCTCACAGCGCCGCCGATGGAGCCATCGGTCACGGTCACAGTGCCGGTGGAGGTCACACCGCCCGTGATGGAGCCGTCGGTCACCGCAACAGAGGCGGAACCCGTCACAGCGCCGGCAATCTTGGCACCGTCGGTCACGCTCACTGCGCCGGTGGAGGTCACACCATTCTTAGCGACAATGATGGAGCCGGTGCCGCTCACGGTCACGCCGCCCTTGCCGTCCACAGTCTTTCCTGCGGTCAGCTGGGAGCCACCTTTAACCGTGATGGTGCCTTCCACATCCACACCGCCCTGGGTGGTCAGCGTAGCGATGTCGCCATCGATATCGGAGGTCAGCACCAGGTTCTTGGCCACGTCCACAGAGTCAGCATCGGTACTGGTCACCGTCAGGTGTGTGCCGTTCATCGTCACAGTATCACCGGAGATAAGCTTCTCCACGGAACCACCCATATCGATAAGCTCAATCTCACCGGATGTGAATACCGCAGCCTCTACCATGCCGTTGGCCAGCGTCGTCTTGCCGGAAACCGTCACATCGCACAGGCCCTGGTCATCCTTGGCGGTCAGCGTACCGTTGGTCACAGCCAGGGTATCGGAGTTGATATCACCAGCCACGGTCACGTTGCCGGTCACATCCAGGGACTTCACATCCAGGCCGCTGTTCACCATCACCACGCTATCCGTCGTCTTGCTGTTCTCAAGAACCACATCAATCTTGCCGGTGATGGAGCCAACGGTGGCATCCTTCAGGGTCACCTTGTCAGCGTTGGAGATTTCGCCAGTGATGGCGCCATCCGTCACGCTCACGTTGCGGTCGCTACCCGTGGCAGCCATGGTCAGGTCGCCCGAGATGGTGGCATCCGTCAGCTCAGCGCTGGTGGCGCCGGTCACCTTGGCGGCGCTGGCCTCGGTCATGCTCAGGGCACCGTTCATGGTGATACCATCGGTACCGGTCACATCAGACTTGGTCAGCGTCACATCGTTGGCACCGCTGATAGAACCAATGCTGGAACCGTTCTCTGCCTTCACATCAGCGTCGTTGCCGGTCATGGTCAGCGCACCGCTGATGGTGGCCTTGTCCAGCGTAGCGCTGGTAGCGTTGGTCACCTCGGCAGCGGTGGCATTCGTCATGCTCAGCGCACCGTTCATGCCCACAGTACCCACCGTGGTCACGGTGTCTTCGTCACCCGTCAGGGTCACGTTGGTAGCGCCGGTGATGTTGCCGCCGGTGGAGCCGATCATCTCCACAGAGCCAGCCACCTCGATGTCGCCAGCAACGCCGTCCGTGCCCACGGTCACGTCCGTCAGCTTGGTGCTGGTGGCAGCACCGGTGATGGAGCCGATGGTGGCATTGGTGGCCACAAGGTCACCGCTCACCACATTCAGCTCGCCGGTGATGGTGGCCTTATCCAGCTCAGCGCTGGTGGCACCGGTTACAGAAGCTGCGCTGGCACCTTCGGTCATCTCAAGAGCACCGCTCATGCTAATGGCGGAAGCCGTTGCTCCATTCGTGAGCGTCACGTCAGTCACCTTAGCATCGGTCGTACCGATGTTACCGGTCACCTTCGTGCCGTCCAGGCTTACAGCGTCGGCACCTGTGATGTCGCCACCGATAGAGCCGCCGATGGCGGTCACGTCGTTAGCTTCAGCATTATTGGTCATGGTCAGGTCACCGCTGATGGTGGCCTTGTCCAGCGTAGCGCTGGTAGCGCCGCTCACCTTGGCAGCGTCGGAGTTGGTCATGCTCAGCGCGCCGTTCATGGTGATACCGTCGGTACCCTCCACATCGTTGTTGGTCAGGGTCACGTCGGTAGCGCTGGTGATAGCACCGCCGATGGAGCCATTGGTGGCCGTCACGGCACCCTCGGCGCTCACATTGCCGCCCACCTTGCTGGTGGTCAGCTCTACATCGCCGGTGGTAGCTTCCACCTTGCCGGTGATGGTGGCATCGGTGGCAGCCACAGAGCCGGCCGTCACATCCTCGGCGGAGGAGCTCTCGGTCATGGTCAGGTCACCAGCCACGGTCACATCGCCATAGGTGGCAATCTTGCCATCTGCATCCTTCGTGCCCACGTGCGTGTTCTTGAGCTCTGCGCTCTCAGCACCACCCGTGATGGCACCCGTGATGGAGCCGATGGTGGCGTTGGAAGCCACAAGGTTATCGCTCACCACATTCAGCTCGCCGGTCACCGTGGAATCCTTCACCTCAGCACCCTTGGCGCCGGTCACAGAGTCAGCAGCGGAGTGCTCGGTCATGCTCAGCGCACCGCCCATATCAATGGCACCAGCCGTACCATTCTTGAGGGTCACAGCGCCGGTGGTCTTTACAGAGCCAGTGATATCGCCATAGGCCACGTCAACGGAAGTGGAACCCAGCACAGCGCCGGCAATCTTACCGCCATTCACGGTCACAGCGCCGGTGGAGGTCACGTCGCCCGTGATGGAGCCGTCGGTCACAGTCACAGCGCCTTCGGAGGTCACACCCTCCTTAGCGACAATGATGGAGTCGGTGCCGCTCACGGTCACGCCGTCCTTACCAGCAGTGATGGAACCCTTCTCTACGGTCAGCTCAGAACCACCGGAAACCGTGATAGAGCCTTCCACCTTCACGTTACCATCCTTCACCAGCATGGAAGCCTGGTCTCCCTTGTCGGTAGACACAGAGCTCAGGGTCATATCCCCGCCCACGGTGACAGAATCCTTACTATTCAGACCTGCACCCGTCACGATGAGGTGTGTGCCAGCCATGTTCAGAGCCTGGTCAACAACCAGCTGGTTAACCGTGCCATCCATGTTCTTGAGCTCAAGTTCCTTGGTCCAGAACTTACCGGCAATGATGCTGCCGTTGTCCAGAGTGGTCTTGTCTGACACCGTCACATCGTACAGAGTCGTGCCGTCTGCGCTGTTGGCATACAGCTTACCGTCGTTCACGGTCAGCGAACCAGCCTCCACGTCGCCCTGCACTGTCACATCACCCGTGGTGGTCATGGAGCCCACAGTCAGGGTGTCGCCACCCATGCCGATGGTGGCGCCGTTGCTCAGGGTGGCGTTTTCCACCGTGCCGGTGATCTTGCCAGTCGTAGCGCCGTTGGTCACGGTCAGGTCGCCCTTCATGGCGATATCACCAGCCTTGGTGCCAGCGCCATCGAGCGTGGCATCGGTAGCGCCGGTGATGTTGCCAGCCGTAGCACCGTTCTTCATGTCGAGCGCACCAGCCATAGAGACTGTGCCCTGTCCACCGTCGATGCTGGTGTTATCCAGCGTCACGGAACCCGCGGTGGTCACATTACCATTCACGGTCACGTTCGTCAGTTCGGCGCTGGTGGCAGCACCGGTGATGGAGCCGATGGTGGCATTGGTGGCCACAAGGTCACCGCTCACCACATTCAGCTCGCCGGTCACCGTGGAATCCGTCACCTCAGCACCCTTAGCGCCCGTCACAGAGCCGGCGGAGGAACCTTCGGTCATGCTCAGCGCACCGTCCATGGTGATGGAACCGGTCACGGCAGAGTTGGTCAGCGTCACATCGGTAGCGCTCACATTGCCGCCCACCGTGCTGGTGGTCAGCTCTACAGCGCCGGTGGTAGCGCTCACGTTGCCGGTGATGGTGGCATCGGTGGCAGCCACAGAGCCGGCCGTCACATCCTCGGCGGAGGAACCTTCGGTCATGGTCAGGGCGCCAGCCACGGTCACGTCGCCATAGGTGGCAATCGTGCCATCTGCAGCCTTAGTGCCCACGTGCGTGTTCTTGAGCTCTGCGCTCTCAGCAGCACCCGTGATGGAGCCGATGGTGGCGTTGGAAGCCACAAGGTCACCGCTCACCACATTCAGCTCGCCGGTCACCTTGGAATCCTTCACCTCAGCACCCTTAGCGCCCGTCACAGAGCCGGCGGAGGAACCTTCGGTCATCTCAAGAGCACCGCTCATGCTAATGGCGGAAGCCGTTGCTCCATTCGTGAGCGTCACGTCAGTCACCTTAGCATCGGTCGTACCGATGTTACCGGTCACCTTCGTGCCGTCCAGGCTTACAGCGTCGGCACCTGTGATGTCGCCACCGATAGAGCCGCCGATGGCGGTCACGTCGTTAGCTTCAGCATTATTGGTCATGGTCAGGGCACCGCTGATGGTGGCATCCGTCAGCGTTGCGCTGGTGGCACCCGTCACAGAAGCTGCGCTGGCACCTTCGGTCATGGTCAGAGCACCGTTCATGCCGATGGAACCGGTCACCTTCGTGCCGTCCAGGCTTACAGCACCGGCATTGGTGATAGCACCACCGATGGTGCCGTCTTCTGCCGTTACGGTACCGTTGCTGCCTGCCTTCATGGCCAGGTCACCAGTGATGTCGGCATCCTTAAGCGTTGCGCTGGTGGCGCCGGTCACCGCGGCGGCGTCGGAGTTGGTCATGCTCAGTGCACCGCCCATGGTGATGCCATTGGTACCCGTCACATCGTTGTTGGTCAGGGTCACGTCGGTAGCGCTGGTGATATCACCGCCGATGGAGCCATCGGAGGCAGTCACAGCACCCTTGGCGCTCACATCGCCGGTGATGTCGGCAGCATCGGCATAGATGCCACCCTGCTCAGCCGTAATGGAACCGTTCACCTTCGTGTTGGTCGCAATGACAGCAGCCGTCACGCTCTCGCCGGAGGCAAGCTCGATGGGCGCGTCAGCACCAGTGGCGGTGATGTCCTGCACGGAGGTGGTCACACCGTTTTCAGTGGTACCAGCGATAACCACCTGGGCAGCCTTCACATCGCCACCCACGGAACCACCGTTGATGGTGGCCTTGCCGCTGGCGGTCACGTCTGCGGTGGTGTCATCGCCGTCGCCCTCGATGGTAACATCGGTCAGGGTCACATCGCCTGCGGAGGCGGTCACCTGCTTGGCGGAGCCGTCTTCCATGCTCACAGCCGTACCCGTCACCGTGCCCGTGATGGTGGTGTCATCCGTGGTCACAGCACCCTCGGCGCTCACGTTGCCGGTAATGGTGGTACCCTCAGTAGTAACCGTGGTCTTAGCAGTCACGTCACCACCCACAGAGCTGGTGGTCAGCTCTACAGCGCCGGTGGTAGCTTCCACGTTGCCGGTGATGCTGGCATCGGTGGCAGCCACAGAGCCGGCCTCCACATTCTTGGCGGAGGAGCCCTCGGTCATGGTCAGGTCACCAGCCACGGTCACGTCGGCAGCGTTGCCATCCTTATCAGCCACGGTCACATCAGTGAGCTTGGCCTCCGTAGCCGTACCGTCAATACCGCCGATGGTGGCGTTGGTAGCTTCGAGCTTGCCGCCAGTCACAGTCAGCAGGCCGGTGATATCGGACTCACCAATGATGGTATCGCCGGTGATGGCAGCAGTGCCAGCCACGCTGGAACCGCCAGTCAGGTTGAGGCTGCCGGCCTCCACATTGCCGCCGATTGCCGTGCCGGAAATCTGGGCAGAGTTCGTGGAGGTCACATCGCCGTCTACCTTGGCATCCTTCAGATTGAGGCTGTCGGCCTCCACATTGCCACCGATTTCCGTGCCAGAAATCTGAGCAGAGGTCGTGGAGGTCACATCGCCGCCCACCTTGGCATCCTTCAGAGCCACGCTGTAGCCCTTCACAGAGCCGGTCACCTTGCCGTCGGTCACACCGTCCACAATCGTGCCGGTCACGGAGACGAGGCCATTCTCTGCCTTCACGGAGTCAACCGTAGCGTTGGAGATGGTGGCATCGCCCGTAGTGGCGACCACATCCTCAGCGCTGCCGCCGGTCATGGTCACTGCGGTACCTTTCACGTTGCCAGTGATGGTAGCAGCGCTGAGTGTTGCCTGCGTGCCGGCATTCACGTTGCCAGCCACGGAACCACCGGTCATATCAACCGAGGTGCCGGCATTCACGTTGCCAGTGATGCTGCTTGCACCGGTAATGACGACAGAGGTCGTGGCGTTCACGTCATTCTCCACAGTGTCAGAACCTGTGATGGTGGCATCTGTCAGTTTCACCTCGTTGGCATTCACCGTAGCAGCCTTGCTGGTTTCAATCGTTGCCAGGCCGGAGGTAGCCGTCACGGTGCCCACAGAGTCCGCACCAGTGATGGTGGCATTGCCCGTGGTAGCGGTCACGTCGGTGGCAGTACCGCCGGTCATGGTCACATTGCCATTGGCAGTCACGGTACCGGCGATGGTGGCATCTGTCAGCTGCACGTCTGTGCTGGTAGCCTCAACAGAAGCAGCCATACCCTTGTTCATGGTCACAGAAGAGCCCTTAACGGCACCGGTGATATTGGTACCTGCAATTTTAGCAGCACCACTTGCCTCAACCTTGCCGCTCACTGAACCATTGGTCAGGTTGGCGGTGGTGGCGGAGGTCACATCGCCGGTCACCTTCACGGTATCGGTCACCACGGCTTTGGCCGTGATGGAGCCGGTGGAGCCGCCAGTCACGGAAGCCGTGCCATTTTCAGCGCTCACGGTGCCGTTGATGGTGGAAGAGCCGGTGATAGTGGCATCGCCCGTGGAAGCGGTTACGTCGCCTTCAATCTTGGAGCTGTCGATGGTGGCAGTGGTACCGCTCACAGCACCTGTGGTAGAGTCATCGATGGTGACAGTAGTACCCTCGAC
This sequence comes from Akkermansiaceae bacterium, assembly GCA_015062005.1. Taxonomy (GTDB): domain Bacteria; phylum Verrucomicrobiota; class Verrucomicrobiia; order Verrucomicrobiales; family Akkermansiaceae; genus Akkermansia. The sequence goes on from SUVL01000004.1 coordinate 10,571, forward strand.
AGCACCGGTGATGGTGGACTTGCCGTCAATCTCCACTTCGCCGGTGGCTGTGATGCCGCTGCCGATGGTGGCGTTGGTAATATCAGCACCGGTCACGGAGGTACCCGCCACGAGACCGCCGGCAATTTCACCATTGGTCACGGTGAGCATACCATCCATGCCCACGGTGGTGGTCACCTTGGAAGAATCGATGGTCACATCGTTGGCACCGGAGATGCTGAGCAGCTCAGAGCCATCGGTCAGCACCACATCGCGGGAGCCGGATGCGGCAGCGGAGATGCTGCGGAGCATCTTGGTCTTCACGGGCTCGATGATGGTGAGGCTGCCGCCCTTCACATTGCTCAGCGTGGCACTGGTGGCGCCGGACACGTTGCCGATGGTGGCACCGCTGGCGGTCAGGTCGCCCTTCATGGCGATGTTGCCCACGGAGGTGTTCTTGTCCTCACCAATGATGGTGGCGTTGGTGGCGTAGGTCACGTTGCCCACCTTGGCATCGGTCACAGTGAGAGCACCGCCGTTGGTGGAATCGAACTCAATGTCGGCCACAGTGGTGTCCTTCTTATCGCCAGCGATAGTGGCAGCGGAAGCGCCGGTCACCTTGCCGGTGATGGTACCATCCGTCACCGTGAGCGCGCCGCTCATGCCGATGGTGCCCTCTACGGTAGAACCGTTCACAGCAGCATCTGCAGCGCCGGTGATTGCACCCTTGATGGTGCTGCCGCCTGCAGCAGACAGGTCACCGCTCTTCAGATCAATGCCGGTAGCGGCCGTGATGGTGGTGCCAGTGGCGCTCAGGCCTTCGCCGGTGAGCTTACCGGTAGTGGTGGTCAGGGAACCACCATCCACCTTGATAGCGTATTCGCCGTCCTGCACATCGCCCTTCACCGTAATTTCGCCGCCCTTCAGCGCAGCATCCTTCAGCTCCACGGTGCCAGTCACGGTCACATAGTTGGAGATGCTGATGCTGGAATCCTGTGCGTTGAGGTTGCCACCCACGGACAGGTTCTTGGCGTCCAGAGAGGACTTGCGGGAGCTCTCAGCACCGCTGATGACGGTGATGTAGTTCTCATTGGCATCGCGGGCTGCCTTGCCGTCCTCATCCAGCACCACAGCCTTGAGGGTCAGGTTACCCGTGATTGCAAGGTCGGTGTTGAAGTTGGCGGTGGAGCCGATGAGCTCCAGGTTCTCGGCACCGTTGAAGTAGGTGGTGTCGAAGCTGGCGTTCACAACCTTGAGGGTCTTCACATCCAGGCTCTGGCCGGTGATGCGGGCACCGTCAATAAGAGTCAGAGTGTCAGATACATCAAGCGTGTTGTAGGTCAACACGGCGTTGCCACCCTGGAGGGTCAGGTTGTTCACATCCACCACGCCATTCACAGCGAGGGCAGCGTGCTCGTACAGCTCGAGGTTATCGAGGGTCACGTTGTCGGCCGTGCTGGTGAACTTGGTCGTGCCGCTGGTGGTGAGCACCAGGCTCGTGCCGGTGATGGAATCAGCCGTGATGACGGAATCCGTGAGCTGCAGGCCATTCGGGCTGGTAATGTTCACGATACCGGTGTTCCAGGTCTGGTTGCTGGCCGTGTTCGGGTTATCATAGTCGGCAGCGGCCAGGGTCGTGATGGGGGAGCCCACAAAGATGCTGTTCTTATCGGAGGTGGTAATCTCCGTGTAAGCATTGGCATCTGCCAGTTCGCCGATAATCACGTTGCCGGAGGGCGTCTTGATGACATTCTTGAGCGTGGCATCAGCCTTGCCGCCGGTGCTGCTCATCTTGTCAATGGCAATGCTGCCCTTCTCAGTGGAACCTTCGCTCTCGGGGATGATGAGCTTGGTGCCTTCGGCAGCAAACTCACCAATCTGGATAGCGATGTCCTCAGAGTTGGCCGTGCCCAGGCTGGTCAGCACGTGGCCTGTGCCGGAAACCTTATCCTTGACGATGATGGTCTCCTTCACATGCACAATATTGTCGCTGCCTGCCAGGCTGCCGTCGATGTAGACCTTGCCACCATCAGCCACCAGGCTGTTGTTGGTGCCATCGATGCTGCCGGTCTTGATATCGCCCTTCACGCTGTCCAGCGTGTTGGAGTTGCCTGTAATCGTGCCGGTGGTGATATCATCCACGGCATCCAGGTCATTCTGGTTGCCCGCGATATCGCCGGTTTCGATAGTTGTGCCGGCATCCAGCACGTTCTTGTTGCCCTTGATGTTGCCATTGGTGATGGAGGTACCGGCCTTCAGCACATTCTCGTCACCCACAATGTCCTTGGTCACGATAGAGGTGCCGGCAGCCAGGTCGTTCTTGTCGCCATCGATGGTGCCGGTGGTGATGGACTCAGCAGCGGTGAGGATGTTGCTGTCGCCATCGATGGTGCCAGCCACGGAGATATTGCCGCCGTTGCCTTCGGCATCTTCCAGAGCGTTGATGGTGTTGGAGCCGCCCACGAGGTCGCCGGCGAGCTTCACATCACCCGCAGCGGCGTGGAGCACATTCTCGCTGCCCACCAGGGACAGAGACTTGCCATTCGTCGTAGTAGCACCGATGGTGATATCGCCATCGTTGGCCTGGATGAAGTTGCCATCGGAGGAGGCGTCATCTACATCGGCCACGATACCGCCGGTGATATCCACCGTGGTACCGGCTACGATGGTGTTGTCGTCGCCAGCGAGCGTGCCGACCACCTTGGTGGATTCATCGCTCAGCAGAACGTTGTTGTCACCAGCAATGCTCTTGGTCTCGATGGTCTTGCCGGCGAGGTCATTCTTATCACCCGTGATGGTGCCGGTGATGAGGGCATCGCCGGCATCGAGGATGTTGCCGTTGCCGGCAATGTTATCAACGGCGATGGAGCCGTCAGCCTCCAGCGTGTTGTCATCGCCCACGATGTCGTCAGCGGTGATGCTGTCATCAGCAGTGAGCGTGTTATCCTTGCCGTTGATGTTGGCAACAGTGATGTTGCCGCCGGCAGTGAGCACGTTGGCGTTGCCGTTGATATCGGCAGCGGTGACGGTGCCATCTGCAGCGGTGGAGCCGATGAGGATATCGCCGGTGGTGGCGGTCAGCTCATTGGCGGAGCCGGTGATGCCGTTCACCTCGATATCGCCGCGGGCGGAGGTCAGCGTGTTCTTGTTCTCATAGCTGGCGTCACCATCCGCCACGATACCACCCTTGATGGTGATGTCGTTATCGGCGTAGAAGGTGTTGTCCTGGCCGGTGAGGGCGCCACCGATGGCAATGAAGCCGGTGTCAGCGTCGACCACTACCTGCATGTGTACCTTGGCCTTATCTTCGTCGGACAGGAGATCGTAATCAGCCTGGCTGATTTCCACGCCTTCCTTCATGTACTTGTAGGAGCCGGTCTCGTAGGCCTTGATGGTGGTGTTGTCGGCATCGAAGCCTTCTGCCACGGTGAGGGAGGCAATGCCGTCCTTCATCTCCACCACGGAGCCGTCGATTTCAGCGTAACCGTCGAAGTAGGTAAGCTCTTCCTGGGTCACGGTCTGGCCCACGTTCAGCACGAAGTCACCAGCGGCAATTTCAGTGAAGGTGGGTTCGCCGTTCTCATCCAGCACCGGCACGGTGATGCGCACCAGGTAGCTTTCCTCGGCGGCGCTCAGCTCATGAGCATTGGAGGTGGCAATGCCGGTGTTCACCACGCTGCCGTCGGAAGCTTTGGTGGTGGTGAGAACCGTATCGGTCTTGGTGATGATATCGCCGGACTTGAGGGTTTCACCGTCATTCACGGTCACAGTCTCCAGGGCCAGGGTAGTGCTATTCCAGCGCTGCACGGTGGTTTTGGCCGTTGCCTGGGTATCGCTCATCACCTTGTAGTAGTAGGTGGTGGCGGTGGTCTTGGTCTCCGTGCCGGGGTTGATGCTGGCAACGGATTCCACGCGGTTCACCGTGGTCTTGATGGTGGAGGCGGCGGGGGTCTTATCCGTAGCGCCCACCATGGAAGCGTTGGTCACGCGGCGGAGCTCCACCTTGGCGTTGGCTGCTGCGGTGGAGGTCTGCGTGGCGCCCAGCTTGGCCTCCGTCACAGCCTCCAGAATCACCGTGCCGCCGTTCAGGCCCAGGTCAAGACCTTCGGCCAGCAGCTCGGGGGTGGTCAGCGTGCCGTCCACCAGGTTGATGGTGCCCTTGATATCGGCCGTGTTCACATTGGCGATGTAGTGCTCGCCGGTGCCGGTCTTGTCGTCCGGGGTGGCATCCACCAGGTTCAGCACAGCCTCATCGTTCAGCTTCAGGTTGCCGATGTGGGCGTTGCCGTTGATGGTGGCACCAATATTGAAGGACTCCTCGGAGGGGGTGCTCAGGCCCACGTATGCGCGCTCACCCTGGCCTGCCAGGTTGGCGTTGATGATGTGGGCATCCTTCTGCATGGTCACGTGGGAACCCTTGGCAGAAAGGTCGTTGTGCTCCTGGTCCACGTCGAGCGTGTCAATCATCACGGTACCCGTGGCGGTCAGCTTGGAGTCCTCGTCCACCTTGATCTGGTCGAAGTAGTAGGCTGCCAGGTCTGCATGGTCAAGGCTGTTTTCGTCAATCTGGTCGGCTGAATAATCGTAACTGGTGCCGTACACAGAACCAATGCGGCCGGCTTCCAGCTGGGAGCCACCCTTGATTTCCACCAGCGTGTTGATAGTGGAGTCAGCGTTGTCTCTGCCCTGCACCAGGTCACCCAGGGTGCCCACGCCTTCGGCCTCCACGCTGTTCACGCTGTCGAGCGTGAGCGTGTTGCCGTCGGAAAGGAAGGTCTTCTCACCGATGTCTACCTGACCATTGGCAATGGAGGCCTTATTCTCGTTGATACCATAGAGAGCCAGCCCCTGGGAATGGATGGAGGCATCGCGCACACCGCCACCCTGGCGGTCACCGTCCAGTGCCAGCTCTGCGCTCTTCTGCACAATGACGATGCCGTCCACGACCATGTTCACATCACCGTACACGGAGGTCGGCTTACCTGCAATGGACGGAGAGGTGCCCTGGATGGTCAGTTTGGGAGCCACACCATCGCGATCCAGATCCTTGATATAGATATCTGCACCGCTCACCTGGGAACCACCCTGGATGCTGCTGTCATCAGTAGCGCTAAGCTGGGTCTTGTCGTTCTTGCCATCAGCACCTGTGATGGAGTCGACCACAGAGCCGCTCGTCACAACCATGGAGCCATCCTTGGTCACGATGTCGGAACCGAGCACTTCGGAAGTCGTGATGGTGACGTTGCCGGAACCAGCCAGCACCTGGGAAGTCTCCACCTTCGTGTTGGTGATATTCACCTTCTCGGCGGCGCCCGTCTCAATCAGAGAATCGGTCACCACGTTAGTGAGCTCGGTGACAGCGGCGGCCAGGTCATAGGTTCCATCCAGGTAATCAACGGTCACAATGGCGTTGATATAATCTACCCCTCCGTTCACCAACGTATTGGCGCTTTCAGTCGGCTGCTTGACGTAGTTGACACCCACCTTCACAGAGTTACCAGATTCGTCTACGAACTCGAGCGTGTAACCGCCTTCGGTCGGGGAAACAGGCACATTCTGACCAAAGTCGAAGGTTGCCATATTATTGTACACGCCCGTCGTCTGAACAGATGCACTCCTGGCAATCTCAACGTCATCCTTCTTCAGGATAGCCACAACTGTCTTGTTGGCGTAACCGTCGCCACCGAGCTCCGCAATGGAGATGCGGCTGATGCTGGCAGCCGTGGCAGGCACGCCAACGGAGGTCAGGCTGCTGAACTGAATCTTAGTAGTTGAAGTTAAGCCATTAGTACCAGTCGTGGAGTAAGCAGCATCCGTGGCATACTTACCCAGCGGCTGGGAACCCTTCAGGGTGATGTTGCCCTCGCCGGTGGTGATGGTGGCCTTGTCGGTCACGGAATCAGTCACGGAGATGTAGCCCTTCGCAGCCGTGGTAATGGCGGTGGTGAAGCTGCCATCCGTGGTCTCAGAACCCAGGATAGCGGAGTTGGTGATGGTGATGTTGCCATCGCCAGCGTTGGTCACGGTGGAATCCGTCACCTGGGTGGCGGTAATCTTGATATTGCCGGCACCGGTGGAGATGGCGGAATCGGCCACTGTGTTGGAGCTTACCCAGCCTGCATCTGTGGGCTGGGTGCTGGTAGCAGCGGTGGCCGTGAGGGTCACATTGCCGGCGCCTTCGGAGGTGACAGTGGAGGTAGCGATGGCGGAATCGGTAATGGAGATGTTACCGGTACCGGTGTAGACAGAGGAATCGGTCACCGTTGAGGCAGCGATATCAACCTTACCGTTGCCCAGGGTGGCCTTGTCGGCCTCGGCGATAGCGGTGGAGTTGGCCACATCGATGTGAGTGATGGTGGAGCCTGTAATAGCGATATCGCCAGCGCCACCGGTGCTCACTTCCTTGCGTGCCACCGGGGTAGTTCCAGGCAGCAGGGCGGGACCAGCCACAGCCACTGTGGAATCGGTGATGGTGATGTTGCCAGCGCCGCCGGTGGTCACATCCGTATCGGTGACAGTGGAGTTGGTGATGGCAATGTTGCCGGCGCCGCCAGTGGAGATAGACTGGCTGTGAGCCGTTTCATTGCCATCGGCATCTTCCTCGTAGAGGACAGAGTCGGTGATGGTGGAATCAGCGATGGTGATGTTGCCGGCACCAGCAGTGGAAACGGAGGTGTTGTCCACCTCAGACATGTTGGTGATGGAGATATTGCCGACAGATGCAGAGGAAATGTCGGAGTCATACACGGTGGAAGCATCCACAGAGATATCGCCGGCAGCGGTGGAAATCTCCATGTTGGTGAGGCTGGAATCCGTGGCCTTGATCTGGCCGTAGGGCAGCTTGGTGACGCCGTCCACGGGCACCAGGTTGGCGCCGTCCCACTTCTGGGCGAGGGATTCGGAGGTGACGGGTTTGAACTCCCAGCTGGTGATGTTGCCCTCGGCATCGACCACGGGCTTGGCTTCCACGCCGCTCTTGATGGTGCCGTTCTTGAGGTCAACATCCATCATGATGATGGAGCCGCCGGTGTAGTCGTCATAATCCTTGTCAGCGTAGTTGCCCAGGGTGTTAATGACGAAGGGCTTCTTCGGGTCGGTGGAGATGAAGGAGGAATTGTCCTTCAGCACGATATCGGCGGTCATGTTGACAATGTCGGTATCAATGATGACGGAGTTGTCAATCTCGAAACCGGAGCCGCCGTCGATGTAGTCGTTGCCGAGCACGGAGTCCTCAACCTTGATCTTGCCGGTCACACCCAGCACCACGGAGTTGGTAAGGGCAGCCTGGGAGACGGTGAGGTCATTCACAGGCAGGGGGTCACCCGTCAGGTTGCCGCGCACGTCGATGATGGAACCATCCACCACGGTGCCGAACAGCTCATTGATGCCCTCTGCACCCAGGTAGGGAACCACCACGGCAGAGCCGTTGGCCTCGGCATCAGCAATGGCCTTGGCAAGAATGGACTTGGCGGCCTTAATAGCCTCGTCAGCTTTGGTATCGGGGGTGTCGGTGTCATCGATGGTGACAGAGCCGCCACCAGTGATGAGGGAGGCGCTCACGTCGGAATCGGTCACCGTGACGGCGCCGCTGGTGTTCTCGATGGAGGAGCCCACGTTGAAGCCCTTGGCGTTCAGGGAATCGGAGGTGAGCATCTTCTCTTCCGTGGCGGCGGCATCCTTGCCGGCGGCGGAAAGAATCTTGCCCAGGCCTTCCTTGCCTTCCTTGTTATCACCGATGAAGTTGGTGGTGGCATTCGGGGACATGCCGGTCATGATGTCGCCCTTGGCATCTACCGTGGAGTTGGAGATGGAGATGTCGCCGTTGCCACCGGTGATGTGGCTGTTGCTCACCGTGGAGTCGTCCACGGTCACCGTGCTGGGTGCAGCACCGGCACCCGTGTTGGGCACCAGACCAATGCTGGAGCTGGTAAGGCTGGAACCGCTCGTGATGCTGGCAGAACCATCCACACCGGTAATGGAGGAACCCTTCACCGTGGAGTCATCAATCACCACATCGTGGGAGATGTCATCCGTGCTGTCGGCCTTGTTGGCAATGGCAGAACCGGTAATGGTGGAACCTTCCTTGATGGTGACGTTGCCGTCTGCACCAGTGATGGTGGAGCCGGTCATGGAGGAAGCACCTTCCACCGTGATGTCGGAAGCGCCGGCAACGGCAGGATTCACGGTGATGTCTACATTAGTAATAGAGGAGGGGCGGGGGGATACGCCACCGATGGCATGACCAGCGGCTTCCTCGGTGATGAGTACATCACCACCCACAGATTCGATAACGGCATCGGAAATGGAGGAGCCGTCACCCACAATAAGGGAACCACCGGCGGAAATCTTGTCTTCGCGGTTGTCCACACCCTTGAGACCTACGATGGTGGAAGCCTCAACGAGGGTGAAATCGCCACCGGCGGTCAGCTGGGAAGCCTTGTCGGCATCAACATTGCGGAGGGTGAAATCACCACCGGCGGCCACTACGGCACCATCCTTGATACCCAGGTTCTCGTTCTTCTTACCGTTGTCGAAGTAGATATTCTTATCTGCTTCCACAATACCGGCAACATCCACATAACCAGAACCACCGCCTGCGGCGTTGGTAACATGACCAGCGGCATCCAGAATGGAATCACCATCAACGTACAGACCGTTGAAGGTGACATCGCCACCTACTTCTGCCTCACTGTTAATCAGCTTGACGGAGGATGCACCCTTCTTGAAACCGGTGAGAGGGCTATTCGTACCATCGCCCACCTGACCGATGCCGCCCACTACTACGGCATTCACATCGCCCAGGTCCAGAGAACCTTCGATGGTGACGGAATCAGCCTGCACCGTCATGGTGTCATCACCGCGGCCTACAACTGTTACCGAACCGCCACCTACAACCTTGCCCAGGACAACGGCGGCATTGCCGTTCTCGTCCTTCACATCGGAATCGATGAAAGAGGGCACTTCAGCCGTGCCGGCCTGCGTATCAGCAGCAAGACCCAGCTTGCCCTTTTCCTCGGCGGTGAACTGGTCGGCATCGGTGGTGCCGTTGAGAATGACCAGGCGGGACTTGTCGGAAAGCTCTGTGGTGTCGTTCACCTGCAGCTTCACGTCCTCCAGCACCACGCGGATATTCTGAGCCTCGAGGTCAAGCTTATCGGTGGTGATGTTCAGGTCGCCCTGGTATTCCTGGGAGATACCCTGCTCTGCCTTGTTGGCAGATGCCACGGAGTTGTGGATTACCATCTCCTGGGAAACCATGGTGGTATCACCAGTGATGTAGGAAACCTGCCCGTAGTTCTTATTCTGAATGACAATCTGCGCTGCTGTCGTATCCGTGTCGGCAGCCAGCTTCATGCCTTCCTTGGACACCCACACCTTGGTGCCACCGTCATCGTAGTAGTACTTGCCGACGGCATCGTCATAGGCAAGACCGGTGGTGCCGGGCGTGCAGTCAATCTTGGTGCCGGCGCCATCCAGGTAGAAGTACTTGCCCGAGGTGACATCGTAGGACAGCGTCTTCACCTCCATGACCGCAACCTGATTTCCATCAGCATCGGTCGTGTACATAGGGGCACCGGTAGCGTCCGTCTGCTGCACATAGGCCACACCCACAGGCTTGGTGGTGCCGCTATACAGCTCATACTTGTCCTGGGAATTGGCTGTGTAGGTATTACCAGCCGTGGCCATTTCCTTATCGACGAACTCGATATCGTTGTTATCCCAGCCAAAGGCTTGTGACGGAGCCACGATATCGGCTGCGAATGCATTATACAGCATAGCGGGTACAGCCAGAATGGCGGCAATGACGCTAGCACGTAACTTAACAGGCAGATGTAATTTCATATCTGTTTATGTAGTGGTTGATTTGTAAGTTCTGTATGGAAGCTTTGAGACAGGATAGTCGAGACATGGGGGACAGTCCCCCCCCTGTTCCAAGGTTCTCATAGCATACTACATACGCAAGCCCCCCACAAGCCAAAACTGGCGAAATAGTTCAAAAAATGACAGTTTTATGCCATTTTCGACCCCGAATTCAGCAGAAATTTAAATTTTTACCCCCGGAATGCGGTGTACTGAATTTGTTTAGCAAAGCCAAAAGAAATTTCCCGAACAGCCTCCGCACGCCGTCAGACCGCAAAGGAAGTACGAAGTGGGAGGTATAAAGGTCCGCCCGCAGGGCGGATATCGTCTTGCCGCAGGCAAGATATCGTCCGGCGCCAGCCGGATATCGTCCTGACCGAAGGGAAGGATATCGTTTATTCCAGTGGAGGGCAGCGCGAGAAATTAGCCGGCATAGGGATGCGAGTGTCCCAATGAATGCTATCGGGTGGTACACTGCTGGTGCGGGGGTACCGCTGCCCGGGCAGCGGTAACTTGTCGCCGCTGCGCGGCTCAATGAAATACACGCTTTGCGTGTATGTAAATACCACAGCGAGGCTGTGGTATGAAAGCGCAGCTCGCGCTGCGCATGAAATACCGCCTGAGGCGGTATGAAAGCGGCACTGCGTGCCGCATGAGGTCCGCCCGCAGGGCGGACCTTGAGCCCACGGAAGTGGGTGAAAGACCTTAGGCAGGGGTAAGAGCGCGCCAGCGCTCGCAGCCCCTGTTTCATGCAAAAAACAAACTGGAGCCCGCGAAGCGGGTGAAAGAGCGGTGGCTCTGCCTCATTTCGGCATTCAACGGCATGAGGTAAGGAGAATCAGTCAACAGATTGATTCTGACGCTTTGCGTTTACAGTCCACCAATGAATATCCTCCACGCTATAACCATGCTTTTTGAGGAACTTGCAGAACTCTTCCTGAGCTGTATGCTTTTGATGATGTTCTTTCTGGCCTTCAATATACTGAACTACTGAGTCCTTGTTTGACTCACTTACCGAAAACGCGCCATACCCATTTTGCCAGGCAAAATCTTTGTAACAAGAATCAATACCCTTAATCCACTTTGTTGTATTTGACTTCAAATCGCGCACAAAATCTGCAAGTGTTATTTGGACAGGCAGTGTCGTCAGCACATGAATATGATCCGGGCGACCGCCAACAATGAACGCACAGCCCGACATGGTGCGTATTACCCCTCCAATATATCGAAAAATGCGAGGCAAGTCTTCTTCTCTCATGGTACTTCCCTGGCTCTTGGTGTGAAAGATGAGATGCACATTAATGTTTGTAAATGAATTCCCCATAACTAAGTCATTTCCATACTAACACGGTGATGCTTATATGACAAGGATATCTTGTGGGCAACCATGTTATTGCCACCGCTCTTTCACCCGCTTCGCGGGCTCCAGTTTGTTTTTTGCATGAAACAGGGGCTGCGAGCGCTGACGCGCTCTTACCCCTGCCTAAGGTCTTTCACCCGCTTCGCGGGCTCAATAAGGTCCGCCCGCAGGGTGGATATCGTCTTGCCGCAGGCAAGATATCGTCCGGCGCCAGCCGGATATCGTCCTGACCGAAGGGAAGGATATCGTTTATTCCTATGGAGGGCAGCACGAGAAATTAGCCGGCATAGGGATGCGAGTATCCCAATGAATGCTATCGGGTGCTGCGCTGCTGGTGCGGGGGTACCGCTGCCCGGGCAGCGGTAACTTGTCGCCGCTGCGCGGCTCAATGAAATACACGCCTTGCGTGTATGTAAATACCACAGCGGGGCTGTGGTATGAAAACGCAGCTCGCGCTGCGCATGAAATACCGCCTACGGCGGTATGAAAGCGGCACTGCGTGCCGCATGAGGGTGTTTAACTACCCTCACGAGGCTAGCGGAGATGATTTTTTTTCGGGCTGATATATATTGGTTTTATCAATTTTTGTTTAATTGCTTAAAATTGGCTCCTTGATTCTTTTGTGCTTATTTTTGCAGGCATATCCGGCAACTGGTTGCATTATGTACTTACACCTCGTGGTATTAAAGTTGCTGTATTGGTTGTTTGATAGTTAGTTTGCTCCACACAAGCTTTCGCGGTGACTTTTTGCATTTCGTTGCGTATGCGTTATTATGACTGTCTTTTCATGAATGGTTTTGATATATTTATTCGTTTTGCATAATGGTTTGTGTTTAGTTTGTTCATAGTTTTGCAGCGCCAGGAGTGAGGCGGAGAATGTTGTTTTGCGGTTCTGGTGTTTGTATACCTAGGTCCGCCCGCAGGGCGGATATCGTCTTGCCGCAGGCAAGATATCGTCCGGCGCCGGCCGGATATCGTCCAGACCGAAGGGAAGGATATCGTTTATTCCAGTGGCGTTTTGCCAAGATGTCCCAATGAATGCTATCGGGTAGTGCGCTGCTGGTGCGGGGGTACCGCTGCCCGGGCAGCGGTAACTTGTCGCCGCTGCGCGGCTCAATGAAATACACGCTATGCGTGTATGTAAATACCACAGCGGGGCTGTGGTATGAAAGCGCAGCTCGCGCTGCGCATGAAATACCGCCTGCGGCGGTATGAAAGCGGCACTGCGTGCCGCATGAGGTCCGCCTCCTGACCGAAGGGAAGGATATCGTTTATTCCTATGGAGGGCAGCGCGAAAAATTAGCCGGCATAGGGATGCGAGTGTCCCGATGAATGCTATCGGGTGATGCGCTGCTGGTGCGGGGGTACCGCTGCCCGGGCAGCGGTAACTTGTCGCCGCTGCGCGGCTCAATGAAATACACGCTATGCGTGTATGTATTGCTCCGGCAATTAAAGAATATTGCTTGGACTCAACGACAAATTGATATTTGTCGTTCCGACAAAAGTACGAGGTGGGAGGTACGAAGTGAAAGTTCCGCGAGCCTTGCGGCTCGCCATTTGTTATCAATAGAAAACACCTGCAGGCGCAGCCTGCCTGACTTTACACTTCGCACTTCCCACCTCGTACCTCGTACTTCTGCAAATTCCCATTTAGTGAGTTTTAGAAGTTCCCCATGGAGCATTGCACCATCAATCTGCCAGAATCGGGAAACTCTGAAACCCGAGGAATTTTTAAGTCCCGGAGGGACTCCCTCGTTACAACTTTCCCTCCTTGCGCATGTCCTGCACAAAACGGCTGATGGTGGAAACATTGACGAAGAAAGCATCCGCAGCCTCACGCAAGGGAGCATCAGGGTGCTTTTTGAGATAAGCCAACAGAGCTTCGTCCCGTTTGTGGGGGCGGCGCCTGCGTTCCTTCTTTTGGCGGGGGGCGGCAAGCGGAAGACGGCGAAGAACTATGCGCACCGCATCCCCCGTGATATCAAAATCCGGTGCTGGCAGGCCGGCGTTGGCGCAAAGCTGAATAACTCGTTGAATACCGGTACCCCACTGCTCTACTATGTTCATTCTGCGAAACACATCTGCCAGCAAAGGATTGCGCAAGCGCGACATGCCGGAGAGCATTTCTTCGCGGGTCAGGTTATCATACAATCCCCCGGGAGAAAGAATCTCTACCCGGTCATCGAAAACAGACACCTGAATATAGGCATGCACCAGATAGTTACGGTGGAGAATTGCATTGGCAATCAACTCACGCAGGGCCTCCAGGGGAATCTCGTAGACATCCTCCCGGCGGATATTCTCAATGACCGCCGAGCAGCGAAGATACTGCATCAGAAAGCGCTGGGCATTTTCCAGTTGTTCGTAGGCGGGGCCGTTGAATTCCTTGCGGTCAAGGAAATTCACCTTTTCTGTACCCTGAAACACAGCGCATTGAATACCGGAAAAATGCACCCCGCTTCCGGAAAGAATGCGATAGGCATTGGTAGGATATAGCGCCCCGGCATCCCGCCGGAGAAGTTCCCAACTGATGAGCTGATTGACACCGATGGAACGGGCAGGGCTGCCGGCATACTCCCGAATCGCCTGGCAGATGACGTCAACTGATTTGCGGGGAACGGGTGCAACACCGCTTTCAACAACTGCATCGTATGTGACATTCTGCCCGCGTAGCTGGAGTTCGCGCACTTTCTCAGGACTGGCTTTGCGGGTGGTAGCACCAACGCGCACATAGACCCCCTGCTCCAACCCTTCTGCCCTGATATAGTAGGGAGTCTGCGATGACTGGGGTATTTCCACCACGAACAAGGCCTTCCCCTCCAATGAGCGCCAGGTGAATGAAGGAAAAATCTGGGGCGCGCAGGTATCCGAAATCATATCCGTCAACATATCCTGCAAACGTGCGCGTTCACCATCGTTCACGCCCAGAATGGAGTGAGTCGCATCATCCACACCGAAAATGATGCGACCGCCACCGCAATTTGCAAATGCAACAACCGTTTTCATCACTTTTTTATCCTTCGATGGTAACTCCCGCTTAAACTCCACCACCTCGGATTCGCCTGCTTCTATAGCCTTCTCAATCATAGAACTCACTCACACTTACATGCTTATTTTAACACATATCAACCATTTTGAAAAGCCCAATTTGCATCTTTTTGCATCTTTTTGCATCTTTTTGCATCTTTTTGCATCTTTTTGCATCTTTTTGCATCTTTTTGCATCTTTTTGCATCTTTTTGCATCTTTTTGCATCTTTTTGCATCTTTTTGCATAATGCAAAAAATGGCACTGCGGCAGGCAATACGTTATTCGGAGCACGGGACTTCAGTCCCGATTGGAAGCACCGTTATTTCGGGACTGAAGTCCCGTGCTCCGACAACGACAAACATCAATTTTCGAGATTAGTACTCAAACTTTGGGACACGTGCGTTCGGCGGTGCGGGGGTACCGCTGCGCGGGCAGCGGTAACTTGTCGCCGCTGCGCGGCTCAATGAAATACACGCTTTGCGTGTATGTAAATACCACAGCGGGGCTGTGGTATGAAAGCGCAGCCTGTGCTGCGCATGAAATACCGCCTGCGGCGGTATGAAAGCGGCACTGCGTGCCGCATGAGGTCCGCCCGCAGGGCGGACCTGCAAAAAATGCCCCGGTGAGTTTCCTCACCGGGGGCATTTTTGTCATCTGCTGCGGCGGGGGCCGCACGCAAATTTCATACTTCGTAATTCGTAACTCGTACTTCGTACGGGCTATCGCTCAATTTCATCAGAAATTGATGCGATAGCCCACTGTGCCGTTCACGTTGGTGTAGTCGCTGCGCAGCTCGACAGAGGCATCCATGAAGAGGCTGCCGCCTTCATCACCCAGCGGGATGGTGAGGCCGGCGCCGGCTTCCAGGCCGAAGGCGCCGCGCTCAGCGCTATCGACGCTGCCGGTGGCTCCGGGCAGGGCGCCCAGGGCTACATCGCTGCTGCCGCTGCGGTCTCCGGCATCGGCCTTGGCCATGATGCGGGCTTCCAGGATGCTGGTGCGGTTGTACATGCTCTCACCCACCACGGTCTGCAGGCGGGCACCCACGCCGAAGGTCACGGTGTCGAGCGTCTGCTCATCCACTTCCAGCGCCAGGTCGCCGCCGTCTTCGGTGTAGGCATCCACCGTGGTGTGCTTCCAGGACACGTTGAACACGGGCTGCAGGCAGGTGGTGCCGTCCTCGTTGAGGGCGTATACGCGGCCTACTTCGTACATGAGGCCGAAGCTCATGCCATCGGTCTCACCGCTGACCTGCTGGCCGGCCACGGTGCGGTCGAGGCTGATATCGGACATGCCGATGGTGGCCACGAAGGTGTGGGTCCAGGCGCTCGGGGCGTAGCGGGCAAAGGCGCTCACGTAGTAGGAGTCGAGGTCGCCGGTGGCCTGGTCGGCCCCGGTGGTATCGAGGTCGCCATACATGGCGGTGAGGGCCATACCGGCCGTGAGGGTCGGGCAGAAGTCCACATCGAAGCCGACGGTGCCGCCCCAGCTGTTGAGCTCGTAGCCGCTTTCGGTGCCGCTTTCGCTCAGTTCGCTGCGGTCGCCCTCAGCGTTGATCCAGGCGTTGAAGTAGGGCATGTCCTCGTTGGCCACGAACTGGTCCACACCCATGGTGGTGGTGCGGTTGCGGATGGCCTGCAGCTGGCGGTCTACATCGCCCAGGGTGGCCATGCCGAGCACGGCGGTGCTGGCACCGGCCAGGGAGGCCCCCAGCTCATCGGCAGCGCTGCCGGTGGTGGTATCGAGGGCATCGAGCACAGCGGCGAGGGTGCCGGGTTTCTCGGCAGCCTGCGGGTTGAGATTCACGAGCACGGCATCGGCCATGGCGAGACCGGCAGCACCGTTGGCGCTGACGCTTTCACCGGCCTTGTCGGTGTAGTAGCTGGTGTTGCGGTCGGCAAGCACCTTGCCGCCTTCGAGACGCATACCGGAGAAGTACTTGTCCATTACGGCGATGCCCTTGTTCTGCTCATCGACGATAGCAACTGCACCGACTGCGCCTTTCACATTGCCCAGGTCGGCTATCTCATGCGTGCCGGTGCTCTTCACATCCAGCACCATGCTGTCGGTTGCCTGGCCGACAATGGCGATATCGGTATCTTTGATGGACAGGCTGTCGCCCGTTTCCACTTCGATATTGCCGGCAACAATGGCGGCGTTGCTGCTCATCACGACCAGAACACCACCATCCATGGCGGAATCGCCACTCAGGCTGCCGCCATCGAGCACCACCTTGGAGTCCTTCACGGCGAGTTCCGCCGTGGCAGCCTTGCCGACCTGCACGCCGTTCTTCACCAGCGTGCCGCTACCGAGCGCGGCGGGAATGTTGCCGTACTGGCCGCTCACCTTGGCATGCACACCGGAGAGCACAAGCGCACCGTCATGCTTGCCGGCGGCGATGGTGCCATTATCCTGCTTCACAGCGGTGGTGATGTTGACGGTGTCGCCGTTGCCGGAGATGGTCAGGTTCTTATCACCACTCAGGCCCCTGATGTTCACAGCGTCTGCGTCTGTGCTGCTCAGGTCAAGCGTAGTATCCTGCGTCACGACTACCTTGCGCACGGAGTCCAGAATGCTGTTGCTCTCCAGCTTCATCACGCCGTCCGTCAGCGTTCCCAGTGCCAGCTTGTCGGTGCCGGTATCGCTGGTGTCCCAGGTCTGCTCCGTGAGGGTCAGACCGCGCACGATGAGCGAGATGACCGGGCTGGCGGCCCTGCGCAGGGCAAAGGTGGTGGCCTCGGGCACTACGCCCAGGGACACGGCCTTGCTGGCCTTGGCAAAGGCCTCCAGGTTCTCCTGGCTCAGGCTCAGGCCGCTCTCCACCATGTTGGCGTCATCCAGCACGATACCCTGCACCGCAGACAACAGCTTGTAGGTGGCTTCTGTCAGGTCGGAATCCGTCAGGCTGGATACCACATCATCCACCAGGTGAATGATGACGTCCTCTCCGGCGGTGCTGGCCTTAATCTCATTAGCCGAAATCATGGTGGCCTGGCCTTCTGTCAGGCTGCTGATGGTCACCTGGTCAGTGGTCAGGGTACCCTCCACAGCCAGAGAGGAGCCGCCTTCCATGGTCAGGGCGCCATTGCTGTTCACCGTGGCGTTGCCCTGCACCGTGGTGGCGTTGCTCACCGTCAGGGAGACGGCGGTACCATCCGTGGTGCCCACGGTCAGGTCGCCGGCCACAGTCAGCTCACCACCGCTCAGGGTGTATTCCCTGGGGGCTTCGGTGCCGGTTTCACCGGTGTAGTGGTCGGTCACCACCAGTGCACCCACGGTGCTGCCGGTTTCGCCCACTTCAATGCTGCCGGATACATCACCATCCAGCACCAGGGTTGTGTCTTCGTCGGCCTCGGTGATATCGGTGGTGCCGTTCAGGGAGCCCACCAGGCTGAGGTTCTTGCCGGCTTCATCCCACACGTACTCATACTTGTACAGATTATCCTTACCGGTGCCGATGATGGACTCGATGGCCACCTGGTTATCCACGGCCGTGCCGGAGCTCAGAAGGCCCCACTCACCCTGTGCCAGATTTGTCAGATCTGCACTCAGGTTCAGGCTGAAGCCATCGCCCAGCACCAGGGTGCCGGCCGTAATCTGAGCAGCGGTTCCCAGGGTGGCAATTCCGGTTTCGCCATTCAGCGTGAGCTTGTTGTCCACGTTGATGCTGCCACCTTCGGCGATGCTCACCTTACCCAGCTCGATGTTGGAGGAAGCATTGCCCAGAGCGGTCAGATCCGTGGCCTCACTGATGGCAACATCGGTGGTCTTCACGGTGCCGGACCAGTTGGTGGCATCCAACTGGGCATTGTCACCAAGAGTCAGGTCAGAACCGAGGTCGTAAACGCTCGTGGAAGCACCCAGCAGAGTCGCAACACCTTCGCCGCTCAGCTGAGTCTTGGTCAGGGTCTTATTCTCCACCACAATGATACTGCCGCCGTCTGCCTTCACGTTGATGGCCTTATCGCAAGCCGTATCAATACGGAAAGTACCGCCGTTGAGAGCCACGGTAGTGGTGGCCGCATCGGTGATGGTGCTGGCCTGTACGGCATTCTCCTGCACCCAGTAGGTGGTCTTATCTGTACCCTGCGCAAGCAGCTTGCCATCGGCTTCCAAAGCCTTCTCCACGGTGAAGCCACCTACCTCCCAGGTGGTGGAAGAACCTTCTGCCAAAGAACCGGAACTCAGCACTGTATATTCAGTGGTAGTGGTAACATAGCCATTCTTACCATCGGAGTACGCAGCGTCAAGCACCGCACCTTCCATGGTCAGCTTGGTGGTGCCGGTGAGCTTCAGCGTGCCGCCGTTGGCCACGGTATCTGTCAGCGTAGCACCATCCAGGGTGATGGTGGCACCTTCGCCCACACTCACGCCGCTGCCCAGCTCCAGGCCACTGGCACCCCAGGTGCCCTTCAGCTCGGTGCCGGAGATGGAAACATCCGTGGAGGTGATGGCGTCATCACCACTCAGCTCCAGAGAACCACCGGTGCTGGTCAGCTTACCGGAGATGGAAGCAGCCACCAGTGTGCCGCTGTTAGTAACATCGCAGGCAACATCGCCGGAAACAGCCAGTGAACCATCCTTCTCCACGGTTACGCCCGCTGCTGAGCCCTGAGCACCCATGTTGAGCGTGCCGTTCTTCACCACGATATCACCCTCCCAGGCATCATCCAGATTTGCCAGTGTGGTAGAACCGGTACCATTCTTGACGATGGAACCCGTGCCAGAAATGGAAGCGGCAGAAACAGCATCCTCTGCAGTGCCTGCAAGCTCAAGGGTTGCACCGGATTCAACAGTGACACTGCTATCGGCCAGGCCGGCAGTACCGCTGAGACGCAAAGTACCTTCGTTCACTTCTACGTTCACGACAGCCTCAGTATCAGCAACTCCCGCTGTGATAGCCAGCACACCGGCTCCCGTCTTGCTGATGGAGAGAACTCCTTCAGCATCCGCAATAGTCGGCAGGGCACCCACCGTTGCCTCAGCACCATCAACCACACTTACTTCGCTGAAATCAGCAAAGGTGATACCGCTGCGGTCCTGGCTATCCGTAAATACCAGGGTACTGCCACCCGTAATGACGGAACCGGTCTGCGTGGTCTTGTAGCCACCGGAAATCGTCTTCCCTTCGGTAAGGGTCACTCCACTGGCAAGCTTGACAGTAGTGGAGGCCGTGGAAAGCTTGGTTGCATTCCCCTGATGACCACCGGCATACACATCACCGGCTACGGTGCCCCCCTGCAGGTCAATCACGATATCACCCTGAGTGATGGTGCTGTCGGCATTATTGCGCACGCTGTACGAACCACCGTATACATTGGTCACCTGCCCACCGGCTACGGTAATAGTAATATCACCGATGGATGCAGTGACGGCCGAATTGCCCGTGCCATTGATGTAGTGACCACCAATGAGGTCGCCGTTGAGGGCAGTATCTGCACCGCTCACCGTGATATCGGTGCTGTTCACAGAAAGAGTGCCATTCTGGGTTTCATGATGGCTGCCACCCACAACCCTGCCGGCATATGTGCCGCCGGACAGGGAAATAGTCACATCACCCGTGGTGCTGGTGCCGGCGTTTGCATGATAGGCACCACCGTATACAGCACCATTGAATGTGCCACCGGAGATGGAAATCGCAGTATTACCCGTGGTGGAGGTTGAATTGCCGCTGAGGTAGGAACCGCCTACAACCAGGCCGGAGAACGTGGAAGCACCGCTGATATTCACTGAAGAAGTGCCGGTGGTATTGATGGTGCCGGCATTGTTGCGAGAACCACCCACAACCACTTCTGTGAAGGTGACAGTGGAATTACCAATGATGTTCACATTGGTATCACCGTTGATGTTGGCGTTGTACGAGTTGCCGGACCAGTTGAAGTGACCGCCATGCAGCTTCTTGCTGAAGTTGGCAGCCTCGCCGGTGTAGCCGGAGAGATCAACGGTGATATTGGTGTTGCCCGTGAGGTTATTCGTACAAGCACGAGTCTGGGTGTCAAAAGAAGCACCTGCGCCGATGACAGCATCGCCGGGGGCAGCTCCACCCATACCGTTCGTATTGACCGTGTTCAGCGGAGTATAGATGAAGATATTGGTATTGCCATTAAACTGAGTTGTGCCACCGTGCGCATTAGTGCCGGCACCTACGATAGCAGCCGTCACATCGCCGCTGAAGATGGAGATGTAGCTGTTACCGGTGAAGACCGGGGTGCGGCCATCCTGATGAGTACCACCAACGATGGAACCCACCGTGGCACCATCCACCACAATGTGCGTATCACCGTTGAAATGACCAATCGTACCGGAATTCCACGAGTTGGCCAGGTGGCCACCTACGATGAGCTTGTACTGACCCTCGTCCGCGCGAATCCAGGTATCGCCCTGGAAGGCAGCATCGCTGTTGCCATTCGGAATCCGTGAACCACCGAAGACCAAAACATTCGCATTTCCACCAGTCAGGTTTGCAGCAATGACCCCGGCCTGGTTATCGGCGGCGGTGCCGACCAGACTCACTTCTGTTGCATCCTCGGCAATAGCTACCTCTGCGACAGCGACGGGAGCACCCACAACGCTTTCCTTACCCCAGTTGAGGTCCCAGTCGAAATGCAGCTCAGCACTGGAAGTGAGTTTCCAGTAGCCATTGTTATTCTCAAGAGTGTACTCACCTGCATCCAGGCCGAGCACACCGATCTTATCGCTGGCCACGCTGCTGGCAATACCCAGGTCAATACCTGTGGCAAGCTGCTCCTGCAGCTCGAACACATCCACATACACCTTAGTGCTGAGGCTGTCGAGCTTCAGCAGAGAGCTGCCCTCGGCATTCGCATAGGAAAGCACGGCATTCTCATCAAGATTCAGCGTATTGATGGTCAGCGGGCCCTCATAATTCATGCAGAGGGAAGAACCGGCCATGGTCTCGATGGTCAGGCTGCCTTCGCCCTTCTTATACAGTATACCGGTAGCATTCGTGATGGTCAGTGCGCCGCCGGCTTCCACCAGTATATCACCATCGCCGCCCACGGTTGCCATGGTCACAGTACCGGCAGCAGCCAGAGCACCACCAGTCAGGTTGACAGCAGAGGTGGAAGAGGAGCCATCCAGCATCTTGAGGGTACCGGCATTCACCATGACGGCGCCATTGCTTCCCAGATTCCCGGTGACCGCCAGGGTGCCGGCACCCACCTTACCCAGAACAGCAGAACTGTAGCCGTTGCTGGTGGAAATGGTCAGTGTGCCGCTCTTGACATCAAAAGTAATGGTCTGACCATCATTGCGCAAACGAAGAGGAGCATCAATGGTGCTGTCGCCCGTGGAGGTGACGGTGCAATTCTCAAAGAAGTCAAGCGCACCATACGTATCACCCGTGCCGGTGATGGTGGCATCGTTCAGGATAAGCTTATGGCGGGCATTGAATGACTGGCGAGTCTCACCCAATTCCAGCGTACCGCCGTCAACGGTGATAATCTGATCATAGTCCACATTCCAATTCACAACATCTCCAGTGGTGAGCTTCAGTGTGCCCTGCACCGTCATGTCGTAGTCGATGGACAAACTGGTTTCTTCTGTCAGGGTGGTGCCGGAAGCGATAACGAGAGTACCGCCGGTGAAGCCCGTGGAACCGATGCTCCCGGCAATGGTCGACTCACCGTTGATATCAATGGTCAGGCTGCTATCTTCGCTCATGGTGACACCCCCCAGAGAGTTACCGGTGGTCTTCACCGTCAGGTCACCCTCCAGAATCGTATTGACTGCCGTCACGGTACCAGTGCCGGCCAGAATCAGGTTCGTGCCGCTCTCCACAGTCAATTCGGAAGCTGTTATCTCACCGCTGACAGTGGCGGTCACATCCCCCTGGTCACCGGTAAAGGTGGTCAGCATGCCGTTGGCGTATGCCTTGCCGCCGTCGAACGTGGCGCCGACAGACCAGTCGAGTGCGGAACCACCGCTCCAGGAGGCAGAGGTCTGCTCTGTAAGCAGGCCTGTGCTGTCAAGCACCCAGGTGCCGTCGCCGGTGTAGCCGGCCACCTGCACCTTGGCAGAAGTAAGCGTGCCGCCTTCTACCGTGAAAAGCTGGTAGGTATCTCCGCCGGTCCAGCCGTTGAGGTCAAAAATCGTGGTGGTTGAATCAAAGGTGGTGGTGCCACCGGTCAGAGTCACTGTATCAGTGAATACCACTGTGCCGAGCAGGTTGGCATTGGCGCCAAGTTTCTGGCCAGCCCCCAGCTTGACGATACCGCCGCTCTCCTGATTAATGGTAGCAGCCAGCGTGGCCGAGGTGGCAAGATTCAGAGTCGCTTCGTTCTTGACACGCAGATCACCACTGCCAAGGTTACCTGCACCGGAGATCTTCAACTCACCAGCCTCAATATTCAGCTTACCGGTATAGGCACTGCTGTCCGAGGTCAGCTCCATCACACCATCACCTGTCTTCTGGAAACCTCTTCTTTCACCAGAATTTCCCAGCAAGGCAGAAATCTTAAGATCCGCAGTGTTCGTGTCATCGTAGTCAAAATTGCCACGCACCACGTTAAAAGTGTAGCCATTATCCCCGTTGGCGCCATTATTACCGTCTTTGATAGCTCCGGTACCACTAATTTCGGACATCTGCGTGGCTTCTGCCGTGGTGTTAATGGAGTTGGCACGGCGTTCAAACGAGATGTTAGAACCCTCACCAAGCACAATGGTACCACCACTCAGATTAATGGTTGTCTGGTTGAGGTAGAATGATGTGCCACCATTGATGGTCCACTCGGAACCGGCTCCCATATTCACAACTCTCGCACCTTCACCGCGCCCCGCGTTATTCCAACCGAAGAGATTGTTGGACGTCATTCTGGCATTGGCTGCCAGATTGATGGTCACTTCTGCACCTTGCTTGCTGGCAAACACGCAATGTTGTTGCTCATCAGACGTCACGTTAAGCGTTGCGCCTCCTGCCACATTCACAGTGGAAACACCTTTGTTCTCACCCTGGGAAGTAGCCCAGGTCACCGTGCCACCCGTCACATTCAGGGTGATGCTGGAATCTGCACCATCTATCGTAAGCGGAGCATTCACCGACTGGCCATCGCCCAGGTTCAGCACGTCGCCATTGGCAAAGGAGGCAGTGGGGTCGGTGTATTCAGCCGCGTAGGCCTGCCCGGCCAGGGCAAAGGCTGCAACACCACCGGCAAAGGTGGCTGTGCCTACGGTTGTAGTAGCAACACCGGCTACAGCTGTGATGCAGGCAAGCACGGAGTTGCGGAGTAATTTCGGGAGGTGTAATTTCATGGTATTTTGTATGAGGTGTGAAGCTTTTTTTCGAGGTGACACCGCGCGGGGAGTAGACAGTACCCCCACGATGCACTATAGCATACTACCCAAAATACCCCGCAAGCGCAAGCAGAAAAGTCAGAGAAAGCGATAAATTACGTGAATTTCCGCACATTTTTACCCGGGTCCACCAGTTCCGGGGCCACACCACGCATACCACGGGCGCGCAAGCTGGATACGCGCACCAGTCAGCGGCGGGAGCGGCCGTCGTCCCAGCCAGTCTGGGAGTGGCGTTTTTCGGCTTCGCTCTGCGCACTGGCAGCAGCAGCCTCGCGGCGGGCAGCTTCCTGGGCGGCGGCCTGCTCCTCCGGGGAGGCCGGCTCTGGGGTTTCTTCCCCGGCAGGGGCCATGCCTTCGGGCACGCTGGCCTTGCGGGTGGGGCCGGCAAGTTCTTCCATCATGCTGGGTTTGATGCTTTCAAAGAAGCTCTTGACAACCATGGCCGCCATATGGCCACCGGAAATACGCTGGTGGGGCTTACCCTCATAGAGGGCGACATAAGCATAGCGCGGGTTATCCGCGGGCATGAAGCCGGTGAACCAGGCGAGGCGGCAATCCTGGGAAGGGGGGCCCCACTGGGCGGTGCCGGTCTTGCCGGCGTTGGAAGTGTAGCTGAGCGCGGCGCGGCGGCCAGTACCGCCATTCACCACGGCTTTCATCCCCTTGCGCACCACAGCCAGGGCAGAACTCATATCCTGCAGGTTGTTCTGGGCGGAGGGAGTGAACTGGTAGACCACGTTGCCATCTTTATCCAGCACCTGGCGGATGAGCTGCAGCTTGGGCAGGTACTCACCATTGGCAATGCCGGACACCGCATGGGCCACCTGCAATGGGGTGGCCAGCAGAGCCCCCTGGCCGATGGCCATGTTGGCGGCATCGCCGCCCATGAAACCGCGGCCGTAGTTGTCATGCATCCATTTTTCGGTGGGCACGTGACCAGCTTTATCCGGCAAGGGGATGCCGGTCGTGGAGCCATAGCCGAAACGGCGGGCGACCTCGCACAGGCGGGCGGCGCCGATGCAGGGTTCGCGCGTGGCAGCAACCTGGTACATGAAGGGGTTGTTCGAGAGAACCAGGGCCGTCACGCAGTTGATAGAACCGGTAAATTTGCTGTGATTCTTGAAATCGTGGCCACCCAGGCGAATGCTGTACGGGCAGTTCACATAGGTGTTTTCGGTGATGATGTTGTGCCGCAGCGCAGCGGCCACGGTGATGGTCTTGAAGGTGGAGGCAGGGGGATACACGCCGGCATAAGCGCGGGATACGAGCGGGGTATCCGGGTCAAGGCGCAGGGTATCATAATCCTCCTGGGAAATGGCGGGGATGAAGGTATTGGGGTCAAAGTTCGGGGCGGAAGCCAGCACCACCACCTCGCCGGTGTGTACATCTATCATGACAAAGGCACCGCGGCCCAGCGTGTTATCGCGCAGGGCCTGCTCTGCGGCCTTCTGCCACTCCAGGTTAAGGGTGGTCACGATGGTGCCGCCGGGGCGGGGCTTGCTTTGCAGTTCGTCCAGTATCTTTTCGCCCTTTTCATTGAACATGAGGCGCCAGATACCAGGGCGGCCGGTGAGCTGCTTGTTGAACTTGAGCTCAAGCCCGGCGCGGCCTTCCTGGCGCTCAAAAATCGGGTCATTGTGGTTGATGGGGCCGGTGGGCAGCTTGGCCTTCACGCCGGTGTAGCCCAGTATGTGGCAGGCGGAGCTCTGGTGCGGGTAGTTGCGGATGTAGAGCGGGATGAGGTGGCCGTATTCAATGCCGCTCACCTTGGAGCGTATGGGCTCCAGGTCGCGGGCGCGCACCGTGGGGCCCACCGGCAGCGCCAGCCAGCGGCGCTGTTTGTAGTGGTCCAGCAGCTGCGCGTCTGTTTTCTCATAGACCTTGAGGCCGGCTTTTTCATAAGCCTCAATCACGCGGCGGGCAATGGAGAGGATGTTCTCCTCGCTCTCGTCCTTCAACTGCCCGAAATTCACGGCCGGCTGGTAGGCTACTTCTGAACAGGCCATCACCAGGCCGTTGCGGTCGGAAATAATGCCGCGGGGCCCGGGCACTGTGAGCGACATGGTGCGGGCATTCCGGCGGTTGATTGCATAGGCCACGCGCGAGGGGTCATGCACCGTAGGGTCAGTCACAGAGGCTGTGGGTTTAAGGGATTCCAGATCCGTTTCATCATGCCGCACCCCATCGGTTTCCACATGCACCGGCGAATCCGGGTCTACAGCCGTTTCGTAGCTTTCCGCCTGCCCCACACCTTCCTGCATAGTCGGGGCGTGCTCCTCGCCGCCCAGTTTCACGGTCTCCACTATCTCCTCGGCCGCATCGTCATCCGGCATATCTTCCACAAAGGGGACCCCGCCGGCTTCCGCAGCGGGGGCAGCCTCCTGCCCCACGGCAGCAGGCGCAGCAAGTGACATGGCCAGAATGACTAATCCGGTGTAGAGTTTACTCCTGAGCATCGCACCCGCATTCTACCCCATTTCACACTCATTAGTCAATCGTCAATTCTCAATCATCAATCAAAAAGCCCCGCCACCGCACGGGTGACAGGGCTTTTCTTATCAGCTTCAGAAACCTGGGAATCAGGCCTCGGGAGCAACGTTGACGCGGCGGCCTTCGCGATCGAAGAACACGCGGCCATCAACCAGGGAGAAAATCGTGTAATCGCGGCCCATGCCCACGCCCTTGCCGGGATGGAACTTGGTGCCACGCTGACGGACGATGATGTTGCCGGCGATCACGGTCTGACCACCAAACTTCTTCACGCCGAGACGCTTGCTGCGGGAATCGCGACCGTTACGGACGGAACCTTGACCTTTCTTATGTGCCATGACTAGTTAGTTATCTATGGGATAGGGGTTAATAATCAGGCGTTGATAGCGGTAATCTGCACCTTGGTGAGAGCGGCGCGGAAACCCTTCTTCTTGTGGAAACCCTTGCGGCGCTTGAACTTGAAAGCGATACCCTTGGCGCCACGAGCCTCCGGATCCAGCACCTTGGCCGTCACCGTTGCACCTGCCACCGTGGGAGCACCCACCTTCGTCTCACCCTCGTTCTCCACCAGGAGCACCTGGTCGAACGTGGTCTCGCCATCCTTCTCCAGACCAGCGAGGCGGTCCACGGTGAGGATATCACCGACCGTCACACGGTACTGCTTGCTGCCGGAAGTGAAAACTGCGTATGCCATAATTTTCAGAATTTTGATGTTGCACCCGCTCATGCGGGCTGGCACATTATAGGCACGCAAGCGCATTTGTAAAGAAAAATTTCACACTAAAATGAAGAATTTGCAAAAAATTTTTAAAAATTCACCGATTGAGGTCACATCGGAGGCCGCAATGGTAGCGCTTGGGCGCGGCATGGCAGCCGAAATGGAAGCCGGGCAGGTCTTCGGCCTGGTGGGAGACCTGGGTGCGGGCAAGACCCACCTGGTGCAGGGTATACTGGAAGGGCTGGGCGCCGGCAACCCCGCTGCCAGCCCCACTTTCTCCCTGGTGCATGAGCATGACGACGGCGCCCTGCCCGTGGCGCACTTTGATTTCTACCGCATGAAGAGCCCGCAGGAGGCCATCGGCATCGGCTGGGATGAATACCTGGCCAGCGGGCGCATCCTGCTGGTAGAGTGGGCGGACCGCTTCGAGGGCGCGCTCATGCCCGCCGATACCCGCTGGCTCGTGCTCCGCCACACCGGCGAGAACACCCGCACTGTGACCCTGGTGGAATGATTAATGATTAGTGATTAATGATTAATTTGAAGTCCGACGGGGCTCTGGCTACATAGTTCTCCAACTGTCTTACCCATCTTCTCTATGAATCAAACACCCCCTACAATTCCCAATAGCGAGATTCTGCTCTACACCTCCCCCGATGGCGAGGTGCAGTTGGATGTCCGCATGCAGCATGACACCATGTGGATGACTCAGCAGATGATGGCCGAACTCTTCCAGACGACGGTGCCAAACATCAACGTGCACATCAAAAATATTCTGAAAGAATCTGAGCTTCAAGAAGAAGGAACTATTAAGGAATTTTTAATAGTTCGAAAGGAAGGTTCCCGCACGGTTCGCCGACCGGTCAATTTTTACAACCTGGACATGATTCTTTCCGTAGGCTACCGGGTCAACACCCGGCGGGGTACCCAGTTCCGCATCTGGGCCACGCAGAGACTGCGCGAGTACCTGGTTCGGGGTTATGTAGTACATGAAAAGCGATTGCAGCAACTGGGCCAGGTGGTGCAGCTGATGCGTCGTGTGGAAGACCGGCTGGATGCCCGCCAGGTGCTGGATGTCATCGAGCACTACGGCAAGGGGCTGGACCTGCTGGATAACTACGACCACCAGTGTCTCACCCGCCCGGCGGGCTCATCGCAGTGCTATGTGCTGGGGTACGAGGAATGCCGCGAGCTCATCGACAAGATGAAATTCGGCGCAGAATCCGACCTTTTCGGAAAGGAGAAAGACGATTCCTTCCAGGGAGCGCTGGGCAATATCTACCAGAGCTTCGCCGGGGTCGACATCTACCCCACCATGGAAGAAAAAGCCGCCCGGCTGCTTTACTTCACGGTCAAGAACCACGCGTTCTTCGATGGCAACAAGCGCATTGCCGCCGCCGTATTCCTCTACTTCCTGAACCGCAACAACGCGCTGTTCATCAACAGCGTCAAGCGCCTGGCCGATGCCACACTCGTGGCCCTGGTCATCCTCATTGCGGAATCCCGCCCGGATGAGATGGAGACCATCATCTCCGTCATCCTCAACTGCATGCAGCAGTAAAAAACCGGAGCAGGGCCCGGCGGGCGCTGCTCCGGTTATATATATAAATAAGGGTGTGATGCTTTACTCGGCCGCCGGGGTCTCGGCGGGTTTTTCAGCCGGCGTTTCCTCGGGCTTGTCGGAGCCTTCGGGTCGTTCGCTGGCAGCGCTCACCATAAGCTCGCGGCCCATGAAGGGCTGGCCATGCAACACCTCGGCAGCGCGCCTGGCATCATCGAGCATCTGCATTTCCACAAAGGCATAGCCCTTGCTCTTATACGTGCGCGGGTTGTAGATAATCTCCACGCTGCGAACGTTGCCGAAACCCTTGAAGAGGTCCTCCAGCTCAGCCTCGGTAGCCTCGTAAGAGAGGTTGCCTACGTAGAGGCGGGCGTTGCGGGTGGGAGCCACAGAGGCGGGGCGGCGGCGCTTTTCCTGGCGGGCGGCGGGGTTGCCGCCCTGGTTGCTGCGGCCCTTGGCCACGCGCACGTTCTCCTTGGGTTTGCGCTTGTTGGGGTTCTGGTTGTCTTTCTTACCAGCATCATCCTTCTTCTTCTTACCAATACCAAAGAAGCCAAGAATGCGCTGCAACAGGGAGGGCTTGGGTGCCGGTGCCTCCTGTGCCCGCGGCATGCGGCGGCGGTAGGGGCGGCCCTTGTTGTTACGGCGGCGGCGGGCTCCCTGACCCTGCCGGCCTTGCGTATGATGTTCAGCCATATAGGTTATTGAATCGTATTTCTATCGTGTGGGGGGGAATCATGCCCGGCTCTGCCTGTACATTCCTGGCCGCCAGGGCATTTTGAGGATTTATTTCAGGGCATAGTATGCCCATAACTATGTTACTACTCCGCCGCGGCTTGGCAAGCTTAAATCGCGCCAGTAGAAGAAATATTTCCGGAATCCGGGTTTTCGGAATATGAACATTCCGGCCGGGAAATCTTCCTTTCATTACGGCATCCGTACCGGCATTATTTATGAAATCACCGGCTCAAGAGAGAATTTTTTTAGAGTTTAAGTGCATATAAGTCTTGCATTTTAGGTCGAATTGTGGCATATATCTGCAAGTTTACACTGACCATGCCTAAAGACACATCTATCAAGAAGATTCTCGTCATTGGCTCGGGCCCCATTATTATCGGTCAGGGGTGTGAGTTTGACTACTCCGGAACACAGGCCTGCAAGGCTCTGAAACAAGAAGGTTATGAAGTGGTGCTGGTGAATTCCAACCCAGCCACCATCATGACCGACCCGGAGACAGCTCCCCGCACTTATGTAGAACCGATTACGCCCGAATATGTAGAAAAAATCATTGCCCGCGAACGGCCGGATGCCATGCTGCCCACCCTGGGTGGCCAGACGGCCCTGAACTGCGCCATGGCCCTGCACAAGGCCGGCACGCTGGAGAAATACGGCGTGCGCATGATTGGCGCGGATGCTGAGGCAATCGACAAAGGCGAAGACCGCCAGAGTTTCAAGGATGCGATGATGCGCATCGGCCTGGACCTGCCGGCCAGCGGCGTGGCCCACAACATGGCCGAGGCCTGGGACATCGCCAAGAATGTGGTGGGCAACTACCCGATGATTATTCGCCCGGCCTTCACGCTGGGTGGCACCGGCGGCGGCGTGGCCTACAACAAGACGGAGTTCGAGGAAATCGTTTCCCGCGGTCTGGATCTTTCCCCGGTGCACGAGGTGCTCATCGAGGAGAGCCTGCTGGGCTGGAAGGAAATCGAGATGGAGGTGATGCGCGACTGCGCGGATAACTGCATCGCTATCTGCTCCATCGAGAACCTGGACCCCATGGGTATCCACACCGGCGACTCCATCACCGTGGCGCCGGCAATGACGCTGACGGCCCGCGAGTATGCGCTGGTGCGCCAAGCTTCGTTCGACATTATCCGCGAAATCGGCGTGAAGAGCGGCGGCAGTAACATTCAGTTCGCCATGTGCCCGCGCACAGGCCGCCTGGTGGTCATCGAGATGAACCCGCGCGTGAGCCGCTCCTCTGCCCTGGCTTCCAAGGCCACCGGTTTCCCCATTGCGAAGTTTGCGGCGAAGCTGGCCATCGGCTACACGCTGGATGAGCTGCGCAACGATATCACCAAGGTGACGCCGGCTTCCTTCGAGCCGACGATTGACTACGTGGTGGTGAAGGTGCCGCGCTTCACTTTCGAGAAGTTCAAGAAGGCGGATGAGCGCCTGACCACGGCCATGAAGAGCGTGGGCGAGGTGATGAGCATCGGCCGCACGTTCAAGGAATCCCTGCAGAAGGCGCTTCGCTCGCTGGAGACGGGCCGCTGGGGCTTCGGTTTCGACCTGAAGGACCCGAAGAACCCGACCCGCGATGAGATTGCAGCCAAGCTGGCCGTGCCGAATGCAGACCGTATCTTCTGGATTCAGACCGCATATGTGAACGGCTGGACGCTGGAGGAAATCCAGGACCTGACGGATATTGACCCCTGGTTCCTGGACCAGCTCAAGCAGCTGGCTGAGGCCGGCATGAAGCTCAAGGACCTGGACCTGCTGGAAGCCAAGAAGATGGGCTTCTCCGACCGCCAGATTGCGCTGGCCCGCGGCTGCACCGAGGACGAGGTGCGCGCTGCCCGCAAGGCGCAGGGTGTGGTGCCCTGCTACCGCCTGGTGGATAGCTGCGCTGCGGAGTTCGAGGCCATCACGCCGTACTTCTATTCCTCTTACGGTGAGGAGAATGAGGCCCGCCAGACGGATACGAAGAAGATTATGATTCTGGGCGGTGGTCCGAACCGCATCGGCCAGGGTATTGAGTTCGACTACTGCTGCTCTCACGCATCCTTTGCGCTGAAGGAGCTGGGCTATGAGACCATCATGGTGAACTCTAACCCGGAGACCGTCTCCACCGACTTCGATACCTCCGACAAGCTTTACTTCGAACCGCTTACGCTGGAAGATGTGCTGAACATCTGCGACCAGGAGAAGCCGGATGGCGTCATCGTGCAGTTCGGCGGCCAGACCCCGCTGAACCTGGCTGCTGCCCTGCAGGAGCGCGGTGTGCCCATCATCGGCACCAGCCCCCGCAGCATCGAGCTGGCCGAGGACCGCAAGTACTTCTCTGCCCTGCTGGATGAAATCGGCCTGAAACAGGCTGAGGCCGGCACTGCCACGAATGAGGACGAGGCCGTGGAAGTGGCCAGCCGCATCGGTTACCCGGTGCTGGTGCGCCCGAGTTTCGTGCTGGGTGGCCGCGCCATGATGATTGTGTACGATGAGAAGGAGCTGCGCACCTACATGCGCGAAGCGGTGGATGCCTCCCCCGAGCGCCCGGTGCTGGTGGACCGCTTCCTGGAGCACGCCATGGAGATTGACGTGGACGTGATTGCGGACGGCGAGACGAGCGTGGTGGGTGCCATCATGCAGCACGTGGAGCCGGCCGGTATCCACTCCGGTGACTCAGCCTGCATGATTCCGCCGAACCGCGTGTCCGTGGGCATGCACAAGGAGATGATGCGCGCTGCCAAGGAACTGGCTGCCAAGCTGAATGTGAAGGGTCTCATGAATTGCCAGTTCGCCATCAAGGATGAGCAGCTGTATGTGATTGAGGTGAACCCGCGCGCTTCCCGCACGGTGCCCTTCGTGTCAAAGTCCATCGGGGTGCCGCTGGCCAAGCTGGCTGCCAAGGTGATGAGCGGCTGCAAGCTTAAGGACCTGGGCTTCACCAAGGAAGTGGTGCCGCCCTACTACACTGTGAAGGAGGCCGTGTTCCCCTGGAACCGCTTCCCGGGCATCGATGTGGTGCTGGGGCCGGAGATGCACTCCACCGGTGAGGTGATGGGCATCGACGCCGACCCGGAGGTGGCCTACCTGAAGAGCCAGATTTCGGCCTTCAACGCCCTGCCCAAGGAGGGTCTGGTGTTCATCTCGGTGAGCGACCGCGACAAGAGCATCGTCACGGAGATTGCCCGCACGATTGCCAAGGCCGGATTCGACATCTGCGCCACCAAGGGCACCATGATTCACCTGCTGCAGAACGGCATTGAGTGCGAGCGCGCCTACAAGGTGCACGAGCGCCGCCGCCCGGATATTGTGGACCGCATCAAGAACGGTGATATCGTGTTCGTCATCAACACGCCCGGCTCCCACGACGCCCGCGAGGACGAGGTGGCCATCCGCGCCGCTGCGGTGAGCAGCAATATCTCCTACACCACGGACCTCTCCAGCGCCCGCGCCTGCGCCGCTGCCATGCTGCACGCCAAGAACAAGGAGACCCACGTGCGCACGCTGCAGGAATACCACGCCGAGGCTATGGCTGAGTATCAGAACTGATACGCCCGCTGATTTGCACCGCCCCCTTTCCCCAACCCGGAGAGGGGGCGGTTTTTTTGATTGACAATTGACAATTGACTATTGACTATTGACTATTGACTATTGACTATTGACTATTGGCTTTCAGCACGCCTGACTTCATACTTCGTACTTCCCACTTCGTACCTCGTACTTCTACATGTCTACCCGGCCGATTTCCATTGCCTGCCTGCTTTACCTGCTGTTGCCCTGCCTGTTGTTTCTGGCGGGGTGGGTGCAGGCGTGGGTGGCCTGGCCGGTGGGGCTGGGGCTGGTGGCAGCGGTGCTGTGGGTGGCGCGGCAGTGTCCGGCGCGGCCGCTGCGGTGGAGTGGTGCAGGGGCTCTGCAGGTGGTGCTCCTGCTGCTGCTGGGGGCTCTGTGGGTGCTGACGACTGGCCCCTGGGGACTGGTGGAGCAGAGCGGTGATGCAACGGTGCGCAATGCGATTTATGCCTCCCTGGTGCGGGATGCATGGCCGCTGACGGTGGCGGGCGAACCTTTCGTGTATTACCTGGGTTTCTGGCTGCCCCCTGCCCTGGCGGCGAAGCTGGGCGCCCCGGCGGAGGCGGCGCTGCTGCTGTGGATGCTGGCGGGGGTGTGGCTGGCGCTACTGGCTGTGGCCTGCGGGCAGGGCACGCGGCGGGCGCTGGTGTTCCTGCTCATCCTGCTGCTGCTGGGGGATATGCTGAACTGGGCCAACCGCGTTTATTACAAGCTTTTTGATGGTGAGCTGCAGGAGTGGGCCTTGTTCCTGGACCTGCATTTCACGCCCTCCTGCGTGCAGTTGCGGAATACTTTCAATCACTACCTGGCGCCGCTGGTGCTGCTGGGCATGCTGGCGGGCAGGCTGCTGCCAGCGCA
Source organism: Akkermansiaceae bacterium (assembly GCA_015062005.1). Classification (GTDB taxonomy): domain Bacteria; phylum Verrucomicrobiota; class Verrucomicrobiia; order Verrucomicrobiales; family Akkermansiaceae; genus Akkermansia. The sequence goes on from SUVL01000004.1 coordinate 44,038, forward strand.
CTTCGGGCTGGCGGGGGTGGCGCTGGTGGGTATCTGCTCGCCGCTGGCGGCAGTGGCACTGCTGCCGCTGGTGCTGCTGCGCGGGGGCCGGAATGTGGTGAACCTGCCCACGGTAGCAGGGGTGGTGTATGCTGCCCTGCCCATGCTTTACCTGGCTGGTGGCTCAGGAAGCCAGGTGGCGTTCATGCGGCCGGAGGGTGCCTGCAGCCTGGCTGCGCTGAGTAGCGGGCAGCTCTGGCTGCGCTATGGTGCGCAGCTGCTGCTGGTGGCTGGCCCTGCCCTGCTCTTCCTGTGGCGCTGGCGCCGCACGGCCTGGTTTGCATCTTCCCTTTTGCTGGCCGCTACCATGCCCCTGCTCTGGCTCGGCCTGTGGAACAATGAATTCATCTACAAGGGCGCAGCGGTCATGTGGTTCTGCCTCTCCTGGCTCTATGCTGCCGCATGGCGCCACGCCAGAAGGCCTGGAAAGCTCGTTCTCGCGCTTTTTGTCCTCCTTTCCGCATCAGATGCCTACGGACAGCTTGCCGGCGCCCTGAAGAGCTTCTCTGCGCGTCCAGAGCTCAGGCAGCAGAATACCCGGAATGAGTGGCAGGAAAACCTGCACCAGCCCGATGATGCGCGCGCTGCGCAATTCAAGGGTAATCCGAAATGCCCTGCCCTGTTCAAGTTTTGAGCATTACTGACAGAGTGAACGCATATTTTCGTTGACTATAAGCGTTCTATCAGGCAGAATAACGCACCTCATGCGCTTCCCCCTCATCCTCATCAAGAATGGCAAAGATGCCTACCCCGAACTCATCACTGCCCCGTGGCAGCTGGGTCAGCCCGGGCTCGATGTGCTCCAGAAGCGCGATTCCTGGATGGGTTCCAACTGTTACATGGATGGCTTGTTCAGCCGCATCACCAATGTGAGCAGCAAACGCAAGGGCCGCTTCTGGGAAAGCCTGCTCCACCGCGCCGATGCCGCCTACTGGGATGTGCAGGTGGAAATGACCATGCTCAAGGACTATGACCTCGATGTCATCAAGATGGAACTCATGCAGGCTGTGGAACAGGATGACATGAACCTTACGGAGTTCTACTCCCCGGAGTGCATCACCTACCTCATCAACCGCTGCTCTTCCTTTGCGGAAATCCTGGTCGTCGGTTGCCTCACCGGCATGTGGGATGCCCAGAACTCCACCGCCCACCTCCCTGCCCTGCATAACGACCCGGCCATGCGCGATTGCGTTCCCTGCATCACTTCGAAGGAATACCTTGGCCCGCTCAGCGAAAGCCATATCCGCGAACTGGCTGCCAAGGTTGTTTTCTCCGAGCACGAAGGCCTCTTTGAGACCATTACCTCAGCGGAGTAACGCCGCTATTCTCTCCGCTGTCTGCCGCGCTGTCTCCCCTGCACCGACTTCTATGGGCGTGAGCCATTTTTCACGTCGTAACCAGGTTCGCTGCCGCTTCGCATACTGTCGTGTAGCCAGACTTATCGCAGAAACGAGCTCAGAGCGCGTTAAACGGCCTTTCATGTATTCCTGGATGTGTGACAGCCCAAGCGTCTTTGAGGCCGTTGTAGACAGCGTCAGGCCCTCCAGCGCGGCTACTTCTTCTATCGCACCATCACGCAGCATCTGCTCAGCGCGGCGCGCTATGCGCTCATCCAGTTCCCCTGTGTTGCGAACAATGCAGAAACCCGGTCCTGCAGGCTCCTGCCAGTTGTTCCTCCAGTATGAAAGCGGTTTGCCTCCCAAGATTACGATTTCAAGATTACGAACCACATAACGATGATTGCATAAATCAGTAGCCGCCGCTCCCTCCGGGTCTGCTTCCTGCAAACGTCGCACTGCTTCTTCAAGCGTGAGGGCATTCAATTCCTCGCGAAGCGCTGCATCCGACGGCGGCGCAGTAGAAATTCCGTGGGTTATAAACTTGACATAAAGCCCTGAGCCTCCTGTATGTATGGGTAGCATGCCACCTTTTTGCATTTCAGAGCAAATCTCCTCTGCTCTGCGCGCATGTACAGCCGCATCATTGTTCTCCGTGGGCTCCATAAAGCCTACCAAGTGGTGCTTTACCCTGTCCATCTCCTCAATTGTAGGCGCTGCGGTAATGATTGGCATGCGTTTGTAGACCTGGTAGGCATCTGTGCTGATAATTTCAGCTTTGCCCATCAGTTCTGCCAACTCCACTGCAACTGCACTTTTGCCACTGCCGGTTGGTCCTAGTATGAAAACCGGTTTTGTTCCACGTGGAACATTCACATCAGACTTTATCACCATATTTGTTAGCATTAGGATTTCCTGGCAGCAAGGTAAGAATAAACAGAAACAGCGAAAGAAGGGAAAGAGGTAAATCCGCATAACGAAACCATTGTTCCATGTGGAACATTGTTTCACTGAAAACGTATTTGAAATCTGCTTCCTCCATAGCAAATTGCGTTGCATAAAATACGCCTACACCGAAAAGTAGAGCTACTAGCAGGTAGTGTAAAATAATCCAAAAAGCACTCCAACCAACGTCATGTAAGCGACGCACGTAGACAGAAAGCAGGGGTGTAGCTACATAAAGAGTTAAGCCTAAATTAATTATAAGAAAAAGAATGAAAACAGGTGCGTATGAAACAAGGAGAAAAGGTACAGGAATAAGAGTGATGAGTGTACCTATGATAGTAGCAGACCAGTATTCCATGCGTCCTGCCCTGCCGGTCATTCGGGCATAATTCTCCTTTCTGAGGCATTTTATGAACTCTGCCCAGGCTTGGGCAAGGAGTGTATCACGTGGAACAGGTGGAAGATTATCAGTGGCAGTACTCATGAGAATGAAAAGTATTTTCGGCTGAATCCATACTTGTTTATGCCTTTATCACTGTCGATGAATGCCGCAATGAGGAGGAAGAAATTGAGACAAGCACCAATTCCTGAAAGGACAAATAGAGCTGTGCCGTAGAAAGATGCCGCATCTACCAAGTCAGAATTAAAAAGAGCATCTACTGATTCCTCAATCCGCTCATCAGAGTACGGATAAAGATACTCGCTATCACAACTGATCATATACTCATCACTTACGATGCATGTACGCTCGTCAAACCATATCGCATCTCTAACGAGTGTGGAAAACTCAATGTAGGCAAAGGCAATCGGTATCGAAAAGAATGCCATCTGAAGAGAATCAAGCACAAAAGACAATGCAGACCACTTACCACTCACACCAAAATCATGCAATCTCCTTGCTGTTAAGAATACGCCGGGGACAATGACCAAGAGAACAATCAATAGCTGCAGCGCCATGAAAAGAAGAAATCCTGCTGACGAGAGAAAGGAATCAAGGACATGGATATAGAAAAATAGCAGCGTCAATGAAGTCAGACACGCAAAGAAGGAGCTGATGATGATATAACTCCAAAACTCCTTACGCGTTGCCCTGCCCTGCCAGGTAAATAAGCGGTGCAAAAATGTGAAAGTAAAATGACTCCATATCGAGTTTCCTTCAGGGCGCAACCTTCTGCCGCAATGTGGGCAGTCCAGAGGCAATTGATTGTTCTGAACCTGAAAGAAATTCCCGCATAAATCACAAGGAACTTCTTTTCCCGGTACATCAGGCAAGGGATATTCCATACTCAGCCTTTGGGATAAATTGTAGATGGACCGTATTTATTTGCACCTTTCTGACTGGGTAAAAGTGTAGCAACAAATAAGTAAATACTAACAGCGCCAAAAATGAGCATATTGGCAAGTAAAGACAAGAGCGCAAAAGCGATATTACTGGAAATGACACCCTCTGTAGAAATAATTTCTTCACCTGATAATGCAGCTACATAGATAAACCAGACGGTACTTCCCACAAATGCAAGATAAGAAACAACACCGAATATTACAGAAAAAGCTGAGCGACCCGTATCATGCAAACGGCGCACACTGACCGAAAGAAATGGAAAAACAAGTGCCAATACAAACACGATTTGCGCACCTACTATGACTGCTACTGTTCCATTTTGAAAATAGGATGAGAAAGCCTCACCAAGTACTGATAAATCACCCGATTCTTGCGCAGACATCAGTTTCTCGTTAATTTCCGACGGCATCAAGACATTACCCGCAATATTCACAACTTGGTAGAACACATAATAGAAAAGGTAAAATCCCCAGAATTCAGTGCGTGTAGCCCTGCCCTTCCAATTAAACGAATTTTTCAGCGCATATACGAATGCCCACCAGAGACCCTTGGTATGCCCATGAATACCCCGACCACAATCCGGACAGTTTTCCGGAACTTGCTGGCCTGTCAACTCATTATGGCAGTGTGGACAGTTTCCAATTGCATTGTTCCATGTGGAACAATCATTACCCACCTTATCTAACAACTCCGAAAAGGGTTTCCAACTCGAATCGCCAGCTACAGCAGCCAAGGTAGAATCATTAATCAATCCAGAGTGCAAAAAGGAAAGCATCTCCTCTTTGCTATAGGGTCCTTGTAATTCTTTTGCTAAATTCAGATAATAATATTTCATGGGCTGTGCGTCTATTATGCATCCTATCTCACGCTTAGTCAAGGATAGAATTGACTTGAATATATTCCATTTAATGATATAATCACCCAGGACATGAAGACCCTACCATCGATCAGCATCCTTGTTATGAGTTACAACCAGGAAGCCTACATAGCAGACTGTGTTGACTCTGTTTTAAGCCAGGAATATGATGGCGAGTTGGAGTTCATTTTCTGCGATGATAACTCTTCAGATTCAACATTTAGTATCATTCAGGAGAAAGTACGTCAGTACACCGGAACACGCAGAATTGTAGCTCATAAGTGCCCTGAAAACGGTCGAGTCGCCGTTAATATGAATACAGCCGTAAGTCTTTCTCAAAATGACTGGTTAATGCGTGTTGATGGTGACGATATATTGCATCCCGACCGGACCAGGCTCAGCGCTCTAGCTATTATGAACGACGCTGATGCTGTAGCCGTAAGCGGTCAATTAAAGGAATTTTCCAGCACGCCCACACCTATCAAGAATCCGAGCGATTCGGATGTAGTTTTCAAAAGTTATCATCATCGACAGTTCACAGATAGAACGAAACCAGATAAACTTGAATGGTGGGGTGGAGTAATGACCATGTCGCGGCGGATATTTACAGAATTTGGCAATATGCCAGCAGAATGCGATGTGCTCGATGATACAATGTTTGGCGTAAGGAGCCTGATGTTAGGAAATATTGTTATTATCGAGAATGCTGTTCTGCTTTACTACCGCAGGCACTCGACCAATGTTTCTTCTGCTGTCAATCATGATGCTTCCCTGAGCATCCGCCAATTAATTAGAAGTGACTTAGCATCAAGAGATTATTACAAGCGTGGAGTACATTGCCATCAGCCTATACTGGCAGAGCTTCAAACGCATTCCACCCTGTATCCCGAATATTCTACACTTTACCGTTATTTTAAATTCCTGTTCAGCGAGCTGCAGAGACAAGCGTTTTTCTGGGAAAAATCATGGAATGAACGCATAGCTGATGCTCACATAAGCGGACCTTTCTGGAAGAAAATTCCATGGGCATTGAAAGTTATGTGTCCATTTACCTACGCCCTTGCTGCAAAATTGATGAAAAAATCCTGATTTCAAACGAAATCAGGATTCCTTCATATAAGATTAACCGCTGTGCCGTCAGTGGTGAAAGAGCCACGTTCCCTGTAATCAGGTGGGTGCGGAGCCTGGGTCGTCTGAGGTATCCATTGGACGGAACATAATACCCATTTAAGCTTGGTGCCCCATGTAGTTCTATAACGGTCCGGGCCTGTGAAACCACGCGTCACGAACACAGCAGCTGAGTATGTATATAGCACAATAGTGCAGAATTTTCAAGAATTTTTGCCAACAAAATTGTTCCACGTGGAACAGTAGAAACACATTTCAACACGCTTGAAAACATTGACAAATAAAGGAAAAACGTGTAGAATGCGCGCGGACATGACTATACCCACGCTACTTTCAGAGCAGTTAACCGCAGTGTTGCGTTCCATACTTGGAGAGGCACTGCCAACCGAATTTAAAGCATCCGTAACTCCCTCACAGGATTTACGCTTTGGCGACTACCAGAGCAATGCGGCCATGATGCTGGCGAAACAGGCCAAAATGAATCCGCGTGCTCTTGCCACCCAGGTTATTGAAAATTTCGGCGATTCTGAAATTGCAACGCTTGAAATTGCAGGACCAGGATTCATCAATTTCCGCGTGAAATCAGAATATTTTGCGGCACGCACAGCCGCCATGCTGACCGATGAGCGTCTTGGCGTGGCTCTTGTATCTCAGCCTAAAACCATCGTCATTGATTTTTCGGCACCGAATGTCGCCAAACCCATGCATGTCGGTCACATTCGTTCCACCATTATTGGTGATACCCTTGGACGACTTGCCCGTTTCATGGGACACAAGGTTATCACTGACAACCACATCGGCGACTGGGGTACACAGTTCGGTATGATTCTCTGGGGTTGGAAGAATATCCTGGACCAGAACGAACTGGAAAAAGACCCGATTGAAGCACTTCTGAATGTATATAAGGAAGTCAATTCGCGCTGCAAAGAAGACGAGACACTGCTTCCGCTCTGCAAGGAGGAGCTTGTGAAGCTCCAGAGCGGTGATGCCGAGAATCTTGAAATCTGGCAGAAGTGCATAGCAGTCACTAAAATTGGTCTGGAAAAGATTTACTCCCAGCTGGATATCACCTTCGATTACTGGTTAGGCGAAAGTGCTTATAATGATGCACTTGCGCCACTTGTAGAAGATTTGATAGGGAAGGGGATAGCCCGTGAAAGCGATGGTGCAATCTGCGTCTTCTCCGATGGTTTCCACAAGCCACAGAATGATCCATTCCTGGTACAGAAGGATGGTGAGTGGTGCCCTGTGCCCGCTATCATCCGCAAGGCCGATGGCGGTTTCCTTTATGCCACTACCGACCTGGCCACACTAGACTACCGCTCTGAAAACTTCAAGGCTGATGCCATCTGGTACGTCGTAGGTGCGCCGCAAGAGAAACATTTTAAGCAAATTTTTGATATCGAGCGCATGCGCGGTATCACCGGCGACTTCCGCCATGTGGCATTCGGCTCTATTCTTGGCAAGGATCGCCGGCCATTCAAGACTCGTTCCGGCGACACCGTTAGCTTGCAGGACGTTATTGATGAAGCAGTTACGCGAGCCACAGCAGTGGTCGAAGCCAAGAGTCCCGATATGCCGGCAGAGGAAAAGACAGCGGTTGCCCAGGCAGTCGGTATCGGTGCCATCAAGTTTGCTGAGCTTTCCCAGAATCGCATGAGCGACTACATTTTCGACTGGGAAAAGATGCTCGCACTCACTGGCGACACAGCTCCCTACCTGCAGAACTCCTACGTGCGCGTACGCTCCATCTTCCGCAAGATTGATGGTGAATTTGTAGCACCCAAATCATTGACTATCAGCGAAAACGCTGAAATCAACCTGGCTCGTCTCCTTGTTCGCTTCGGTGAAGTTGTACCTTCTACGCTTGATGACTGCCGTCCGAACCTTCTGGCCGCATACCTCTATGAACTGGCCAAGGCCTTCCACAGTTTCTATGAAGCCTGCCCGGTGCTGAAGAGCGAAGGAGAGGTTCGCGAAACGCGTCTGGCACTTTGCGACCTCACTGCCAAGGTACTGAAGAAGGGCATGGGACTCTTCGGTATTAACATGCCTGAACGCATGTAATGACACCCCGTATGAAACCCTCTTTTTCCATCCTCTGCCTGGCTATTGCAATGCATTGCTGGGCAGAGGATAACACTTTACACAGTTCAGCAATTTCCGACACCCGGAAACCTGTTTTGCAAGTGCTGATCAGCAGCGACTCAGAGGACGCCGCACTGCATGTGAATCTGGGGCTTCAGCACTGCCTTTTAAATTATCAGGAAAAAGCCCGCTACCATTTCAAAAAGGCAGTTGAAGCAGATGACCAGTGCCTGCTGGCTCACGTCGGTATGCTCATGGTATATCCCAGTGGCAGCACCGGATACAAGCAACATCTTGCGCATGTCAATGCCTTGTCCGAAACTGCTGTGCTGACTCCCGTTGAGGAATGGTATTTCGCTACATTCCTTCAGTACATCTCCGGTGATATATACGGGACAGCTGCTGCTTTCCGCCAAAGAGCAGCCACATACCGCCGCGACACCTCGGCCGCCTGCTGGGATATCCTCCTCAACCACTATGCTGCGGAGCAGGGGGCTGATATCATCGAACGAGCTAATGCCCTGGTCAGCCGCTACCCCGAGCACGCCCTTGTCCATTATTGCCGGGCACTGCTGGATGAGTACTCCTCAGAACCCTCGCAGGAAGCCCTCACAAGCGCCAGAAAAGCTGTGGAACTACTTCCGGGTAATCCTGCCGCACACCAGCTTCTGGGGCACCTTCTGCGACGTTCTGGCAAGCTTGAGAACGCTATCAATGAATTTCAGAAAGCGAGGCAATGCGCTGCGTCAGACCTCCGCCTCATCCCGGAATCCGATGCCGCATGCTATCGACTCGCAGCCCTGTCAGAAATTAGTGCCAACTGGAGCGCCGGACGCAAAATTGACGCATTGCGCCAATGCCATGCCCTCAGTAAGCAAATCAGCACTGACGGGGCAGGGGAGGGGAGTATGCTGATGCAGTGGGAAGCGCGCACGCTTCCCTTGAGACTCCTCGTACTGCAACCAACAGCTCCAGCCGGAGCCGCCATCAATGCCGCTGCTCAAGCCTGCAATGCTCCTTCCGGCACTCCAATCAAGCATGTGGAGGATTGCCTTATTGCCGCAATACGAACCCGTTCGCTGGCTGATTCCGGACGCTACAATACCGCAACACAGACGCTCTCCAAGGCTGAAGAGCAACTGGCTGAACTCAGGAAATGTCATGATGAAATGACCAGGAAGGGTGGCTTGCTTCTGACCTGTTACCGCCGGGCAGTGCAGGCCTGCACCGGAGCTATCATCCGCGCCCGGCTTGCTCTTTATACCGACAGTGCTGATATATGGCAACCCCATCTCAATGAGCTCCTGGCCCAGCCTGAACCGCGCCTTATGCCACCTGTCTTGCCTGAAATCAAGTAATACAAGGGATGTTCCACGTGGAACATCCTTTATTTTTTAAGGATTTCTTTACAAGGGAAGAACAATGTGGTAGATTAAGCGTATGACGGTTCGTCACTTCATTCGGAGCATACTTCTCAGCACTAGCGTGATTCTCAGCTCGTGTGCTTACATGCAGACGCACAAAAACATAGAGGAGGGTTACCGGCAGCGCAGCGGGTATCAACTCACACCTGAGCTGGAACTTTACCAGGCAGGTGGCCGTTACTATCTGGCTGCCGACAAGCAGGCATATCGCAAGGATTATCCTGCCATCTATGATTCCATTTTTCTGAAGGGAAAGAACGAGCCGACGCTCATCATGATTGGTCAGGATTCCACGAAGGTTTACCGCAGCATTTCCAGCGGCACCGCCCAGGTCCTGCAAATGGAAAATGGATACGCAGATCTGACCGTGCTGAGCGATGAACTGAAGAGCAGTTCTGGCGAATGGATGACATCCCTTCCAGCCAATTCACGGCGCTGCAAGACGAGGGCCGAAATAACCGGCACCACAACTACGTGGTTGAACGAAGAGACACCGCAACCGGTTCCTGCCGGTATAAAGGCTCTCAGCATCATCGACCAGGTCGTCATCGACTGGCCGGGAACTATTCTGTACAACACGGCGATACCCATCATGGCGCCTTTTGTTTTCTTTCACGAATTTTTAAATGAAGAATAAGTTACAATGAAGATGAAAAAAGTCATTCTTTCCGTATTGTGTGCCCTTTGTGCATTTCAATTGAGCTCCTGCAGTGTCCGCACACATGTTGCAGTGGCTGACCTGGGCCGAAGTGCAGATGCCATCCTGGTTCCTCTGGAGCAGCCTACGCTGTACCGCGTCAATGGCCAATGGTACATGGGCGGCATGATGGCCAATATAGAGCGTTACAACGCACCATCCATACGCCCCGAACAGTTACCCCCAGAGAGACGGCATCCGGAGCGCTACGTTCTGGGCAGCGATGATATGAAGGATGTCTATTGCGCCATACCGGATGATATGGCGGAAAGTATTCGCAAGGGTACCTACACCCATTCCCATGCCATCAGCTTCATTAACAGGAAATGGGTCGGAAAACTGCCCGAGGGCAAAGTAGCGAAGGAACGAGTAAAGACCTCGGCGCCGGATTATTTCCGCGGCATGTCCAACCACCGCCTCATGCAGACAAGCAAGGGAACCTACCTGCTGGCCAAAATAGGTGAGTTCTCCGCTGATTTCGGTGCCATCTATGCATACCCGCTGGCAGGACTTTGTACCATCATCGTAGATGCCCCCCTGAGCTTCCTGTACAGCCCTCCTGCCCAGGATTCCAAAGTAGCCCAGCCTGAGGAAGTGGAATAATAAACCCTTAAAATACAACACATTATTATACTTATCCACAATTATTGTTAATAACTCTGTGGATAACACGTTCATAAGTGTGTTAATTACTTTTCTACACAATCAGGGTAGCGGTTCTGAACAGGCTTATCTACAATTTTCAAACCTGTAACGGATTAACCTGTATAAGATTGCAACATTTACAAACTTATCCACACACCTGATGAAGAATAGTTTCTATATATACTGTAGATACATCATTCAAGGGTAAAAACAGGCAAGTCTCAGAGCAGCGCCTTGACAGCTCCACAATGGCTGGTACAATAGCGGCATGCAGGAGTCAACCGACCAACAATGGATGCAGCGCGCCCTGGAGCTGGCGCGCCGGGGATTGGGTCTTACCAGTCCCAACCCACCCGTGGGTGCCGTTATCGTACACAACAACGAACTCATCGGAGAAGGGTACCATGAGGTAGCAGGTGAGGCGCATGCAGAACGCCGGGCCATTGCTGATGCCTATGCCCGCGGTAAGGGAGGATTGCTGCCCGGTTCCACAATTTATGTAACCCTGGAGCCTTGCTCCAGCACAGGGCGCACAGGAGCCTGCACAGAGGCCATCATTGCCGAGAAGATAGGCAGGGTAGTCTATGGCTCCACGGACCCCGATATGCGCCACCAGGGCCGCGCTGACGGCATTCTGGAGGCGGCCGGGATACCAGTTACCTCCGGCGTGCTGAAGGACGCCTGCGACCGCTTTCTGCGCTCCTGGTTTCACGCCATCATGACCGGGCGCCCCTGGGTTACGGCCAAGGTAGCCACCACTCTGGACGGGCGGATGACCCGGCGGCTCAAATTCTGGCTCAGCGGGGTTGAAACCCTCCGGCATGCGCACCAGCTGCGACTGGAAAGCGATGCCATTCTCATCGGCGGGAATACCCTCCGGACAGATGACCCGGCGCTGACTATCCGGAACCCGTGGCAGGTACCATCCCTCCGCAAGAAGCAACCCTGGCGCATTGTGCTTACCAACAACCTTCTTTCGCTGCCACCCCAGGCCAAGTTGTTTACTGATGAATACCACAAGCGCACCCTGGTCTGGGAAAATGTGAAGGACTTGCGTGTGCTGCTCAATGAGCTCTATACCAGATACGGAATCGTGAACCTCATGCTTGAATGCGGCGGCCGCCTCCTGCGCCGTTTCCTGGAAGAAGGCCTCATCAACGAATGGATGCAGAGTATTTCTCCCATGGTCGGTGCCGGACCGGATTATGTCGTCCCGGGAGAATTCCTCCCCAGTGAGTTTATCTTCCAGCGTGAGGAGCTCATTGAATGCGGCCGCGATATCATCATACGCGGTACGCTGGGGTGATGGTTTTAGTGACATTACACCTGATTATTGTTCCACATGGAACATTAAAATCCGCAAATATGTGCCATAAGGGCTTATAAGCTTGCCGTGCGCATGGATATAGGGTAGAATACGGGACAAGATAATGAAGATAAGCCTGCGTCAATTATTGGCAAGTGTAATGGTAGCGGTGGGGGTGACATCCTGTTATCCTCCGCCGGTTCAGTATCCGTACACGGAAATGGTGGTGAGCCGCCGGATACAGCTGAAGGATAATCTGCTTGCCCTGTTGCCCCCGGAGGAGCAAGTGCAGCCGGCAGCCAGAGAAGAGGCCACCTGGCTGGCCGATACAGCATATAAGGCGGCGGCGGGCATAGCACGAGTGAATGGTTCCTACTTTCCAGGTTGGGCGGGCAATGCTTTTATCAATTCCCGTTTGCAGGATCGAGGGCTCTGCTGGCATTACCAGCATGATATGTTCCGTGAGTTGCGGCGGCGGCCACTGAACTATTTCCGGATTGGGTGCTGCGTGCGTGATGGTGGGAAAGCATCGGAGCACAACTGTGTGTACGTAGCCGCCAAGGGAGCAGAGTGGCCGGAAGCCTGGGTGCTGGATGCCTGGATGTGGAATGGGCGTCTGAAAGTGGATGATGCCCGGAAACTGAGCAGGAAGCGCTGGGCTGATTTGCCCTCCATTTGCCGGATTCAGTCTGTCTATTATCAGGAAGGGCACCAGTGGCCCATAGAGCATTGGAGCGTGCTTCGCGGTCCGGATAATGATTATGAAAGCTACTGGCTGCCGGAGATGCGGCGTTCCTCGCAATACCGCCGCATGTATGACAACGTTGAGAAAGGCAAGCTGGAACACCCCGGCAGGCTGACCAATTACTGATATGAGACTGATATCCCTTTTGGTGTTTCTGTTGGTTTCCACCCTGGTGGTTTCCTGTCAGCATGCACCCAGAGTGGGGTATACCGAGCGGTCTCACGTGGTTAAGAAGAGGGCAGACCTTAAGAAGAAACTGCTGCAACTGCTGCCAGAGAACCAGAAGGCGGCGGCAGAGCAGGAAGCCACCTGGCTGGCAGATACGGCTCACAAGGCCTCGGCAGCCATTGCGCGTTACAACGACCCGATTTTCATGAACTGGTTGAATAACCGGGCCATCAACAGCAAGAAATACCGCCGCCACCGCGGGTTGTGCTGGCATTACCAGCATGATTTGTACCGTGAACTCCGGCGAAGGCCGCTGAAGTATTTCACCCTGGGGTGTTGCGTGCGCGACCAGGGGCGCGGCGGGGAACACCACGTGGTATACATCAAGGCTCGAAATGGCCGGTGGCCCTCCATAGTGATGCTTGATGCCTGGTGGTATACCGGCCGCCTGGTGGTGGAAGATGAGAGCGATGCATATGACTGGAAAGATGACCCTGGCACCGTTCGCAAACTGAACAAGGTTTATCCTGAAGGCCACCGAAAGCCCATCGAACACTGGGCCATGATACGCAAGAGTGAAGGCTACGAGGATTATGTGCCCAGTGATTCCCCCGCTGCCCGCAATACCCCCCAGTGGAAGTACATGCAGCAGCAGATGAAGCAAGGAATGAAACGCCGCCGCGGCCGGCCGTATGATTATTGATAATCGAATAGTTAGAGAGTACTCTAGCAAATTTGATTAAAGTGAACATTTTGCTTGCCTTTCGGGTGGCTATCCCCTAAACTGTGCGCGTGCAACAAATCGCTTTTAATGAAATCAGTGCGGCGGAGGTTTCGGCCATTCCTGCCATGCAGCAGCTGAAGCTTTTCTTCGCTTTCAAGGTAGACGAAGGATGCCTGACCGGCACCCCCACGGATTCGCGTTTCGGCGTGATGGAACGCGATGGGCGCCGCATTTTCCGCTTCCGTTCGGATGATAGCGACTACCGCATCTACTTCACCGTAGAGAAGAATGCCGATGGTGATGACGTGGTCGTGGTGCAGAGGGTGCTGCATGCAGATTCGCTCAAGGATTTCCTCTTCCGCAGCGGCATGGGTGCCGATGCAGAGGACTCGAAGCTGAGCAACTCCCGCAGCTTCTGGAAACTCATCGAGGACGGCGAGAAAGCCGCCCGCAAGTAATCCCCCACCATCAAGCGCATGCCCGCGCCAATTCAGTATCTGGTGCACATGCCCGGGAGGATAGCCGCGGTGGCGGGAGTCACGCTCACCCAGCTGGTGCGCATGCGTCTGTTCCTGGTGCCGGCAGTGGTGGCGCTGCTGTTTCTGGGTTTGCAGTTCATACCGTACCAGGGCAACATCGGGGCGGAGTTCCAGGGGGTGGCCCAGCTGCAATTCATCAAAGATGTGAGCCTGGGCTGCATGCAGCTTTTCGGGCTCATCTTCTGCGTGGCCGCCACGGCGCTGCTCCTCCCGCGCGATGCCGAGGACCGCATCCTCTACACCATTCTCTGCAAACCGGTGCCGCGCTTTGATTACCTGGCCGGCAAGGCTCTTGGGGTGCTTGCGCTGCTTGTGCTCATGATCGGCCTGCTGGATGGTGTCATGAGCCTGCTGCTGGCCCAGCGTGTGGGCAGCATCAGCGCCGAGCTCACCGCCACCCTCTCGGCCAATGGATACAGCCAGGCCGATATGCAGCCCTACCTCGACCAGGTGAGCGCCGCCGGCAACAGCTGGAACACCCAGCGCGGCGTGCTCGCCACCCTGCTGGGCTACGGCGTGCTCACCACCCTCACCCTCCTCATCTCCTGCTTCACCAGCGGCACCATCGTCAGCATCATCTTCGGCCTTGGGGCCTACTTCATCGGCATGTTCCAGGACATGCTCTTCTCGGCTATTTCCGCAGGGCAGGGGACTACCGCCGCCATGCGCTGGGCCGAGCAGGCCTGCGCCGTCATCCTGCCCGATTTCGGCCTCTTCAGCGTGGCGGATACCGCCAGCGCCGGGGCAGAGCTCAGCTGGCCGCTGCTTGGTGGGCTGGCCCTCATCGCCGCGGGCTATATGCTGCTGCACCTGCTCACCGCCACCTGGATATTCAGCCGAAAAGAATTCTGAGCTATGCTGCAGGAACTCAGAACCCGCGCCGCCGCCGGAGATGCAGAGGCCGCCCTGCACCTCGCCAAGAAACTCATCCGGGGCAGGGGAGAGGGCCGCAACTTTGAAGAAGCCGTGGAGTGGTTCGATGCTGCCGCCCGCGCCGGCCTGGTGGATGCGCTCTACTGGCTCGGCAAATGCTACCTGAAAGGTCTGGGCTGCCCGCGCGACCCTGCCGGCGGCTGCAGCTGCCTGGAGCGCGCTGCCCTGGCCGGCCACGCCGCCGCCGCCCTCAAACTTGGCGAATGTTTTGAAAAAGGCACTGGTGCACCCGCCAGCTCCGAGCTTGCCGCCTACTGGTACCGCAAAGCCGCCGCCCGCGGCGAAACCCGCGCGTATGATAAATTGCTGAATTTAGCTCGCCGGCGGCGGTGAACACAACTTTTTTGCTCGCCAATGGGGGAGTGAATGTGCTAGTATGGTGCTGAACGTTTTCTGAACTTTATTATGCGCAAGTGGTTCATGGCAACAATAGTCTGGGGCATGGCAGCTCTGCTGGGCAACCTGCAGGCCCAGGAGGAACTCGTCCCCGTTGAACATTCACACCAGCAACCGGCCTGTGTGCACCACGGCACGGCTGCGGTACCCACCGTGGAGGAAATCCGCGCAGAGGCCGAGGCCAAGGAGGCGCTGGTGAAGAGCCTCAATCTCTGCCCGAACGCGAGCAACGCATTGCTCATAGCGGCAGAATCCATGAGTCTGGAGGCGCTGCAGGCCTATTTGTCGAACGAGCACCACGCGTACGATGGCCACAGCGTGCTGGAGCACGCCGCCATGAAGGTGAAGTTTGCCCTGCCCATGGCGCACAAGCCCTGCCCGGAGTGTGGCAAGACCGTGTACCACGCCGACCCGAATGGCCAGCTGGCCGCCTGGAGCCACCACTACACCTCCGGCAAGCTGCAATACAGCCGCTTCCCCATTCCGCTGCAAATCTATTCCAAGGCCGAGCAGGGCATGGGGCTCTGGGACAAGCTGGTACACCGCGTGAAGGTGGATAACTTCAACCTGGCTGCCTCACTTATCTTCCTGCTGGCCATTCTGCACACCTTCATGGCGCCCATGTTCCAGAAGTGGGCCCACCACATGGAAAAGGCCCACAAGCAGAAGCTGCGCGAGGAAAAGTTCCGCATTCTGCACCCGGAGCAGCGCATGCCGGTCTCCTTCGGCAGCACGCTCTGCCACTTCCTGGGCGAGGTGGAAGTGGTGTTCGGCCTCTGGATTATCCCCTTTGCGCTGGTCTGCCAGCACTACTACAGCATGGATGACTTCCTGCGCTACATCGACCGCGACACCAGCTTCACCGAGCCGCTCTTCGTGGCGGTCATCATGGTCATCGCCTCTTCCCGCCCCATCTACCGCCTGGCGGAGAACACGCTCAAATTCGGCGCCGGCATGGGTGGCGGCACCCCGGCAGCCTGGTGGCTTTCCGTGCTTTGCATTGCGCCGCTGCTGGGCTCCTTCATCACCGAACCCGCGGCCATGACCCTGGCGGCCATTCTGCTGGCCAAGAAATTCTACCACCTGAAGCCCGCTCCGTCGCTGTGCTATGCCACGCTGGCGCTGCTTTTCGTGAATGTATCCGTGGGCGGAACGCTCACGCACTTTGCCGCGCCGCCCATCGTGATGGTGGCCGGCAAGTGGAACTGGGACATGGCGCACATGTTCGTGCATTTCGGCTGGAAAGCCATAGTCGGCATCGTCATCTCCAACATCATCTACTTCTTCATCTTCCGCAAGGAATTCACCCGCCTGGCTGAGGTGCAGCGCCTCAACAGCGCCTTTGACAGCGCGGTGCCCACCTCCTGGGAGGACCGCCAGGACGTCATTCCCGCCTGGGTATACGGCGTGTCCATCTTCTTCCTGGTGTGGACGGTATACTTTGCCCACCACCCGGCCATCTTCATCGGCGGTTTCCTCTTCTTCCTGGGCTTCACCATGGCCACGCCGCAGTATCAGAATGCCTTCTCCATCAAGGTGCCGCTGCTGGTGGCCTTCTTCCTGGCGGGGCTGCTCATCCTGGGTGGTGTGCAGGGCTGGTGGATGCAGCCGGTGCTGCAGGCCCTGGCTGAGCTGGGCGCCACCGCCACCATGGGGCTGGCCAGCATCCTGACCGCGTTCAACGACAACGCTTCTGTGACCTTCCTTTCCAGCACCGTGCCCAACCTGCCGGAGCACATCCGCTACGCCATCGTAGCCGGTGCCGTGACCGGCGGCGGTCTCACCGTGATTGCCAATGCCCCGAACCCCGCGGGTCAGGCCATCCTGGGCAAGTACTTCAAGAACGGCATCAGCGCTCTGCAGCTCTTCCTCTGGGCGGCACTGCCCACCTTCATCATCTTCTGCCTGTATAACTTCATTTACTTCGGCAACTAAAGACTTATGTTCACAGGACTCGTGGAATGCACCGGCAAGGTGCTGGAGCGCACGCCCGTAGCACAGGGCGCGCGCTATGCGGTGGAGATTCCCTTTGCGGCAGAGCTCGCACTGGGGGATTCTGTGGCGGTGAATGGCTGCTGCCTCACCGTCGATAAAGTAGAGGGCAAGCGCGTGGAGTTCGACCTCCTCACGCAGACCCTGCGCGTCACCAGCCTGGGGCAGCTGCAGGTGGGCTCCCTCTGCAACCTGGAGCGCGCCATGGGCGGCAACGGCCGCTTCGGCGGGCACTTCGTCATGGGCCATGTCGATACCACCGGCAGCGTCACCTCCATCACCCCGGTGGGGCAGGACCACATGGTGCGCATCGCCATCCCGCAGGAATACATGCGCTACGTCATCGACAAAGGCAGCATCGCCATCGATGGTGTCTCCCTCACCGTGGCCAATATCACCGGCCCTGCCGAGCTGGAGTTCTGGATTACCCCGCACACCTGGGAGCGCACCATCATGCACACCTACGCCCCCGGCAGCATCGTCGATGTCGAGGTCGATATGATTGCCAAATACGTGGAAAAGCTCAAGATGCCCGCAGTGCAGTCGTAGCCATCCCCCGGTGCATTTCCACGGCCAATTTTAGCCGCTATCGGCTAATGACGGCTAATTATCGGCTAAATTAGCCGATAAAAGTTGACAAGACGGTCTGCCTTGCTAAAATAGGCGCATGAAGCGGCGCAGCAAAGTTCCGGCGTTAAAAGAGCTGATTGAACAGGAAACGGGGAACCTTATGGATATTATGCATAAGGCACTCCCGGAAGCTCTGCGCATGGATCGTTATCTGAGCTGGCAGGAGCTGCGGCACCGGAAAGCGCCGGATGGCATGAGCACCGGCCAGTGGTGGCTGGGCCTTAAATTGCACCGGACGCAGGCCAGGCAGAGCGTAGCTCTCTGCAATGCAAAGGGAGAGCCCTTCCATTTTGCCTCAACGCAACTGATTCAGCAATATCTGCACAAGATTGACCGGGCATCCGGAACGATGCTGATGACGGATGCCAATGCCGTATTCTCTGTAACGGAGCGAGATAAATACCTGCTGACTTCATTGGCCGAGGAAGCCATCATGTCCAGCATGCTGGAGGGTGCGGTGGTGACACGTTCAGAAGCCCGGGAGCTTATTCGCAGCAATCGGCGCCCGAAGGATGAGCATGAGCAGATGGTGATGAATAACTACCGCACAATGCGGATGATATTGCAGCACAAGGATGAGCCTCTCACGCCGGAGTTCATCATGTCGCTGCACCGGAGCATGGTGGAAGGTACACTGAAAAAAACGGAACGAGCAGGCACTTTGCGCCAGGCGGAAGACAAAGTTTACATTGAGGACACCCGCACCGGCGATATCATTCACATGCCCCCCGCATCAGACAAGTTGGCAGAGCGTCTGGAATCACTCTGTCGCTTTGCGAATGATGAGGGGAAGGAGGAATATTACATCCATCCGATAGTTCGGGCCATCATCCTGCATTTTCAACTGGCATATGACCATCCCTTTGTCGATGGAAACGGTCGAACTGCCCGGTCTCTGTTCTACTGGAGTATGCTGCATTCCGGGTACTGGCTTTTTGAATACATTTCCATCTCGCGGGAAATTTACCGGCACTCGCGTAGTTATTATGAATCTTTCCTGAACACGGAGGAAGATGAGAATGACCTGAATTATTTTATCATCGACCAGCTGAAAACCATCCTGGCATCCATTGAGAGCCTGAATGAACACCTGCGCGATAAGCAGAAAATCCAGGAAAAGCTCCGCTATTCCCTTTCCGGTTTCACCCATCTCAATCACCGGCAGAAGAATGTGCTGCTGCATTTCCTGCAGCATCCGAATGCATACACTTCAGTCAGTCTGCACTGCGGCGAATACAAAGTGGTCCGCCAGACTGCCCGTACGGATTTAACGGGCTTGGAAGCTCTCGGGTTCCTTGTTTCGGAACTGATTTCACGCGAGTTCATCTTCAAGCCGGTTCCTGACCTGGAAAAAATGCTTAATAGCCTTATCGACCAAAAATAGCCGCTATCGGCTAATGACGGCTAATTATCGGCTAAATTAGCCGATAAAGGGACTGAACAGCAGCAAGCTGAAACGCCGCCCGGATTTCTCCGGACGGCGCTCAGCGTCTCTATGCTATACCGTTACTCAACGGTAAAGGGTTTACTTTTGGCACTCGGGGCCGCAGCACTTGCCGTGGCGGGGACCATGGTGGCGGTGGCCGCGCTTGCCACACTCAGCCTTGATGGCTTCCTTCTCGGCGTCAGAAATCTGGCCGTCCTTGTCGGTGTCGAACTTCTCCATGAAGCGGGCCTTCATCTCAGCCTTGCGAGCCTCGCGGGCAGCCTTGTGTTCCTCACAGGAAAGCTTGCCGTCCTTATCAGCGTCAAACTTGGCGAGCATCTCGGCGCGGCGTGCTTCGAACTTGGCCTTCATCTCAGCCTTCTGCTCCTCGGTGAGCTGGGGACGGGGGCCGTGCGGGCCGCAGCACTTGCCGTGGTGGCGGGGGCCGTGCTTCCTGAACTCAGCCTTGGCGGCTTCCTTCTCGGCGTCGGAGAGCTGACCATCCTTGTCGGTGTCGAACTTCTCCATGAACTTGGCCTTCATCTCAGCCTTGCGAGCTTCGCGGGCAGCCTTGCGCTCATCTTCGGAGAGCTTGCCGTCCTTGTCGGCATCAAACTTAGCGAGCATCTCGGCGCGGCGTGCTTCGAACTTGGCCTTCATCTCGGCCTTCTGCTCCTCAGTCAGCTCAGGACGGGGGCCGTGGGGGCGGTGCATCTTACCGAAGCAGCAGGGGTGCTGCGGGGCGCACTCCGGCTTCTGCGGGCAATCCTGAGCCATGAGGGGCATGGCTGCGGCGAACAGGGCAAACATGAGCGATTTCTTCATGGTGATATGTACTTTCTATAGTTTGGATTTTTAGGGGGAGGAGATGCGGAAAGCACCGCTCCTCGCATAGGGGAACGGTGCCTTCTGTCAAATTCTACAACGGAATTTTATTTTTTTGCAAAAAAATCTTTCAGGGAGTTGAAATCGCTGGCGCTGGGTGCATCGGCGCGGGCGATGGCGGCCTTCTGGGCGGCGGTGATGGCAGCAGCCCCCTTGGCGGCCAGCGCGAGCATCTGGGCCATTTCCTCGGCGGTGAACACAGCTTCCTCACCGCTGCCCTGGACTTCCACATATTCGCCGCGCTCAGTCATGACCACGTTCATATCCACCTCGGCATCGCGGTCCTCCACATAGCAGAGATCCAGCAGGGGAGTACCCTGCAGCTTGCCCACAGAAATGGCAGAGACCAGCTGCTTCATGGGGTTCTTCTCCAGCGCGCCGGTGGCCACCAGCTTATTGAGTGCAATTTGCAGCGCCACCGCGGCGCCGGTGATGCTGGCCGTGCGGGTGCCGCCATCCGCCTGCAGCACATCGCAATCCACGCAGATGGTGCGGGCACCCAGGGCCTCCAGATCCACCACGGCGCGCAGGCTGCGGCCGATGAGGCGCTGAATTTCCACCGAGCGGCCATCCACCTTGCCGCCGGAATCTCGCTTCTTGCGGTCCAGGGTGGAGTACGGGAGCATGGCATACTCTGCCGTGAGCCAGCCACCCGGCACATGCTGCAGCTTCATCCAGCGCGGCACATCCTCCTCGATGGTGACAGCGCAAATCACGCGTGTGTTACCGAAGCACGAAAGTACAGAAGCGGTGGCATTCGGCGCCACGCCCAACACAAACTCAAGCGGGCGCATTTCATCCACCCCGCGGTTATCCTGGCGTTCCATGAACATAGTTGTACCACAAGCAGCCCGATTTCTCAATCCCAAAATCCTGCGCGATGTTGCACCCGCGCGTATTCCAAAGCATGAGTAAAGAGAGCGGAAAATGGCAGGGCAGCATTGCCTGGAGCCTTGAAATAGCAGTGGCAGAGCCCGCAGAAAATCACCTTTTTGCAAAAAAATGCAGGATTTGGCTTGACGGGGCGGGGCAAAAGGTATATACTCCCGCCGTTCCAAGAACACAGGGCTATGGTGTAATTGGCAACACATCGGTTTCTGGCACCGCTATTCGGGGTTCGAGTCCCTGTAGCCCTACTCAAAAGCTCACAACTTCAGTTGTGAGCTTTTTCGTTTTACATGGCTGTGGCTTTGTGGTAAAAATATTCCGCGCGCGTATGAAGGACACATTCACACAAGCCTTGCGGCTGGGAATCATCATGCTTATTCTGGCTTTTGTGCTGGGGTGGGTGGATGCTTTTGTCTTTGCTCCGCGGCGCTTGCCGGCCTGTGTGCAGGAGAAGCTGCCGGCAGGCCGTATCTGCCTGGAGACCCTGGCCACCCGCCACCAGAACAAAGTAGTGTGGGTGGACGCCCGCAGCCAGGCGGATTTTGAGCTCAACCACCTCATGCTGCCTGATAACCGCATGTTTCCCATCCGCAAAGGGGCTGATATGCAGCGTCAGGTAGATGCCGCCATTGGCCGCTTGCTGGAGGCCGGGGAACTGGGAGAAGCCGTTGTGGTATTCTGCACCAACGAATGCACCGCCTCGGAGGAAATTGCCGCCGAATTGCGCGGACTGGGCATGATAGATGCTCCCATCTACGTGCTGGAAGGCGGCTGGGAGGTGCTCAAGGCCAATGGCATGGGCGTGGATTAAATCTGGCTGTCCCGTGCACCGAAAGACTTCATTTCACACAAAATACTTGACGCCGCGGGGCCTAGCTGGCATACTCACACCTGCCGCCGGGAACACCCCCGGAGGTATAGCTGGAAAACCCCGCCAGGACCGAGAGGTAGCAACGGTATTCAGACTATGCTTGTCGGGGTGTTGTTCCCGGCGGTTTTCTTTTTGTTTCCCCTCCCGCCGCCCCGCCCAAGAAGAGATTTTTTATTCCCGAGCGGTAATAAAAGATTTGAAATTCGCAGTGGATGTGATATTCTATTCCCGGACGGGAATAAAATATGAACAAGAGTAAGCTCAGAACAGCGGCAGAGATAGGGAGGCTTGTGCGGGAGACGCGCAAGGCGCAGGGAATTTCGCAGGAGCAACTGGCCGGAGTGGCCAACACGGGAGTACGCTTTGTTTCTGATTTGGAGAACGGCAAACCTTCCATTCAGGTCGACAAAATGATTCAGGTGCTGGAGGCTCTGGGACTGGGTTTATACGCTATGAACCGCTGGGAGATTAAGTGATGGAACAATTACACGTCTATTTGCGCGGGGAGCGGGTGGGAACCCTGGTATATGCAGAGATTCAATCCGGAATCCGCCGCAGAATGCAGCAGCTGGAGAGAGTATAAGCCTTCTCAGCCGTGATACTACGCCCCCTTGGGCAGGAAATAGCCGCGCTGCTTGTCGTTGATGGGCGGTTGAAGACCGTTACGGTTTCAAAATCCGTAAAAACTAAATTTGAAAGATTATAGTCCCAATGAGTTATTCTCGTCATGATAATCTTTATGTCTAATGGAAAGAAGCTCTCTGACCACGACAATTCTTTATTTAGAACAGTTTGTATGCTTGACTTACGGATTTTGAAAGTGTATACATCGGGAGCGATGTCTCAGCAGAGGGGAAAGACGTATTTGGACATTCTACGACTGGTTGCGATTTTTCTAGTAGTGTTTAATCACACAAATGGGTTTTACTATTCTTCCTATTCGGGAGGAGCGGATTGGGGGTACTGGGGGCTGCTGCTTCAAAATCAAGTGGTTAAGATGGCAGTGCCGTTATTTTTCGTGGTGTCGGGTGCATTATTGCTCACCAAGGAAGAATCTATCAGTGAATTGTGGAAGAAACGCATTCTTCGTTTCATCGTGGTCTTTTTCATTATTGCGGTAGTGCAGTATGCTTTTTTCTGTTATTGGAATGTAGAAAGTTTTAGTCCGAGCCATATTTATAAGCTGGTGTATTGCAATCTGGGCGAACATAACAACTTTTATGCACATTGGTTTCTGTATGCATATGTGGGTATGCTTATCATGCTGCCTTTTTTGAGGATTGTGGCTAAAAATATTACAGTCAGACTATTTGCATATCTGTTCGGGGTTCAGGTGCTCTTTTGTTGTACATTGCCTGTATTGAGTCTCTGCCTGGGAAAATATATGGCCTATAGTGGATTCAATGACTGGATACCCTTTCACCAGGAATCGAAGTCACTACCCTTTGCCGCCGGGTACTGCGCATTCTATGTGTTGATGGGGTATGTTTTAGAGCATAAGATATCGATTGATGCTTGGAATAAGTATCGCTTCAAGGCCATCCTGTCAGCCATGGGGTGTCTTGTTGCCGGTTGCATCTGTATGGAGGTTACAAGGCGCCTTCAGGGTGTTTCAGCTCCGAATGAGTCGTGGGTTTTTCTGACGTCATTCATACCGTTACCATGTGCGGTAGTGTACATGGAACTGAAATCAGTATGCATGAGGGTTAACCTCGCACCTGTGCTTAAAAGAATAATAGCATCACTGGGCGGTGCTGTTTTCACCGTGATGCTAATTGAAAATCTGTTCCGCGTCGGTTGGGAACCCTATATTGAAGAGATGGAGGAAGTCATAGGAAGGCTCCCGGCAGCATGGATGAGTGCGGTGATGATATGCCTTGCTTCACTTGTTGTTGGGTTGCTCCTGAGGAAAATTCCTTACGTGAACCGCGTCTTTTGATATGCAGATACTTACTTGAAGTTGCATGGGTTATAATTCGAGTAAATGGGACCGGAAGGCATCTTTGCTCATATCAGATGCGCGTGCATGCCTGATGTGCTCTACCTTTTTTCTCCTGTTATTTATCATTTATTGGTGAACTGGCATGCTACCCGGGCGCTTGTGCTTCTTACGCTGCTCGCGGTAGTGGGTATCAGTGTGGCCGTACCACTCTTGCAACATTCCGGCTTTGTATGGCAGACTACCATTTCGTGGACGCGGGCTCGCTTGACGGCATTTGTGCTGGGTATGTATATTGCCCATATGGATTTTTCCGTTAAGCAGCTTTTGCACCCCGCTTATGTCATTATTGCAGTGCTGAGTCTTCTGGCTGCTTTGTATTTTCACCTGGAAAGGGCACATCAAGGCGCTTTTTCAAACTACCTTCATTTGCTTCCATACACTTTGGTAGCTTTTGCGTTGCCCCTGTGCCTGGTGTTGCTATCGATATTTATTCCTACTAAATCGGGGTGGGTAATAACCTTTATTGGTTCATGTACCCTTGAGATATATCTGGTTCATGAGGCCATTTTCAAAAAGGTAAGCGTACTACCGTATAATGGTATAACGAAATTTCTGCTGGCGTATGGTTTGTCAGCAGTTGCTGCGGTAGTGTTGCATTACAGTTGCCGCTATTTGTGCAAACTCTTGCACAGGTAACATGCCCGTTTTCCATGTTGTGGGCAGGGTTTTACTTTTGTATTACGCTCCCTTGGGCAGGAAGTAGCCGCGCTGCTTGTCGTTGATGGGGAGGCCGGCGAGCTCCATGACATGGAGCATTTCCTCCCAGAGGCGGCGGCGCTCGCCGAGGTCGCTGGTGCGGAGCAGGTAGCTTGGGTGGTGGGTCACCACCACGGGGATGCCGCGGAAGTTCCAGGTGCGCTCCTGGTAGGCGGCCAGGGGCAGGTTGCCCTGCTGCAGCAGGCCGCGGGCTGCGATGACGCCCAGGGCTACAATGACGCGCGGCTGCACCAGCTGCATCTCGAAATCGAAGACCGGCAGGCTGAAGAGCAGTTCCTTATCACTGGGCGGGCGGGTGTTGAGCGTCTGCCGCGGCTGGGCTGGGCGGAACTTGAGCAGCTGGGTCAGGTATACTTGCCCGCGGGTCAGGCCCATGGCCTTGAGCATGCCGTCCAGCTTGCTGCCGGCTTCGCCCTGGAAGGGTAGCCCGGCCTTCTCATCCTGGTAGCCGGGGGCATCGCCCACAAACACGATGTCTGCCTGCTGGTTTCCCTGCGGCAGCACCACTTTCTCACGCAGTGTGCCCAGTTTCAGCAGCGGTGGCCAGGTGGGCAGGATGCGGCGCATATTCGCCCAGGCTTCCTCGGCATTGCCGCCACCGGGGCGGAAGAAGGGGATTTCCGGCTCTTCCGCATCCTCCTCGGGAAGCGGTTTTTCGAGTTCGGCGCTCAGGCTGTTTTCCGGTGCCGTTTCTGCTGAGGCAGCCACAGGGGTGGTATCCTGCTGCATGGGCGGTGGCGGCCCCATGGGCTCTGCGGGCTGCGCTGCCGGCACAGGAGCCACTGGGGCAGGGCGCCCGCCGCGTTTGGCGGCCAGCATCCACTCGCGCAGCACCAGGCGCGCTTCTTCATCCACAGCCAGCCGCTGCACCCCCTGCGTCTGCAGGGTGTGAAGGTAATCGAGGACTAAGCTGCGGAGATTCATTCGCCGCATGGTAGCACAATGAGCCGCTAAGTCAAGATTTAAGACTGTCCCGGCTCTGCCGGGGGCATATGTGTCCCAAAGATTATGAAAAAATAGCCCTAAACAACTTAAAGGCATAGTGTTCTGTGTGAAAAATCGTAGTGGGGTATCAGCCGCCTCACCATCGGCAGTAAGCTTTCATATGAGCTCCTATCGGCGTAAGCCGCTAACTTTCAATTTGTCAATCGTCAATTGTCAATCGTAAATCCTCGTGTCCCAAAGTTTGAGTACGGAGCTCGATAAATTGGAATTTGTAGAGTAGTTTGCGGAGCGTCAGCGTAGCGGAATTTTGAGCCCGTCAGGGCGGTATAACCATAGCCCAGAGTGGAGCCGCGTTAGCGGCGGAACTCTGGGTTTGGAATAAAAAATAACCGGAACCCCGACCAACGTGGAGGGGTGGCAGGGAGGCCGCAGCTTATTGTGAAGCAACGATTTCTGCCGCCCACTCACTACGTTCGGGGCTCAGATAAATTTTTGAGCTAACCCGGGGTTCCGCGACTACGTCGCTCCACCCCGCGCTACTGGCTGTCGCCCTCCGGGCTCAGAATTCCGCGCACTACGTGCGCCTGTATGGGCTCTGCAAATTCCAATTTATTGCGCAGAGGGGGGCTTCTTCCAAAATGTTGCTGATATTTCTATTCTCTACCAAATCTTTGGGACACGCGTGGGTTGCAACCCCCACAAAATGCTGAATTTGCTTGATATTTATCCTCTGGAAATGATAGACTGGCGGGGTAGACTGGACGAACCCGCAATACCATGAAATATCTTCTTGCTCTGTTGAGTTTTGCCGGCTTGCTGAGAGCCGAAGGCGTGCCCTATTCCGGGCTGGCCGCCGCTGACCGTGAAGGCGGCGGTGTGCTGGTATCGGCCGTTGCGCATTTCGGACCGGCCGACCGCGGCGGGGTGAACGCGGGTGATACGCTGCTCACCATGGATGGCAAGCCCGTGACCAGCAAGGCGGAGCTCTATGCCTACCTGGCCGCCGCCACCCCCGGCCAGCAGATTACCTTCACGCTGCAGCGCCGTCATCTGACCCTGGAGCGCTGCATCACCATCAGCAACAGGTTGGAGCCGCAGGCTGTCTTTGAGCCATCTGAGCGGCATCTGGACAAAGAAAAATGGGCTGCGCTGGAGCACCAGCAGTACCTCATTGCAGCGCAGCTGGCGGATGAAGCACCGGATTGGGGCAAGATAAGCGCCGCGTTTGCAGAAATCCGCCGCATCAGCAGCCCGGATTCGCGGCGGCAGTGCTGCCACCTGTTTTTCTGGGGGAAGAAGAGTCTGCTGTTTATCTATGGCAACGAGGATTCCCTGGTGGCGGCTGAGCATTTCAACGAAAAAGACCGGCCGGAGGAACTATACCGCCTGAGCGGCCGCGGCGCAGTCCCGCTGCCGGAGCATCTGCGCAAGCGCATCCGCCGCCAGATGGAGACCCTGCCGGATTTTGCTGCCTATTTTTCCATTCAAATCACTGAAAAACAATGAACAGAATTTTTATTTCCCTTTTACTGGTCAGCCAGCTGCCCCTGTGTGCACAGGAGGTGAGCGCCGAGCTCCGCAACAACATCAGCGAGCTTATTTCCATCCGCGCGGCGAACAGACAGCGTGCCATCGCCGATTCCCTGGGTAAGGCATTCAAGCCCGAGGTATACCATGAGCAGTTCCGCAAGACCCTGCTGGGCGGAACCCCGGTCGAGGATGAAGATGCAACGGATTGTCCGGTTGCCACGGCCATGGCCAATGGTATCCTCAAGCAATTCGACCCGCAGGATTACGATGCAGGTGGCATTCTGCTGCGCATGGAAACCCACCTGGCCACACCTGCTCCCCGGAACGAGGAGGAGGAAAAGAAAGCATATGAGGCTAATGAAAAGCTGGCGGAGGAGGTGCAGAAGGGCTACCGGCCGGTGCTTCGGGCCCGCGAACATGCCAAGGAAAAGGAAATTCTGCGGGCCAATGCTGAGCGCAGCAGTGTGGTGCAGCTGGATTTCGGCGTGCAGATGGAGGTGGAACCCGGTACTGATACCATCCGCAATCTGAACCGTGGCACCACGGAAACCGGCGTGGCTTTCTACACCCGCACCACCCGCCGCATGGAGTGGAATGACCTGCCCGAGGCCATTCGCCTGCAGGAGGACAAGCTGCCGCCGGCGCGCAGCTGGACATTCTGGGTGCCCACCGAAGCTGAGGAGAAAGTGGCGGAATTCAAGCAGCGGCGTACGCAGAGCGAAGAGGCCCGCCGCGCCGAGCTCATGCAGAAGCTGATGGGCAACCGCAAACCTTCCGGTCTCACCAGAAAGCCCGTGATAAAGGAGGTTGAGGAGGAAGAAGAAGAGCAGGAAGAGCGCCCGATGAAGAAAATCAAGGTGTGGCGTGATGATCCGGCAGCCCCGGTGAAGACCCTGCCCGACGTGGTGAACGACATGATTTAACCCCCACACGGACTCATTCTATGAAAATCAGACAATTTCTGAGCTGCTTCCTGCTGGGTGGTCTGCTGGCACCCGCTGCGGAAGAGATGGAGCAGAGCCTCATGCCCTATATCCGCAACATCAGTTCACGCGAGCTGCGCAGCTGGACCCCCGAACAGGCATTCAAGGCGCTGGGCAACATGCCCGGCAGCCCCTCGCAGACTACGTTCGACATGCTGAAAGCCACCTGGAAACAACCCGCCGGCTACGAGCGCGTCCGTTTCCAGCAGGAGCAGATGAAGCAGCTGATCAAGGACGGTAAGACAACGGACATGAACACCTATATGCTCATCCTGTCGAACCGGCTGCTGCTGCGCTACCTCAGCCGGCAGGACCGCGACCTGTATGTGAACCACCTGCTCAAGGCCTACGAGCAGGAAAAACCGCAGGAGCTGCAACACCAGCTCAACTGGCTGGGCTCGCTCTGCTTCGTGGGCGATTTCTATGCCGAACACATGCTGGGCATTCTGGGCGCCCTGCGTGGTGAACCCGCCATGCGCACCGAGCAGAAATACCAGCTGCACAACATGTACCAGAAACGCGCGGCCGAAAGCAACCGGTTGTGGACATCGCCACACGAAAATGCAGCCTATCTGAAGGCTCATGCCAACTCCTTCAACAAGGCACGTCTGCGATGCCTGCTGCACGACCACTCCGTGCACTACGACTATGCCGCCCGCAGGGGACTTACCAACTGGCACTATCCCTGGGGCAAAGACCTGCCGATGCCGCTGGCACTAGGATTGCAGTTGATGAAAGGCCGAAGCCAGGGGCAGCTGCCACCCGTGGCAGCATTGCAGCAGATTCAGGCATCTTCTGCCACTCTGCCACCTGAAATGAAAGGATTCATCGTGCGCAACCTGCTGGCCGCAGCGCCTGATTACGCGCCCTGGAAATCGCTCAACGACCCCACGGCAGACCTCTCCGAAATGCCGGATTGCACGGCCGTGAATCTGCCGCAGTGGAATCCGGAGCTGATGGGGGCACCCACCACCCCTGAGCAGGATATTGCTGCGCTGGAAAAACTGGTGAAGCAGGAGCAGGACGCCGGAGCACTTTCCTCACTGGTGCTCTTCACCCTGGCACAGGATGCCCGCGCCCGCGAAGACAGCATCTTCCGCGACGGGATTCCCAGCCAGGGGCATTTCAACTACTACGCTGATTATGATATCGAAGTTTCAGAAGACGGAGTCGATATCCTCATCAATGAGAACGGCCCGGTCTTCGAAAAAGATGATGCCGCTCTGCGGGCCCGCTGCCGCAGCCTGAATGTGGCGCTGCACCGCTGCGCCCTGCAACTGGCACTACTGGAGCGCGACGGCAGGACCGCCGAGCATAAGGAAGCCGCCAAGGCCCTGGCAGCGGTGCTGAACCAGCACCGGCTCTGGCCACTGCTGATGAGTGAGTACAGTATGCGCCACCTGGGGCCGGAAACCTGTGTGCAGCTGCTGGATGCCTGCCGGGCCGACAGCAATATCCTCTACCACCTGGGGCGTCTGTTCACCAGGTCATCCATCTCCATCATTCATGATATTGCGGGGATTCTCACCAAACGCACCGATGAAGACGGCAAGCCTGACCCGGAGCAGGAACTTCTTGCCCCGATTCTCAGAGACCATTTCATCAACACGAATGAGCTGCCCCACACACCGGAACAACTGGCCGATATGCAGCGCCGCTGGCTGCAACTGGACGACATGGCCCCGGACAAGATGACAGCCGTGCGGCTTCTGCGCGTGGGACGCATGAATGCCGGCATGTACCGCACTGACCTGGCTGCGGAGCGCATCTCCGGCAAGCGAAGTATCCGGGGGTACCATCTTGTGCGCCACGCCCTGCAACAGGGCGACACCCCCACGGCAGAGAAAATTCTGGGCGTCATGTGCCACAGCCCTCAAATGTACAGTTACCCCGGCACCCGCCTGGCCATGGCGCTGGTAGCCCGTGCCAAAGGTGATGAAACAAATGCCCGCGAACAGGAACGGCTGGCTGTGACACTGGCGGCTATCTCTCTTAATTCATCCCATTTCTATTACTGGGAAGACGCTGTGCGTCTGCTGCTGGAGCACGGCATGACCCGCGAGGTGGAAAAACTGCTCACCATTCTGCCGAACCACGGCATGCCTTTCCTGCGCCGCGCGCTGATTCAGCGCCTGGCAGAGCAACGGCGCTTCCGCAGTGCCGCCTTCTGGCAAGAGCTTGCCGTGGCCGATTTCTGCAGCAAGGCCACCCCGGCTCACGGTCTGGGCACACAGGCAGAACTGGCCAGCTGGCGAATTAAGGCAGATGCCTACCATGCTCTGGCACTCCTGCAGCAGAACCAGGCCTCCGAGCCCGCCAGAACCCTGCTGGAGCATACCATGAAACAGTTGGAACGCATGCCGGCACTGGCAGCCGAACTTGCACCCTTTATCCTGACCTGTGCAGATATACCCACCGGTACGCGCCAGGACTACCAGCGCCGCCTGCTGGCCGGAAGCGCCGGAAATGCCATTGCCCTGGCAAAACTGCAATCTGTGCAGCTGGAAAATCTGGTCACAGAAGATGAAAGCGCAGATATAGCTGCCCTGAATCAGGCTACTCCCATTACAGCCCCGGCACCCTTCCGCTCCGAGCTCTACACCTGGCACCTGCAGAAGGCAGATGCCGATGAAACAGCTGACACCGGGAACGATGAACGCACGGCCACGCGCAGCACAATTCAGGCACGCATTGTCAACGCCTGCTATGACAACCCACACCAGGCTCCCTGGGTTCTGCTCCAGACCGATGCCGGACGCAAACGCTACATCAAACTCGATGAACTCGCGCCGGATGACATTCAGAACCTTATCGACTGGAAAGAAAAGAATAATATCCGCACCTGGGCCTTTACCAAAGAAAAGACCCTGGTAACAAAACCTTTTGAAGCGCGATTTGAAAGGCTGGTGCAGAACCCGCCCACCCAGTGCTTGCATGTTCGCGACGGTGTGGATGTGAGCAACGGACTCACCGCCGAGTTCACCACCACCCACGGTACGGCTGTAACGTGGTACTTCAACCAGTTGGATGACGAAGCCCGCCAATACATCCAGCAGAACGCCCGCGCAGAAAAACCAACTGTCCGTCTGCATACCACTCTGGCCGCAGCCGAAATCGAAGCAGCCCAGCGGCAGCAACCCATCATTGCCTTCATGCTGGGGCAGCGCAGCGGCCCGGAGGAAAACATGCTGCACGAGCAACTGGCCGGCAGCAGCAAGGACCTGCCCACCAACTATGTGCTGCTGGTCTGCTACAAGGATGACGAAGGTAACTGGGAAACACCCGGCCGCCAGGTGCTCAACATCATTGGTGAAACCGCATCCATCCTCGAACCCGCCGGCACACCGGAAAATGAGCGTGTGCTCGATGGCGGATTCCAGGTTACACTGAACCATGTGCCCACCTTTGTGTTCCATTCCTTCCGCAGCCCGCTGCAGAACAGCCCGGAATACAAGGCGCTCACCGCTGCCATCCGTGCCAATAACGAGGCGGAGGTGAACCGCCTGCTGGATGCCACGCCGGAGCTTCTCCACGTGCGCACGAATGAGTTTGCCTGCTGCCCGCTGCAGACGGCTATCAAGTTCAACAGCAGCGATAGTATGGTGGAGCTGCTGGTGAAGCGCGGCGCCCGCCTGAATACCCGCGACTGGTGCGGCAATACCCTGCTGCAGGACTGCCTCAACCGCAAGGATGAGAAACACTTCCGCCAGCTCCTGAAACTGGGTGCAGACCCGGACCTCCCCTCGCTTTCCATCAACAAGAAAGATGCCCTTTACCCGCTCATCAGCGCCATGCGCCAGCCGAAGTTCCTGGAGCCTCTGCTGGAGGCGGGTGCGAATCTGAATGTGCTGCTGCCGAATGGCGAAAATGCCTTGTTTGAACTGATGAAGCAAAGCCCGAAGGCAGATGTGGCTCTACTGGCAAAGCAGGCAGAACTACTCATTCCCCGCGGTATGAATATCAACACCCGCAATAAAATGGGTGAAAGTCTGCTCTGGAAACTCGCTCAACACGCCAACCGCAGCGACGTGAAAAACAACCCACAGGAACTCAAAACCACTTTGGAAACCATGAGGCTCTTCATCCGCCTGGGAGCCGATGTGCAGGAAACCAGTACCGGCACCCCCTCGCTGCTCAGTCGTCTCCGCGGCCAGTATGGCTGGGCTCCACCCCTGAACCCGGAGGTGGA
Source organism: Akkermansiaceae bacterium (assembly GCA_015062005.1). Taxonomy (GTDB): domain Bacteria; phylum Verrucomicrobiota; class Verrucomicrobiia; order Verrucomicrobiales; family Akkermansiaceae; genus Akkermansia. The sequence goes on from SUVL01000004.1 coordinate 76,408, forward strand.
GAAACTCCTCATCCAACACGGAGCCCAATAAACAAAATCACTTACTATCATGCGTTTTCTTCCTTTCTTCATCCTCAGCAGCCTCATCGTGAATGCCGCAGAGGAGATGGGGCATACCTATGAGAACTCCTTTACGACGATTTCGGAGAAGGAGTTCGAGGAATGGAGCTTCCAGCAGGCTGTTCAGGCGCTGGGTACTCCGCCCGGGCCGGTGCTGGAATCGACTTACAAGATGCTGCGCAGCAGCTGGAACATGAAGTCATACTACAAGCGCAACGGCCGCCAGCACTACCTGCTCAATGACATTACCCGCAAACACACTACCACCGACATGAATACCTACATGCTGGTGCGGGCGGATTCGGTGTGGATGGACCACTCGTGCAAGTTCGATTCCCTGGCGCTGGAGGAACACATGCTCAAGCCCTATGAGGAGAAGGAACCCCGCGAGCTGGAGCACCAGCAGAAATGGCTGGGCATGCTCGCCTTCCGCGATGACCGTGAGTGGGATTACCTGCTGGGCATTACAGAAGGTCAGCGTGGCATTCCGCCCATGCTGACCCAGCGCCGCTTCACGCTCAGCGATGGTAAGGAGCAGCGCGCTTCGGAGGTGAACCGCCTGTGGACAGACCCGGTGCTGCATGCGCCCTACATCATGCAGCGTGGTTCGGATTTTGCCCGATTGACGCTTCGCTGCATGCTGCACGATACCAGTGTGTTATATGATAAAGCCCAGCTTTCCGGCCTGACCTGCTGGAATTACACCTGGGGCAAGGACCTGCCCGAGCCCCTGGTGCTGGGCATGCAGCTCATGCAGGGGCGCGCCACCGGCAAGCTGCCCGCCGGGGCAGATTTGCAGAAGATTCGCGATGCCGCGGCCGGGCTGAGCCACGAGATGAAGAGCTTTACCGTGCGCAGCATGCTGGCGGCAGACCCCACCTGCATGCCCTGGAAGAAGCTGGATGACCCCACTGCCGGGCTGGGCGAGATGCCGGATTGCTCGGCTGTGTACACCGCGCAGTGGAGCAATGAACTGCTGGGCGCCGGTGGCAGCACGGTGGAGGAGGATGTGGCCTTGTTTGACAAGCTGGTGCAGGAGGAAAAAGCGCAGGATATGCTCTCGTCCATGGTGCTCTACTCCCTTGCCGAGGGTGCGCGCGTGCGGCGCGACAGTAATTTCAATGTGTCGATTCCCCGGCAGGGGCATTTCCGCTTCTTTTCCAACTATGATGTCATGATGTCGGAAAATGGCGTGGATGTGCTGATTGATGAGCACGGCACACGCTTTGCCCGGAATGATGAGGCCTTGCGGGCCCGGTGTCTGCGGTTGAATGCAGCCCTGCTGCGCTGCGCCCTGCAGCTGGCCATGCTGGAGCGCGATGGCAAGACCGAGGCGCTGGACAAAGGCGCCGCTGCGCTGGCCGGGCTGTTGAACCGTGAGCACCTCTGGCCGCTGCTGCTCAACCTGCATATCAGCCACCAGATTACGCCGCGCTGCCAGGTGCGCCTCATGCACCACTGCCGGGCCGACCTCAGTATCATCGAGAGCATGGACTCCCTGTTCAGCGGGGCCTCAACAGCCCCCAACCTCTTCTGGGCCAGGAGAGTCACGCCCCGCAAGGATGAGGATGGCGACCCTGATCCGGAGCCCGGGCTGGTGGCCAGTATTCTGCTCGCCCACCAGATTAATAACAGATGCATGCTCGCATCTGATGAGGAGTGGAAGACCATGCAGCGCACCTACATGGACCTGGAGGCAAAACTGCCGGGCAAGGGCTGTGCCGAAGCTCTGCTGCGCGTGGGGCGCATGAGTGATGATCTCTACCAGCCGGACCTGGAGGCCAAGTTTATCACCGGTGCCAACAGCCGCCGTGGTTACTATATGGTCATGCATGCCCTGCGCAAGGGCGACCTGCCCACCGCCGAAAAGATTCTGGAGCGCATGACCAGTGCGCCCCGCAACTACAAGTACCCCTCGACGCGCATGGCCATGGCGCTGGTAGCCCGGGCCAAGGGGGATGAAGCCACCGCCCGGGAACAGGAGCGGCTGGGTGTCACCCAGGCGGCCATGCTGCTCAATTCGTACTACTCATATTACTGGAACGATGCCCACCAGCTGCTGCTGGAGCATGGACTCTCCCGGGAATCTGAGCGGTTGATGCTGCTGCAGCCCAAGCGCAACCTCTCCTATATCCGCCCGGAGCTCCAGCGCATCATGGCGGAGCAGAGGCGTTTCCGCGGTGCGGCTTTCTGGGCGGAATACAACCTGGCTTACTACGCCAGCTCCGCGGCTCATGTGGCCGGCAAAGGCTCGCAGCACGACCTGGTGAAGTGGCGCCTGCAGGCGGATGTGTACCATGCGCTTTCGCTCCTGCAGCAAGGGAAGGGCGCTCAGGCGGAGGCTCTGCTTACCCCGGCCATGAAGCAGCTGGAGCGCATGCCCATAGCTGCTGCCACCTTGGCGCATGCCTTGCTCCAATGCGCAGATATTCCGCAGGAGACCCGCAGGAGCTATCGTGAGCGTCTGCTGGCCGGTGCTGCCGGGAATCCCACGGCGCATGCCCTGATTCAGGCGGTGGAGCTCAAGGACCTGCCCACGGTGGATGAAAGTGCAGAGCAGAAGATTCTGGAATCTATGGCTGCTGATGCTTCGGTGCACAGGCCGTTCTCCTCCCCGCTTTACACCTGGCACCTGCAGAAAACGGACCGGGTGCCGGATGAAGATGAGGAAACCGATGAACGCACGAGCAGCAGTGTCACCATCAGTGCCCGCATTTTGTCCGCGGGTTATGAAAAGGCCGGGCAGAGCCCCTGGGTGGAGCTGCTCACCGAAAAAGGCCGTAAACTGCGCGTGAAACTGGAAGAGATGGCGGCAGATGATATCGCCAATATCATCGAATGGAAGGAGACAAACGGCATCTGCACCTGGACGGTCCACCGGGGAATCCCCGTGGAAATCTTCGATGGCAGACTGGATAAGATAGCAGTCGAAAAATTCTCCGGCACTCATAAAATCAATGGCCGCGATGTATCCGACGGTCGTATAGCCGAGTTCACCCGCACAGATGGCAGCTACGCCAAGTGCTATGTCAACCTTCTGGATGGCGAGAACCGGGAACAGGCTGAGAACTGCCCGCGGGTGGAAGAGCGCAGCATGGTGCTGCACACCACATTGGCTGCAGCGCAGGCTGCGGCAGGGTTCCGCAAGGTGCCCGTCGAGATTTTCATGCTGGGTCGCCGCGGGGGGGTGGAGGAGCAGAACTTCCGGAAAATGATAGAGAATAAGAGTGGCGGATGGAGCCAGGACAGTGCCATGCTGGTCTGCTACCAGGATGCCGATGGCAACTGGGAGGCACCGGGTCGCGAGGTCATGAACCTGCTGCGCGCTGCCTGCCCTGAGGCCATGGATGCCCCCGATGCCGCCCCCGAGGACCGGGCGCTGGTGTCGGGCTTCCGGGTCACCATTTCGCCCAACCGGCATGAATTACCGGCGGTGCAGCCCTTTATGTTCACGCCCAATCTCTTGCAGGACCCGGATTACAAGAAAGCGGAGCAGGTGATTCGCCGCGGCAAGGTCGAGGAACTGGCTCAGATACTCAAAAACCGCCCCGAACTGGTGAAATCGCGCTCTCATTACAGCCCCGGCAACCTGCTGTACACCGCTTTGCTCAGCCGGCGCAATGAGATGGTCAAAGTCCTGCTGGAGCATGGCGCCAGCGCCAATGCCTGCACTTCCGATGGTACTCCGGCGCTCTATTTCTGCATCGGTTCCGGGAATGAGGAGCTTGTGCGCTTGTTTGTTCAGCATGGTGCAAAAATCAACAAGGCCTGCCGCAGTCGTTCGGGCCACCCGGTTTACCCCATTCAGCATGCGCTGGGAAATCCGGAAATGCTCAAGCTGCTGATTGAGCTTGGTGCTGATGCGAACATGCGTCTGGAAGGTGGCAGGACTCTGCTGCTATCCATGGTGGATAGCGCACCCTGGCTGGACCAGAAGGGGATTGAGGCCGTGATGCGCGCAGCAGAGGTTCTGATTCCTGCCGGGCTGGATATCAGCGCGCGCGATGCCCGTGGCAACAGCGTGCTGTTCTACATGGCCTGCATGACCTCGCGCTGCGCCAGCAGCCCGCCCCACCGCGAGCCTCTGCTGCAGGCTCTGCGCAGGCTGGTGGAGCTGGGGGCCGATACCGAGGAAACCGCCGGCGGTACCCCTTCGCTCATAGACCGCCTCCGGGGGAAGTACAGCAAGGATGTGCCCGCGATGCTCCCGGACGTGGAAAAAATCATCCGCAGGGAGGAAAAGTAATTCCCGGCCGCTGGCGGTGGCTGGGAATCGGGCGTGTTCTCGCCTGCGAAATGGCTCTGCCGCCGCCGGAACAGTCGGAAATTACCAGCGGGCTTTATTAAAGCGCGCCACTTCGCGCTGCACCTCGCGCATTTCGGCGCGGGCCTTGAGGTCATAGCGCTGGTCGCGGTGGGTTTTGCCGCGGCCGGTGCCGATTTCGGCTTTCACCTTGCCGTTTTTCCAGTAGAGGCGGAGCAGGGGGAGGGCAAAGCCTTTCTGGGCCTGCTGGATTTCGAGTTTCAGAATCTCGCGCTTGTGCATGAGGAGCCGGCGCGGGCGCTTCGCCTCGTGCTGGAACCACTTGCCGGCGGTTTCCCAGGGCTGCACATCGCAGCCATAGAGGAAGAGCTGGCCTTTTTCCACGCGGGCGAAGGCATCTGCCACGTTCACTTTGCCGGCGCGGATGGATTTCACCTCGGTGCCGCGCAGCTCGATGCCGCATTCGTGGCGGCTCATGATTTCGTAATCACGGCCGGCCTTTTTGTTGCTGGCAATCAGGTTGCTCTGGGGTGCGGGTTTCTTGGCCATAATGGGGTGGGGGGGTGGAAGGGTGTTGGCGTCAAATAGAGCGACCCGGCGCTGCCGTACGTGGGAGCTTGCCGGGTCGCGCCGAAGGAATTCTCTGCGGGAGCTTTACAGGTCCGGGGTGATGGTGAGGGTATCCGGCTCCATGGGGGCGGCGGCGGCCTCAGCCAGTTCGGTAAAGGGATCAGCCTCAGCAGCCTCGCCCCTGCTGGCAGCAAGTTCCTCGGGGGTCATCTCGTGCCAGGTGATTTTGCCCTCGATAATCTCCGTGAGAGCGATATCACCGCACTGCATTTCCGGGGTGGTGACGATGAAGGGGTCAGAACCGTGGTTGAGCTGCTGCACGCGCTTGGAAACGATGTTGACCAGCAGCTGGTTGTCGCCTACGATCTGAGCGGCTTTTTCGATGAGTTCAACTTTCATGGGAGATAAAAATGGTGATACCCCGCAGGGGTGCGGGTGCGGCATTGTACAATGTTACGCCGCCGGATGCAAGCCTTTAATCACGTCAGCAAGGGAATAAAAGCCCTTGCGCACCACATTTTTGCTTGTCAAGCCCCGCCCCAGCGGGTAGGATAGCATCATATAGACAGCGCCGGGCCCCGCCCCGGCATTTTACCGAACCCAACTGAAACACGTGTAAAGATGGCTAATTTAAACAAAGTAATGATTATCGGCAACCTGACGGCCGACCCGGATGTGCGCACCACCCCGCGTGGCAACACCGTGGCTGAGCTCCGCCTGGCTGTGAACCGCGTGAGCAGCGGCCCCAACGAAGGCGAGCGCCGCGAGGAAACCACCTTCCTGGATGTGACCTGCTGGGGTCGCACGGCTGAAATTGCCGGCCAGTACCTGGCCAAGGGCCGCCCCGTCTTCATCGAGGGCCGTTTGCAGCAGGATACCTGGGAGGATAAGCAGACCGGCCAGCGCCGCAGCAAAATCCGCATCGTTGCGGAGAATATGCAGCTGCTCGGCAGCCGCGGCGATGGTGCCGGCCAGCAGCAGGGCGGCGGTGGCTACCAGCAGCGCTCCAACAACTACAACAACGGTGGTGGCTACTCCAACGGCGGTGGTAACTACGGCGGTGGCCAGGGTGGCTACTCCAACGGTGGCGGCAACTATGGCGGCGGCTACTCCAACGGCGGCTACCAGCAGCAGCGCCCCCAGCAGCAGACCCCTCCCCCTCCCATGCCCGCCGAGGAGGATGATGATATTCCGTTCTAAGTCCAAGCCTCAGGCGAGGATATCGTCTTGCCGCAGGCAAGATATCGTCACGAAGTGATTTCGTCCGGTCTCCGTCAGGAGACCGGATTTCGTTTACCTGTATGCCCAGGCTATCAATTTTCCAATCATCGGGAAACAAATATACCCAACATCGTTTTTAGTTAAAGTGTTTTTTCAAAAATGGTTGACAAGAGCGGGTTGCTGTGGTGAAATAGTGGCGCAAGGTGGAGACACCTTGCCCCGGGAGGGGTCCCGGGTGTACCAATAGCAAATTTGCAGGCCGTCCGGCATATGTTGTCGGGCGGCCTGAATGTTTTATTGATGGGTTATGAAGGGGTGGCTATAATGCTGATGCCGCTTTCCGCGGCATAGTGCCGACGGGGGCGGCGTTTTGCTATGAAGTACAAATCGACCCCCACCAATGTAGTGATAATCCTCGCGATTATCTGGTATTTGTTCGACCTGATTGTGAGAACAGTTCAGCTACTGAGGTGAATTCCCCCATGCCCCGCCCCGGGTTTTGCTCTGGGCGGGGCGATTTGTGTCCGCCACTAGCGGGAAAAACGAAATCCAGCCCCTGCGGGGCTGGACGATATCGCGCTGCGCGCGACGATATCCGCGTGGTGTGCGGACGTCAGGGAGTCTCCTCCCCCTGAATCTTTCTGGGCTTGTAGGTAGTCAGCTTCGTTTTCTTGCGTTTTTTGGGGGCGAAGTATTCGGGGTGGGCGGCGGCCCAGGCTTCGTAGAGGTCCGGGCGGTTGGCCTTGGTGCGCTCGATGGATTTTTCCAGCTTCCATTCCGCGATGGCCTTGTGATTGCCGGAGAGGAAGACGGGTGGCACCTCCATGCCGCGGAAGACGTTGGGCTTGGTGTAGGCGGGGGCTTCCAGCAGGCCGTTGGAGAAGGATTCCTCCACGCTGCTGCGGTCATCGCCCAGGGCGCCGGGCAGCAGGCGCGCAATGGCATCGATGACCACCACGGCGGCAATGGCGCCGTTGGTCAGGATATAGTCGCCGATGGAGAGCTCCATATCCACCAGGGTGTCAATCACGCGCTGGTCCACGCCCTCGTAGTGGCCGCAGAGGAAGATGTAGTGCGCATCGGATCCGTTCATGCAGGGGGCGGCCAGTTCCTCGGCCACGGCCTGGCGGAACACGCGGCCCTGCGGGGTCATGAGGATGACCTTTGTATTCTCCTGGCGCAGCTCTTCGATGGCCTCGAAGATGGGCTCGCACTTCATGAGCATGCCCTGGCCACCGCCGCAGAGGTAGTCATCCGTGCGGCGGTATTTATCGTGCGTCCAGTCGCGCAGCTGGTGTGCGCGCACCTCGATGAGCCCGGCCTCCGCCGCGCGCCCCATGATGCTCTGGGACAGCGGCACCGAGATGAGCTCCGGAAACAGGGTCAGGACATCTACCTTAAGCATATTTACAATTTACAAATTACAATGGACAATTTATAGAGTCAGCTGCGCTGCGCGCAGGGGGATTATTCATGTAGCCGGGTGCGGATGGTTTTAGCAGTGGCTGTGACGATGGCGCAGATTTCGCGGGCTTCCTGGTAGAGCGGTTCCAGACGTGAGGCGGGCTTTATTAGTTCGAAATGCCCGATGTGGTCGAGCCAGTACAGGCATTCGTCCGATTCTTCCTCGCAGATTTTAATCTTGTTAAGGAAATCGCGGTCAGACTTAGCGCGGCATGCGGCGCGATAGTTGGCTCCCACAGAGGACGCGCAGCGCAGCAGTTGTTTGCCGTATACCTCAGCCAGCAAGGTGGTGCGTCCCATGTGCAGCACCAGGTTCCCCACCCGGTAGCTGAACTGCCTGGTGCGTTCCTTCATGGCTTCGCTTTGTTCAGACATAGACGCTGCGGAAAGAACGAAGTACAATCGGCGAGCAGAGCGAGCGGTACTTCACCAATTGTACTTTGTCCTTTGTCAATTGTACTTTTTACGCATTGGCGTTATGGCGGAGCATGGCTTCCACGTAGCCATCGATGTTGCCGTCCATCACGTCCTGGATGTTGCCGCACTCGAAACCGGTGCGCAGGTCCTTCACCATCTGGTAGGGCTGGAACACGTAGGAGCGGATCTGGTTGCCCCAGGCAATATCGCCTTTTTCGGAGTACTGGCGGTCGGCTTCGGCGCGCTTGCGGTCTTCCTCCAGCTGGATGAGGCGGGCCTTGAGCATGCGCATGGCTTCCTCGCGGTTGCGGAGCTGGGAGCGCTGGGTCTGGCAGGCCACGATGATGCCGGTGGGCAGGTGGGTGAGGCGCACGGCGGTTTCCACCTTGTTCACGTTCTGGCCGCCCTTGCCGCCGGAGCGGTAGGTATCCATCTTCACATCGGCTTCCTTCACCTCGATTTCGATGTCGTCGGAGATATCCGGGGTGGCATCCAGCGAGCAGAAGGAGGTGTGGCGCTTGCCGGCGGAGTCGAAGGGGCTCATCCGCACCAGGCGGTGGATGCCGCGCTCGTTCTTCAGGTAGCCGTAGGCGTACTCACCGTCAATCTTGATGGTCACGGAGCGGATGCCGGCTTCATCGCCATCCGTGCTTTCCATGATTTCTGTGTTGAAACCGTGGCGCTCGCAGTAGCGCAGGTACATGCGCAGCAGCATGCTGGCCCAGTCGCAGGCCTCGGTGCCACCGGCGCCGGCGTGAATGGTCACATAGCAGCCGGCGTTGTCGTGCGGGCCGTTGAGGAGGGTCAGCAGCTCGAATTCCTCCAGTCGCTTGAACCAGGCATCGTATTCAGCCTTGGCCTCGCCGGCCATGTCGGGGTCTTCATCGGCCATTTCCACGGCCACAGCCACATCCTCCAGCCCGCTTTCCAGGCTGCGGAATTGCTCCAGGCGGCGCTTGAGCGGGTTCACCTCGTTCATGAGGGCGCGGGCGGCCTCGGGGTTATCCCAGAAATCCGGGGCGCTCATGCGCTCATCCAGTTCTGCTACTTTAGATTCAAGGCTTCCGAGGTCAAAGATAGCTCCCGAGCTCGGAAAGACGGGAGCGCATGGCTTCCGTGTCGAGCGCCGAGAGATCGATATTGGTCGTCTGGTTCTCCATAACGCGCGGGAGTATACAGGCTTTCCCCCTGGCTGTCAATCTAAATTGCACTGGTGCCCGGCACCTGTGCATGCGGCACGAAGTGCCGCTTTCATACCGCCGCAGGCGGTATTTCATGCGTGGCGCCAGCTTCGCTCAATGAAATACTTGCTATCGCAAGTATGTAAATACCGCTGCGAGCAGCGGTATGAAAGCACTGCTATCGCAGTGCATGAAATACATGCCTGTGGCATGTATGAAATCCCTCATGCTGGCGCATGAGGGGTGGGGAAATCACACACTGCGGCGGCCTTCGAGCGCGCGCATGAGGGTGATGGCATCGGCATGGCCGAGGCCGGCGCCGGCGGGCATGCCCTGGGCCAGGCGGGTGCAGCGGCAGGGCAGGGTGCCGAGCTGCTCAGCCAGGTAGAGGGCGGTGGCTTCGCCCTCCACATCGCTGCCCACGGCCAGGATAACCTCGCAGCCGGGGTGGGCTTTCACGCGTTCGATGAGCTTTTCAACAGCCAGGTCTTCGGGCATGATGCCGTCCAGCGGGGAAATTTTGCCGCCCAGGCAGTGGTAGAGGCCGCGGAAGGTGCCGCAGCGCTCGATGGGGAGCACATCCGTGGGCTGCTCCACCACGCAGAGCAGGGAGGAATCGCGCGTGGGGTCATCGCAGGCGGTGCAGCGGCAGCCCTGCCCGGCAAAGAAGCCGCACTCCGGGCAGCTGCCCACAGTATCGGCGGCGGCGGTGAGGGCGGTGGCGAGCTGGCGGGCTTCGTTGCGCCCCTGCTGCAGGAACCAGAGGGCGAGCCGCTCCGCCCCGCGTGTGCCCACGCCGGGCATGCGCTTGAGCGCGGCTATCATCTCCAGCACGGCCTTGGGGTAATCCTGGGCTTTCATGCGCGGCAGCGGTGGATGAGGTGGATGATTTCAGCCCCCAGCCAGCAAGCCAGGGCGCAGATGACCGGGGCGTTCATGTTCAGCACGCCGCCCCAGAGCACGCAGAGCACGCCCGGCAGCGCCAGCGCCACCGTGGCCAGCAGCCCCACCTGCAGACGCCCGGCGAAGTGCCGCTCCCGCAGCAGCACCAGAGCCAGGTAGAAGGTGACTGCCAGGCAGAGCCCGAAGGTGCCGGCCGGCCCCAGCAGGCTGATTTGCGCTTCTTCTGCGCCGATGAAGAAGGGCGCCCCGCCCAGGAAGCGGATCTGCTCCCACTCCAGGTACTGCATGGCACCGGCTGCCGTGAGCGCCACAATGAGCACCAGCACCGCGAGGCAGAGCCCGGCCCAGCGCAGCAGCAGGTGGTCGGTGCGGTTCATCTGCTGCGGGCCGCGCAGCCGGTTCAGGAGGGAGGCAAGGGCTTTCTTCATGTGGTGGTGATTCCGGGGATTGCAGACACGGCGGCAGTGGTTGCCCACAGCCGCCGTGCAAATTGTTTTACAGGTTAAGCAGCATCAACTTAATCCACATAGCGCTTCACAATGAGGGAAGCGTTGTGACCGCCGAAGCCGAAGGAGTTGCTCAGCGCTACATCCACGGTCATGCTGCGGCCCACGTTCGGGCACACGTCCAGGTCGCACTCGGGGTCCTGGTTGAACACGTTGATGGTGGGCGGCACGAAGTTGTCCTGGATGGCCTTCACACAGGCCAGCAGCTCAATGGCGCCGGCTGCACCCAGCAGGTGACCGGTCATGGACTTGGTGGAGCTCACCACCAGGCCGTTTGTGGCATAGTCGCCGAAAGAAGCCTTGATGGCCTTGGTCTCGCAGATATCGCCCAGCGGGGTGGAGGTGCCGTGCGTGTTGATGTACTGGATATCCGTGGGCTTGAGGCCGGCGTGCTCCATGGCCATGTTCATGCAGCGCGCAGCACCTTCGCCTTCCGGCATGGGGGAGGTCAGGTGGTAGGCATCGGCGCTCAGACCATAACCCACCAGCTCGGCCAGAATTCTGGCGCCGCGGGCCTTGGCGTGCTCCAGGGTCTCCAGAATGATGATACCGGCACCTTCAGCCATCACGAAACCATCGCGGTCCACATCGTAGGGGCGGGAGGCGGTGGCGGGGTCATCATTGCGGGTGGAAAGAGCCTTCATGTTGGCGAAACCGGCAATGCCTACAGGCAGGATGGCAGCCTCGGCACCGCCGCAGATCATCACATCGGCATCGCCGAACTTCATGATGCGCCAGGCCTCGCCTATGCAGTGGTTGGCAGTGGCGCAGGCGGTGGAAATGCTCATGTTCGGGCCGCCGAAACCGTACTCGATACTCACCATGCCGGAGGCCATGTTGGTAATCATGTACGGAATGCAGAAGGGACTCACGCGGCGGGGTCCGGATTTGAGGAGGGCTTCGCAACCATCGCCGTGGATACCCAGGCCACCGATACCGGAGCCAATCATCACGCCTACGCGTGTCTTGTCAACGGTTTCCAGGTCAAGGCCGGAGTTCTCCAGTGCCTCGCTCACGGCACCCATGGTCAGCTGCTCGAAGCGGTCACAGCGGCGCACGGCCTTGGGATCCTTCTTGAAATAGGGAGCAGGGTCATAACCACGCACCTCACCGGCGATGTGGATGCTCAGAGCGCTGTCATCGCAGCCCTCAATCTTGCCGATACCGGAGCGGCCGTTTTTCATGCCCTCCCACGTTTCCTCGACACTGTTGCCGAGGGGGGAAAGGGCGCCCATACCTGTAATAACGATGCGACGGTTTGTCATAATGCTTGAATACACGTTACCGCATAGCTGGAGTTAAGTCAAGCATAAAAGATTGAACTTTCGGCGGAAAATTATTGTGGTGGTAATTTGATTGACTTTGCAGGCACAAGCGCTTTATAATGCAGAGTGCTGGCAGGGGATATGAGGGAATTGATACTATCAGGTCTGGATTTTCAAGCGTGGGTGACCTTGCTCACGGCGGTGGGGATATTTGCGTTGCTGCTATGCACCCGGATTCAGGCCGAACTGATTTTTCTGGGGGGCATGGCGGTGCTGCTGCTCACCGGGGTGCTGGATGCGCGGGAGGCGCTGGCGGGATTCAGCGCGCCCTCGGTCATTGTGGTGGCGCTGTTGTTTGTGGTGGTGGCGGGGCTGGTGCACACGGGTGTGCTGCATTGGGTGGAGAAGCACCTGCTGGGGCGGCCGAAGAGCTACCGGCAGGCGCTGGTGCGGCTCATGCTGCCGGTGGCAGGCATGGCGAGCATCCTGGGCAACACCACGGTGACCACCCTGTTCATCCACGTGGTGAAACTCTGGTCGCGCCGTTTGCGGGTAGCCCCCAGCCGCCTGCTGATACCGCTGAGCTATGCCGCCGGGCTGGGTGGGGTATGTACCCTTATCGGCAGTGCGCCGAATCTGATTATCTCCGGCCTGTATACCCAGGAAACCGGGGTGGCGCTGAGCATTTTTACCCCCACGCTGGCGGGCTTGTTCTGCCTGGCTGTGGGGCTGGTGAGCATGCAGGTGCTGCAGCACTGGCTGCCGGAGCGCCGCCCTTCCCGCCGCGTGTTCGGCCCGGGTGCGGGCATGCTGCACCGCCACACCGCCTATGTGAAGTTCGGCAGCCGGCTCATCGGCAAGCGCTTTGCCGAGACCGGGCTGGAAGCCCAGTGCTGCATCCACCTTATCGGTGTGGAGCGCCGGGGGGAGCAGCTGCCGGCGGAGCCGGGGCAGGTGAAGCTTCGCGCGGGCGATACCCTCCTGCTGGAGAGCGACAGCAGCCGCCCGCCGGACCTGGGCAAGGAGGTACACTATGTGACCCGCCGCGAAAAATCTCCCGTGGGCTGGCGCACGGCGGCTTCCGGCGCCATCATGCTGGGCATGATGCTGCTCACCACTTTCGGTCTGCTTACCCTGCTGCAGGCGGCTTTCCTGGCAGCGGCGGCCACCCTCATCTGCCGCTGCTGCACCGTGCAGCAGGCGCACAGCAGCATCAACTGGAACGTGCTCATGGTCTTTGCCGGCTCCATCTGCCTGGGCACTGCCATGGATAAGACCGGCGTGGCGGCAGATGCGGCCACCCTGCTGCTGAGCCTTTGCGGCACCGAGCCGCTGGTCATGCTCACCGCCGTCTGTGCCGTGGCGCTCTTCATTACCGAATTCATCGGCAATGCGGCGGCGGCGGCCATCTTCTTCCCCATCGCCTACCGCAGCGCCCTGGCCGTGGGCGCTGCGCCGCTCAGCTTCTGTGTTGCGCTCATGATTGCTGTGTCCTGCTGCTTTGCCACCCCCATCGGTTCCCCGCGCCACATGCTCATCTACGGCCCTGGCGGCTACCACTTTGCGGATTTCCTCCGCGTGGGCCTCCCGCTCGATTTCATCATCCTTGCAGCAGATATTTTTATCGTCTCCCTCCTCTTCCCGCTGGCCGGCTGAGGGAACACGACCATGGAAAATTAAAAAAGATTAGAATCTTTCTAAAATATTGTTGACATACCAAACAGGTAGTGATATAGTGCTCGCGTTCCCGCCAGGCGGGAGACCAGTACACGACACGACAACACAACAACACGAAAGGAAACACGACAATGAAATACCAGTGCACAGTATGCGGCGAAGTCATCGAGAGCGACACCATGCCGGAAGTATGCCCCGTATGCGGGGTGGACACCTTCGTAGAGCTCGACGAAGCAGCCGAGAAGGTATATGCAGATGAGCACCGCGTAGGAGTGGCCCAGGGGCTGGACGAAGAAGTAGTGAAGGGGCTGCGCGACCACTTCCAGGGCGAATGCTGCGAGGTAGGCATGTACCTGGCTATGAGCCGCCAGGCCGAGCGCGAAGGGTATCCCGAGGTGGCCGAAGCCTTCCGCCGCTATGCGTGGGAGGAAGCCGAGCACGCCGCCAAGTTTGCCGAACTGCTGGGAGAAGTACTCACTGACAGCACAGAGAAGAACGTGGCCATGCGCGCCGATGCCGAGTTCGGCGCCTGCAACAGCAAGCTGGCCATCGCCAAGCGCGCCAAGCAGCTGGGCTACGACGCCGTACACGACACCGTCCACGAGATGTGCAAGGACGAAGCACGCCACGGCAAGGGTTTCGATGGCCTGCTGAAGCGCTACTTCGGCAAGTAATGCAGAGTTTGACAGGATGCGGCAGCGCTGCCGTACCCGGTAACACAAAACCGCCTGGAAAATCTCCAGGCGGTTTTCTGCATTGATTATCAATAATAAAGAAAGCCCTGCATGTTGTGCAGGGCTTTCTCCAACTTACTACCTATGAAACTCAGTCCTCCCTTTTTTGTGGTCGTGGCGCTCTCTCCTTCACCGCGGCCGGTGGACTGTTATAAGGGATACGGTCTATAGGTCAGCTTTCTTTCACTAAATGTTGAATTTTTCAGATTTTTTTAATTTTTTTCTGAATTTTCCTCATTTTTGCCGGTCAGGAGGGTTTTATCGACCTCGAAGAGGCGGTTTTCCCAGAGGTATTTGCGGGTTTCGGCCACGAGCACGCCCGAGAGACCCACCATGCAGATGAGGTTGGGCAGGGCCATGAGGCCGTTGGCGAGGTCGGCAAAGTTCCAGACGATGCTGCTCTTGGGCACCACGCAGCCAACGAAGGCCACGATAATCCAGAGCACGCGGTAGGGGTAGATGAGGCGGCGGCCGCCGATGTATTCCAGGGAGCGCTCTCCGAAGTAGGACCAGCCCAGCACGGTGGAAATCACAAAGGAGGCCAGGCTGATGGTGAGCATGGCACTGCCGAAGGTGCCCAGCGTGGCGAAGGAGACGTAGGTGAGCAGCTCGCCGTCGTTGGTGGTGATGTGGTCGTGCGCCATGATGCAGGTGGTCAGGGTGATGCCGGTGAGGCTGCAGATGACCACAGTATCCCAGAAGGGACCGGTGGAGGCCACCAGGGCGTGTTGCACGGTGTTCGGGGTCTGGGAGGGGGCGGAGACGATGGGGGAGGAACCGAGGCCAGCCTCGTTGGAGAAGAGGCCGCGGCGCACGCCCTGCTGCATGGCCAGCATGAGGGTGGAGCCCACAAAGCCGCCGGCTGCTGCCTGCGGGTGGAAGGCGCTGTCCACAATGTGGCAGATGGCCGGCCACACGAAGCCGGCATTGGTAATGAGGATGGCTATGCAACCTACGACGTAGACGATGGCCATGGTAGGCACCAGTGCAGTACACACGCGGGCGATGCCCTGCAGCCCACCCAGCAGCACCGCACCCACCAGCAGCACCATCACCACGCCGGTAATCCAGGTGGGTACTTCCAGTGCGCTGTTGGCCAGCACCTGGGAAACGGCGTTGGCCTGGGTCAGGTTGCCGATGCCGAAGGCGGCAATGGCTGTGACTACGGCAAAGACCACGGCCAGCCACTTGCACCTGAGCCCCTTCTCGATGGCATACATGGGGCCGCCGATGATGTTGCCCTTCTCATCGCGCGTGCGGTAACGGATGGCCAGCAGGCTTTCTGCGTAGCGCGTGGCCATGCCGAACACACCGGTGAGCATGCACCAGAACACGGCACCCGGGCCACCCGTGGTCACGGCTACAGCCACACCCACAATGTTGCCGGTGCCCACGTTTGCCGCCAGCGAAACCATGAGCGAGGAAAACTGGGAAATCTGCCCCTCACCGTGTTTGGCAAAGTAGAGCCGCAGGCCGGTGAAGAAGTGGCGCTGCGGGAAACGCAGCAGGCAGGTCAGGTAGAGGTGCGTGCCCAGCAGCGCAAAGATGAGGATGTATCCCCACAGGAAGCCACAGGCGCTATCGAGTGTCTTATCAATGAATTCTAACATGGCAGCGGTAGCGAGCATACAGGAGCCCGCCCCCTGCGTCAAGTACATAGTGGCCGTATTACACAGAAAGCCACGCGTGTCCCAAAGATTTGGGATACGAGGATTTACGATTGATAAATTGAAAGTTAGCGGCTTACGCTGATAGAGACACAAATGAAAGCTTACTGGCGATGGTGAGGCGTCTGATACCCCACTACGAATTTTCACACAGAATACTATGCCTTTATGTTGCGCTGCCAATGCTTATGGTGCGTATCATCAACAACTGCCAGGGCAGGGGTTCAACCCAGGCCGGCCTGGGAGAGGATTTGCAGAATCTGCTCTTTGGGGCGGGTGGGCCAGTGTTTGTTGGCTATGGGGCTTGCCGGGCTGGGGTGGAGTATGGTGCCGAGGGTGAACTGCTGCGCGGGCAGGGCGGCGGCGGCCAGTTCCAGCTGCTTGAGTGCATAGCCCCCCACGCCGATGAGTACGCGGGGTTGCAGAATCTCAATGAGGCGCACCAGGTGGCGCTGGCAGGCGGCATCCAGGGCTTCCACCTGGCTCTTGGGCAACTGGGTGGGGGTGATGTTGGCACCGGTTTCTCCCATCCAGATGAGCGGGCAGTAGTTTGCCACGTAGGCATGTTTGAAAAACTCCTCCGCCGTGCCGTACATTTCCTCGAACAAGCCCCAGAGCCGGCGGCCGCTCACCTCCGAACGCGGGCAGGAAAAGCCTTGCACCGGTCGCTTCGGGTGGGTTTTCTCCGGGCTGCCGACTGAGGCGGTGATGCCCATCCACAGCGTCACTGCTGCAATTTCGCCAAAGGGTACTCCGGTCTGCGCCATGCCGAAGGGACCAGGGTTCATGCCGAGATAGAGCACATCCTTCTGCCCGGCGCCGAATTGGCGGATGTAGGCTTCGTGCCCCTCCCAGGCGTATTCCAGCGGGTTGTAGGTGTAGGCCACCGGGGCTGCAAACTCCAGGGCGCTTACCTCACGGCTCAATTCCTTTGCGGCGGCAATAAGTTGTTCTCTCTGCATGGCGGCAATATAGCACAAATGCAGGCCGAATGCAAAACCGAATGAGAAAAAAGGCTTGCTCCCGCTCCCCCCGGTGGGGAAGCAGGAGCAATTTTGGGAACAGAAGATTTTCTGTATCAGGCAGATCAGGCCTGCTCGCCCTGCACCATGACGAGGCGGAGGGGAGTGGAAGCCACGAGCTCGCCGTCGAGGGTGATGTTGATGGCGTAGGTGCCCACCTTGTCGAAGCGGAGACCCTGGAAGTTCATGATGAGGTTGCGGGTCAGGAAGGAAGCGCCTTCGGGCAGAGCCACCTTGAGGTCACCCACGATGGGCATGCGCTCCTTGTCGAGCGGGGTGCCGTCTTCGTCCACGATGGAGATGCCGAGCTTGTGGTCGCCGGAGTCCTCAGGAGTGAGGCAGAGGCGGAGAGCCAGGGCGCAGGCAGGGTGGATGACGGGGAACTGACGGGCGAAGAGAGTATCGAAGGCACCCTGCACGCAGAGCTTGCCCTGATAATCGGCGGCGTAGTCGCAAAGGACAGCAACTTGAATATCCATGGTATTAGTTAATTTAGTATTAAAGAACTGTTTTGGTGATACCCCTTGCGGGGGAAATGACTCTTCTACTTCTATCACAATTCTTGTGGCTTGCAAGCACAAAATGCACCATATGTCAGTGCTGACAAAATTATTTCAATACACGTCCTATCTGGCGGTTGGCCGCCACCATAATCGGGATGGAGGACACCAGGATGCAGAAGAGGAGGGTAGAGGAAATGAGCTGGATTTCAGGCATGATTTCCTCCAGGGTGAGTGAATACTGACCCATTTTAAAGAACTGGCTCACAATGATTTTTTGAGAATACATGAAGGTGGCCACGGCGCCTGCAAAGGAAGCCGCCACCAGCAGAAGGTTTTCGACGATGAAGGTACCCACCAGCAGCAGGGGGTGAATACCGAAACTTTTCATCAGCGTGTAAATGAACTCGTTCTGCCGGTATTCCATGCCGGCCAGGGCAGTCAGCAGGATGCCGACGATGGCCACGATGCCCAGGCAGAAGACCGCGCGGCACTGGGTCTGGTTTCCCAGGATGATATCCATTTCCTCCAGCAGGGCGGCGGCAGAGGAGACGCTGCCTTCCAGTTTTTCGTATTTCTTGAGGCGGTTCAGGAACCGGCACACATGGTGGAGGGATTCTGCGTTTTCCAGCTTGTTGACCTGGAAAATCATACGCCGGTAGCGCAGGTTGCGTTTCTGGCCCCGGTTTTCCAGCATATCCGGGGGAACCAGCAGGGCTCCGTTCTGTTGCAGGCGCATGAGCAGGTGGTCTGCCGGCAGGTGGCGCACCATGGCGGTGAAGCTTTCGCCCCCTTCTCCGATGAGGGAAACATCTGCAGGTCCGGGGGGGAGGGGGGCTTCATCTTCAGGGTAGAGCAGCGCCGGCCCGCCACTGGGGGATAGAAGCGGCATGAATTGCGCCGCGCGCCGGAAATCGTAGGTGATAATCTGGACATACCTATTCTCGCCGATGGAGGCGCTCCCTGCCGGAATGATGGAAATGGAATCGGCCCCGAGCAGTTTCTCTGCTTCACTTTGCGAGGGCAGGCAGTGCGATTGCCCGTTTTCCGGCAGGCTGAAGAAGGCGGCCACCAGGTCGCCGCCGCGGCTGCGTATCTTGTCGCGTATGGCCTTGGCGGAGATGACGTAGCTGCCCAGGAAGCAGAGGGCGCAGAGGGAAAGGAAATAGACGACCAGCACGCGGGCCAACGGACTGGAGGCACGTGTGAACCAGCGGTGTACCGTGTCTTTAGCAAGGTACAGAATGGTCAAAATCAATGAGATCATCGGCCAGTTCGAGGAGTCGGCTGTCGTGGGTACTGATAATGCAGATACGCTGAGCGGCGTCCTGGGTCACGAGTTTTTTAATGATGGAGGTATTGCCGTCATCCAGGCCGGAGGTGGGTTCATCCAGCAGGATGGTGGGGGCATTCTTCATGAGGGTGCGTGCGAGGGCGGCGCGTTGTGCCTGGCCGCCGGAAAGCTTATCGGCCCTGCGGTGGCGGAGCTCGGTGAGCCCCAGGTCTTGGATGAGCGATTCACAGCGGGGTTTCCATTCTCTGCGGGGGAGCATGGCCATTTCCGCCGCGAGGTGCAGGTTGCGCTCGACACTCATGAGAGGCAGCAGGTTGATGCCCTGGAACATGTAGGCAACATCGCGCCGGTGGTAGCGGCGGCTGGTAACCTTGGCCCCGGTGGGGGTGGTGATGCGGCCGCTGCTGACTTTGAGGTAACCGGCCAGGAGTTTGAGCAAGGTGGTTTTGCCGGAACCAGAATAGCCTTTGAGCACAGTGATGCCAGGTTTGAACGCGTGCGAGAAGTTCTGGAACACCGGCACATCTCGGTTGTAGGCAAAGGAGATATTGTCGCAAATCAGTTCCATGCGTTTACTTATTGTTTTTCGGGCGGATGATGATGTTGCGCTGGCCGATGAGGATGAGGTGGTGCTCCGGGTAGAGCCGCGCCACGAGCTGTTCCCAGTTTTCACATTCGGCAGCCTCCGGGTGGGAGATGAGTTCCAGTTTGCTGATGTACTGGACATTTTCGCCAGCGTCATAGACCAGGCGTGCCTTGGCGTGGCTGCCGAGCATATTGAAGGCTGTTTCCTTGTCTGCCTCCGGTACCCGGAAGTAATAGACCAGCATGTCGCCGTTGCCGGCACTGTTCTGCTCAACCTTGCGGTGGGAGAAGGTGCCGGTGAGGACCTTGCCTTCCGGCAGGTCTATGGAGACGCTGAAGTTGTCCTCCGGCAGCTGGGTGAGTTCCGCCTTGTTCAGGTTGATGGTGATGTAGAAGGCGGAGTCATCGCACACGGAAGCGAAGGGGCGCCCAGGCAGGTTCAGCAGCTCAAAGGGTTTGCCTGGCTCTTTCGGCAGCGTGAAATGATACTGCAGGCGCCCGCTGAATGGCATTTTGAGCGTGAGTTTGGCGTGGGAACGTTCAAATTCCTGCTTCAAGAGGCGGGGTGAGCTTTCCATTTCCCGTTTCAACAACGCGGCCCGTGCGTCAATATCGCGGAGTGATTCTTCCGTGGGCGGCATATCTTCAGCGCTTGCATGCCCGGCATACCGGCGTTCGCGCGGGGAAAGTTTCAGGAAAAACTCAACCTTGTTGCGCTGGTTTTCCAGTTTGCGGAGCTCATCGCGCAGGCGCATTTCCTCTCTGGCAATCTTGAGCTCCAATTCTTCATGTTCCTGGGTGGTGCGTTCCTCATTGAGCACAGCGATGACGGCCCCGGCTTCCAGGCGTTCTGCGGTGCTGGCCAGCTGGGTCACGATGCCGTTTTCCAGGTTGAGCGTAGCAGCCTGTTCCGGCACAATCTTGGCCGGCAGGGTGGCTACCTGCACAGGCTCCGCCTGAACTGTGGAAAGCAGGGCTGCCCACAGGGCGGAATGGAGGATGAGGCCACGCTTCATGAGAGATGGGGGGAGTACGTCCGTTGGTTACATGGGGAAGCCCAGGCCGCCAGTGACCTTGCGCATCTCGGCTTCAGCCATATTCTTGGCGCCGTTCAGGGCGTCCTGCACGGCTTTGAGCACCAGGCTCTGGAGGAATTCGGCATCGTCCGGGTCTACCACGGCGGGGTCAATGCTCAGGGATTTGATCATGCCGGTACCGTCGGCTGTGGCTTTGATTTTGCCGCCGGCAGCTTCGGCGGTGAATTCCTTTTCGGCCAGGCGTGCCTGGGCCTGGGCCATGTTGGCCTGCATGGCCTGGGCTTGCTTCATGAGTTTCTGCAGGTTCATATACTTGAGTATGGTTGAAGATTTATTTGATGAGGGTGGCGTGGAATTCCTTGAGCGCGAGCTCGATGAGCGGGTCGTGGTAGAATTCCTCATCCGTGGGTTTGAGGGAGGCAGGAGCCGCTGGTTTTTCGACTTCAGGCTTTTTTTCCGGGGTCTTGGGCCTGGGGGCAGCGGCGGGGCGGGGGGCCGGCTCCGGCAGCGGGGCGGGGGGCGGCGGTTCTTCGGCCACAGGCGGGGGAACGCTGTCGTCCATCACCATGCGCAGGGTGATACTGTGGCCGCAGAACTTCGGAGTCAGTTCGGCCATGAGCTCGCTGAGCTGGTCACCCAGCAGGGCATCTCGCGTGTCGGTATCGCTGGGGTGAATGGCGATAGTCACCAGCCCGTCATCATCTGAAATGAACATGGTGTTGCCCACCGAGCTGCTCTGCAGGGGAGCGGCTTCGCGCATGGCGGTCAGCAGCGCCTCCCAGCCTTCGGGGGTGAGCGGCCCGGCTGCGGGGGCTTCTCCGGCCATGAGGGGGGCGGGCTCATCATCGAACAGCGGCGGGGCGTCCTCCAGGTCGGGGTTCAGCTCAAAACTGGGCGGCGCATCATCAATGGGTTCCAGGCCGGGAGGCATGGGGGCGGGCTCCGGCTCAGGGGCTGGCGGAAGCGGCTCAGGGGCTGGAGCTGGTGCCGGAGCTGCCGGGGCAGGTGCCACCGGGCTGGCCATGGGCTGCGGGGCTGGAGCAGAAGGGCTCGCCGGGGCTATGTTCACTGCCGGCAGCTGGGTGGTGGCAATGGGGGTTTCCGGCAGCGGGGCGCCGTTGAGCGCGCGGATGATGTCGCTGATATTGGCTTCTGCCAGTGAATGCACGGCCTGGATGAGGCCCATTTCGAGGTGCAGGCGTTTGTTGGTGCTCCAGCGCATGTGTTCCTCAGTGCCGGAGAGCACCTCCATGAGGCGTACAATCTTATCCGCAGGGGTGCGGGCAATGAGCTGGTTGAGGGGCTCGCGCCATTCCTCAGGCATGGCCAGGCTGGCTTCCTGCGGGGCTACCTTGCTGATGAGCAGCTCACGCACAGCTCCCATGATTTCGCTGAGCAGCTGGCCCATGTCGCGCCCGGCTTCGGAAAGTTCATGCACCAGGTGCAGCAGGCTGGGCAGCTGGCGGTCCAGAATGTATGCCAGGGCCCGGGCCACGGTTTCGCGGCTGGTCACGCCGAAAATATCGTTCACGTCCTGCTCGCCGATATTGTTGCCGCAGAAGGAGACCAACTGGTCGAGCATGGACTGGGCATCGCGCATGCCGCCATCGGCCACGCGCGCAATGGCAAAGGCTGCCGGCAGGGTGAGGGTTACTCCTTCATTGGCAGCAATATTCACCAGGTGGTTTGCAATGATATCCGCCGGAATCGGGCGCAGGTCAAAGCGCTGGCAGCGGGAGAGGATGGTGGGCAGAATCTTGTGCGGCTCCGTGGTCGCGAAGATGAACATCACGTGGGCCGGCGGTTCCTCCAGTGTCTTCAGCAGCGCGTTGAAGGATTCCTTTGTGAGCATGTGTACCTCGTCAATGTAGATGATGCGGTACTGCCCGCGGGTGGGGGTGAACTGCACGTTGTCGCGCAGGTCGCGGATGTTGTCGATACCGCGGTTGGAGGCGCCGTCAATCTCCAGTACATCCAGGCTGCGGCCTTCAGCAATTTCCTGGCATACATCCTCATCCGGGTCAAAATCAACCTTGGGCCCGCCGCTGCAGTTGAGCGCCTTGGCAAAGATGCGGGCGGTGGAGGTTTTGCCGGTGCCGCGCGGCCCCACGAAAAGGTAGGCGTGCGCCAGGCGCTTTTGTTCGATAGCGTTGCACAGCGTGCGCACAACATGATCCTGCCCCAGCACATCCTTGAAGGTGCGGGGACGGTATTTTCTGGCAAAAACCTGGTAACTCACGTCCGCTATTGTACCTGATTCATTCCGCCGCCGCAAGGACTATGTAAGTCAAGATGCAAAATGAAGGTGATAAATTGGGATTTGTAAGTACAATGTACAAGGGACAAAGTACAATTTGAAAGTTCCCTGCGGCTTCCGTCTTCGCCCTACGGGCTACGCCGAGACTAGTTGCCGCAGCCGTTTAAAATGGCGAGCGGAACTCCTAAATTGTCCTTTGTACATCCCGATTCATTCACCTTTCCCGGGCAAGCGGAACTACCCGCGCGTGGTTGCATGTCACGGGCATACACGTTTCCGGCTTGATTCGTGCCGGGGAAGGTTTATGATGGGAAGTATATTTTTTACCATGACCTCGACATACAAATGCACCTTGGCTGTTTTCTGTAGTCTGGCACTGGCCGGATTAGCCCCACTGCAAGCGCAGGATTCACGTGCGCAACAGCCTGCAAATCAGCGTGTCATGGATCCGGCGGAGTATTATCTGACCGCCTACCGCCTGTGCCGCGAATCGGAGCAGCTTGCCGCCCGGCAGAATTACAACGCCGCTATCGCCAAAGGGCAGCAGGCGGAAAGGGTGCTGGCAGGAATCGTGAAAGACTTCCCGAACTGGAAGACCAATCTGGTCTCGACGCGGCGCCGCCTGCTGGCAGAGAACCTGGCAGCCTACCGCAAGAAGTCAGCAGATGCGCCCATTCCCACTGGGCGCCAGCCTGGGCGTCCGCTGGCCACGGAGATAGAGTTGCCGGGGAACACGCAGCCCTTCGACCCCATGAACAGTGAGTACCGCCCGGTCGATTTGCCGGACTACGATACCACGGATAAGAACCTCTACAATGCCTTGGCTGCCGCGCAGGAGGAATGCCGCAAAATGGCCGTGGCCTACCGTGATCTGAATGCCAAGTATGAGGATTCCCAGCGCCAGCTGATCTCGGCACGCATGGAGCAGCAGATGTATAAAGAACGCTATGAGCAACTGCAGCAACAGGTGACCACCGAGCGCACGGCCGGTAATGAAGTGGTGAACTCCCTCACCCAGCAGCTTGCTGAGCTGGAGGCCAAGTACCGCGCCAGTGAGGAGGCCCGCCAGAAGGCCGAAGCCCGCATTACTGAGCTGGAAACCAACCTGGCTCAGACCCAGGAAGAACTGGCCCGTGTCACCCGCGAACGCGATGCCCTGAAGGCGGAAAATGAGCAGCTCCGCGCCATTGTGGAGCTCAACAGCCCGGAAAAGACCAAGGCCCTGCTGGATCAGAACCTTACCCTGGACCAGCAGCTCAAGGAGGCTCAGGCCCGAATCGCTGAGCTGGAGGGTCGCGCTGCCGGTTCGGATGACGAGCGCAGCGTGCTCCAGCAGCAGCTTGATTCCGCCCGTGGGGAGGCTGACCGCCTCCGCGATGAAATGAGTGGCATCTACGAGGAGAACATGGGCTACCGCCGCCGCGTTTCTGAACTGACGGAACGTCTGAACAATATTGAGGCGGACCTGGACAAAACTGCCGCCCAGGGACCGGTGGATCCCGCCCTGGCGGAGGAAAACGAACTGCTGCGTGAGGTGATTGCCAAACAGCGCCGCAGCCTGGCCATGCAGGAGGAAGGGCGCAAGCTCCTCATCGAGACCTACAAGCAGATCAAGAACCAGGACCCCGCCATTCTCAGCGCCCTCCAGAAGCTGGATGAGGAAAGCACCCTGGATCTCACGGAGGCCGAGCGCCGCGTGATGGAGGCTGCCACCAGGGGTAATGAGGAACAAGGTGCCCAGGCCGTGCGCGAAGGCCTGCAGATGGAGGCACTGGCCGACCTCGCCTCCAAGGCCTTCACCAAGGGGCGCTATACCGCCGCTGAGCAGCTCTACCGCACCCTCTACGATGCCCAGCCGGACCACGTGGCCGGCCTGGTGAACCTGGGTACTATTCTGCTCTACCGCAATAAGTGCGATGAATCGCTGGAGTTCTTCTCCCGCGCCACCCGCCTGGCTCCGGACCTGGCGATTTCCTACTTCCTGGCCGGTGTGAGCTACTACCGCCTGGATCGCCTGGATGAGGCCGCCCGCATGTTCACCCGCACCATTGAGCTCGACCCCGGCAATGCAGAGGCCTTCTTTTACCTGGCCAATATCGAGGGCGTGAGCGGGCAGTTTGACCAGGCTCTCAAGCATTTTGCCGCCGCGCTCAAGCTGAAGCCCGGCCTGGGCGATGCGCACTACAACATGTCCCGACTGTATGCCGAGCTCAAGCGGATTCCTGATGCCGCCCGCGCTTACGACCGCGCCATCCAGAACGGAGCCGAGCCTGACCCGGAGTTTGAAAAATACCTGCGCAGCCACCCGGACAGCGCCCAGAAGCCCGGCGAGGATATTCTGCAGACGGTGAACCCGGAGGAAGAGGCCGCAGAACTTCTCAGGAAGGACCCGGAAATGGAAAAGATTATCCAGGAGCGCGATGCCAACCGCATGGAAACCCCTGAGGTGACTCCCGTGGCCGACCCTGCCGGCGTGGCGGAACCCGCACCTGCTCCCACCAATGCCTTGTTCACGGAAGCAGCCGCTGACCCCGCTTACCTGGAGAAACTGAAGGCCATTTACTGCGAGGTGCAGGCGGCTCCCACAGCCTCACCTGCCGGCGCTGGGCATGAGACGGATAAATCCCGCTTCACCACCGTGCGTGTGCGCACAGATGCAGGCGGCTACCGCCACCGCGTGAAACTCCGCCTCAAGCGCCCCGAACCCCAGCGCATCCGCAAGCGCGGTGGCGAGATTGAGCCGTTTAAAGAGAAGTAGCAGCTTCAAATAAAGGCCGCAGCCAGGAACTGAGGTCGATATCAAAGCAGACTTTCAGCACCAGGAACACCACGCACAGCATGAACAGCGTGGCCACCACCGTGCGCACTACCTTGAAAAAGACCCAGATGGCCGCCAGAGCTGCTGCGGCGGTGCCGCCGGTTGTCACCGCCGGGTCCCACCCGCTGAACAGGGAGTTGAAAGCTGTTTCGGTCGCTTCTGCAAGGAAAGGAATCATGGCTGGGGTTGCTTGTGCGTCTGGTTGGAGCGCCCGCACCCTATCATACTCAGCGCTTTTTGACAAGCCTTTTGTTTTTTCTCTTTTTTTCCAGCACAGGCTTATAGCTGGACTCCTTTCAGGCGCGGAGCGGCTGTTTTCACTTTTCACCTTTCACTCGCACGCGCAGCGGGCGTTTTCACTGGGGTTCCAATGAGCGCTGGTGGGTATATCGTTGCTCTATCGGGAACGATATCCACGCCTTTCAGGCGCGGAGCGGCTGTTTTCACTTTTCACCTTTCACTCGCACGCGCAGCGGGCGTTTTCACTGGGGTTCCAATGAGCGCTGGTGGGTATATCGTTGCTCTATCGGGAACGATATCCACGCCTTTCAGGCGCGGAGCGGCTGTTTTCACTTTTCACCTTTCACTCGCACGCGCAGCGGGCGTTTTCAC
>SUVL01000004.1:102471-127006 GCA_015062005.1 Akkermansiaceae bacterium
CTGGGGTTCCAATGAGCGCTGGTGGGTATATCGTTGCTCTATCGGGAACGATATCCACGCCTTTCAGGCGCGGAGCGGCTGTTTTCACTTTTCACCTTTCACTCGCACGCGCAGCGGGCGTTTTCACAGGGGTCCCAATGAGCGCTGGTGGGTATATCGTTGCTCTATCGGGAACGATATCCACGCTACGCGTGGACGATATCCTGCCGGAGGCAGGACGATATTCAGGCCGTTGGCCTGAACGATATCCGCGCCTTTCAGGCGCGGACGTAGGCGGCAGCGGCTTCGGCGCAGCGGCGGCCATCCAGGGCGGCGGAGACGATACCGCCGGCGTAGCCGGCGCCTTCGCCGCAGGGGAAGAGGGCCTCCAGCTCCGGGTGCTGGAGCGATTCGGGCTCGCGGGGGATGCGCACGGGGGAGCTGGTGCGGGTTTCGCAGCCGATGAGCAGGGCATCCTCGCCGGCGAAGCCGCGAAGCTTGCGGTTGAAGAATTGCAGGCCTTCGCGCATGCGCCAGCACACGCTCTGCGGGAGCAGGGCATTGAGGTCCCAGCTGGTGATGCCGGGGTGGTAGGTGGTCCGGGGCAGGGTGGAGGAAACGCGGCCGGCCAGGAAGTCGACCACGCGCTGGCCGGGGGCTTTCTGCATGCCGCCGCCGGCCTGGCTGGTGGCGATTTCGAGGGCTTTCTGGTAGGCAATGCCGGAGAGCACGCCGTGCTCGGCCAGGTAGGCATCGGTATCTTCCGGCTCCACGGTGACCACGAAGCCGCTGTTGGCAAAGGGGGAGTTGCGGCGGGAGAGCGACATGCCGTTCACCACCACTTCGTCATTCTCGGTGGCGCTGGGCACGATGAAGCCGCCCGGGCACATGCAGAAGGAATGCACGCCGCGCTCCTGAATCTTGGTGGCCAGGGTGTAGCGGGCGGCGGGCAGGCCCTCCGGGCGCGCCTGGCCGGGGCGCAGGTGGTACTGCGCGGCGTCGATGAGGCTCTGCGGGTGCTCGATGCGCACGCCCACGGCAAAGGGCTTGCGCTCCAGCTTCACGCCCTCGGCATGCAGCATGCGGTAGACATCGCGCGCGCTGTGGCCGGTGGCCAGGATGACGGCATCGCCGGTGAATTCGCGGCCATCTGCCGTGCGCACGCCGCGCAGGCGCTTGCCGTCCTCGCTTTTGAGCAGGCCGCACACGCGGGTCTGGAAGTGCACCTCGCCGCCGGCAGCCAGGATGCTGCCGCGCATGGCCTTGATGATATTCGGCAGGCGGTTGGAGCCGATGTGGGGGTGGGCATCGGTCAGAATCTCCGGTGCGGCGCCGTGGGCCACAAAGGTTTCGTAAATCTCCATGACCGGCCCGCGCTTCGTGGCGCGGGTGAAGAGTTTGCCATCGGAGAAGGTGCCGGCGCCGCCTTCGCCGAAGCAGTAGTTCGAGTCCTCCACCACATAGCCCCGGCAGTTGATGGGTTGCAGGTCGAAGCGGCGGGCAGAGACGTCCTTGCCGCGCTCCAGCACCACCGGGCGCAGGCCCAGCTCCAGGCAGCGCAGGGCGGCAAAGAGGCCGCCGGGGCCGCTGCCCACGATGATGATGCGCTTTGCCTCTGCCGCCACAGGGGTGTAGTGGCGCTCCGGCAGGGGGGCGGGGGGCAGCTCCTCATCCACGGCCACGAGCAGGCGCAGTTGCTTGCAGATGGGGCGGCGGCGGGCATCGATGCTTTCCTTGATGAGCCGCATGCCCTGGATTCGGTAGGGGGAAATTTCGAGCTTCTGGGCGGCGGCTTTGCGGCGGGCATCCTCGCGCAGGGCCCGGGCCAGTGGCAGGTGGATGTCCAGTTCCGTGAGCATGGTCGGTCGTGTGGGAGAAAATTAACTCAGGCAGTGCTGCATGAAGAGAGCCGGCTCGCCCACGGCATCGCCCACCTCCACCGCCGGGATACCGGCCACGGTGGTGTGCGGGCGCACATTGTCCAGCACCACGGAGGAGGCAGCCACCTTGGCACATTCGCCTACCTCCACGCGGCCCAGCACCTTGGCACCGGCGCCGATGAGCACGCCACTGCGCACCACCGGGTGGCGGTCGCCCACTTCCTTGCCGGTGCCGCCCAGGGTCACTTCGTGGAAGAGGGATACATCATTCTCAATGATGGCGGTCTCACCCACCACGAAACCGGTGCCGTGGTCGAGCAGGATACCGCAGCCGATACGGGCGGCGGGGTGGATATCGATGCCGAAGACTTCGCTGCCCACGCTCTGGAAGAGCAGGGCGAGCATGTAGCGCTCCTGCTTCCACAGAATGTGGGCCAGGCGGTAGGTGGCCAGGGCGTGGAACCCTTTGAAGAACATGAGCGGTTCCAGCGCGTTGTGGCAGGCGGCATCGCGGTCCACCACGGCCTGCAGGTCCGCAGCCATCATTTCCACGGTCATGGGGTCGCTCTTCAGCAGGGAGCGGATGAGGGGCTCCAGGTCGTCGCGCCCGATGTCGCGGCGGGAAAGCTTGCGCGCCAGGCGCACAGAGACGGCCGTGGCCAGCTTGTTGCGGCTCAGAATCACATCGTCCAGCAGGCCGGTGAGCTTGGGTTCCTGCTCGGCGGCGGTTTCGGCGGCGGCGTAGATATCGGCCCAGATGCTCGTGGCGAGCTCCGGCTGCTGAGGTACCATTTTTTCCGGGCGTAACATGGTGGGTAAAGTTAATCTACGCAGCAGTCCCTGAGCATTTCATCCAGGCGGTAGGTCATTTCAGCCAGGGCTTCGCGCGCGGGGGATTCCGGGAGCATCCAGAGCACCTCGCGGGCCTCCTCATTGCGGGAGAGGCCTTCCTCCACCGAAAGGCGGATAGCTTCGGCAAAGGCCTCGGTATCGCGCAGGCGGGAGTAGTCAATCTCCTCGTGCTTCTCCACGCAGCTGCGGGTGTATTCGGCCACGTCATCGCTGCTGGATTCCATGAGGAAGTATACCGGCAGGGTGAGCTTGCCCTTCTCGTTATCTGTGCCCAGGGTCTTGCCGGCGGTGTCATCCGTGCCGGTCAGGTCCAGGCAGTCATCGTAAATCTGGTAGGAGATTCCCAGGAGGGTGCCCATGCGGTTGAGCTGCTCAATCATCTCCTCATCCAGCCCCTGCAGGAAGGCAGCGCCGGCCATGGCCATGGCAAAGAGCGTGGCGGTCTTCTTGCGGATGAGCTCGTAGTAATCCGCCCGGCTCATCTCGATATCCCACAGGCGGGTGGACTGCTCCACCTCGCCCTCGCACAGGTCGCGCACGCCCAGCGCCATGCGGCGGATGAAGCGCGGGTCGCCGATTTCGGACCCCATCACCATGGCCTGGGCCAGCATGGAATCCCCCAGCAGCACGGCCAGTTCATTGCCCCACAGGGCATTCGGCGTGGGTTGGTCGCGGCGCGTATCGGCCTTGTCCAGCACATCATCGTGGATGAGGGAGGCCATGTGCAGCATCTCCAGCATGGCGGCGAAGGTGGTGTGCTCTTCCTTGATGCCGCCGGTAGCCGCTGCGGTGAGCAGCACCAGTCCCGGGCGGATCATCTTCCCCTTGCCCTTGCACACCTGGCGCATGTAATCCCGCATGTAGGGTGAGAAATGCTCGGTCTGGGCATCAATGGTGTCCCGGACTTTCTGCAGTTCGGTTTCCACGATGCGCATGTAGGCTTTCTTGTTACGCAGTTTGCTGAAGAACGGAAGGCTCATGAGAAAATGATAATACGATACAGGGCGCCGGTGTACACCGCCGCTGCGGCCAGTTTAGCAGAGAATGCACGCCTTGGCAACCTTTTACCCTTTCGCTGGCAGGAAAAGTAGCTTTTGCTGGTTTTATAACACGAAAATGAGCAATATCGTTTGAATTTGAAGTGGAAATATGTTATGGGTAGGGTATGACTTCTCCTTTGAAACAAATTCTGATGGCCGTTTTGTTGGCAGGCAGTGTGGCAGTGGGTGCGCAGAAAGTGACTCTGGACACGATGCTGGTGGATGCTCAGGGGAACCGCAGTTCGCTGTATGAAAACCACAAGAGCGGTATGGGACGCGGTGGCCATACTACCCGGAAGGGTGAGGAAGGCAGCATTACTTTTTACGTGGAAGTGGCTGAATTGCTGGGGGCCGGGAAAATGGAAGACCGCAAGAAGTATAAGCTTGATTCCTTCTCTCTGATTGGGCATCCCGCCGGCTGGTGGAGCGGCCATGGCCGCGAAATCTGCATCAGCAATGGTGAGAACCGCCTCGTGCGCAACCTTCCCGAAAGCCAGAATGAAGTTCTTACCGTGCATCAGAAGAAAGCCAAAAAGCCGTTTACGTTCACCAGCGATGACATGCTGGAAGTCACCATCGTGGCCCGGCAGGATACTGATGTGCATGTTGAATTCTTTGATGCTCCGCCGGCACCGGCTGTCATCAGGGGCACGGCCATGAATATGCTGCCCGATGGCACTTTGCCCAGCGGCAAGGGGTCTGACAACAAATATCAGAAGAGCTGGCGGTTCAATTGTCCGGCCGTGCGTATCCGCGCTACTCAGGTAGAGGCGAAGTACGATACGAAGCGCCTGGCGATGATAGGCGGTGGCGGCCTCATTCTCCTGTTCTTGCTCAAGCCGCTTTTTGGCCGCAAGAAAAAACGCTGATAACAAAGTGCCCGTAGGAGCTTCATCACATGTGTCCCAAAGATTATGAGAAAATAGCCCTAAACGATATAAGAGCATAGTGTTCTGTGAGAAAATTCGTAGTAGGGCATCTCCCGCTTCACCATCGGCAGTAAGCATGCATTTGTGGCTCTATCGGCGTAAGCCGCTAACTTTCAATTTGTCAATCGTAAATTGTCAATTGTAAATCCACGTGTCCCAAATCTTTGGGACACGTGTGGAGCTTCATATTTCTGGTGGAATTTGCTTGACTTTAAGCAGGAATTGGGCTAGCTTGGCAGCAAAGTGCAAGGATTGCGCTTATCATCTTATTATATTATTATGAAAGCAGTACTACTTTTCCCCGGACAAGGTGCCCAGAAGGTGGGCATGGGTAAGGATTTTTATGATGCGTACCCTGCGGCCCGCGAGATGATGGACGCCGCCGATGCCGCTCTGGGGTATCCGCTCACCAAGGTGATGTTCGAAGGGCCGGATGAGGAACTGACCCGCACCTGCAACTGCCAGCCCGCACTTTACCTGCACGGGCTGGTCATCTACAAGGTGCTCAGCAGCCTGGTGGATATCGAGCCCGTGGCAGCTGCCGGCCTTTCCCTGGGTGAGTTCACGGCCCACGCCGCTGCCGGCACCTTCAGCATGGAGGACGGCCTGAAGCTGGTGCAGAAGCGTGGCGCCCTCATGGAGGAGGCCTGCCAGGCGGCTCCCAGCACCATGGCTGCCATGATTGGCGGTAGTGATGAAGCCGTGGCAGCGCTGGCTGCGGAATGCGGTATTGATGTGGCTAACTACAACTGCCCGGGGCAGACGGTGGTTTCCGGTTCTGTGGAGGGCGTGGACAAGGCGGTGGCTGGTGCCAGGGCTGCCGGCATCAAGATTGCCAAGAAGCTGAATGTGGCGGGAGCCTACCACAGCCGTTTCATGAAGAGCGCCCAGACCGCCCTGCGCCCGGAGCTGGAGGCCACGCCCATGACCCTCTCTGCGGTGCCGGTGTATTGCAATTTTGAAGCCCGCCCGGTGACCAGCGCTGAGGATGTGCGCGCCATGCTGGGTGAGCAGGTCTGCGGTTCGGTGCGCTGGGCCGCCTGCATGCAGGACCTCATTGATAAGGGGGAGCGCCTTTTCATCGAAATGGGTCCTGGTACCACCCTGGCCGGCATGATGGGCCGCATCTGCAAGGAGGCCAAGGTGATTTCCATTCAGGATGTCGCCTCGCTTGAAGCCGCTGTGGCTGAGCTCAAGGCTCTGTAAGTTTCACGCTGTTGCGTATAAATCAAATCCCTCATGCTGTGCGGCATGAGGGATTTGATTTTTTTTGGAAGGAGGAGAGCTCCGCCGCTGGTCAGCGGAAGATGGCTTCATACACCTTGGTGCCGTACTGCCGGCTGGAGCGTATGCGGATGATGGGCACATCTTCCCGCAGGCGGTAGGTGTGGATGATGCCGGTGCTGCCGGCGTGGGTGGCGCCTTCCACCTCGCAGCGGGCAGAGCCCACGATGGTGATGAAGCGGGCGCCTGCGGGCACCTTCAGCTCGGTGTTCAGGGAGTAGGCGCCGGTATCGTAGGCGGTGGAGAAGTCGCAGTCGGTGAGGCTGGAGACCATGGCGGCGGTATCCACCTTGGGGATATCGAGCTGGAACATGTTCAGGCGCAGCTCATGCGGCTGCTGGCTCACGTTGGTGAATCGGATGCCGGTGATGCGCTTTTTGGGCATGTATTTCTTCTGTACTACGAATTCGGCATCGTAATAGTGCTGGAGATTGGCTTTTTCAGTGCTGCCGTCTTCCAGGGTGAACTCCACCTCACCCCAGGAAAGCAGCTCCTTGTTGTCCAGGTTGACGGTGAGTCCCAGGCCGGTGGCGGGGGTGGCAAAGGAGATACCGAAGCCCTGGCCGGGCTTTGCCGAGGCGGTCTCCATGACCCGCACCATGGCGATATGGGTTTCATCGCTGTAAGCGGAGACGTTCTTGAGTCCGTCTACATTGTTGGTAAGGCGGGCGGGCAGGGGCTTGTTTACCGTGAACTCACAGATGCCCAGGCGGCGCTTCTCCTGCGGCTCTACGATGCGGTAGCGCAGGTAGCGGGTGGTGATGGTATCCTGCCCCAGGTCCAGCAGCAGGGAGGAGGAGCTGCACTCAGCCCCCACGGGGGTCCAGGTCTGGCCATCGGCGGAGTGCTCCAGCTGGCCGCGCACCGGGAAATGCTTGCTCCGCACGCGGTCGGCCATGAGCAGTTTGACGGTGCGCACCTCCATGGGTCTGCCGAAATCCAGGCAGAACCAGTCGCCGGCCTGCTGGGCTTTTTCGGAGAGCCAGTAGGTGTTGAAATCGTTGTCGCTGAGGTTGGCAACCAGCTCATTTTCGTTGCCCATGCAGGTGGAGAAAGTGGGCATGAGGGCCCGGAAATCACAACCTGAGATTTCGGAATAGATGCAGGCGTTGAGGTAGTTGTAGGTGGCCATGACAGCAGGGGTGATGGCGTAGGCGCCTACCTGGATGTCTTCCACCTGCTCCACTTTGCCGTTTACCCAGGCATCTCGCCGCAGCTCCTTGATGGATTCGAGCTTATCCACCATGCGGAAGAATACATCCATACGCTCCGGCAGGCTGTTGGTCAGCAGGGCGCGCACGCCGTCGATGCCGGCCATGCCCATGGTGTAGAAAGCGTTAATCCACGGGGCAATTTCGCGTTGCAGCATGCCGAGGTTGCGGGAATCCCGCAGTTTTTCACCGGCGCTGGCCACCTCGCTGAAGAGCACCAGCATGCGGTTGCAGAGGTTGCTGTCCGGCTGGCCGTGGATTACGCTTTCGCGGAAGCGGGTAGGCAGGTCGCCGAGGTTCACGGATTCCTCGCGGTAGTAGCCGTGGTTATTGGGCAGGAGGTAGGAGTTGTGGTTGCAGAAGGTCTGCATGGCAGAGGCGCAGCGGGGATACAGGCGGGCAATGCCGTCCTTCCACGAGCGCTCGGATTGGAAGCCCCCTATGTTCCAGGTGTAATCGGCCACGCCGAAGAGACCCACCTTGCTGGCCTCGGCGCGTTCCATGGGATTGGCCACAAAGCCGCTCATCTGGTTCTTCATGTCCGGGTGCTGGTCCAGGCCGTAGGTGCGGCCCATGGAGAGGCGGGAGGGTTTGAAGTCGTTGCAGGGCCAGTTCCACCAGATGAAGGTGGGGCGCTTCACCAGCGGGTTCACCCACTGCTGGCCTTCCATGGTGATATCGTGTACCACGGTGTTGCCGGTCCACATCACGTGGATATCCTTGTGCAGCCCTTCACCGATGGTGCTGAGGAACTCCTCGTTGGTCCAGCTGCGGTTGTAGCCGGTGGGGCACATGATGAGCTCCTGGTTCACATCCGGGTGCTTGCGGATGAAGTGCTCCAGAATGTAGTTGCAGAGCTGCACCTGCCGCTCGGGCTTGCCGATTTCGCCGAAGGAGTCATCCACCAGCACACCGAAATCGCGGATGCCGATGGTATACATCTTTTCCAGCTTGGCGCAGAGACCGTCCAGCTGGGTGCGGCCTTCATTTTCCTCCCAGTTCACGGTATTGGCGGGGTGGATGGCCCACACGAAGCGCACGCGGTTCTCGCGGGCGCAGCGCACCAGGGCGGCCAGCTCGTATGCCTTGCCTTCAGGGTAGGGCAGGTAGCAGCCTTCGCCGTGGTGCAGGGGGTCATCCTTCGGGGCGTAGATGTAGAGGTTCATCTTGTTGCGGCCGTAGAAGCGGAACTGGCTCTGGCGGGCCTCAAAGCTCCAGGGTATGCCGTAGTAACCTTCCACAGCGCCGCGGTAGGCCAGGTCCGGCCAGTCTACCACGGTGCCCACGGTGATATCCCCCAGCTCCAGCATGCTGCGGATGTTCAGGTGGGGGAAGGGGTCCTGGTGGGCATCCTGCGCGCCAGCCACATTCACCAGCATCTGGCTGAGTGTCTGCTTGGCGTAGTACCAGCCGGTGTCGTCATTGTGCAGCACCGTCACGTGGCCCTCCGGGGTCACGTCGATGGCGTAGCCACCGGAAACATTCGGCAGTTTGTCCCAGAGCCAGCCTTTGCTTTGCGGGGTTCGGTGCTCCACGGTGAGTTTCTTCACCGGGGTGCTCTGCTCCGTCATGTGTACGCTCTGGGGTGTGGGGTAGATGGTACACATGGGGGCGGCAACGGCAGCGGGTAACAGGCTGGCCAGCATAAGTGCGGCGCTTATCAGGTGTCGTTTCATAAATTGAGAATCAGGGGGAGAAGGTCGTTAAATTGGCTCAGGCGGTATTCGGGGTTCAGGGCGGTGCAGGCGGCGGCGTCCTCGGCGGCGGTGCTGGCCCAGGCAGCGTTGATGATGCGTACTCCCACGCTGTGGCACAGGGAAATATCGCTGGGGGCATCGCCCACATAGATGATTTCGTGGGGCTCCAGTCCCCAGAGCTGCATGACCTGCTGCAGGCGCTCCGCCTTGCAGTTGTGCGAGGGCAGCCCCAGCCCGTACCATTCGAAGAGCCCCTCCATACCGTAGTATTTTACAGTGGGCATGGCGGTGTAGTGCTCCTTGCCGGAGATGAGCCCCACGCGCAGACCGGCAGCTTTCACCGCTTTGAGCATTTCGACGGCGCCGGGGAAGGGGGCTGGCGCCAGCTCCGGGTGCAGCCGCTCATAGGTGGCCACAAAGCGGTCGATGGGCAGCGCGGCATCGTCCGGGTTCATGCCCAGCAGCCCCGCCAGCACCCCGCGGTCGCTCAGCCCGAAGTAGGAAAGTACTTCTGCCTTGCTGGGAGTGCGTCCGGTAAGTTCGGCCACACACTGGCGGTACGCCTCCACACAGAGCGGAAGCGTGTCACCCAGGGTGCCATCCATGTCGAATAATACGGCTTTGAGCATACGCTGGAACTATACGAATCGCCGGATTCTAACACATTTTGCCGGCCATGGCAAGGGTAGTTTTGCAGCAACTCCAGCGTTCAGATTCTTCGCGGGCGGTTGAAATAAAATGACGCGATGGTGTAGAAAACAGGAGATTTTTTCGTACGTAAAAAGTAGAAAAGCCGTCTTTTGGTGGCTTGACTTATGAATAGGAAGTAGTAATATATTAACCGTGAAAGCGATGTTCAAGTGGGGTGGCGCGGCCCTTATCTGCGCCGGTGGTGCCGGGTATTGGTATTTTTCCGGGGATTCTGCTTCGGTGGAGACCCGGTTCAATACGGTAGCAGTGGTGCAGGATGACTTTGTGAGCAAGGTGCAGGCCACGGGCACGCTGGAGCCGCAGGAACTGGTGGACGTAGGTGCCCAGGTGACCGGCGAAATCAAGGAATTCGGCGTGGATGTGGATGGCCGCCCGGTGGACTACGGCAGTGAGGTGAAGGCCGGGCAGTTGCTTGCCCGCATTGATGATACCATCGTGGAGCTGGATATCAAGCGCGCAGAGGCGCAGGTTTCGCAGGCGCAGGCCCAGATTCTTTCGTCGGATGCCTCCGTGGCGCAGGCCAGGGCTTCCATCTCCCAGGCCACGGCCAACAAGAACAAGGCCGACCGCGACCTGGCCCGTGCCAAGGCGCTGGGGGTGGGCGATGCGCTCTCCCAGATGCAGTATGACCAGTATGTGAACTCCGCCGAGATTGCCGCCGCCAACCTGGAGAGCGCCACCGCCCAGCTGCAGACGGCTGAGGCCCAGCAGGCCAGTGCGCTGGCGCAGCTGCAGAGCGCCGAGGCCCAGCTGGAAAGCGAGCTGCGCAACCGCGACTACACCCGCATTTCCACCCCGGTGGATGGCACCATCGTGGTGCGCCAGGTGAATGTGGGCCAGACGGTGGTGAGCAGCATGAACGCCACCACGCTCTTCCTCGTGGCTCGCGACCTGAGCAAGATGCAGATCTGGTGCAGCGTGAATGAGGCCGATATTGCCAAGGTGAAGCCCGGTCAGGAGGTGCGCTACACGGTTGATGCCCTGCCGAACGAGAACTTCTCCGGCACGGTGAACAAGATTCGCCCGAATGCCACCATGAGCTCCAATGTGGTGACCTACATCGTGGAGGTGGACATCGAGAACCCGGAGCGCAAGCTGCTGCCCTATATGAGCGCCAATGCCAATTTCATCGTGAAAGAAGTGAAGGGCGCCCTGCTGGTGCCGGATGCCGCTTTCGACTTCCGCCCGAGTCCGGACCAGATTGATGAGAGCGCCCGCGGCAAGCGCCCCGCTCCGCCCGCCGAGGGCGAGGAACGCCCCGCGCTGGTGTGGCGCAAGGTGAGCGAGACCACCGTGGCGCCGGTCCGCGTCATCAAGGGTGATTCGGATGGCACGCGCTCCATGGTGACGCTGCCGGAAGGGCAGGAGCTCAAGCCCGGCGATGAGCTGGTGACGGGTATTTCCATGTTCAGCGGAGATGCCGCCAAGGCTGGCAAGCAGGGTGGCCTGTTCGGCATGAATGGCCCGAAACGCCGCCAGCGCGGCACCGGTGGGGCTGAAGCCAGGCCCGGCCAGAGCGACAAGGGTGACCGCCCGGGCCCGCCCATGTAAGAAAAACTCAGATTTTCCGGCCATGATTGAGCTGAAGAATATAACCAAGGTATACCACCTGGGGGAGATTGACCTGCCGGTGCTCAAGGGGATTTCCCTGCGCATTGAGGACGGCGAGTTCGTCTCCCTCACCGGGGCATCGGGTTCGGGCAAGTCCACGCTCATGAATATCCTGGGCTGCCTGGACCACCCCACCAGCGGTGAATTCTGGATTGATGGCCACAACGTGGCCGGGCTGAACGCCAATGAGCGCGCCCTGCTGCGCAACAAGCGCATCGGCTTCGTGTTCCAGAACTTCAACCTGCTGGCCCGCACCTCCGCGCTGGAGAATGTGATGATGCCGGCCTACTACTACCACCCGGCCAAGAGCACGGCAGAAATCCGCAAGCGCGCGCTGGAGCTCATCGACCTGGTGGGGCTCAAGGAGCGCATGCACCACACCCCGGCGCAGCTTTCCGGTGGCCAGCAGCAGCGCGTGGCCATTGCCCGCTCCCTCATCAACAACCCCGGCATTCTGCTGGCGGATGAACCGACCGGCAACCTGGATTCCACCACCTCGGTGGAGGTCATGAACATGTTCCGCGACCTCAACCGCAAGCAGGGTATCACCGTCATCATCGTGACGCACGACCCCAAGACCGCCGCTTTCACCGACCGCGCCATCAACATGTGCGACGGCCTGATTCTGGATGGCGTATCGGATGAACTCACAGCCACTCTTCAGAAATGAAATTCAACACCTTGTTCGTAACCTGCCTGAAAGCCCTGGTGCGCAACCCCATGCGCGCGGCGCTCACGGTGCTCGGCATTGTGATTGGTATCGCCGCCGTGGTGGCCATCATGGAGATTGGCGAGGGTTCCAAGAAGCAGGTGGCCGATAAGTTCTCCTCCATGGGCACGAATGTGGTGACCATCTACGGCGCTTCCACGAGCACCGCCGGCGTGAATACCGGCATGGGCGGCCGCGCCTCGCTCTATGCGGTGGATGCCGATGCCCTGGTGAAGGAATGCCCGGAATACGTGAAGGCCGCTTCCCCGGTGGTGCGTGCCAGCGGGCAGATTATCGTGGGCAACCAGAACTGGAGCCCGCGCTCCATTATGGGCGGCAATGAGCAGTACATGTCCATCGAGGGCTGGAAGGTTGCCACCGGCAGCGCGTTTACCAGAAAGCAGGTGGATGAAGCCAGCCGCGTGTGCCTCATCGGCAGCACCATTGCCAAGGAACTTTATGCGGATACCGACCCCATCGGCAAGGATATCCGCGTGAAGGACGTGGTGTTCACCGTCATCGGCGTGCTGGAAACCAAGGGTGCAGATGGCATGGGCAATGACCAGGATGACTGCCTCATCCTGCCCTGGACCAGCATCCGCACGCGCCTCATGGGCTCCAGCGGCTCCGCCGTCATCAGCAAGGGCGGCGCTGCCAGCGCAACCAAGGTTTCCTCCACTGATATCTTCCCCACCACCTCGGTGAGTTTCTACCCCGGCAGCGATCTGCAGCCGTACACGAATGCGCCGCACCCGCTGCGCACGCGCACGGTGGATTCCATCGCGGTGCAGGTGCTGGATGGCAAGGACCCGAATAAGGCCATGGATGCCATGACCCCCATTCTGCGCCGCCAGCACGGGCTGGAACCCGGCGTGCTGGATGATTTCAACATGCGCGACCGCTCCCAGTTCGTGAAGATGATGACGGATACCACCTCCACCATCAGCAGCCTGCTCATTTCCGTGGCCATGATTTCTCTGGTTGTGGGCGGCGTGGGTATCATGAACATCATGATGGTATCCGTCACCGAGCGCACGCGCGAAATCGGCCTGCGCATGGCTGTGGGCGCCCGCCCGCGCGACATCATGTGGCAGTTCCTGCTGGAGGCGGTGCTGCTCTGCACCATCGGCGGTTTCATCGGCATCATCGTGGGGCGCATTGCTTCCTACATGGTGAGTGTGCAGATGGGCTGGCCGGTTTCCGTCTCCGTATCGGCCATGGTGCTTTCTGTATCGGTAGCGGCGGTCATCGGCATTGTGTTCGGCTGGTATCCGGCCTGGAAGGGCTCCCGCCTCGACCCCATTGATGCGCTGCGTCACGAATAATCCAATCTCCTTTTTTCCTGTATGAAACGTATCTTACCTCTTACATTTGCCGGTTTCCTGCTGAGTTCCTGCATGATGGGCCCGGATTTCATGGGTGCCACGGCTCCCGAGCTGCCTGCCACCTGGGTGAATAACCTGCCTCCCGGTGCGGAGGAGGCCACCCTGGATGAGTGGTGGCACTGCTTCCGCGACCCGCAGCTCACCCGCCTGATTGAGGGCGGTTTCGCCGCCAACCCGGACATGGTGAGCGCCGCGCTGGCCATTGAGAAGGCGGAATCCGCCCTGCGCTCCACCCGCAGCGGGCTCTTCCCCAGCCTGGGGATGAGCTTCGGCGGTACCAACAGCGGTGATTACACCACCTCCACCTCCCATGGCCGCTGGAATGGCGCGCTTTCTGCCTCCTGGACCCCGGATATCTGGGGCGGCACCCGCCGCGAGGTAGAGGCTGCGGCTGCCGCACTGGGTTCTACCAGGGCTGCCGCCGCTGCCACCCGCACCGCGCTGGCTTCCAGCATTGCCTCGGCCTATTTCCAGTGGATTTCCGCCAAGGAAAGCCTGCGCATTGCCCAGGAGCAGCTGGCCTACCAGGAACGCACCTACAAGGTGACCCAGGAGCGCCACGCCACCGGCATGGAAAGTGCGCTGGCCCTTTCTGAATCCCGCGCTACGATTGCTTCCACCCGCGCCCAGATTCCCGCGCAGGAGGCCACTATCCGCAACTGCGAGACCACCCTGGCCACCCTGCTGGGCACCACGGTGGATAACATTGCGCTGAAACTGCCGCCGCAGCAGGTGTACAACCTGGTGCCTTCGGTGCCCACCGGACTGCCCAGTGAGCTGCTGCGCCGCCGCCCGGATGTCATCAAGGCCGAGCGCGACCTGCATGCCGCCACCGCCCGCATCGGCGTGAGTGTGGCCAATCTCTTCCCGAAACTCTCGCTCACCGGCAGCACCTCTGCCGGGGCCGGCACGGATTTCTCCCAGTTCTGGCAGAACAGTGCCTGGAATCTCGGCGCCTCCGCCAGCCAGACCCTGCTGAACCGCGTGGCGCTCAATGAGTCCGTGAAACAGGCGGAGCTCAACCAGCTCAGCAGCATGCAGAGCTACCGCAAGACTGTGCTCGCCGCCTTTGCTGAGGTGGAGGGCTGCCTCATCGAGTACGCCAAGCTCACCAGCCAGCTGCCTCAATATGAGGCCTCCTGCGCCGCCAACAAGGAATCTGCCGAGCTTTCCCTGCGCCTGCACCACGAAGGCATGGCGGACTTCCTGAGCGTGGCCGCGGCCGAGCGCGCCTGGCTTTCCTCGGAGCTCAACATCATCTCCACCCGCCAGAATATCCGCCTGAAACTCGCCCAGCTCTGCACCGCCCTCGGCGGCGGCTGGCCGCTGGAAACTGCAAAAAAATAATTTCCTGTTGAAAAAGTATTTACCATGCAATTCTGCAATGTGATTGCGGATTTGCATGGTAAATTGTTTTATTGCTCCGGCAATTAAAGAATATTGCATGGATTCAACGACAAATTGGAATTTGGCGAGCCGCAGGCGAGCGGAATTCTGAGCCCCGCCTACTGGCGGGGCGGTAAGTTCAATAGCCCAGGGCGTAAGCCCTGGGGTAAAGTGAAAATAGTAACCGAACCCCGAGCGGAGCGAGTGGGTGGCAGATATGGATGCGCGTTGATATGCAAATAATCAATGCTTAACATAAACGGAACGCTCATGCGAATCTGCCACCCCGCCAGCTGGCGGGGTTCCGGTCTTATTACTACACCATACCCAGGGCTCACGCCCTGGGCTGACTATGGAAAGTGTCGCCCTATCGGGCTCAGAATTCCTCGGGCTTTCAGCCCGACAAATTCCAATTTGTCCGTCACCACCAATACGGATAACACATCAATCTTTAATTGCCTCATCAATAAAATGGTGAATTCGTCATGCAATTCTGCAATGCGATTGCGGATTTGCATGGTAAATTGCTTGACTGTGATTCTGAATTCTGAGATGATGGGTTCAGAGCAGAGATGATGAATAAGGACATAGCGCGAACAATGGCGGCCAAGGTGCAGGAGCTGAGCCGCAACTTTCCCTGCGTGATGGTGACGGGAGCACGGCAGGTGGGAAAATCCACACTGTTACGCAGTCTGTTGCCGGAGGGGATGAGGTATGTGACACTTGATGATGAACGCGCTCTAGCCCGCGCGCAGGAGGACCCGATTGGGTTTCTGGAAGAGTGCGGGAGCCCTCTCTGCATAGATGAGGTTCAATACGAACCTC
Source organism: Akkermansiaceae bacterium (assembly GCA_015062005.1). Taxonomy (GTDB): domain Bacteria; phylum Verrucomicrobiota; class Verrucomicrobiia; order Verrucomicrobiales; family Akkermansiaceae; genus Akkermansia. The sequence goes on from SUVL01000004.1 coordinate 117,971, forward strand.
GCCTGCTGCGTGCCATCAAGCTGCGGGTAGACGAGACGGGGGATTCCGGGCAATACTGGCTTACAGGCTCCCAGCGCTTCCATCTCATGAAGGGGGCATGCGAAAGCCAGGCCGGCCGGATCGGGCTGGTTGAGCTATACAGCTTGTCACAGAGTGAAGTGGCGGGCAGGGGTGGGAGCGCCGAGCCTTTTTATCCGGAAGAAATCAAGAAGCGGCTGAGTGCTCCCTCGTGCGATATTTCGGAGCTGTATGAGCGCATCTGGCGGGGCGGTTACCCCCGTTTGTACCGTTATGCCGATACCACGCAGGAGGATTATTTTTCCGCTTATCTGCATACCTATATCACGCAGGATGTGAGAGCCCTTACACAAGTGGGGGACACCTCCGCCTTCATGCGTTTCATGCGGTCGGTGGCTGCCCGCAGTGGCCAGCAGTTGGTGTATGCCGACCTGGCGCGGGATGCGGATGTATCGCCCAACACGGCTAAGAACTGGCTTTCGGTGCTGGAGACTTCAGGGGTGGTGGATATCCTGCCGCCGTATTATGTCAATACGAGCAAGCGCCTGGCAAAAAGCCCCAAGGTGTATTTTGCGGATACGGGGTTCTGCTCCTGGCTGGGCGGGTGGGATACTCCGCGTTCCCTGATGTACGGAGCCATGGCCGGGCCTATGCTGGAAACCTGGGTATACGGACAACTGCGCCGCAGCTTCGTGAACCGCGGCATACGGCCCCGGCTGAGCTACTACCGCAGCGGCAACGGGGCTGAGATAGATTTTGTCCTGGAAATGAACGGGAAATTGTATCCTCTGGAAGTGAAGCGCAGCAGTTCACCGAAACTGACGGATTTGAGGGCGGCGGAGACCATGCCGCTGCCACCTGGTGCGGAATTGCAGCCGGGCGTGGTTCTCTGCACGGCCACAGAAATCTTGCCACTGGGCAAGGGAAGCTATGCGTATCCCATTTCCATGATATAAGCTCAGCGCAGTTTGATGATGTAGCGGCCCATGGTCATGCCGATGGCATCAGCCGCCGGCATGGTTTTGCGGGCGTGCGCTGCTCCCCAGGAATCGGTGTAGATGATGGTTTTGTTCTTGAGGTTGTAGCCGATGATGAGGCGGGCGTGGCCGCCGCGTTCCTGTGGCAGGGGGATTTCCTCCTGGTAGATGCCGACCATGACGAGCCAGATGACAGGGCTGCCGCCATCGATACTCTTCTTGATATCCTTCATCCATTTGTTCACCTGGCTGTTCTTGCCGGCGCGGGCCTGGCGCAGCAGCTCGGCATCTGCCGTGCCGAAGATATCGCTACGCAGGCTCATGGTGGGCTTGTCCTCGCGCTTCGCGAGTTTGTTGTACGGTTCGATGATGGACTTGTAGGTTGAAACGAAGTCCTCCAGTACGATGAACTTGGTGTGGAATTTCTTGCAGACATCCTGCATGGCTCGTTCCATGGCATAGGCGGTGGTGCCGCCGCCGGCATTGCTGTCGCACACGGCGGCCAGGGCATGCTGGTCCACCTTATCCATGCCGTAGAAGGCGAAGACGCGGGCCAGGGTGGCGGGCATGCAGTACCCCTTCATGCCCTGGTCTACCATCGGTACCCCCTTGAGCCACACAGTGCCGTCCTCCTCGGTGGTGATGCTGCCGCGCAGCTCGCTCTTGCGCACAGTATCCCGCGCCCCGCCGGTGCTGAGGGCCTTGGCTGTGGCTGCCATGTTCAGCCGGATGAATTCAGCCTCGAAGTTGCTCTTCCTGCCTGTGGAACTGGTTTCCAGGCGGACGATGCCGGTGTCCCACTTCCATTCCCAGGATTTGAGTTTGACGGCGGAATCCTTTTTGCTGTTCCGCAGAGCTTTGCCCCGGACGCCGAGGAGGGCGTCGAGTGCTGTTCTGGCCTCGTTTACCGTGTTGTTGAAATCTTCGCTGCCGATGTTGCCGTCGTCTCCCTTGTTATAGAGCATGGCCTGCAGGGTCGTAGGTTTGCCTTCGGCCACACTGATGATGACTTCGCCGGTGTTCAGTTCTCCGAAGCTCAGGCCGCTGGTGCGCAGGTGTTCGTCGTCCGGCTGGCTGCAGGGAACGCCTTGCAGGCTTTCCCGGGCCTCCTGTTTCCAGAATTCGCCGGTTTTGATGCTTCCGGCAAGATCCAGTGCAAATGCTGCTGAGCAGCTGAGAAATAGTGCTAATAAACGGAGCATGCTGCTATGTTAGACCATGTGGAGCCGTTCTGCAAGATAAATCTGAATTTATAGAAGCATGTGGTATGAAGGGGCAGTCCGAAGTGTAAAAGTGAGGGCTGGATTACCGTGCGTTGTCCAGCACCGACAGGTCCGTACCATCCGGGATTTCCACCAGCTTGATGCGGCCGCTGGTGCCATGCACCACCTCGACCGATGATTTAGACACCCCGAGAGCCTTGGCCAGGAAGAGGGTAATTTCCTTGTTGGCCTTTCCTTCCACGGGAGGGGCGGCAATCTTGACCTTGAGCACACGCCCCACCTGGGGGTAGTCATCCTCCCAGCCGAGGATTTCGTTTTTTCTGGCACCAGGGGTTACTTTGAGGGCGAGTTTCATGCAGGGTCGTGGAGGAGATGAGCGAGGGCCGGCAGGCGGGTGATGGTTTTGCCGCAGGCGGCAGCGTCTGCTTCAGTGGGGAGGTCGCGGCTGGTGTGGATACCTTCTGTGAGCAGGAAGGGAAGTATCAGCACGCGAGAAGCCGACATCTGTGGCAGTACACCGCGCGCAGCGGGAGTCTGGTTGAAATAACCCAGGGTGATTTCCGTGCCGGGCAGGAGTTCGCGCAGGCGGCGGCAGAAGAGGGCAGGCTCCGGCGGCGGCTCGGGCAGGGTGGAGTCGTGTGCCACCACCAGCACGGCGGTGTCTGCCGTCAGCTGCGGGCGGATGAAACGGGCGGCTGCTTCCACCAGCCAGGGGGAGGCTCCCAGCACCGGTTGGAAATAGAGCATAGGCTCCACGGCAGAGCTGTGGTAGGCCTGTTGCAGCCCTTCCACCAGTTTGCGGCCGCTGCTGGTGCCGCTGAGCATGAACATGGGGTACACCAGCACCGGTGCGCCGGAGGGGGGGAGAAGTGCCGTGGCAAGGTTGCCCAGGTGGCAGCGGTAGACTCGCCGCTGCGGCATGCGGATGCCGGGCGGGTTGAGCCCGATCCCCCGCTCATTGTAGCTCACAATCAGGTAATACCTCTTCCATTTCCAGTGGTAACAGTACACCAGGATGATTGCAGCCAGGATGGCGAGCTGGGCCAGGGCGAAATGGAAGTAGATAAGACCCCTGAGATGGATTTCCATCTCAGGGGTGAGGGAAGGGGAGTCCAGGCGCGCGCCGCAATCCACAGAGCCCCACACGGCAGCCGCAAACACAGCGGCAAAGAGCAGAAGCAGTGAGTGGAAGATCTTGCGGGTCACACCGGGTCCGTCGTGTAATTAAGCACCTGCCGCGTCCTCTGCTTCCTGCAGCTCCTTGCGGAGGTCTCCGCGGTTATCGAAGTACAGCACCACAGGGGAAGCGATGTAGATGGAGGAGTAGGTGCCGATGAAGATACCCATGAGCATGGTGATGGAGAAGTCCCACATGGAGGGGCCACCCAGCGCCAGCAGCGCAATCAGGGCTGCGATGGTGGAACCGGAGGTGAGCAGCGTACGGGACAGCGTGGTGTTGATGGCACCGTTCATGATGTCAATCAGCTTCTCGTTGGGGTCTGCCAGGCGCAGGTGCTCGCGGATACGGTCGTAAATCACGATGGTATCGTTAATCGAGTAACCGGCTACGGTCAGGAAGGCGCCGATGTGGATGATGCTCAGCTCGGTACCCAGCACCACCACCAGGATGATGATGGCCAGCACGTCGTGCAGGGTGGAGAAGAAGGCACCCATGGCGAAGGACCATTCGAAGCGGATGGCCAGGTAGATGGTGATGCCGAGCATACCGGCAGCCAGGGCGATGATGGCTGTCTTGAAGAAGGCTGAACCCAGGGCGGCGCTCACTTCCTCAATGGAGGGAGCCTGGAGCTCCTTCACGCCGGGCACGTTGGCACGCAGCTCAGTGTCAATGCGCTGAGCTTCTTCCTTGCTGGCGCAGCGGATCTTGATGCTGGTATCCGTGGCAGAGGTAAACTGCTGCGTGGTAGCCTTCTTGGAAAGCTTCATATTTTCCACATAGTTTTCCAGCTGCTTGTAGTCGAGCTTGGAATCGGCGGGCACCACGTAGGTGGAGGTGGAACCGCCCATGAAGTCCACGCCCAGAGCGCTTTCGCCACGCACGAACACGGAGTAGGCCAGACCGAGAATCAGGATGACCGAGGAGCCAATCATGGCGTGCTTGCGGTATTTCATGAAGTCAAACACCTTGCCCTGGAAGGGAGCGCGGGCGAAGGCGAATTCCTTGAGCAGCCCCAGGTGCTCTGCCCAGAAGAAGAGCACTCGGGTGACCACCACCGCACCGATCAGCGATGTAATGATACCCACGCTCGTGGTCACGGCAAAGCCCTTGATGGAACCGCTTGCAATCCAGAAAAGGATGACGGCGGTGATAAGGGAGGTGATGTTGGAGTCCCAGATGGCGGAGAAGGCCTTTTCGTAGGCCTGGCGCAGGCAGACCAGGAAGGGACGGCCCGCAGCGCGCTCTTCGCGCATGCGTTCGTAGATGAGCACGTTGGCGTCCACGGCCACCCCCATGGTCAGCACGATACCGGCGATACCCGGCAGGGTGAGCACGAAGCCGAAGAGACTCATCAGGCCAAGCAGGGCAATGGCATTGAAGGTCAGGCCCACCATGGCCACCATGCCGGCGGAGCGGTAGTACCAGTAGCAGAAGGCGAAGATGCCGAGCAGACCCACGGCGCCGGCGATACCGCTCTGCTCCAGGGCGCTCTGACCCAGCTGGGCGGATACGTCCTTGCGGCCTTCCACCTTCAGGTCGCTGGAGAGCGGGTTGGCCAGGGCCTTGGAGATGTCCTCCGGCTCACCCTTGCCATTCAGACCGCTGATGTTGAAATCCTTGTGAAGCACAGCCTGCACCACCGGGGCGCACTTGATCTGGTTGTTGAGCACCACGGCCAGGCGGTCGCGGCCAATCTGCATGGCACCGGTCAGGCGGCCCATGCGGTCGGCACCGGTGCGGTTGAGCACCACGTCCACATAGCCCTTGCGCACGTAGTCCGGCTGGGCGCGGGAAACTTCCTTACCGGTGATGTACACATCCTTCTGCATGGCGGCATAGGGCTTCTGCAGCACCATGTATTCCACCACCGGGCGGCCGTGCTTGTCCACCTCGGGCTCGCCGGTTTCCTCGTTGATGTGGGGGTAGGGCAGAATCATGTAGTCATTCAGACCGAACTTGGAGGGGATGCGGGGCATGGCGGGCTTGCGGGCCTTGGTGTTACCGGCGGCCAGTTCGGCGTTGTAGGCATCCATCTTCTGCTCATAGGCCTGAATCAGTTCGTAGGTATCAGCATCGCCGATGACGCGTTCGGATTCGGGGTAGACGGCCAGCAGTTCCAGTTTGGCCATCTTGGTGAGGGTTTTCACCATGGAGTCGAGCTTCTCCTTGTTCTTTTCGGGGTCGCTGTCCTGCTGGGGAATCTGGATGAGAATCTTGTTGCCGGAGTGCAGAATCTGCACTTCGCTGGTGCCGGTGGCGTTCAGTCGTTCATTCAGGATATCGCAGGCCTGCTGCATGTCTTCCTGCGTGGGGGGCTGTATTTCGCCATGGTCATTCAGCTTGGGCTGCACCTCCAGGGTGAGCTCCACACCGCCGCGGATGTCAATGCCGTAATGCATGCCGTTGAGGAACAGTGAAAGCAACGAGAAGGAGCACAGGCCAATGATGAAGAAAGTGCCCGCGTTGCGCTTTACCTTGTCTTCCTCGGCTGCCAGATACCAGAAAAACAGCACGATGAGCAGAATGCCCACGATGAAGTAGAAGGCCGGTGTGTGAATGATGCTCTGTAAGAACTGGAACATGATGCTAATAGGTGAACCGCACCATTCTGCCAGTTTTTTGCTCTGCGTCAAGTCCGCAGGACGTCATTTTATACGCGTGCGCGCGCTTTGACCCAATAATTGCCTTGCATTCATAGGGGCACATGTTAGAATAGCCCTATGTCGCTATTGACCTTGCTGCTGGGGATTCTGACCACACTGGCGCCGATTGCGGGGGTGAAGCTCCCGGAACCTGCGGCAGAAGTGGCGGTGCTCCCTGAGCGCGAGCTGGTGCTGGAACCCCAGTGTGAGGGTGAGGTGACCGGCCGGGAGGAGGAGCGCATGATGGCGGCTATTCAGTTCCGCTGCGAACTGGTGGGCTTGCGCGGGGTGCAGGTGCGGCGCGAGGGGCGGAACTTCCTGGTGCGGGTGAGCAACGGTCTTATCCCCAGCATGGAGGAGTACACCGAAACGCTCGATGAAATCGAATATATCCTGAATGAGCGCACGTCCATGCTGTTGCTCCGCGTGCATCCTGACAGCGAAATACTGGTGTGCGATGGCGAGGTCCACGAGCTCCTGGTGGATTATGAAACTGCCATGGTGGCGTATGAGGAACATCCGGAGGAGTATGAATCTGCCCCGCAGATTCCCCCCTTGCCCGCCCGGCTCCGGTTGCCTGGCTATATGCTGGTGGAGTACCGCGTCGTTTCGCCGGAAGATGGCTCCGGGCACTATGAATATATGGTTGTGCAGCGCCCCGAGGCTGCCGCAGAGGAGGAATTGCTGGTGACGGAGCTGGAGGTGGAGAGCGCTGCCATTGATGTGGTGCAGGAGCATATTGATGTGGAACTCACCGCGCGCGGCGGCGACACGCTGGCGCGGCTCACCCGGAGCATGCGCCAGGGGCAGGACCGCCTGGCCATCCTGCTGAATGGTTCACTGGTCTGCGCTCCGGTGGTGCATGCGGAGCTGGGCTGTTCCTTCTTCATCAGCGGGCTGAATCTGGAGGAGCGCGAGCGCATGGTGGACGGCCTGGCCATGCCCCTCCCGGTGCCTGTGAAGGTGGTTGCTCGTCGCGGTGTGGACAAGTGATTTGCCCAGGCGCACAGTGCCGCATGGAAAGTGGTTACCCCTTGCGGAATGAACTGGCTTTTTAACCAGCTTCCGGGGTAAAACCCTGGGCATGGGATTTACAACAGCCGCAACTATACTGACTACCGCCGCTACTGTGGCGGGCAAGGCCCTGGAGGCTTCTGCCGAACGCAAACAAGCCCGCGAATTCAACGCAGCTGCCGACGAACGCCGCCGCCTGGCCGAAAACCAGGCAGGCGCCCTCACCCGCACTGCCATGGAGAATAACCGCCGCGAGCAGCGCAACGCGCAGATGCAGCTTGCCACCGCCCGGGCTGATGCCGCTGCCTCCGGCATCCTCTCCTCCGGCACGGCGGAGGTGCGCGAGCGCGACCTCGCTACCCGCCTGGAGGACGATATTAACAACCGCACCAACGCTGCCCTTCAGGAGGCCAATACCATCCGCTCCCAGGGCACTTACGATGCGCTCGACCTGCAGGCACAGGGCAGCCAGGCACGCTTGCGGAGCAAAGGCGCCTGGCTGGGTGCGGCTGGTGGGTTATTCCATGGCCTCAGCTCGGTGGATTGGAGCTCCGGCCGCTCAGGCAGTTCAGGTAGTAGTGCAGCGCAAGCTTGAGCACCGAGGTGCGGTCCAGCCCGCGCTGCCGGGCAAATCTTTCCAGGCGCTCAAAGAGAGCCTCCTGACAGCGGAAGGTTATCATGTGCAGTGATGGCATGTGCACAGTATGCCCCCGCTCCCATCCGTTTGCAAGCAATGTTATGCGTCCGCCGCCTAACGGTTGCCCCTTTCCTTACGGAACCAGGGCTGCCAGGATTTCCCGGACAATGAGCTCATCCTCCACCAGGCGGCCTTTGCCGCAGGTGCCGCAAGCCAGCATGCCGTCTTCTGCGGGACCGATGATGCGGTGCTGCGCCCTTGCAGCCAGGGTGGCGGCGTTGGCCTGGGTGGCGGGGTGGTCCCACATCATGCTGTTCATGGCGGGGAAGATGAGCACCGGGCCGCGGTATGCCAGGTAGAGGCTGGTGAGGGCGTTCGGACACTGGCCGTGGGCCATGCAGGCCATGGTGTTGGCGGAGGCGGGCACCACGGCCAGCACGTCCGCCCGTTGGGCCAGGTCAATATGCACCGGAACCCAGCTGCCGGTTTCATCCTCAAAGGTGGTGATAACCGGGTTGCGGGAGAGTGTCATGAGCGTGAGCGGAGTCACAAACTCCAGAGCCGCCGGGGTACACACACAGTGTACCTCATGCCCCAGCTTCACGAGGCGTGAGGCGACTCCGGCGGTTTTGCAGGCGGCTATGGAGCCGCAGACTCCCAGTACGATGGTGGCCATGGCACTCTCCCGGTTGATGATGGATTCAGCAGGCGGAGGGGTCGAACTCCACAATCATGTTGATTTCCACGGCCACGCCCAGCGGCAGGCTCGGCACGCCCACGGCAGAGCGGGTGTGGGCTGCTTCCGGACCCAGCAGCTCCACCAGCAGGTCGGAGGCGCCGTTGAGCACCTTGGCCTGGTCGGTGAAATCCGGGGTGCAGTTCACAAAGCCGTTCACCGCCACAATCTTGCGCAGCGGGGCAAAGCTGCCCAGCTCAGCCTGGACTACCGCCAGGCGGTTCAGAATGGCTGCCTGGGCGGCGCGCTGGCCTTCCTCAATGCTTACTTCCGCACCCAGTTTGCCGTAGATGGCCACATCACCGTTGATGGAGATACCACCGGAGAGGTGCAGGTAGTTGCCGGTGCGGATGCACTGCACATAGGAACCGACCGGGGACGGGGCGGGGTTGAGCTTCAACCCTTTCTTCTCAAGAGCTTCAAAATTGAATTCCATATACTTTTAGTGGATTGGTTGTGGTTAGCATACACTGCGCTAAGCGCCTTGGCAAGGAAAAACAAAGAAGCCCGGCAAGTTGACTTGCTGGGCTTCTCTGACTCCGGCGGTTGGGATCGAACCAACGACCTAATGATTAACAGTCATCCGCTCTTCCGCTGAGCTACGCCGGA